>CAYRBB010000022.1:0-19900 GCA_964422435.1 uncultured Sphingomonadaceae bacterium
CACGCCTATTCCGGTTTCGAGAACAAGGTGCGCGACGCGATCCTTTCCGAAGCCGAACGCCTCGGCCTGTCCGAAGGCGTGGAAGAGGTGGAAGTCCCCACCGAAACCGTGACCGAGATCAAGCGCGGCAAGAAGGTGCAGGTCGAACGCAAGTTCATGCCCGGCTATGTGCTGGCCAAGCTCAATATGACCGACGATGTCTACCACCTCGTCAAGAACACTCCCAAGGTCACGGGCTTCCTGGGTGCCGGCAACAAGCCGCAGGCAATTTCCGAAAAGGAAGCGGCACGCTATTTCGGCGGTGTCGAAGAAGCCAAGGCCGCGCCCAAGCAGGACATCAATGTCGATTACGAGATCGGCGACCAGGTCAAGGTGCTCGAAGGCCCGTTCGCCAGCTTCAACGGCGAAGTCGAGGAACTCGATTTCGACAAGGCGAAGGTCAAGGTTTCGGTCTCGATCTTCGGCCGCGCAACACCGGTGGAACTCGATTTCGACCAGGTCGAACTGGTCAAATAAAGCTTTCCAGTATGGAATTTCCAACGCCCCGCAGCGATACGGGGCGTTGTTGATTCTGGGGCTGGCGCTGCTGCTTGCCCTTCCGTTTGCGCGCGCGCATCATGGGGTCATGTGTGAACCCTACATTTTCAGAACACTCTCGGCTCTCGCCAGCATCTGCCTTATTGCGGCCTGCGCCAATCATTCGCACTCGCCGGAGCGAGCTGTTCCAATAGTCGCCGCGACAGCCGAACGAGCCGAAGTCGATATTGGACCGTGGTCCGAGCAGAGTGCGGTAGGCTCCCCCACAGCGCGGCACGAAGCGGGCTTTGTTGAACATCAAGGCAGGTTTTACCTGATTGGTGGCCGGGGCATGAAACCGACCGATATTTACGACCCGGTCGCAAACACCTGGACGGCGGGCGCGGTTGTCCCGGTGGAGATGCACCATTTCCAGCCCGTCTCGGTCGGTAGCGAAATATGGATTGTCGGTGCAATGACGGGAGACTGGCCGAACGAGACGCCGCTCGATTGCGTGTGGCGTTATTTGCCTGAAGAGGATCGCTGGGAAGAGGGCATCGCGCTACCCGCAGACCGCCTGCGGGGCGGGGGTGGTGTAGCAAATTATGGCGGGCGGCTGTGGTGGGCGGGTGGCATCACCAATGGCCATGTCAGCGGCTCGAATGGCTGGCTCGACAGCTACGATCTCGAAACCGGCGAGTGGCGCATACACGATGATGCACCCCGTCGCCGCGACCATTTCCAGCTGCTGGCTCATGGCAATCATCTCTATGTTGCAGGCGGTCGCCGGACGGGCGAAAACCTCGATAACGGCTTTGAGCCGACCGAGCCGCAGGGCGATATTTTCGATATCGCCAACAATCGCTGGCTGCCGACTGATCCCGCTTTCCGGCTAAGCGAGCCGCGGGCGGGCAATATGGCGGCCGTGGTGCGCGGCCTGTTGGTCTATACCGGCGGCGAGAGCGGCGCGCAGGACGCCGCGCATTCGCGCGTTGAGGTATATGACCCTATTGTCCGCCAATGGGAGGACTGGTCGCCACTCGTCCAGGGCCGTCACGGCACCGGCCTCGTCGTCTGGGACGAGCGGATGTGGACCGCGTCGGGTGCGGGCAATCGTGGCGGCGGGCCGGAGCTTGCATCGCTTGAGAGTGCCAGCCTGGATGAACCCATCGGCTACCCCGTGAACGGCATGGTCCATCACCCGATGGCGTTAGATTTCACGACGCCCTACATGTCGGAGAGCAATCCCGCGACGTTCACCGATCACCGCCTGATGGTCACCTTCACTGCCGAAAATAGCGATCCCATCACGGTGCGTGGCTATTTCGCAGGGGATGGAGAAGCCGCGGACAGCAGCGCGACTGGCGGTACAGTCTGGCGCGCGATGTTCACGCCCCCAAGCGAAGGGCGCTGGACCTGGCACGCCCGTTTTGCTCGAGGCGAGGACATAGCCATCGATCTCGATCCCACATCCGGCACCGCCATTCCGCTGGCACGTGTGACGGGGTCGATCCTGGTCGACTACAACCCGCTGGCTGGGAACGCATGGACGAACCGCAATTTCGGTCCGCTCGAAATCGTCGATGGCCGCTATCGCCTTCCGAACGGTCGTGAGTGGTTCAAGAGCGGCTCCAACTCGCCTGAAAACCTGCTTGCTTACGAAGGCTTCGATGGCACCTATCGCACAAGCGGCAATGCCCGCGATGGAGAGGCTGAAAGTGGTGAGGAACTTCACACATTTGCCCCTCATCTTGTCGACTGGCAGCCGGGCGATCCGCAATGGGGTGCGGGGGAAGGGAGAGCGCTTGTCGGCGTCGTCAACTACCTTGCGAGCGTGGGCGCAAACTCACAATATTTCCTGACATGGAATGTCGAGGGCGATGGCAAGGATGTGTGGCCCTACACTTCGCCCGACACCTACGAGACTTTCGATATTTCGAAGCTCGACCAGTGGAACCGCCTGTTCGATCATATGCAGGAAAGCGGCATCGCGCTACATATGGTGTTGCAGGAGACTGAGAACGAGCTGCTGATGGATGACGGTGACACGGGGCGCGAGCGGCGGCTTTACATGGCCGAAATAGTCTCCCGATTTGCCCATCACAATGGCCTCATCTGGAATCTTGGTGAGGAGAACGGGCCCGCCCCTTGGCATCCTGAGGGTCAGAGCGACGCCCAACGCATGGCGATGATCGACTGGATGAGCATGATCGATCCCTACAATCGCCCGCTATTGCTGCACACGCTTCCGAACCCGGAGGACAAGGACAAGATTCTGTCGCCGCTGCTCGGCTATCCGGGTCTCGATGGCCTTTCGTTCCAAGTATCGAACCCTGAAGATGTCGGTAGCGAAACTGCCAAGTGGATCAGACTGTCGACTGAAGCAGGCGTGCCATGGGCGATCACCATGGACGAAATCGGCCCGTGGTTCGATGGTGCAATCCCTGATGCCAACGCCGAGGACGGGCACGAACGCCTTCTTCAACTTGCGATGATCGCGCATCTCGAGGCCGGTGGATCGGGCGTCGAGTGGTATTTCGGCGCGCACCACCCGCACAATGATCTGACCGCCGAAGACCTGCGTAGCCGGGATGTGCTGTTCCGGAGAGCCGCGGAGATACGACAGGCGTGGGAAGGGCAGTGACCAGATCATTGTATCGGTACGCGGTTTTCGCTTTTCCGTATAACATCTTTATTCCTGCGAGGACGCATACATTTTCTTAGGGGTTTCCCGGTAGGATGCTGCGCTGACGGATATAGCCGCCGACCAAGGGAACCAACGTCACTTGCGCATCTTGCAATGCCTTGTTTTTGATCACGACTGGCGCATTGTCGCTTTGGCAGCGATCATGTGCATCGCCGGTGCATTTGTCTCGGTCACGCTCATCCATCGCGCCAGAATGGACGAAGGCTCTGCGCGGTTGCATTGGATCTTTCTCGCTGCGGTAACTGCAGGTGCCGGCACTTGGGCGACGCATTTCATCGCAATGCTTGGCTATGATGCGCGCGTTCAGATCAGCTTCGATGCGACGCTGACAATCGTTTCGGCGCTGTTTGCTGTCGGGGGGATCGGTATCGGTCTGATACTGGCCATTGCAGGTGGTCGGCGGACCGGCATCATTGCAGGCGGCGGCACGATCGGCCTCGCAATCTCCGCCATGCATTACATTGGAATGTTCGCCTATCGCACCGAAGGCATCGTGGGCTGGCTGCCGGAATATGTCATTGGCTCAGTGGCTGCTTGTGCCTTGCTTGGCATGGTGTTCGTGGCCAGCCTGCATGCCAAGAACCGCTTCGGGTGCTCGCCGGTCTCGGTTGCTGTATTGGTCGCCGCCATTGTTACCTTGCACTTTACTGCGATGGCAGGCTTCGTGCTCACGCCGCTGCCGGGTGTCAATCCGGCCGTGAACACGGAAGTCTTCATCTCGATGGCGTCGGCAATCGCGCTGGTGGCACTGATGGTACTCGGTACGGGAGTTTCGACCCACTTGCTCGAACGCCGGACCTACAGCCAGTCGCAAGATGAATTGCAGCACATCGCCATGCACGATTCGCTGACCGAGCTGGCCAATCGTCACAGTTTTGCCGCAGCATTGGAAACAGAGTGCAAGGCGCTGGCAGAAGGTGGTGCCGGATTTGCTCTACTCACTGTGGATCTCGACCGTTTCAAGCCTGTCAACGACACTCTGGGACATCCGGCAGGCGACAGCGTGCTGCAAAAGGTATCGACACGGCTACGCCGCGCGGTGCGCCAGAATGATCTGGTGGCGCGTGTCGGAGGCGATGAGTTTGCGGTAATTCTGCGCAATGTTTCGGACATGCAGCAGGTGGAAAAGACCGCTGCCCGCATCGTCGAATTGCTGCAACGCCCATTCCTGTTCAAATGCAATGTCGCCGAACTCGGTGGAAGTGTGGGCATCGCGCTCGCGCCAAAGCATGGCAGCACTGCTGCAGAGCTGATCCAACACGCTGACGTCGCCCTGTATTCAGCGAAGCGCGAAGGTCGCGAACGCTATCACATGTTCGAACAGTCGCTGATGGATGACATGAAGCGTCGCAGGCATCTTGAAGCGTCAATCCGCCGAGCCTGCATGCTCGAGGATTTCAACGTCCATTACCAACCCCTGGTCAATTCCGAGACGCGAGAAATCACCGGGGCGGAAGCGCTGTTGCGCTGGACCAGCGAGGAGCATGGCGAAGTTCCTCCCTCGGAATTCATTCCGGTGGCGGAGGATCTGGGCCTTATCAACCGGATAGGTGCCGGTGTCTTGCGCCAGGCCTGCATGGATGCCGCTCAGTGGGATGATCGGCTGACCATCGCTGTCAATATTTCTCCCGTGCAACTGCTCGATCCGCGCTTACCGCAAACGGTCATGCAGGCGTTGGAGGAGTCGGGCATCGAAGCCAGCCGACTCGAGCTGGAAATTACCGAAACGGCACTTCTGGGCAATGACAAACTGGCTTTCCGCAGCCTGACCCGCCTGCGCGAGCTCGGCGTGCGTATCTCGCTCGACGATTTCGGCACGGGCTATTCTTCGCTGAGCTATCTGCATCGCTTCCCGATCGACCGGATCAAGATCGACAAATCGTTCGTCAAATTGTTGCCCACCGATGCCGGAAGCATTTCTATCGTACGCGCCATTGCCCAGCTTGGTGCGAGCCTCGGTCTAGAAATTACCGCCGAAGGAATCGAGAGCCAGGATCAGTTCGACCTGATCAAGGAATATGGTTGCGGCACTGTGCAGGGTTTCCTGATCAGTCATCCGGTCCCTGCCGCTGACCTTTCCGGGTTCGTCAAGACCCGTACGGACCGCGTGGCGTAGCAAGAGCTTTAGATAACAGGATCCCCCATGCACAGATTGCTTTACACTAGCGAGGCAACCTTTCCGCATAGCGGAGAGGCCGCACACGAAATCGTGGAGGGCATCGCCCATGCTGCTGCTGCGCGCAATGCCCGCAACGGCATTACAGGCGCTCTGATCTTTGTCGACAATCAGTTCATCCAGGTGTTGGAAGGTCATGAAGCGCAGCTTGAAGAAACCTTCGAAAGCATCTGCTGCGATCTACGTCATGAAAATGTCCGCCTGATCGATCTTTTTGCTATCCAATCGCGCATGTTCGGTGACTGGAAGATGACCTGCCTGACCGATCAGGGACACTCCGATATCGAATTGTGCGACGGGTTGCAGAACATCCGGATACTCGTCGGCGTTAACGCGCGCGAAGCAATGGCAGAGCTTTCGCGCCTGCTCGGACGTCGTGCCGAACTTGCCAGAGCGGCCTGAAGGCGGTGACCTAAACGCTGATCCACCCCAGCGTTTCGGCATAGGCAAGGCTCATCGCGAGCGTATCGACCGCTGCATGAGCAAGGACACAGGCCCACAGGTTCCCGTTCATACGGACGCGCAGCCAGCCGAGGAACAGGCCGACCGTCCCTGTAACGATCACACCGCCCCAGCCTTGGTAGGCGTGTGGCAGGCCGAACAGCACTGCCTGGATGACGATCACCAGCCACATCTTGTCGCGCAGTCCGGCAAGGCGCGAAAGGCGGTCCATCAGGAAGCCGCGATAGAGAAGTTCCTCGCCCGTGCCTGCCGCGAGCCATGCCACGCCTACAATCCACAGCGCGAACATCGCCGGGCTTTCAGTGACGAGATCGAGCAGAAAGCCTGGATCCGGCGCGCCGAATCCCAGCGCTTCCACCGCGGCCCCGCCAAGGCCGAAGATCAGGAAGATCACGAAAGTCGCCGCTGCGGCCCAGCCGATAGTGCGGACCCAGCCGATGGGCGGGGAGGACAGGTTGAATGCCTCTCCCACCACCCGGTCGCGCTTTAGCCAAGCCCAGCACAGTATGAGTGCGAGCGACATGCCAAGCATAACAGTGGAAGCCACCACGGCTGAACCGAGTACGGGTTCGCCTTGCGCGCCGCTTCGGACGTGCTCGACGATCGTTGGGATCGCCGGAAGCGAACTCCCAACAAAATAGACAACCGCCACGGTCGGCAGCTGGATGATGAACAGCCACCAGGCCAGTTTTGTGCTGGAAGAGATTGGCGTCGCAACGGTCGTTGCGGATTGATCGATCTGTGTTTCTCGCATGGCTGGATCCCTGTTGCGCCCGCAGCGCTATGTCCTCGCCTTTTGCCACCGGGACAAGGGGAAAGAGGAATTTTTAGGTTGCTTGGTGTGCGCTGCGCTGTTTCAGGTCCGGGCGGCGTTATCGCGCAGCATCCCGAACAGCTGCATGGCCTCATCCGCCAGCGGGCTTTCGACCGGCGTATCGTAAGCGCGGATTGGCTTCACCATGTCCTGCGCCGCACTGCAGGCCTCCGGGGCGGGCGCAAGACCCAGCAGGTGGTAAAGCGCGATGACACCCTGCGGGTCCCGCGTGAAGCCATCCATATCGATGAAACGGGCCACACGCGCGTTACGCACGTGACGCATGGCAGCGATCCAGTACGCTAGCCAGTATTCCACCGTATCGGATGCGTGCTCTGCGCGGACATTCTCCATGCCCGGGAACATGATCGGGCGGTGGTCCACGCCGAACTCGAAATGCCCGATATCGCGGGGATAGCGGGCTGCGAATGCATTCGCCGAATGGCTTGCCAATGCCTTGGTGTGCTGGCGGAGAAGTGATTGCGCCTGATCCAGCGGATTGCGCAGCGGCACAATGAACCGCGCATCGGGGAGTGCTGTTGAGAGCGCGGCAAGGCGCGCGACATTGGCGTTGTTCTTGGAGACATAGCGTGCCCGTGCAGGATCGGCAGGTTCGCGCGAAACGATCAGGGCGCGCAGATGCTGGCGCAATGCGGTATCGGTTGCAGTGGGCAATTTTTCGCGCAGGGAAATGGTGCCGCCAGCAAAATCATCCGCGCAATGATCGAGCCAGAAGACCTCTTCGAACGCTTCCGGGCTATCCGGGTTCACCATTATCCCATCGCCGTGGCTGCGCTCTTTCGCTTGCTCGACCTTCTGGAACCGGGCGGAGAATTGCTTCCACATTATGGGGGAGAGCACGAAAGGCATATCGCGATAGGTGTGTGTTACCACGTCCGGATGCTTGGCCAGCAATTCTAGCAACAGCGTGGTGCCTGCACGTGGCAGGGCGGTGATAAAGATGGGTGCATTGATGGGCTGCGCGCTTACGGCATCGCCGAAGCGGCTAGCTTCCATATCGCGCAGGATCTGCTGCGGTGCCTTGGAGGAAAAAGCAATTCGGTGGACCATCCGGTCGACCCAGGAGTAGTCCTCCAGCGCCATGCCTCAGGCCCGCGAGAAGCGTGCTTGGACGGTCTGCTGCACTTTCGGCCATGCGACGAGCGCAAGGATCGTCAGCACGATCACCAGCGGCTGGATCGAGAAGACAACGAAACTCTGCCATGTCAGCCAGCCAGCCCATGCGGCGACTGCGACAGGGGCGGCGGCAGCGGCAAAAGTGACGATCAGGGCGAGCGTCAATTGTGCCGTCAAACGCAATACGCGGATGGAGCGCGTCTGGATTTCGTACGCTTTTTCATCATCGCTCATATCCTTCGCGGCCATCACGCCAAAGGCTTCATGCAATTCGCATGTCATCGCGGTCGTGCGCGGCCAGATGCGCAGGCCACTAAAAACCAGCACCAGCAGAATGCAGCTGAGGATGTAAGCGGCGATCATGCGTCTGCTTCGCGCTCTACGGCTTCATCATTGGAGCTTTCGGTTGCCGTGGTAGTTTCACTTTTTCCGGTCATCTTCTTGAACGCGCGTTTCAGCGGGAACCAGACGAAGCCGATCACCATCAGCAGCAGCACGCCGAGGAAGCTGATCATCGATCCGATGGCCGAAAGGCCGGCACCGGCGCCCATATAAGCATGGGCCGGGCTTTGGCCGAAGGCGATAAGCGCCGCGCCGGCGGGCACGGTGATTTTGCCTAGTTTGTACATTGTGAAAATTCCCTTTCGAAATAGTTGGTCGGCACGCGCATGCCGAAGTTGAAGACCGAAGCGTATTCATCGTCATAGGGCAGGCGGTAATCCCACACGACGTCGCCAGTCGGGGTGACTTCGAAGATCCGGCCTGCGCGGGATTCGACGATAAGGCGATTGCCGTTTTCCAGCGGCTGGTGCGCCCCCATAATGTCGCTTTCAAAGGCGTCGCCCTCGCCCTTGGGGAAGACCGTCTCGGTTCGTCCGGTCAACGGATCGAAGCGGACGATTTCGCTTCCCGGGCGCGACATATTGGCCAGCGCGGCGCGGTTGTTGAAAATTTCGATCGTCCCATCCGGCATGATATCGGGATCGTGCTGGCGCACCCACGGACCCTGCTGGTGCCATTTGAGCACGCCGACTTCCTGGTCGAGTATGGCGATCATGTTCATCGCGCGCAGCGACACCAGCAAATCGCCTTCTTCCACGCCGTCAATGCGTGCGGCCAGCGCGGGTGTCACCACTTCGATATCATTGATATGTGTAGCATCGGTGATGGTCTCGCGGTGCGATTGGTACAGTGCGCCTTCCAGCCCCGCCTCGACGATTGCCTTAAGCACTGAAATTTCGCGCAGGATCTCGCCATCCGCGTTCAACAGCACCACGCTGTCGTGGTAATAATGATCGGTCAGCGTGGCGTCCTCGATTTCCTGCGGGGTCATCCCGGCAGGCATCCATTCGGCAGGCGTTTCGGTGGGGGAGAAGTGGCCGGGAATCCAGAAGGTGCCATCGCCCACCGCGGTCACCGAATGGTGCAAGGGCTGTTCGGACCGCCATACGACGTTGGAACAGGCATCGATGCGCGCTGTGCCAAGACCCGTCAGGTTCACGATCAGCGAACCGTCGGGCATCGGCCACATCCCTTGCGTAATGTAATTGTTGTGTGAGGCCGGGATGCGGCGCTGCGGAATGATGTCCTCGGCGTCGGGCCAGATGTCAAAGAAATCGACCTGCCAGCGGTGAACTTCGTTACCTGCATGATCAAGCAGGCGCACTTGTGGCCCGCCAGGCATGGTGCCTTGCACCAGTGTCAGGCCGGGCTGCGATTTCGCAGTATCGCTCTTTACCAGCCCGGTACCTTCGTGAATCGAGGGGATTAGGATGCCGGGACGGGCTGCAATCATGCCACCCAGGAATTGCATCGTGGTGCGCGCGCTTTCGGCCAGTTGCGGAAATGGCGCGACATTCATGCTGCCCAGTAGACCGCCGACGATCACTGTGGCGAATAGCATGAAGAGCCTTTCGAACCTGTTTGTACGCTCTTCCAATGGAAAACTCCCTGTGCCGCAGGAGCTTTAGCCAGTCATGGTAAACGACGGGTAAATAGGCGGCGCTTCTGCTGTGGGGAATCGGCTTTCCTAGTCTTGCCGGGGAATGCCAGCCTGCTGTCATGAACCGGTCGATCCCCGCATTACCCCTGTTCTGCGCTTCTGCAATGGCAGGCAGAACCATGCGAACGGTGACATCTTGCACGCGTGTTTCGCTGCAAAAACATGGAAATTATGCGAAATTTTCCGAACGGGGTTTTCGCAAACCTGGGTGGTCACTGTAACGCCCCCATAGGCAAAGGCTTGCATTTGGCGCGAAAACCGCTATCCGCGCGCCTTCTCGTTCACAGTATCGGGAAAACCGTGCGGGAGGCTCGCCCCGGCAAGCCGTTCGACCGCTTAACATGACCGCGCACCGCAAGGCGCGCGGAACAGTGAGAAGAGGAGGCCATCATGGCCAAGAAGATCGAAGGTTACATCAACCTTCAGGTGCCTGCCGGCATCGCTAACCCGTCGCCCCCCATCGGCCCTGCCCTGGGTCAGCGCGGCGTGAACATTATGGAATTCTGCAAGGCCTTCAACGCCGCGACGGACAGCCTCGAAAAGGGCGCTCCGATCCCGACGAAGATCACCGTCTATGCAGACCGCAGCTTTACCTTCACCACCAAGACACCGCCCGCCAGCTACCTGCTGAAGAAGGCCGCAAAGGTAAAGAAGGGTTCGGGCGAGCCGAACAAGAACAAGGTCGGCAAGATCAAGCAGAGCCAGATCCGTGAAATCGCCGAAACCAAGATGCAGGATCTGAATGCAAATGATATCGAACAAGCCATGAAGATCATCGAAGGCAGCGCCGTTTCGATGGGCCTCGAAGTGGTGGAGGGCTGAACCGATGGCACTTACCAAAAAGCAGAAGCAGGTCGCAGAACTCGATCGCGAGAAGCTTTACACCGTAGACGAAGCCCTCGCTGTTCTGCGCGAGTACAAGGGCAAGTTCGACGAGACCGTCGAAGTCGCCATGAACCTCGGCGTCGATCCGCGTCACGCAGACCAGATGGTCCGCGGCATGGTCTCGCTGCCGGGTGGCACGGGCAAGGACGTGAAGGTTGCCGTGTTCGCGCGCGGCGACAATGCCGAGAAGGCCACAGCTGCCGGTGCCGACAAGGTTGGCGCCGAAGATTTGATGGAAGACATGCAGAACGGCAATCTCGATTATGACCGCGTGATCGCCACGCCGGACATGATGGGCGTTGTCGGCCGCCTCGGTAAGGTGCTGGGTCCCAAGGGTCTGATGCCGAACCCGAAGCTGGGCACTGTCACTCCCGACGTGGAAAAGGCCGTGAAGGACGCCAAGGGCGGCCAGGTCGAATTCCGTGTCGAGAAGATGGGCATCATCCATTCCGGGATCGGCAAGCTTTCCTTCAAGGATGAAGACCTGAAGAAGAACTTCACTGCACTGACCCAGGCCGTGGTGAAGGGCAAGCCTTCGGGCGCGAAGGGCAAGTATGTTCGCAAGGTCTCTCTGACCAGCACAATGGGTCCGGGTCTGAAGATCGACCTCGCTGAGGTTGAAGGGGCTTAATCCCTTTCCCAACAGATCGGCGAACAAGCGATGGGGCCGGAGAAGCGATTCTCCGGCCCTTTTCCTTTGCAGTCCGTCGCAGGGCGATGTCGCCTCGGCAACCCGTTCATGACCGGGAAATCCGGGCCGACCAATGCGGTGTGAACCACGGGGGCGTGATGAAAGGAAGACCCATGACAAAGCTTCTCGCAACCGCAGCTATTTTCGCCACATTCACTGCGACACCGGCCTTGGCCCAGTCCACCGGCGGGCTGCATATCGGTGTGATCGGAGGATATGAAGGGATCGACGTCGACACCAGTGACGACACGGCAACGGCCAGCGCCGATTCGGCGGTATATGGCATAACTGCCGGATACGACCTCAGCCTTGGCAACGCTTTTGTCGGAGTTGAAGGTGAAATCTCGACCAGCGACAACGATACCAGTTTCCCCGATAGCGTTGACGCGGCGCGCGAAGGGCTGGAGGCCGATGGCCAGTACTATCTCGGTATCCGCGCGGGTTTTGCACTGACCCCGGGCATCGCCGCCTATGGCAAGGCGGGATATACTGCGCTCGACACAACAGCATTTGCGTCTTCGGGCTCGCTCGACGATCTGGAAGAGAACACGGACGGTTTCCGCATCGGCGGCGGCGTGCAGGTTCAACTGCCCGGACCATTGGAGGCGCGGGTCGAATATCGCCGCTCCAATTATGGTGATCTTGGCGGCGCATTCGGCGATCTGACAACTGACCAGGTCGTGGCCGGGATCGGCGTGCGCTTTTGACCAATGGGCGGCGTGGCCTGTGCAGTCACGCCGCCACTTACGGCTCCTCCGGGCGCAATTGCCGCGTATAGACCCAGCCGATACCGATCAAGCTGAAGCCGAGTGCAATAAAGCTGGCAACACGCAGAAGGTCATCAAGACCCGCCGCATCGACGAGGAACACCTTGAAGACTGCCAACAGGATCAGCACCAGCGATCCGATCCGCCAGCTGCGCTTGCCCGTCCGAGACCCCCACCACAGGAAACCGAGCGCCAGCACGATGCCGGTAAGCGAGCGCAACAGATCTTCGGCCTGGCTCATGGGTGTGGAAGTAAGCACGCTACCGGCAAAGCCATGGCGCAGCGCGCTAAGCGCCCAGAAGGAGAGGAGCAGCATGATCACGCCCTCACCCAACGCGCGCAGGCGATCTGCGATGGGGCCCGCATTCTGCCGCACAAACCACCATACACCGGCTCCTGCCACAATATATGCCGGGGCCAGCCAATTGGCGATGGGAAGCACACCGACTGCCTGCTCGCTCCACAGGGGGTTGTGCAGCAGGAAGGTGAACACGGTGAAATGCGCGAGACCGGCCGCCAGCAATCCCATCGCGAGCGATCTCCAGTCCGGCAGCCATCGCAAGCTAGCGACCCCTACGCTGATAAGCAGTGTCTGCCAGACGGTGCGCTCCGCCATGCCGAGGCTGACGAAGTCCAGATAGTAGCCGAGCGCGAAGAGCTGCTTGAACAGCGTGTGGACCAGGACTGTGACCGCGACGAAGGCGCAGGTGGCGAGTAGGACACGGCCGCGCCGGCTGCCCTCGATGCTCCACCAGGCGAAGGCAGTCGCGAGAGCGACCGGCAGAACATGTCGCAGCAATCGCGCCGGTTCAGCTAGGTCGCTCTCCAGCATCGGCAGGCCGCGCAGAGCTTGTACGCCCGCCATGCCCCAGCCAAACAGGATCGGCAGAGCCCAGAGAAATGCGATCGTGATGAAAGCACCCCACAGCGCGCCGCGCGACCGGAGCCACCAGATGATCCCGATAGCCACAATAGCAGCACACCATGCCAGCCAAGGGCCGGGCACAATCTGTGCAAGCCAGACATAGGCAATGAGCGCGAGCATGATCTCGGCAATGCGTGCAAGAGCGCGTCGCCACTCAATCCATGCAAGCACAGCAAAAGGCAGCGCAGCGACGCCCCATCGGATCAGGGCTTGGAACAGATTGCGCGTACCGTATTGGTCGCCGCCGTAGATATAGGATGCTTCGTCAAGGAACGGCTCGGTGCTAAAGAGCGCCGCGAACGTCACTACGGCTCCCGCCCATGCAACGGCGCCGATCGGCATGTCTCGTTTGCGGCGCACGATCTCTATCAGCGCGAGGGCGACGACGCTCGCTCCGATCACTTCGGCCCAATCCGGCAGGACGACATGTGTCGCTCCGAAAGCAAGGATTGCGGCGGCAGCAATTGGGAGCGCGACCAGCTTGCCGAGCGTGTCTTCACGTGCCCACAGCTTCCACGCTCCGAGTGCGACCGGCGCAGCGAGCAGCACGAATGCGACGGCGAGGCCGGGGACCGCGATCGCGTTGTCGGCAAAACCAAAGTGGAAGTGGCTGGCAAATCCAAGGCCGAGCGCGCCTGCCGTCATTTGCGCGATGGCGAGGGGATCAGCACGATCCTTCCAGAGCAATGCGAGCGGGAGACCAAGACCGACCACCGCAAGTCCGGTTGTCACCATCGTAAAGCCGTTCAGGCCGGGTGTGGGCCAGGCGAACAGCATTACGACCCCAAGCGCAAGCGCCATGGCGTTGGCAATGCGGAGCTCTCTGGACTGCCAGCTCAAGATGGCGAGTGCTGCGGCAAGAAGCAGGTACAGGCCCCATGTCGGCAAGTCGAAACCGGCAATGGCCACTAAGGACACCATCTGGATGGTTGCAGCGCCGCCCGATACAAGCCGGGTGAAGGGCAAGCGCGTGTGGCCCCCGATAACCAACGGAATGGCTGCGCCAAGTGCAAGAAGATAAACACCAATCGCCAACAAGTCACCAGTATCGCCGGGTTGGCTGATGAGCATCGGCAGCCCCCAAATGAAGCCCCCCGCAAGCGCCGCCGCACCAAGCCAGCGATGGCCGAGGCGGCGTGCGGTCAGCGCAAGTCCTGCGGTGAGGAGCGCGAGATAGAAGGCAAGCACCGGCACGTTGGCTTCTTCGCTCGCGACCAGCATCGGTGTCGCGAATCCACCGACAAGGCCGAGCACTGCTGTTGGCAGACCGAACCGGAACGAGAGCGCGAGAGCGGCAGCGGTCACTACTGCCAAGCCGGCAAAGGCCACTGCCGGTCCGATCAGTCCATACATTGCACCTGCAAGATAGAACGCGGCGTACAAGGTCGTGATGCCCGCGCCTGCGAGCGCTTGCCGCACCCGTGGGTCAGCGACGCGCTCTTCAAATCGGTACGCCGCCTCTGCTCCGCCTAGCAGCAGCAGGCCGAAGAGGAAGCTGAGCGCCACGCGCACTTGCGGGCCGAGCAGCCCCCTCTCGATTGAATAGCGAACAAGGAAAATGCCGCCTACCGCGAGCGCGATTCCGCCCAGCCAGATGGGGAGGCGTCGTCCGAAGATGTCTTCGAAATCCAGAGTCGGAAGCTGAAAGCTTTTCTCTTCCACGCTTTCGAAGGCAGGTCCTTCAATCGTCGACTCGTCGGCAATCGGCTCTCCGATACGAGCGGCTATTGCCTTTTCGCGCGGAGCCGTCCGCGGAAACGTGGGCACTGGTTCGGGGGCGACTTCCGTTCCTGGCGCGATCTGGTCTGGCGGTTCCTTGGAGAGTTCGGGCAACTGGGCGTAATCGTGGCGCTCGACCTTTTCGAGGCGCGTTTCGAGAAAGCGCAAGCGATCCCAAAGTACGATCACCGCCACGCACAGGACCAGAATAATCAGCCATTCAAACAAGATGCGCCCCCGGAAGCTCGAAGCTTAGCGCATCATTCCAAGGGCGCAAGCGAAAGCGGTCAGATGCCACCAGGGGTGAAGTCATAGCCTTCTTCCCCCAGCGCCTCGCATAAAGTGTCGACCGCGCTTTCGAGGATTTCACGGCTGGTCGAACGGATCACAAAATTCGCGCCTACCTTGCCTTCGCGAAAAAAGGGATAGGATCCGATCTGGCAGTCTTCATGCCCTTTTTCGACCTGACGAAGGATTTCGGCGATTTCGCTTTCGGCAGTCCAGCATCCGACGGTTTCGGTAAGCAGCACTGCGCCGCCTTCCAACTGACCGGTCAGCGCATCGAGCATCTGCGCCGTAATATGTGGCACTCCTGCCATGAGGAAGATGTTGCCGTGTCGGATACCGGGTGCGCCAGACATACGGTTGGGGATTAGGTCTGCTCCATCGGGTACGCGCGCCATGCGTAGCCTCGCCTCGGTCAAACCACCTGGCTTATTGGCATAATAGGTTTCGAGTATGGCACGCGCTTCAGGATGCACGATTACGTCGACACCGAGCGCCGCTGCCACTGCGTCCACAGTGATATCATCATGCGTCGGCCCGATTCCGCCGGTGGTGAAGAGGTAATCGTAGCTTTCGCGGAGCGCGTTAACGGCGTTGCTGATCGCATCCATATCGTCCGAAACGACGCGTACTTCGGTCAGGCGAATGCCCTGCACCTGTAGCCAGCCGGCAATCTGGGCGATGTTTTTGTCATGGGTCCGGCCGGAGAGTATCTCGTCGCCGATCACAATCAGCGCAGCCGTCCAGATTTTGCCGCTCTCGCTCATGTCAGAATGTCATTCCGCAGCGATAGCAGTGTGTTCGGTCTCACCTTCATTCGCGGCATCGCCCACCTGCGTTGCAATATCCTTTACG
Organism: uncultured Sphingomonadaceae bacterium; assembly: GCA_964422435.1. Taxonomy (GTDB): domain Bacteria; phylum Pseudomonadota; class Alphaproteobacteria; order Sphingomonadales; family Sphingomonadaceae; genus Alteraurantiacibacter. Next base: position 15,942 of record CAYRBB010000022.1, read on the forward strand.
GCATAAAAGCGCAAAACCCCATCACGCACCGGGCGCTGACGGAAGTCGCGTACATCGGCGAGATATTCGTGTTTCAAGGACCACGGTCGATCCTTTCCGACTTTGGGCATCAAATCTCGCGCACGCTGGAGATAGCCGGAAGAATAATCCCATGGCTCCACCGTTTCCGGCTCGTCCTCGGGCGCGAGCTCAGGCACCGCGACATTCGCCCCGGCCCTCGCCATGTCGTTGAGCACATCGCAGGCATATTGCGCATTGCAATCGGCGCGCAGGGTCCAGCTGGCGTTGAGGTAGCCGAACACGAAGCTGAGATTCGGCAGGTTGGAGAACATGGTCCCGCGATAGAAATAGTGGTCGGTGAAATCGACCGGTGCACCATCCTTACTGATCTTGACCTTACCTGCCAGCGCCAAGCGCAGGCCGGTAGCTGTAACCACGATATCGGCGGGCAGGTAATCGCCTGATTTCAGCTTGACACCATGCTTGTCGAAGCCGGCGATGTGGTCGGTTACGATTGTCGCCCTGCCGCTGCGCATTGCTTGGTAAAGGTCGCCATCCGGGATCAGGCAGAGGCGCTGTTCCCAAGGATTGTAGGGCGGTTCGAAGTGCTTGGGATCGCGCAGGTCCCCCAGCGCATCGCGTTGCATGTCGCGTAATCTGTCCGCCAGCTTCTGCGGATTACGGCGTGAGAGGCTGAAGATATATGCGCGTAACAGGATATTCTTGCGGCGTGTCAGCCAATAAGCGAGCTTCTCGGGAAACCAACGTCGGAAGCGATGATCCCACTTGTCTTGCCGTGGGCCCTCGCCCATCCAGGTAGGCGTACGTTGAAGCATGGTGACGCTTTCCGCATCTTCCGCCATCGCGGGGACGAGCGTGACTGCCGTTGCGCCGGATCCGACGATAACGACTTTCTTGCCATCGTAATCGAGATCCTCCGGCCAGAATTGCGGGTGGATCACATGTCCGGCGAAGTGGTCGATCTCGGGCAGCTCTGCATCGTGCGGGTTGTCGTAATCGTAGTAACCACTGCCGAAATAGAGCCAGCGGGCGGTAATGGAGCTTTCGTTTCCATCACGCCCGCGCGAGGTGATGGTCCAGCGCCCGCTCTTGCTGTCCCAATCGGCGCTCAGCACTTCCTGGCCAAAGCGCATACGTTCACGTATACCACGTTCGTCGACCACGCGATTCAGATATTCGAGGATCGCCGGACCATCAGCGATAGCATCATCGTGTTTCCATGGTTCGAACGAAAAGCCGAGCGTGTGCATGTCCGAATCCGACCGCACGCCGGGATAGCGGAACAGGTCCCATGTGCCTCCCAGCCGGTCGCGCCGGTCAAGGATCACGAAGCTGCGATCCGGGCAATTGAGCTTCATGTGGCCGGCCATCGAAATGCCGGACAGCCCGGCCCCGATGATCAGGACGTCTGTATCGGGCTGGGTCATACTGTGTTCCATTGGTTTTGTTTCACGTCAGTTCGGGCGGCTGCCCGATGCACTAAACATAGAGCGTTTCTCATCTTCAGCAACGTCATTACTGACATCACTGTTCATACCATAGGCGTTGCGCGCTGCCTTCACAGTGTTCGACAGCAGGCAGGCGATGGTCATCGGGCCGACACCGCCAGGCACGGGCGTAACTGCGCGCGCATGCTGCACTTCGTCGAACGCGACATCGCCCACAAGCCGCGTTTTGCCATCTTCGCCTTCCATTCGGGTGATGCCGACATCGATGATAACGGCGCCTTCCTTTACCCAGAAACCGCGTACCAGTTCTGGCGCTCCTGCGGCAGCGACGATGACATCGGCCTTGCGCACGATATCGGGCAAACCATGGGTGTAGATGTGGGTGACGGTGACGGTGGCTTCAGCCTCTAGCAGCAGGTTGGCCACCGGTTTGCCCACGATATTCGACTTGCCGATGACCACCACATCCTTGCCGGTTAGATCATCCACGACCGAATGGATCAGCATCATCACACCCAGTGGCGTGCAGGGAACGATACCGCCTGTTCCCGTCGAGAGGCGACCGACATTGACTGGATGGAAGCCGTCGACATCCTTGTCTGGAGAAATTGTGCCAAGCACGCGCCCGGTATCGATTTGTGCGGGTAGCGGCACCTGGCACAATATGCCATGCACTTCGGGATCGGCGTTAAGGCGCGCAATCAACGTCAGTAATGAGTCCTGCGATGTCGTATCGGGCAGCCGGTGCTCGATGGAGCGAATGCCGACGCGCTCGCAAGCCCCAATCTTGCGACGGACATAGACTTCGCTTGCAGGATCATTACCGACCAGGATCACCGCTAAACCCGGCGCATGGTGCCCTGCGGCCACGATTTCCTCGACCTCGGCCTTGGTCACTTCATCCAGCTCACCGGCGATTGCGCGACCATCTATAATGTCAGCCATAGGCGGTTCCCGATCTTACATTCATGGGTGGGCAATGGCCGCACCTATACTGGCTCCAAGATGGAATGGCACCCCTCTTACCCCAGAGTTTTGCTTGCGTGGGGCATGCTTGCTGCTCCACAAGGCCCACCATGTTGAAACGGATTGCAATCGTCCTTGCCACCCTGTTGTTGATTCCTGTCCACGCCGCTGCGCAGGACCCGCAAGCAGAGGAAGTCGCCTACACTCTCGAAGGCTTTTGGGCATTCAAGATCGATGATGCCGTGATCTTCCTTTTCGAAGTGGATCAGCGCGAAGATGGCAGCTGGCGCGGACGCTGGACGCGCCCCGAAGTGTTCGGCAGCAATGGCGTTATCTTCAATCGCATGTCCGGCGCGACACGGATTGTCGCGACATCGGCCATTGAAACCGAAGAGGGCGTGCAACTCAGTTTTCCCGATCCGCGCCCTGAAGCGGTGCCCAACGTTTTCCTTTTCGAACTGGTCAGTGACCATCAGGTTACAATGACATATGTCGATACGCCGCTCGCGCCGTTTCCGCTTATTCGTGTGGTGCCCGGAACGCAGCTCGGACCTTTCGATGATGCCCGCATATATGATCGTGATAATGCGGTGACGGAGGCAGAATATGTCGAGCCGGAGTCGACCGGGGAGATGATTCCCGATGTAGAGGCCGATGAAGCGGTTACGGCAGCCGTTGAAGCGGCAGTTTCCGAGCAAGACATAGGGGATGAGGGCCTATCGGATGACTTCCTTGATGGGATGGATGAAACAGATGCCGATGTTGAGCCTGAACCTGCAGATATTGCCGATGAAGGCGCCAGTGAAGATTTCGATGTGCTTGCTGCCGCTGAAGTCGCGGCAACGGCTTCTCGTACATGTCGCGACCTCGATCGCCCGCTGACGGCGGAAGAGCTGGGCGAAATGTGGGGTGCTGACTTCGTCCAGATCGGCAGCGGCCTCGATATCCGGGAATATGTGTTGGACAATGGCGATGTCGCCCGTGTCACGATGCTGGGTGACCGCGTCTATGTGAACGGCTGCGGCCTAAACGACTGACGCTTTGCCGATGAACTTTGCCCCGGTTTGGAAACTGCTGCTTGCCAGCGCTGCTTTCGTCGCTTCAGCTGCGCCTGCTCTTGCGCAGGATGTGGAACAGACCGCGGAGGAAGAGTCGGACGTTTGCCTGTGCAATATGGGCATTATCGTAATTGGTGAAGGTTTGCCCGAAACCCCCGCCGCTCCTGCTTACTCGGCTATCGAGATCGACCGTGAAGCGCTTGAGGCTGCCGCCAGCGGTCGCCTGGAAGATGCCCTTTCCAACGTTGCGGGGTTCCAGCAATTCCGCCGCTCGGACAGCCGTGCTGCCAATCCCAGCGCGCAGGGAGCAACGCTGCGCGCGCTGGGCGGTAATGCCACAAGCCGCGCATTGGTGCTGCTCGATGGCGTACCGATTGCCGATCCTTTTTTTGGGTACATCCCTTTCAGCTCGGTTGGGCCTGAGCGGTTGAGCTCAGTTCGAGTAACGCGCGGCGGCGGCTCAGGG
>CAYRBB010000022.1:20000-45913 GCA_964422435.1 uncultured Sphingomonadaceae bacterium
CAGGGGCGCTTGCGGGCACCATTGCGATGGAAAGCGCAGATGCCAGCGAACTGGGTTCTCTTCGTGCATCTGCACTCGCCAACCACCGTGGGGATACCGAACTTTCCGCCAGCCTTGCGCCCGAGTTCGGCAACGGTTTTGCGGTGATCCACGGGCGCTGGGACCGGGGCGAGGGATATTTCACCACACCGGCAGACCAGCGCGTCCCCATATCGAGCCGGGCCAATTTCGATGCCTGGTCTGTTGGCGGGCGTGTTGTCCAGCAAGTCAGCGACGATATTGAGATACAAGCACGTGTGCTCGCATTCGAGGATGACCGCACGCTGCGTTTCGAAGGCGCGGACAATTTCTCCGAAGGGCAGGATGTCTCGCTGCGTTTGGTGAATCGCGGCGCGTGGCAAATCGATCTTGTGGCCTATGCGCAGTGGCGCAACTTCACCAATGTTGTGATTTCCTCCACTCGTTTTGTGCCGGTGCTCGACCAGAAGGATACGCCATCGCGCGGACTAGGCGGCAAGCTGGAGATCCGGCCTCCGGTTGGCGGCGGACATACCCTGCGCTTCGGTGCGGATTACCGCCGCAGTGAAGGCGATCTGTTCGAAGATGCCTTTTCTGCTTTCACCGGCAATCTCACCGAAAGCCGCTTTGCCGGCGGCGTGAATACGGATCTCGGCCTGTTTGTCGAGGATGACTGGCGGTTTGGCGAGCTGACGCTAACTGCCGGATTACGCGCTGACCGCTACACTATTCGCGATGGGTTTTACCGTGCGATTGCGGCAGACGGGACCGTATCGCGCGATGACAGCTTTGCCGACCGCAGCGATTGGAAAACGAGCTGGCGCGCGGGCGCTCTCTTCTCCGCAAGTGACGTGGTGACATTACGCGGAGCGGTCTACTCGGGCTTCCGCTTGCCGACGTTGAATGAACTCTACCGCCCGTTTGTGGTTTTCCCTGTGGTGACGCAGGCGAACGAGGCGCTTGAGCCGGAGCGGCTGGAGGGCTGGGAACTGGGCGCGGATTTTGCCCCAACTGACAATGCACGGCTGAGTGTCACTTACTTTGACAACAGCCTCGAAGGCGCGATTGCCAATGTCACCCTTGGGCCGAACCTGCGCCAGCGCCGCAATCTCGATGCTATCGATGCGCAGGGCGTTGAATTTTCGGCGGAGGTGCAATCGGGCGCTCTCAGCCTCGGCGGTACGATGGTGCTTGTCGATGCGGAGGTGGCCGGAACGGGCTTTGCCGCCCCGCTCAATGGCAATCGGCCGCCGCAAACCCCCGAACTCTCAGCCAGCCTCACTGCCGCCTACGATTTCATGCCAGAAGGGCGAATGGCCGCGACATTGCGCCATGTCGGCAGCCAGTTCGAAGGTGATCAGGAGGACGGCGTCCTGCCTGCAGCGACAACACTGGACCTATTCGCGCAGGTGCCGATTAGTGACCATCTTTCTCTTGTCGCGCGCGTAGAGAACGTGTTCGACGAAGAGATCGTGACGCGCAACCAGGGTGGGAGCATCGATCTCGGCATCCCAACCACGGTCTGGTTCGGGCTTCGCTGGGGGTATTGAGGCATAGCTGATCCGAGATTTGGCATTCCCCCAACCGTCCGATATATCCCCTCCGACGATTACGTGGGGGCGATCGAAAATGCGAAAGAATGTTATCCGGATGCTGGCTGCTGTTGCAGCCATGGCGATGGCTTCGCCGGTCCCGGCGCAGATGCGTCCCAGCGAACCGGTCGATACGGCCGCACTGTCGCCTGAGCAGGCTGAAATTTACGCTCTTGAAATACAGTGGGGTGAAGCATTTCTCGAAGGTGACCACGCCTATATCGACAATCTCGTTGCCCCGGAGTTCCGCCTTATCATCCATGAGGGCGCACCTATCGTGGTGCCGCGAGAGCCATGGATGGCCAACATGCGGCGTTGGGATTTCACCGCTTTTGACGTCGAAATCTACGACATCATCGTTACCGGCGATACTGCAGTGGTCGTACTGAGCGGACGCTGGCAGGTCGCGTTTGAAGGCGAACGCATCATCGATTCCGAGTTCTTCCTGACCGATACGTTCGTGCGACGCGGTGAAACTTGGCAAGTAATCCGCCGTCATTCACAAACAACAGCGGACAGGATGGCTGACGAGCTGTCAGAGGGCTAATCCCCGCCAACCTCCACTTCGTACCCGATACCGAGCCAGTCCGCGAGATTGGACAGTTCCACCTCTACCGTGTCGGCCATCAAAAAGGCCCGGTCTTTCCGAAACCGCAGCACAAGCGTGCCGTCCTCGCGGCGCAGCGTTGAGCCCGAAAGCGATATCCGCGTGCCTGCACCGATCTTTCGACACAGCCGGTTGGCAAGGCCCCATGCCGAAGCACGATGTAGCTGTTTCTCGCTCGCCATGCGCAGGTAATCATCGACCAGCTTGGGTGAGCCACAACTAGCGCGAAGACATTGTGCCATCATCGCGCGTCCAGTGTGATCGAGGCCGACCCAGCGCTTTTCCAGCGCCCAATCGGTCGAATGCGACAGCCGCATATTGGGTTCTATCCGCGCGGCTGCCTGTGTCAGCAGAGTGGCGGCGAGGCGGATGCGTTCGCTGCCACGATTACGGCCATCGACAGCATCTGCAGTCCATGCAGCTACGAGAGTGGCGTTGGTGATATCGGCGCCGCGTGGCGTCGCGAAATGGGTGACAGCGGCCAGCAGAGGATCTTGCTCGCGTGCTGTCGCGGTCAGCCGTTCGAATAAAAGGCCTTCACGAATGCCCCAAGCGGAAATGACCAGTGATTCCGGTTTGAGTTCCTTCAGCATGACTCGCAGCATGGCTGCGGCATTTGGAAGCCCGGTGGCGCGGCTTTCGGAAATGCCGCTGATCGATGCGAGCTTGTCTGGATCCGCCCTGGCCAGCTTCGCCGCAATCTTGTCCGCAGCCTCAACGCTTAGGCAATAGGCTTGCGGATCGGTAAGAGGATACTTCTCCTTGTGCATGGCGTAGCTGGCGAGCGCGCGCCATGTCCCGCCGACAAGATACAGTTCGCCGCCTTGTTTTTTGGCCCAGATCGCTTGATCCAGCTGGGTCTTGATGGCCTTGTTGAAGGCGGCATCCCCATTAGCGCGCAAAGCCGGAAGGCGCAGCGTGCCGAGCGGTAGGCTGATGCCGTCATGGCAATCACTGTTCTCGACAGCAACGAGCTCGAGGCTGCCGCCGCCAAGGTCTGCTACCACGCCTTTCGCGCCCGGAAACGCCCCGATCACTCCGAACGCGGATGTCGTTGCCTCTTCCACGCCGGTAAGGACGCGCGGATGAACGCCCAGCTTGCGCACCTTTTCGACGAAATTTGGCCCATTGCTGGCATCGCGCGCCGCGGCGGTGGCGACGGCGGCGATGTCGGTGATGCCAAGATCATCGATTATCGTTGTGAAACGCCGTAAGCCGCTGAGCGCCAGGTCTTCAGCCTCCTGTGGGATCGCTCCGCTTTCGGCCAGATCCCTCCCGAGCCGCGCAGTGACTTTTTCATTCAGCCACACATTGGGAGCGCGCTTCGGCCCGGAGAATACCACCACGCGGACTGTGTTCGACCCAATGTCGATAACGGCCCGATCCGGGACCTCAATTTTGGTAGCGCCCCGTTTACTTGCCGTCGGACTCACTGCGGCGTTTTGCGCAAGGTAAGCTGCGGCACGCCGCCTTGCTTCAGCGCCTCGCCGCGTCCGCTGAGAGATGGGTTGGTCATGAAATATTCGTGGCAGTTGAAACCGTCTGCGTCACGCTCGACGCGCTGGTAATCCCCCGTCTCGCCGTCAAGCAGCCAGCTTTGCTGTGTGTCGAGAAGATTGGCGAGGAGCACCTGGTCGAGTACTTGATCGTGAACGGTTGGGTTGGCAATCGGCACAAGAGCTTCAACACGCCGATGCAAGTTACGCTCCATCAGATCGGCGCTTGAGATATAGACTTTGGCCTTGTCTCCCGGCATCGGGTCGCCATTGCCGAACGCGTAAATCCGGCTGTGTTCCAAAAAACGGCCAATGATCGATTTGACCGTGATGTTTTCGGAGAGGCCCGGAACGCCAGGACGTAGGCAGCAAATGCCGCGAACCACCAGCATGATCTCGACGCCAGCTTGGCTTGCTTCGTAAAATTTGTCGATGATCGCTTGTTCGGTGATCGAATTCATCTTCGCCCAGATCGTCGCCGGTTTGCCTTCGCGCGCCAGTGCGATCTCGTGATCGATATCGGCAATGATACGATCCTGGAGGTTCAGCGGGCTGATTGCCAGATGTTCCATGCCCTGCGGCTCGACATAGCCGGTCACGAAATTGAACAGCCGCGCGGCATCGCGCCCCAGCGCTGGATTGGCGGTGAAATAGGAGAGGTCGGTGTAGATCTTTGCCGTGACCGGGTGATAGTTGCCGGTGCCGAAGTGGCAATAGGTGCGGACGCCGTCTTCTTCCTTGCGCACCACCATGCTGACCTTGGCGTGGGTCTTCATATCGATGAAGCCGTAGATCACCTGCACACCGGCGCGCTCAAGCTCGCCTGCCCATTTGAGGTTCTGTTCTTCATCGAAGCGGGCCTTCAGCTCCACCACGGCGGTAACAGATTTGCCAGCTTCGGCCGCTTCGATCAGCGCGTTGATGACAGTCGGCTGGTTGCCCGCTCGATAAAGCGTCTGCTTGATCGAGACGACCTTCGGATCGGCCGCTGCCTGCCTCAGGAAATCGACCACCACTTCAAAGCTCTCATAGGGGTGGTGGACGACGATATCCTTGGCGCCAATGGCGGCAAAAGCATCTCCATCGTGCTCGAGGATTCGTTCGGGGAAGCGCGGCGAATAACTTGGAAACTTGAGATCGGGCCGTTCCTCGTCGACCACTTCAGCAAGGCCTGAAATCCCTAACATGCCTTCGGTTGTAGCGATGGCAGCCTGGCGCAGGCCCAGTTTCTCCCTTAGCAGGTCTTCGGCTTCCGGATCGAAGCTTTCGTCGATCTCCAGCATGATAACCTGGCCGCGCCGCCGCCGCTGGATCGCGCTACGGAACAGGCGGACGAGGTCTTCGGCCTCTTCTTCGATTTCGATGTCGCTGTCGCGCAACACGCGGAATACGCCGTCACCCACGATCTCGAAGCCGGGGAAGATGAGTTCGGCAAAGCGGCAGACGACACGCTCGATCGCTACGTAGATTGCCTCTTCGCCTGGAATGCGGATGAAGCGCGGCAGGGCGCTGGGAATCAGCACCATTTCGATCAGTTTGCCGCCTGTGCCACGCCGTTTCAGGTTGAACAGCGCACCGATTCCGCCATTGGCCACAAAGGGGAAAGGGTGCGCAGGATCGAGCGCCTGCGGAGTGATGACCGGCATGATGTGGTCGAGGAAGTACTCGCGTAGCCAAGCTTCAGCCTCGGCGTCTATGCGATCCTCCCCCTTGATATGGATGCCTTCGGCTTCGAGCAGTGGGCGTAGTGTACCAAGCGCCTGTTGCTGGCGTTGTTCAATCTCTTGCACCTTTTCGTTTATGGCGAAAAGCTGCTGCTTGGGAGTACGGCCATCGATGCTGGTTTCGCATACATCGCTGCGGACCTGACCTGCCAGGCCCGCGACGCGGATCATTGTGAATTCGTCCAGATTGCTGCCCGATATTGACAGAAAGCGGAGCCGTTCCAGTAGCGGATAGGCGGGATTGTTCGCTTCTTCCAGCACACGGTCATTGAAGGCGAGCCACGACAATTCGCGGTTGAAATACCGTTCTTCGGCAGACAGCCGGTCTGCAGCAGCATTACCATCATTGGCGGCGCTAATGGGGGGGGTGGGGTCGCTTGCCATACCCCCATGTGGCGCGAGTTTGCGACCTGCGCAAGCAGAGGCAGCGGCACGTCACATTTGTCGAGAATTCAGGCCCAGCTTTCCGCCAGTGTCCGCGCTTCGGCAATCGCGCTGATTCCGCGTTTTCCGTCACTACGGTCGAGCTGCACGATAACGTCGATCACGCTGGCAGCATAAGCGATGGTATCTGAGCGGGATAGGCCGATCCCGGTCTGCATGACCATCAGACTTAGTTGTTCCAAAGCACCGCGTAGGCTGTTGGCGTGAATCGTCGAGAAGCTGCCCGGATGGCCGGTATTGATGGCGCGCAGGAAGCTCACGCTTTCCGCGCCGCGCAATTCGCCCAGCACGATGCGGTCGGGCCGCAGGCGCAGAGCGGACTGCAGCAGTTCATTAGCCGTGACCTTCGCTTCGCCCAACTCGCCCTTCACCGCAACGAGGCCTACGCCATTGGCGCCAGGCAATTTCAGCTCCGGCGTATCCTCGACCAGCACGACGCGTTCCTCGCGAGGGATTTCCCCCAGCATGGCGTTGAGAAATGTCGTTTTCCCGGTGCTGGTGCCGCCCGAAATCAGGATTGTCTTGCGTGCCCGGATCGCGGCGCGAAGGAAGGCGATGGGTTCCTGCTGCGCATCGGGCAGGTCGGTCTCCCCCTCGACAGCCAGAGGGCCGGTATCATAGGCATCGAGCGGCAGGTCGAGCCGGCGATGGCGACGGATCGCCATCGCCCAATGCTTGCGCGTGGCGGGCGGGCCGCAGAACTGAATGCGCGCGCCGTCTGGCAGGGTGGCACCCAGTAGCGGATGCTCGCGATTGATACCCTGATGGCTGATTCTCGCGACCTGTTCGGCGAGGCGCTGCACCAGCTTGTCGTCGATCGCGGCAAGCTCCACGCGCTGCATGCCTCCACTGATCGCAGCGTCCTCCACCCACATCTCGCCAGGCTGGTTGACGAGGATTTCGGTCACCGTATCGCGCTCGAGCCACTCGCGGAACGGCGCGAGATAGGCATCGAGATAGACCGAACCGCTGGGCATCGGTGTCTCGGCCAGTTCCTTGCTTTCCTCGAGCTGGTACAGTTCCGCGCTCATCGCTTAGCGGACCCGCGGTGCTGCGCCGAAATCGAGATCGCGCGCGGTATAGACGCGGACCGGTTCTCCCATGCGGACACGAATGGTCGGCGGGCGTTGGCCGTCCTGCTGCAGGGCAGTGCTTGCTGCGCTTTGCCCGCCTCCCAGCACAACTGACGCACCACCGCTGGCGACTGTCGTGAGACCGCCAATGACCGAAAGCAGCATGGCTGAGCCGAAACGGCTGAAGAAATGGCTGTCGACTTCGCCTGCAAGGCCTGCCGTGCCGTCGAATGCGGTGGCGGGGCTGCGCAGCTGGACGGAAACGCCATCGGGGCGGATCACCCGCTCCCAGATCACATAGGCGCGGCGCTGGCCCGCCTGCAGGCCCGACTGGTATTGCCCGACAAGGCGGCTCGAACGCGGGATCAGCACGCGGCTGCCATCGTGGCTGCGTACATCCTGGCTTACGACTGCCCGAACATATCCCGGCACATCGGTGTTGATCGCGGTTTCCAGGATGGCTGGGATCATCGTGCCCTGCGTCACCGTGGTGGCAGGATTGAAATCTTGGGTTGCAGTTGCCGGGCCACCGCCCACGCCGCCGATACGCGCTGCGAACTCACCGGCACCGCCTGCGCCGGGCACCACGCCATTCTCCGCGGCGGCGGGCACAGCTGCTTCTGCCTGCATGCCGCTGGGCATGGCGGAAGGCGCAGTGCTACCGTCGAAAACGAGCGTGGGGGAATTATAGGGATTCGTCGTCGGGCCCGCCACACCGCCCGGTTGGGGAGCCTGCGCAAGAACAGCACCTTCAGCGGCAAGCGGGGCATCCACTTCAGCGGTGACGCCATTCGCATTGGCGCTGGGGAGGCCATCGGTGGGCGAGCCGGGCCCGGAAAAAGCCGGCGGCGGGGTGGCATCTTCGCCGAGCACTCTGCCTTCGGGAGCTTCCTCGCCCAACCGGCTGGAATTGAGACCCCATAAGGTAGCGGCACCTAGCAGTGCCACGAAGCCAATACCCGCAGCGAGTCCCACCGCATCGGAACGCGGCGAGCGATTGGCGACAACCGGATAGCTCGTCCGGCTCGCCAGATCGATCACCTCTGTGTCTGTCGTTTCGCGCGGATCGCTGTCAGCGGCTGCGGTTTGCGTTGCCAGTTTCATTGCACCGCCTCCTTAATTTCGTTCTTCGTCGGCGCGCGCCGTGCCGTCGGCAAGATAGCCACCCGCTTCGCCCTGATTGAGCAATCGCGCTTCATCATTGCCCGAGCGAAGGATAATCTCGGCAGGCACCAGATCGAGCACGATGACATCGCCGCGCACGGCATAATTGACCGGGCCCTCATTGCCATTGCGATCCATCAGCAAGACGGCGGGGAGCGCGCGCCCTGCAGGCCAGCTGAGAAAAGTCGCACTGCCATTGTCGTAGACTTCAGCCGGGAAAAGACTGGCAGACCCCATGCGTGACCAGGTGAAATTGAGGTCCGCCGGATCGAGCACTGCGAGATCATCGTTCGCCGCTGCCAGTTCCATCGCATTGGCCGGTGGCAATGCTGCCATGCCTTCTTCTTCCGTCGGGTCGATCTCTTCGGGATAGGTAAACGTCAGGATGTAAAGCGGTGTGCGATTGCCGGGAGTTGCCACGAGGTCGAACAGATAGGTGTGGCGATTGGTCACCACTGTCATATTGGTCGCGGCGCGCGGCTCCAGCGGCTTGACGAACAGCAGATTGGCGCTGCGGCTCGGGGTGATCTGCCAAGTGGCGGAATTGCCGACAGCGACATTCTCGATCATCTCGCCTTCGCCGAAACGGATCGTCGTCTGTACATTAGTGCGGCCTTCGATGCGCACGACCTGCGCGGGATCGTACATCCGCTCGACAAGGCGGGGGTCCTGCGCATGCGCGGCGGGCGTGCTCAGCAATGCGAGCATCGCGGCAGCGAGGCTGAGGCTGAACAATTTGCGGAACATCAGGTTTTCTCCGTGGAGCGAAGGGGTGCGGATTTGAAGCGATTGCCGATGCCGCGTGTGCGCGATGGTGCGGCGCTGGCCCCGGTATCGGAAGGCGCATTGCTGCTGCCTGAAATGATGCGGGTTTCGCGCGTCGTCACGCTGCCGCCGTTCGTGTCATTGGCGGCGAGCGGCGTGGTGGCGGCGACGCGAATGGCGCGGCGCGACGGCGCGGCGTTTTCCGCCGCACGCTGCGCCGCGCTGCTATTCGCAAGCGCCGGATTGACAGCATAGGGCGCGGCTGCTGCTTGTGCCGGTCCGCGGTCCGCGCCACGATCCGTGTTGACGAGGCCAAATACGCTCCAACCCGCAACCATGGTCGAAAGCACCTTCAGCACCATGAACATCAGCGCCAGATGCACTGCGCCGATCATGAAGAACGCCATGGCCGGGCGCACGTCGATCTCGCCCGGAGTGCTCGCAAGGCTGGACAGTACCGGCACTGCTAGCTCCAGCATCAGAGATCCGCCCAGTACTGCAAAGAGCGGGGCGAGCGCCATCAGCACCACAGCTTTGAGCCAGCCGGTAAACAGACCGCGTGTTGAGTCGAACAGCGCGCAAAGAATAAAGATCGGGCCAAGACCCATCAAAATGGCGAGCGCGATCTTGGTCGTCGCCAGCACGCCAACGGTGCCGAGCAAGAGCATTGTGCCGCCCGACCAGAGCAAGCCGGGGGGCGAGAATACGCTGGTGTTCGCATCCATCGCATCGCCGCCCGATGCATCCATCAGTGCGAGCATGACCGCGTCCAGCTTGTCGGCAAAGACGATGGTTGCTGAACCTTCATTGCCCATCAGCCTGGAGGCGAGCCAGTCAGGGCCGGCAGCGAAAAGGTTGTAGAACACCCAATTGAAGATGAACCAACTTGTGGCGAAGGTCACGACAAGCACCAATGTGACCATCTTCGGCGTGAGTGATGCCACTCCGATGCGTGTGCGCCCAGTGATGAGCGCATAGCCGAGCAGGGCGACGAAGATCGTAAGAACGGCCGTAAGCGTCGGGCCGAGAAAGCCGCCCTCGGCAAACAGGTTGTTGAACGCCGCTTCGGCCATAGCATTTGCCGCGCAGTCGACACCGCGCAGTGATGCACCTATGCCTGCGCCGACTTCTTCCATTTGGCGCTGGCACGTGGCCGTTACATTGCCCAGCGTTCCGCTCACTCGGCAGCCTCCCGTTTGTCCGGGCTGTCTGGGCCGGGCCACGGCGTATTGGTGAGTTCGGGATACCATTTGGACGGCGCATCGCCGAGCGTGCCGCGCAGCTGGTCCAGACGCCGTACGCTGCTTTCGCGACCGGAAAGGATCGTCAACACCTCAGGTGCGCCGGCAAGGTCGAGCCGTACGACGACGCTGGCATCGGGCTGGCGGACAAGGAAGCAACGGCTGTGGGCTGGCAAGGTTCTGATCAGCGCCAGCTCGTGTTCTGTCAGGCCGAAACCGTCGCAATAATCCTCTGCCCGCGCCTTGGCATTGGGCATGAACAGCATGGTGGCCGTCTGTTCGACCAGCGCCGTGGAGATCTTGCTGTCGAGCGCATCGCGCGCGCTCTGCGTGGCGAAGCCGACCAGCGCATTGCGTTTCCGCAAGGTTTTTAGCCAATCACGGATACGCGCGGCGAACACTTCGTCATCCAGCGCCTTCCATCCCTCGTCGATCAGGATCATTGTCGGCTGGCCATCGAGCCGTTCGTCGATGCGATGGAACAAGTACATCATCGTCGGCGTACGCAGCTTCGGATTTTCGAGCAGCGCAGTCATGTCGAAGCCCATCACGCGGGTTTCGAGATCGAGATTGTCGTCGCGGTTGTCGAATAGCCAGCCATATTCGCCATTCTCGATCCACGCGGAAAGGCGATCCGCCAGGTCACCCGGCTGCGGGCGGCGGCTGCCGGACACCAGCTCCTTGAAATGGCGTAAGCGGCGCAGCGAACTGTCGTTGGCATAGGCCGCATCGACGGCGGCGGCGATGGTCGCGCTTTCTTCCGGCCCTTCGGCCTGCAGCAACACGCCCAGCCAGTCACGCAGGAAGCCGCGATTGACCGGTGTATCGGGCAAGGCAAGTGGGTTGAAGCCGGTGGGCTGGCCTGCATGGATCCGGTCGTAATTGCCGCCGATGCCGCGAATGAAGAGCTCGGCCCCGCGATCCTTGTCGAACAGCACGGTGCGCGGTTTGAACTTCTGCGCCTGCGCGGCCAGGAAATTCATCACCACGGTCTTGCCCGATCCGGACGGGCCGATGACCGAGAAATTGCCCAGATCACCATTGTGGAAGTTGAAAAAGAACGGCGTGGAGCTGGTTGTCTGCAGCAGTGTGACTGCATCACCCCAGTGGTTGTTCTCAGCCTGACCCAGCGCGAATCCGTGAAAGCTGCCGAAGCTCGCCATATTGGCGGTGGAAATCATCGCGCGGCGGACGAGGTAGCCCTCGTTGCCGGGGAACTGGCCCCAGAAGCAGGGCTCGAGATTGGTATCCTCGCGCACGGCGACCGCACCAGTATCGGCAAGGCTGGCGGCGACGGAGGCGGTCGCATCGTCGAGCCGGGCGAGGTCGCGCTCGCGCACCAGTACGGAAAGATGGTGGTCGCCGAACGCTACGCTGCCCGATCCCAACTCGTCCCGCGCGGCCATCATTTCATTGCGTTCCGACTGCGCTTCTTCATCTGCACTGCGCAGGCGGCGGATGGCGAGGTCGATGCGTTCGCGCGCTGTCTGGCGCTCCTGCGGCGCGAAAGTCTCGGTCACCACCATTTCGTAGGGAAGCCGCAGCATCGCATCGAGCAGCCCGGGGCTGGTCGCGTCGGGATAATCCTTCAGGCTGAGGATCGAGGCGAAATCGGCACCGCCAGCCCCACGCAATTCCATGGCATCGAGGCCGAAGCTGGCGCGGCGGTAGGGCAACATTTCGCCGACATCGGTTTCCATGTCGGGCTTGCGAACCGGGCGCATCTCGCCATTGTAGAGAGCGGAAAGCAGCTCCAGCAGCTCGTTGTTCACGTTGCCCGAAGCGCCGGTGTAATCGCCGAGTGGCTGCGCGCCGTAGTCACCAAGGCTGGCGGCAAGAGCCTGCAGAGCGCCGCGCAAACTCCGTAGATCCTTGGGGTCGATTTCTTCCGCTTCAGTCGGCGTTCGGTTGAAGAGCTTGCTCATCCGCTCGACAAGACCGGCCTTGCCGCGGGCAGGACGGCGCACCAGCGTGATGAACTGGTCGTTCACAAACAGCGAGCCAGAGGTCAGCTTCTCGCGCCAGCGCCGGTCGATATGCGCGGAGAGCGGATCGGCGAACTGCGCGTCCAACTCCACGCTCACCCGGCGACGGATAATGTGATGGTAGAGCACGAAGCGCGCATCGAGATTGCTGCGCAGCATCACTTCGCGCGTTGCAGCTTGGCTGTTGAGCGCGTCCGTATCCTCGGTTTCGAAAAGCAGACCAGGCACTTGGAGCGCCGCCATCAGCGATCCGTCGCGCAGCAGCATGACCCCGTCATCAACGAGTTGCGCGTAAGGCAGGCGATCGCTTGCCAGCGCTTCCTTCTCACTCCATGCAGCAGCACCCAGCCACTTTGTCATTGCTCTTGCTCCCGTCCGCGCCCCAAAAAACCACTGAGGTTACGCGGCGTATGAATTGCAGCCCCAGCGTTTGTAGTTCCTTACGCGGGGACATTTGCTGACCCTGGTGATCCAGAGGTCGAAAAAGCGCGGCTCTCGCAAACAGGCGAAATAGCCGATGATGTGCATGATGATCGGGACCGGGATAATCCAGAAGCTCTTGAAAATCAGGAATGCCTCCACGGTCACAATCGCGTTGATCACGAAATAGTTGAACGTCACCCCAGCAAACATCTGCGGGCGGGTGAGCGCGCGATGGACGGGATAGCGGGTCAACTGCATCACTCTGCGGCCTTACCCGGCCGCCGTCTGGATGCCGGCGACAATCGATGCCGCGCCAAAAATGACGAACACGCCTACGATCACCGTCGCGCCAAAGCGCCAGTTCACGCGGCCGGTCAGCATCATGAAGCCGACAGCAGCCACGGCCATGACCGCAACCGTTGTCGCCAAGGTGCCAAGTAGCGTGTTTTGCATCCATAGTGCGGCATTGTTGATCGGGTCTGACCCGGCGGGATCTTGCGCCAAGGCGGCCACGGGCATGGAAAGCATGGTCAGGAAAGCAGCAAGACGGGCAAAGATATGCATGATTATTCAGGACTCCGGGAGTGATCGGCAAGGCGCCGCATAACGGACGCCACATAGTTTTGTGTTTCAGCGATAGGCGGAATGCCGCCTGAACGAATGACGCGGCCGGGGCCGGCATTATAAGCGGCGAGGGCAAGTTCGAGATTGCCATCGAAGCGGTCGAGCTGCTCGCGCAGGTAACGCGCCCCGCCCTCAAGATTGGCAAATGGATCGTCCGGGTCGACACCCAGATCGCGCGCCGTGCCGGGCATCAGCTGTGCCAGGCCACGCGCCCCTGCCGACGATACGGCATTTTCCCGCCACCGACTTTCCTGCCAGACGACGGCTTCGAGCAGCGCGGGGCTGAGATCGTATCGCTCGGCAAGGTCGGCAATGGTCCGGGCATAGGTTTGGGGCACGTCCGCTGCATGTTGCCGCGTGTCGGCCACTGCATGTTCGGGAAGCGCCGCTATGACTTCAACCGGAACTTCGGCCAACGGCTGCACGGGGCCAGCCGCGAAAACCGGCGAGTCCGAGCCGATCCAGCGCGCATTGCCGTTTGTGCCGATTTCCAGCACCTGTGACTGCGCGGCAGGCGCGACAAGCCCTATCAGCAATGATGCGGCCATCACTGTGGCCAAGCGCAGAATCATCAATCCCTCCGGTCTGCAGCGCCATTGCTTACAGCAAATGACACAGTCGTGACAGTATCGTACAAATAGCTTTGCACAATGCTCGGCGACTTCCGGCTAGGGGATTTCGCTTTGTGGCTGCCAGGTAGGAACCAAAAAGCCCGGCGATCAAGAACCGCCGGGCTTCGGATTCGACTGTGCTCCGACCCCCGAAGGACACGTCGTTTATTACATAGTCAAGGCTCTAGCGGGCGGCGAGAGCCTCAAATTCGACCGTGGCAAGTGCCAGCGCCGCCGCTTCGCTCGAATGCAGCCAGCGACCGTCCGCCAGCTCCAGCTCATAACCATCCTCGCAATCGCGCGCCTGGCGATAATAGGCCTGTGCACGATCAAAATTGCCGGCCTGCAAATGGGCTGTGCCAAGATTGATCAGCACGGCAGGATCGCCGGGATTGGCTTCCAGCTCGGCTTCGAGCCGCGTGATGGCAGCTTGCGCATTGCCTTCGATCAGCTCGTCAAAGGCGACTTCGCGCGTCTCATAATTCTGTTCGACCATTTGCGCCGTGGCCGATTGCGCCAGCAACATCGGTGCGGCGATCAACGTAGCAAACATGGCACTTCTCCCTTGTTGTTGGGGAGGTTATGTGCAGTTCCCCCAATTATTGCAACAAAACTGTCATATTGTCACAATTCCGTAATACTAAAGCGCCGCGGGGCACGCCTTGACGATATCTGGAAAACTTAAAATGATATAAAACAGAAGCATACAGGAATATCGCGACGATTCCCGCAAACGTCACAAATGCGCAAACAAAGTGTCACCAACGCCGCGTAGACGGTCCCCCAACATGAATTGTGTTCAACCGAATCTTGGACTTGAGGGGCCAATCGCCGTGACCAAACTTTCCCGTTCGCTTATCCTTGGCAGTTCCATTCTTGCGCTCGCCGCGTGTGGTCCTGAAGAAATCGCTTCCCCAGGCACGGGCGGCAATGTGATCATCAATAATCCGACGCCGACACCGACATCGACGCCAACCCCGACACCTACAGCTTCTGTCACGCCGGCCAACGGCTGCCCGACAATCAACGACCCGCAGGGCCTTACTGACGAAGGAACGATCACCGGACCTGAAGGCGAATGGCGCGTTTGCGCGACTCCAGCTCGCTTCAATACATCGTCGACACTTCGCCAGATTCCCGGCCTGCTTTATCGACTGCCCGGGCAGGTCAGCGTTGGTACCGATGGCGGTCCCGCTCCCGACGCGTCCGATGGCTTTTCCGATACCAACGTCGAACTGACGATCGAACCGGGCGTGATCATTTACGCCTCCGGCTCATCATTCCTCAATGTGACGCGCGGCAACAGTATCGACGCCAACGGCACGGTCGACCGTCCGATCATCTTCACCAGCCGCGACAACATTCTCGGTCTCAATAACGATGATTCGTCGGGCCAGTGGGGCGGTGTAGTGCTTTCGGGCCGCGCGCCGGTCACTGACTGCGTTCAGCCGGGCGCGACTCCGGGAACCGTTGCTTGCGAGCGCCAGGTCGAAGGTGCGGCCGATCCTAACTTCTTCGGTGGGGCTACCAACGACGACTCGTCGGGCTCAATGAGCTATGTCCAGATCCGCTACTCGGGCTCGGTCCTTTCAGGCAACAACGAGCTGCAGTCACTGACAACCGGTGGTACAGGCACGGGTACCGAACTTTCCTACATCCAGTCGGTCAACTCGTCGGATGACGGTGTCGAATTTTTCGGCGGCTTCGTGAACATAAAGTATCTGATCGTTGCCGGCGCAGAAGATGACTCGATCGATACCGACACCGGTGTGAAGGCGAACATGCAGTTTGTCATCGCCGCGCAGCGCGCTTCTGCGGGTGACACGATTATCGAAGCCGACTCGGATAATGGTCTTTACCAGCAGACCCCGCGTCAGAATACGACGATTGCTAATGCCACCTTCATCCAGCGTAAGGATGACGACCAGGTTGTCCGCATCCGCGGTGCTACGGATTATGGTCTTTACAACACGTTGATCTGGGATGCCTCGGCAGCGGGAACGGCTTGTATCCGTATCGATCAGACCGAAACGATCGCAGCAACCAATCCCGGCGGTGACGAAGTCGGTGCACCCCGCTTTAATTCCGTCGCTTTGGAGTGCGGCACGAACTTCCGCAACGGTAGCGATGGCGTGACTGCAGTAGCTACCGAAGGTGTTTTTGATGCCGGTGCAGGCAACGACAAGGCGTTCACCAACAGTCTTGTCAACGGCTACCTCAATGGCGCGAATGAAGACAGCTTCATGACCGTGTTCGATGCGGCAACTCTCGGCAGTTTCTTCGAAACGACTACCTTCATTGGTGCAGTGACGGCTTCGGATGACTGGACCCAGGGCTGGACCTGCGACTCTTCGGCTGTTTCATTCGGTGGCAACACCGGCAACTGCACGGCCATTCCTGTCTTCAATTAATCGTTAAGAGGGGAAGCGCCTGCCCATGCGGCGTGCGCTTCCCCTCTTTGCACATGCGTAGCGAGCCGAAATCGCCGCTTCGCCGATACGGATCGAACTCGAGGGATTGTCCTGATGAACACCACTGGCAACAAGCTGGCGGCCCTGCTCCTCTTATCTACCGCACTCACCATTCCGGGTGCGGCTTTCGCACAAGATACGCAGGAGCCGCCCGCGGACGATACGACGCCGCAGGATACGCAGGATCCCGAGGAAGAGGATTTCGATGACACCGATGTTTCGATCCCTGGTGGCTCGATCATTGTTACCGGGCGCATCAATCGGGATCCGACTCGCGGTTCGAGCCAGGTCATTAGCGTACTCTCGACGGAGGAGATCGCGCGGACAGGTGAAGGCGACATCGCCGGTGCTCTGGGTCGCGTCACGGGTCTGTCAGTGCAGGGTCAGGGCTTCGTCTATGTCCGTGGCCTGGGTGACCGCTACTCGCTCGCTCTGCTCAACGGCTTGCCGCTGCCTTCGCCGCAGCCGCTCAGCCGTGTGGTGCCGCTTGATATTTTCCCGACCAGCGTCGTCGCCTCCAGCCTTGTGCAGAAGACCTATTCGGCCAACTTCCCGGGTGAATTTGGCGGAGGCGTGATCAACCTGACCACCCGCGCCGTGCCTGATGAAAGTTTCCTCACCATTGGCGGAGGCATCAGCGGCGATACCGAAACCACTTTCGGCAACGGCCTGTCCTATTACGGATCGGACTTTGACTGGTTCGGCTTTGATGACGGTACGCGCGATGCGCCCCCCGCGCTGCAAACCTATTTCGACAGCGGCCTGCGCATGAGCGACATCCCGCTTGATGCCAACCAGAATTTCAACGATGCGCCTGTGACGCAGACAGCAATCGCGCAGCAGCTCGGCAATCCCAACCTTATCCTGCTGCAGACGCTGGGCAATGTTCCCGCCAACTGGTCGGCCAGCCTGTCCGCCGGTACGTCTGTCGATGTGTTTTCGGATGGCCGGCTCGGCATCGTCTTTACTGGCTCGATCAGTAACAAATGGCGCACGCGCAACATTACATCGCAGTCGATCCTCGCAGACTTCTCGTTGGACAGCGACTTCAATGATATCGTTACCGATAACCGCATACTGGCCAACGCAATGCTCGGCATTGGTCTTGAAGTCGGCGATCACCGCTTCCGCTTTACCAACCTGTTTATCCGTGACACGCTAAAGCAAGCACGCCTTTCGCAAGGCAGGGACGTGCAGGATGAAGATGATATCCAACAGCAGCAGACCGCGTGGTACGAACGCCAACTGATCGACAGCCAGTTGGTGGCCGAACTCGAATTCGGCGATCTCAGTGTGGACCTGCGCGGCGGCTACGCCCGGACGGACCGTGAAGCGCCCTACGAATACACTTTCACCTATGTGCGAGACAATTCCTCGGGCCAGTTCGGAAACACTTTCATCAACGTGCTTGACCGACAGACGGGCGATGCAGCGGTGGTTTTTTCCGACCTGCAGGAAGAACTCTGGTCTGGCGGTGTCGATGTCAGCTACCCCATCTTCGACAGTTTTGTGGTCACTGCGGGCTATGCCTACACCGACACTGAGCGTTTTTCCGAGCGTCGCGAATTCCTGTTTAATGCCCCTACCAGCTTTCCGGACGGTGTCGGCGCGCTTCGCCCCGACCTCTTGCTCGGCGATGCGATCATCGAATTTTACGATATCGGTCTGATTGAATCCACGCAATCGGATCCGGCTTTTGCCGCCGGGCTGGAAGTGCAGGCCGGCTACGGCAAGATCAATTGGGAACCCATACTGGGGCTCAGCATCGATGCGGGTGTGCGTTATGAAGATGCGACGCAGACGGTGAATCCGGTGCAGGTGTTTGCGACCGCTGGTGGTTCCAACGCGTCCACCCTGCTTGAAAACAGCTATTGGCTGCCGGCCGCCACGATTACCTGGGAACCGGTGGAAGACCTGCAATTACGCGCCAATGCCAGCCGGACTATCGCGCGGCCGCAATTTCGCGAGCTGATCTTCCAGACCTATTACGATCCAGAAACCAACCGCCAGTTTAACGGCAACCCGCTGCTCATCGACAGCGAGCTGACCAACTATGAAGTTCGTGCCGAATATTACATCAACGGTACGGATCGCTTCTCGGTCGCCGGATTCTACAAGGATATCGAAAACCCGATCGAGGCGTTCTCCAGCTTCTCCGACAATGCCCAGCTTACCAGCTTCGCCAACGCACCCAGCGCAACGCTGTATGGTGTGGAGGCAGATCTCGCCTACACGATCGACTTGATCAATATGGGCGGCTTCTTTGAAAGCAAGCAGCTCGGCATTTTTGCGAATTACACTTGGACGCAATCGGACATTTCCGTGCAGGACGGTGATACGACGCTACTGTTTCCGGGCGGAACGACTGCGGCGAGTAACCTCTTCGTCGATGGTGTTCCGCTCACTGGTCAATCCGACCATCTTGCCAACCTCCAGCTGAGCCTGGAGGATCTGGACCAGCTGCAGCAGTTCACCATACTTATGAATTATGCCAGCGAACGCGTCACCAGCCGTGGCACAGCCGGACTTCCAGACATTGTCGAGGATCCAGGCCTGACGGTCGACTTTGTCTATCGTCAGGGCTTTAACCTCGTCGGCACCGAGGCCGAGTTGAAGCTGGAAGCGCGTAATATCTTCGGGCGCGGCAATGAGGAATTCCAGACCAACGGGGTCGATCGATTCGAGATCAATACTTACGATGTCGGGACCTCCCTCAGCGCGTCGCTCTCGATCACTTTCTAAACGTTCGATCAGCTGCAAAACCTTGCGGCCTCTCACTTTCATGGTGAGAGGCCGTTTTTTTGCCTGGTCAGACGTGAATGCCTTAACGGAGCCCGCGCTCAGGGGCGGTCGAAAATATAGCCCCTTCCATGGACGGTGCGCAGCAGGTTTGCGGCTCCGACTTCACGCAGGCCGAAGCGCAGGCGCTTGATCCAAACGTCGACGGTGCGGAGGTAATCCGGGTCGCCATCCTTGCCCAAAGCATTGATCAGATCCTGCCGTGTCAGGATCCGATCGGGATTTTCGGCAAGGAAGCGCAGCACGCGAAATTCATTCGGTCGCAGCGAAATTCGCTCGCCCTTCCAGCGCGCCTGCTCTGCGTTGACAAGGATAGAAAGGTCACCGTGCCGGATTTCACGATCGGTCGCAGCGCGGCAACTGCCTGTGTGGAGCGCGAGAACACGATCGAGCATTGCCTGGCGATCAAGCGGCGCGACTGCATAGTCATCTGCCCCTGCCTTTAGCGCGCGGCGGCGGTCCTCCGCATCGTCCTCCTCGAGGATCATGGTTACATGAGCATCTCGCATGCGCTCGTCAGCGCGCAGACGCCGAATCATTTCCAGTCCGGAAAGGTCTTCCATCACCCAGTCGACAAACGCCCATGCCTCGCCTTCGACAAGGCGCGCCGGGCCGGAGGATGTCAGAAGGGCGAAGAAAAATGTCGTGTCATCATGTTCGAACGGCTCGAACTGCGCCGCATTCAGGTCTGTGGTGAAAATGCTGACACGGTTCATTGCACTTCTGCCCCTCGGAGGTTAGGGTACCAGTGCCGCGCAAATTTGACTCGCCTATGACAAACGGGGCGAGAAAATCAGCTTTTGTCCTGGCCGTTGGTTCAGCCGGCGGGTGCGGGGCAGTAGCGCGCAAGATACTCGCTATGGCCGGGCATGTGCTGAACCAGGAAGCGGATCGATTTCTCGATCTCGTCGAGCTCCTTTTTTGTCTCCGCCTCGTTGAGCGTGGCGGCCATGGCATTGTGGCCCTGCATGGAAATGCCCTGTCCCATCATTACCGCTGCCCAGCTGGTTTCGGTGAATAGCTCGTCATCCTCGCGGAAGATCTGACCGTTCATTTTGAACAGCTCGATTTTTTCGGTCAGGCTGTCGGGCACGCTCATCGTGCGGCAGTAATTCCAGAACTCGGAATCATCGCGCGTGGTGGCGTTATAGTGGAGGATGAGGAAATCTCGAATCTTCTCATACTCCTTGGCCGTCAGGCGATTGAAGCTTCGTTCCTGCGCTTCGTTCACTCCATCAAGCGAGAGCAGGGCGATCAGCTTGTTGATGCCGGTGTTGATAAGATGGATCGATGTCGATTCGAGAGGTTCCATAAAGCCTGCGGCTAGCCCAATCGCGACAACGTTCTTGTTCCAGAACTTCTTCCGTCGGCCCGTCACAAAGCGCAGGTGATTGGGCTCGGCAGTCGGCTTGCCCGCGATATTCTTGATCAGAATATCGGTCGCTTCATCGGCGTCCATGAAACTGTCGCAGTAAACATGGCCGTTGCCGTTGCGGGTCTGGAGCGGCACTTGCCATTGCCAGCCTGCCGAATGTGCCGTGGCCTTTGTGAATGGCGGCGCAGGTGTGCCGTCATCACGGTTGCACGGCAGAGCAACAGCGCGGTTGCATGGCAGCCAATGTGTCCATTCCTCATAGCCTGTCTCCAGCGCCTGCTCGATCAGCAGGCCACGGAAGCCCGAGCAATCGACGAAGAAATCGCCTTCGATTACCCGCCCGCCTTCAAGTTTGATCGACGAAACGAAGCCGCTTTCGGCATCGAGCTGCACATCTTCGACTCTGCCTTCCTGCCGCACCACGCCGCGCTTCTCGGCATATTTGCGCAGGAAGCCGGCATAGGCGGTGGCGTTGATGTGATAGGCATAGTTGATCGGCGGCAGATCATCGCGGCGCATATCGTCTGTTCTGGCGAATTTGCCGAAGAAAGCCGCCATGGTTTCAGCATTGAAAACCTGGATCGGGCGATTATCGCCCTTCGACTGCTGGTGATGCCAGATATGGTGGAAACTGAGGCCGCCGATCTCGTAGCCGTAGTTGCCGAATGGGTGAATGTAGCTGTCGCCCAGCTTTCCCCAGTTCTGGAACTGGATACCGAGTTTGAAACTGCCTTGAACGGCGGCCAGCATTTCAGCCTCGTCGATTTCGAGCAGCCGCTGGAAATCCACAAAAGGCGGGATGGTTGCTTCGCCCACACCGACCGTGCCGATGGCTTCGGATTCGACGAGCGTGATGGACAGCTCGCGCCCTTTGCGCAGGCGGGACAGGGCCGCCGCCGCCATCCAGCCGGCAGTGCCGCCACCTACAATAACAATTCTCTCGATCGCCATAGACGTGCCCTCTCCCGCGGGCGGGTGCTCTAAAATCCGTAGTGCATCCTTAGACCCGATACATCAGTTCTCAAACACTGGCTCTTGGTCCGTGAGTCGAACAATTGCAAAAATGTTACACCAAGGCCAGCGCAAATGTGAACGTTCATTTTTTGGTTGTGAACGCTAACATGAATGGTATGAGACAGGCTGATTCCTCGTGGGAGGATCAGTTTGGTGCCGATGATGAGGCCGCACAGTGTCTCGCATCGTAGGGGAGAATACAGTGCGCAAATCCATGAATACGCCCGCCAGCCGGGTTCGCTCGCTCGCCACCGTGTCCAGCATCGCGCTGTGCGCGGCCGTTCCGCAGATCGCCTTCGCTCAGGATGCGCAGGAAGAAGATCCGGAAGAGCAGGTCGATGAAACGACCGAGAACGTCATCATCGTGAGCGGCTTCCGCGCCTCGCTCGAAAGCGCGCAGGACTTCAAGGAAAACGCCGACACCGTGGTCGACGTGATCACCGCCGAGGACATTGGCGCGCTAGCAGACCGTTCGGTCGCCGAAGCTCTGCAGCGTGTTCCGGGCGTCAACATCAGTCGCTTCGAGCAGCGTGATGACCCCGACCGTTTTTCAGTCGAGGGATCGAACGTCATCATTCGCGGTCTGCCCTATGTCCTTTCGAACCTGAACGGCCGTGACATTTTCTCGGCGAATGGTGGTCGCGTTCTGTCTTTCAACGACGTTTCGCCTGAGCTTCTGGGTCGTGTCGAGATCTACAAGAATGTCTCGGCTGACATGATCGAGGGTAATATCTCCGGTCTCGTTAACCTCGTGACTCGCAAGCCACTCGACAATCCGGGCTTAAATATCGCCGGTACGATCGAGGCGAATTACGGTGACATGGCTGGAGAATGGTCTCCGGGCTTCTCGGGTCTCGTTTCTAATACTTTTGACACCGGCATAGGTACCTTCGGCATCCAGCTCGGCTACGCCCAGCAGGAGCTGGTGACGCGCACCGACGCTTCGCAGCTGACCGACCCCTGCTATCGCGCCGATACGCTGGACTCGGGGTGTCTTCGCGTCGTGAACGTAGGTTCGGGTGGTTACTTCGGTGACCCCAACTTCGACGCTTCGAATTTTCCGCCGGCGGGTACCGTGATTGCTCCGAAAGGCGCTGGTGTCCGTACAACCGACCTGACCCGTGACCGTCAGGCGTTTTCTGCAGTGGCGCAATATGAAAGCCTCGACGGTCGCTTCCTCGTCACGATGGAATATCTGCGCGCCGAAACGGAAGCGAGCATCAATGAGTTCGCGGTTCTTGGTCTCGTCAACGATGACGGCCTGTTCCCGGTTCAGGCCGACGGATCGACTTGGACTTTCGACCAGAACGGCGTGTTCCAGACTGGTGTCCTGACCCAGTTGCAGCCGTTCAACGGCAATGCTGCGGGTGGTATCCCGACAGAGCTGCTGCGCTTCCAGCGTGAAGATGAAGCTTCGACGGAAGACTTCTCGATTGATGTCGATTTTGAGCTGACCGATCGCCTTCGCGCGAATTTCGAAGGTCAGTACATTTCGTCTGACCGTACCGAAAATGGCTTCATCTCAGCCATGCAGACCTACACCGATATCGCAATCGACAACACTGGCGCAACGCCCCAGGTTCAATTCTTGGAGCCGGGTACTGGCGCCTCGAATGCAGCCTATTTCAATGACCCCGCACGTACCTTCTACTGGTTCCTGCTGGACAACCAGGTCGACAATGAAGGCGATCTCTACAGTCTGCGTGGCGATCTGGAATATGACGTTTCCGATGGCGGTTTCCTCCGCACAGCGCGCTTCGGTGCCCGTTGGGCCGAGCGCAACCGTGTTACCCGCAGCGCCAACTTCTCCAACTGGGGTAACCTTGGCGCACCGTGGACCGGTCGTGGAGGTAACTGGAACTGCGGAGATTTCCAGGCCTTCGGCTGTGGCGGTGCCTATGTGTTCGACTTCCCGGAATCGGCCAATATTCGCAATCCGTTTGGTGACGACTTCCAGCGCGGAAACGCGCCGGTTCCGCTGGGCGATGGATCGGCCTTCTTCTTTGGCGGCGATAATACCGTTGAGGATTATCTGAGCGGCGCAATCACGCAGCAGGCGAACGAAATCACAGCATTTACGCTGACTCCGAACGCCTGGTTCCCGATCAGCGCTCGCGGTGGCCTGGTAGACGGCACGGTCTTCCTGCCCGGTGAAATCTCCGATGTCGGAGAAGAGACTCTTGCGCTTTACGGTCGCCTTGATTTCGGCACTTTCTTTGGAAATGGCTGGGAGTTGTCCGGTAATGTCGGCGTTCGTTATGTCGACACCACGGTCGAGAGCGAAGGTGAAATCAACTTCCCATTTGGCAATTTCTTCGATGCAGACTCAGATGGCAACGTCACCGGTGACGAAATTCGCGCAGCTTGCGCCAATGTGCAGGCAGGCCAGCAGGCACCGGGCTATTGCTCGCTGAGTGCAGCACGGCAGGACGAGTTCGCTGCTGCCTTTACCGGCGAAGTGATTGATGACAGTGATGACATCGAATTCAGCAATTGGTTGCCCAGCTTCAACGTCAAGCTCGACTTCGACAATGGAATGCTGCTGCGTTTCGCAGGCTCGCGCGGTATCTCTCGTCCTGACCTGTCGGACTTCCGTACTGGCGGTGCTATCTTTGACAATACGCGAGCGCTTGAACTCGCTGGCCCGCAGGCGCTGGAGACCGGACCGCTGTTCGCGATCTTTACCGGCAACCGCTTGCTAAGACCGATCGAGTCATGGAATTTCGACCTTAGCTTCGAATATTATTTCGACGATGTGGGGTCGATTACAGCAGCGCTGTTCTACAAGGAATTCGACAACCTGTTCGGCTTTGGTCCGACGGTACGCCCCTTCACCAGCCCTTCCGGTGTGACGGTCGACGTGGAAGTGAACGGTCCGGTCAACTTCGGCTCTGCCCAGCTCAAGGGTGTCGAACTGGCCTACCAAGACGTTTGGGAATTCCTGCCAGGGCCGCTTGGCAACCTGGGTGGTCAGTTCACCTACACTTATATCGACTCGCAGGACTTCTCTTCCTCGGGCGATGTGTTCGGTGACTTGCCGCAGCCGGGAGTATCCAAGCACACGGTCAATGCGACTCTGTTCTATGAGACTGACAGATTCTCGGCCCGTGCTGCCTATAATTGGCGTTCTGACTTTCTGCAGACGCCGCGCGACGTTATCTTCCCGTTCTCGCCTATCTACGGTGAGAGCACGGGGCAGCTCGACGCTTCGATCTTCTACGACATCACCGACAGCATCAAGATAGGTGTGCAAGGTGTGAATCTGCTTGATGAAGTGACGCAGACAAGCTCGGTTGTCGATTTCGATGGTACGCGGGTCATCCGCTCGGCCTATCGCAATGACCGTCGCTATACCTTCCTCGTCCGGTTCGATTTCTAAAGTCGGAGCTCCTCCGGATAAGAGATAACTCAATGGGCTCCGGTGTGTATTTCGCGCCGGAGCCCATTTTTCTGGCGTTGTTGGAGGCGACCCATTAGGCCGGGCTGCGAGATGGGAACATGGAACAGGTGCTTGACCGAATAGACGGTGTTGGCGGCATAGCTGGTGCAGGGCGCCCGAAGGTCTTCTACTTGAATTGGGGGAGGATCTGGCAGTTCCATGTCGCCCTTTCTACCGGTCGCAGCTGCGTGGGGGGTAAGTGACATGGCACGCAGAAGGCAATCTGTGACGATCAAACACGTCGCCGCTGATGCCGGCGTATCGCTCCAGACCGTTAGCCGTGTCATCAATAACGAAGCCAATGTCCGCCCCGAGATGAAGAAACGGGTGCAGGCTAGCATCGACAAGCTCGGCTACGTCCCTTCTATCGCAGCCCAGCGCATGAGCGGTTCGCGCTCCTACCTGATCTTGGCCCTGAATGATCGCGAACGCACTATAGAGGCGTGGAAAGCGCGAGAGGGTAATGACTGGGTCGACCAGATGCTGATGGGCGGCATGCTCAAATGTGCAGAGCATGGATATCGCCTGATCTTCGAGCTGGTTGATACGCATGACGATCTTATCGAGCGTGAACTCAATTCGGCCATTGCTGCATTGCAGCCCGATGGCGTGCTACTCACGCCACCACATTCGGATAACCGGTTGATCACCGACCTGCTGGAAAAGCACAGGATCCCGTTCGCGCGGATCGGTTCGCGCGCCAATGGCGGGAATATCTCTCTGACTATGGCAGATAGCCGGATGGCCGCCAGGGCCACCCGGTATCTGATCGATAAGGGCCACCGGAAAATCGGGCTTATCGCAGGGCCGGAGAAATACGCTGTCAGCAATCGTCGCAAGATGGGCTGGAAAGGTGCCATGGAAGCGGCAGGCCTGTCGACGCAGGGACTTTGCGAACGCGGGGATTTTTCGTTCGAATCCGGCGAACAGGCGGCGCGGACTCTGCTTTCATCGCGCAACCGACCGACCGCTATCATCGCCAGCAATGACCAGATGGCGATGGCGACCAATTCCATTGCGCATTCACTCGGCTTGAAAGTGCCGGGCG
>CAYRBB010000023.1:0-20870 GCA_964422435.1 uncultured Sphingomonadaceae bacterium
TTTCCTCGACGGAGGAAAATGCGAAGGGCGGCCCCCACGAAGGGTCGCCCTTTTTATTTGGCCGGACGACGCCTGCTAGGCCGCCTTTCTGGGCTTGAGCAGCGAATCCACTTCGCCGAGCAGCGTATCGATGCTGAGCGGTTTCGCCAGATAGCCTGCAGCGCCTGCCCGGCGAATTTCTTCTTCATCGCGCTGACCTGCAAACGCAGTGATCGCCAGGATCGGGATGTGCTGTGTATTGCCATTGCGCTTGATCTGGCGGATCAGCTTGCGGCCCGAAATATTGGGCAAGTGGATGTCCATCGTGATCAAGTCGGGCGCGAAGCGATCAACCGCGTCAAGGACATGCGCGCCATCGTCCACGACCATCAGCTGATAGCCGCGCTGCTTGAAGACCGCTTCGTAAAACATTCGGTTCAACAAGTCGTCTTCGACAATAAGTACCTTGATTGACATGGAGAAGCACAAGCCCAGTCAGGGTTAAAAATTGGTAAACGGAAGGCCGGGTGGTGGTTGCTGTACGGTGGGGCGTTCAGTAAACTGGAGGATCGGTTCGCGGCACCTGATTGACAGGGGCGACGGGCTCGCCGGGCTCACGCGGCGGCAGGGCGTTCTCCGGAACGTCGTCGATCATCATGTCCTTGGTCTCGACATTCTCAAGATTGCGCACGCGGACTTCGAGATTTTCCCCATCCCATGTCAGCTCGTTGAAACTTGGGGGCGTCGACCGGACGCGCTGCGACAGTGTTCCCGCTCCGATCATCCTGACGCTACCGTGCACCGTTTCTTCCATGATATCGAAAGCATCGTGCACATGACCGGAGAGAACGGCGATCACAGGGCGAGTCGCCAATTCGTTGAGCGCATTCTGCCCGTGCATGGTAAGTGCGGTACCTTGCGTGCCGACTTCGCGTAAAGGGTGGTGCACGGTCACCAGCGCCTTCGTATGTTTGGGTAGCTGATCAAGCGTGGTCAGGCACTTCTCGAGCGCGGGATCGGTCACCCAGCCTTTCGACCAATTGAGCCGCGGCTGCCAGCGACGAACTGTTTTCAGCGGAACGACAGCGAGGCCTTCCCATTCGAGATCCCGTTCAACGAGTTCGGCCATCTCCTTAAACCTTTTATACGGCGAAAAAAAACGCTCGATCGGATTGAAATAGGGCATATCGTGATTGCCGATTTCAACCGTCACCGGAACATCGAGCGACTTGATCCAACGCGTTGCAGCTTCGAATTCACGGTGCCGCGCGCGCATCGTAAGATCGCCCGTAATCGCAACCGCATCGGGGCGTTTCTCGGCGATTTCCTGGGTCACCCAGTCTAGCGCGCGGTTATCCTCGAGTCCGAAATGGATGTCCGAGAGGTGGAAGAGCAATTTCGGTTCAGCCATGAGGACGGGTCGCTAGCAGGTCCAGATCGGTTGTGACCAGCACGCAATCGACCCGTCGCGATGCGTCGCACGGTTCTCCGTCGAGGAGCAAGCCAAAAGTGTCGCCTTCTACCGGCTCAAGGGCAAAGCGCCTGGCACTGCCGAGCCGGTCATGCGGGCCGTCGCGAAACTCCCTCCGCAGTAAAGCGAAAAGCTGGTCCAGAAATTCGATGCTATTGTCGGCGTGATACGCATCTGCCGTGATCTCGCTGTCGGTAGGCGTCAAGAGAATGAGAGGATATCCCCCCCGGTCGCCGAGCTGCGGCGTAGCGATTCGGAGCCTTGGCCCGTAAAGTGTTTCCGCCATCGCTTCCTTCGCACCATCGGCGATATCCAGCGGCGATGGCTTGCGCAGGGCCTCTCGCACAGTGTTCCAGGCAGTGCCGGGGCCTGCCAGCAGACCGGCATAGGCCGTTCCACAAATCGTTTTTATAACTCCTGGCCGCCTGCGATGAACGCTGTCGCTGGCGACCGCCGAAACGGCCTCTTCCAGCGACAACTTCCCGAAGAGGCGTTTGTAAAGCAAGTTCATTGTCCCTCCCGGCAGGACGAAAACCGCGCCCGACCAGCCGCGAAGCGCGTCGAGCACCGCATTCACAGTGCCGTCGCCCGCATAGATCGCTACCGTCTCGATTTCCGCTGCGTCCAGAGTTCTTGGCGTCGGCAGTTCTTCCGAAGGAAACACGGTGCGGAAAGCGATAAAGAGCCCGCAACGTCGGCAGGCATCCTCACAAGCGGTTAGGGCAGCCTTATCATTCGAGCCACTTGCGTCATTATTGATCAGCCAGATGCGCGAATGTTTCATCTTAGACGGAGAATGGACGGATAAGAGGAGCGTTCCCCGTCAGATACGCCCCTTGATTATCATCCACGCGGCCCCGGCATTGATGGCCGAATATCCCAGATACGCCCATAGCCAGTGCGTATGCCCCAGTCGAACGGCATACAGTGCGCCACAGAGCAAGGCGAACTCGAGTGACAGGCTGAGAAAACGCATCACCCGCAGTGAGTCAGGCGGGATATCGCTTACCATGCGGTGGCCGCTTTCAATCACGGCGCGGTGCCAGGCGAAATTGCCCATGCCGAGAACGAGCGTGAAAACCACAAACAGCATAACGACGAGTCTGCCGAACCGGTGAGCAAAGCGCAATGCGCGCTTCGTCGGACGGACAGTGTTGTTGGTCGGAAACCGGAATCGCTCGTCGACACGGCATCCCCGCAGATCGAGTCTGTGCAGCCAGTCGAAGCAGGGCGGTCTATTCCAAAAATCGCGCCGCAGCCGTTCCAGTCCCACCGGCTGCGGTGCGACCCTTTTGGGAAGGCAGGTTCTATCCTGCCCGATGCTTCGCTGAACGAAATGGCCCCCTAAGGGCGCCTTCCCCGGAGGCGCCTTCATTTCTTGGGCATCATTATCCCAATATCGGGCGCGGGCGCCGGATCACAGCAGGCAACTAGCGGCCGGCCATAGCTTTCACGCGCTTGAGATAGGTGCGGCCGATGCGAAGCTCTTCGCCATCCTCCAGTTCCGCACACCAGACACCCAGACCTTCATGCTTCAGTCCGCGAATGTAATCGCGCCGCAAGATCGTGGACCGGTGGATGCGAATAAACTTTTCCGGATCAAGTTTTTCTTCAAGCCCGGCAATCGTCTGCAGCAGCAAATAACTTGTTCCACCTACATGCAGGCGGACATAATCGCGCTCTGCATCGATGCGGAAGACTTCGGCCGCTTCGATACGCAGCAGCTCGGAACGATGCGGCACCCAGAATTCTGACAGCCACTGACCGCTCTCCTCCGGCTCGTCGCCTTCACTACGGCGCGCAATCGCACGCTCTATGGCGCGTTCGAGCCGGTCGGAAGCGACTGGTTTGAGGACATAGTCGATCGCTTCAAGATCGAAAGCTTCGACCGCAAAATTTTCATGGGCGGTGACGAAGATGACGGCGGGGTTTGTGTCTTGATCCTTGGCCGCTTTCGCTACTTGCAACCCGTCCATGCCCGGCATGGTCATGTCGAGCAGCAGCAGGTCGGGCGAGAGCTTCTCCGCAAGCCGAAGTGCAGATTCACCATCGCTTGCAGTGCCGACCACAGTCAGCTGCCGCATCTCGGCGCAAAGCACCTGCATCCGCTCGATTGCCAGCGGCTCGTCATCCACGATCAGAGTGCGCAGGGTGGGCAGATTGTCATTCATGCAGCAGCCTTTTCGCGTTCCTTGATGCGTTGCAGGGGCATGCGGATATGCGTCGTAAAGCCCTCCGGCGCATGGCCGGAAACCACTGTCGCTTCATTTCCGAAACGCGCTTCCAGGCGCTCCCGGACGTTATTGAGACCGATTCCGAAGCCCGGGCGAACCTCTTCGTTCTGGGCGGCCGAAGTGCCATTATCCGAAACGGTCACGACCAAGCGGCCATATTCCTCGCGCGCCGAAAGCGTGATCGTTACCTGTCCGGTAGAGGGCGCCACCGCATGCTTGACCGAGTTTTCGACCAGCGGCTGCAAGATCATGCCCGGGATCAGCGCGTCTTCAAGATCGTTTGGAATTGCATATTCCGCCATCAGCCGCATTGGGAAACGCACCGCCTCTATATCAAGATAGAGCTTCTGCTGCGCAACTTCCTCACGCAGAGGCACATCTGCCGTGGTGTCATCCGCCAGACTGCGGCGATAGAAGGTGCTGATCATTTGGATCATCTTCTCCGCCGCCTGTGTCTTGCTCGTCAGCACCAGTGCCGAAAGTGAGTTGAGCGTATTGAACAGGAAGTGCGGATTGACCTGATAGCGCAGCGATTTCAGCTCCGCCGCTTTGGCCGCATTGCGAAACTGTTGTTCACGCCGCTCTGCCACACGTGCGCGCTCCCCGGAAAGCAGCGCCAGATAAAGCGCGCACCAGGCCAGCATCATGAAATAGCGGCTGAAGGTAATCTCGACGATGTACTGGACGTTGCCGCGTTCCATGAACTGGCTGATCCCGGCAAGCCGCTCATCATCGACTTCTTCCTGTGGAACACCGCTCGTTTCGACCAGCTCTTGGAGCACCTTCTCGTTCAGTTGCGATTGCAGATCAGCAAAAACCAGACGGTTGGCTTGCATGCTGAGCAATGCAGCGGGCAACGCGAAAATCAGCGCGGCGGTGATTTTGGCCCATAGCGGACGCGCATCAAAGGGGCGCAGTACCACCCACAGGCCGAGCGTAATCAAAACGCCGATCGAACACGTAATCAGTCGTCGCTCGAACATCGCCATGGCATTCTCCATGCCAAGCATTTCCGCTCGCAAAGTCATCAGCGCAAGATAGGTTGCCCATAAGCCAACCACCGAAGCGAGCACGATCTTGAACGGAACGCGCGCCACAGTCTTTGTGGATGTTACCATTTCCATCCAGCCCGTTTAGCGGCTCAAGGTGTAAATCCGCCACCCCCGAGCGGTGGTTTCTATCGAAACAAGTGTGACGCTGGTCGATGAATCGAGCAGTCGGCCGACAAACTGCGCGATTACGCCTTCAGCAGCCCCTCTTCACGGATTTTCTCGCGCCAGTGCAGCGGTGCAAGTGTGTGGACATTGTTGCCCTCGCTGTCGACGGCGACCGTTACCGGCATATCCTTCACGGTGAATTCGTAGATCGCTTCCATGCCGAGATCTTCGAAAGCGACGACTTTCGCTTCCTTGATCGCACGCGCCACCAGATAGGCCGCACCGCCCGTCGCCATCAGATAGGCGACCTTGAAGCGGCTGATGATTTCGACAGCGTCCGCGCCACGCTCTGCCTTGCCTATCATCGCGAGAAGGCCGAGATCGAGCATCATCTCGGTGAATTTGTCCATCCGCGTTGCAGTGGTGGGGCCAGCGGGGCCGACCACTTCGCCCATCACCGGATCGACCGGGCCCACATAATAAATCGCGCGACCCTTGAATTCGACGGGAAGCTCTTCGCCCTTCTGTTGCATGTCATGAATGCGCTTGTGCGCCGCATCGCGCCCGGTCAACATTGCGCCACTCAGCAGCAGCCGATCGCCGTGCTTCCAGCTCGCCACTTCCTCCTGCGTGAGATTGTCTAAATCGACGCGCTTCGCTTCTGCATCAGGCTCCCAATGGACATCGGGCCAGGCATCGAGATCGGGCTGCGGCAAATAGGCAGGGCCACTGCCATCCAGCGTCACATGCGCATGGCGGGTAGCAGCGCAATTGGGGATCATCCCTACCGGCTTTCCTGCCGCGTGGCACGGCCAGTCGAGGATTTTGACGTCGAGCACGGTCGACAGGCCACCCAGCCCCTGCGCACCGACGCCCGTCGCGTTTACCGCATCGAAAATGTCGATCCGCAGCTGCTCCAGATCGGTCTCAGGCCCGCGCTGTTTCAACTGCGCCATATCGATGGGGTCCATCAACGACTGCTTAGCGAGCTTCAGGCAATGCTCTGCCGTGCCCCCGATGCCGATTCCGAGCATACCGGGGGGACACCAGCCCGCGCCCATCGAGGGAATCTGCTCGAGTACCCAGTCGACAATATTGTCCGACGGGTTCATCATCTTGAACTTCGATTTGTTCTCGCTGCCCCCGCCCTTCGCCGCGACATCGACTTCCACCGTGTCGCCGGGGACCATTTCCACGCTCAGCACGCATGGCGTATTGTCCCGCGTATTACGACGAGTGAAGGCAGGGTCTGCGAGAATGCTGGCGCGCAGCTTGTTCTTCTCGAAGTTGTACGCGCGGCGTACGCCTTCATCGACGACTTCCTGCAAGCTACTGTCCGACACCAGGCGGCAATTCTGACCCCATTTCAGGAAGACATTGACGATACCGGTGTCCTGACAGATCGGGCGATGTCCCTCTGCGCACATGCGGCTATTCGTCAGGATCTGTGCGATGGCATCTTTCGCCGCCGGACCTTTTTCCGCCTTGTAGGCCTCACCCAATGCCTGAATGTAGTCCATCGGATGATAATAGGAGATGTACTGGAGCGCATCCTGGATCGTTTCGATCAGGTCTTCCCCACGAATGGAAATCATGTCGCTCATCGTTTTGTCACTCCTGTTTGTCGAGACCCCTTAGGCTTTGGCGGCGGGAGAGGTCAAAGCCCTTGGCGACAGGGCCCGCAGGTCCTAAGGCACCATCCGAGCTGACAAGACCAGAATTTGCCATTGGATCAGACGACGTGACCACTGCCCAAATGACCGAAACCGATACCTTTACCCGCGCCCGCCGCGCAATGATCGAAAGCCAGCTGCGCACCAGCGGTGTGAACGCCGAATTCGTGCTGAAGCGCATGAGCGTCGTGCCACGCGAGAAGTATGTTCCTGAAAGCAAGAAGAGTTCTGCTTACATGGATCGCGCTGTTCGCCTTGCCGATGGGGGCGCGCTCGCGTCTCCGCTGTTCCACGGCATGATGCTGCAGGAAGCGGAACCGCAGGCGGATGAGCATGTGTTGGTCGTCGACAATGGTTCTGGCTATTTGCCCGAACTGGTTGGGCCTCTGGTCAGCGAAATGACGGTCATTTCACCCGAAGAAGCGCTCAAAGCCGGGCGCAAGGGCAAGGGCGCGAACTTGCTGCTGATCGATGGCGCGGTGGAAGAAATACCCGCGAAGCTCGCCAGCCGTCTTGCGGAGGGGGCACGTATCGTCACAGGCTTGAGCAGCAATGGCGTCACCCGCATTGCCGTCGGTCGCAAAAGTGATAGCGGGGTTTCGCTGTTGCCGGTTCATGATACCGGCATCCCGCGGATCGCCGCATTCGACAAGCCGAAAAGCTGGAGCTTCTAACCATGGGCACCCGGCGAATCATTGCCGGCTTGCTCGCCGGGAGCATGGTCCTGACCACGCCCGTTTCAGCTGAAACGCTGAAGGAAGCTTTGGTCCGCACCTACAACGACAATCCTTCGCTCGCCGCAGCGCGTGCACAATTGCGCGCCACCGATGAAAATGTTGTGATCCAGCGCTCGCAGGGGTTGCCTGGAATCGATGCAAGCGCGAGCTTTTCCGAATTGGTGCGGCAGAGCACGCCGGCAGTGGTCTCTCCAGAACGGCTGTTGCGCGGCAATTTCAGTCTGAACATACCGGTCTATCAGGGCGGTGCCGTGCGCAACGGAATCCTCTCTGCAGAGAACCGTGTCGAAGCAGGTCGGGCCGATTTGCGCGGAACCGAGAGCTTCATTTTCTCACAAGTCGTCGCCGCTTACATGGATGTGATCCTGAACGAAGCGCTGGTCGCACTTTCCGCCAACAATGTCGAAGTTCTCGATGTCAATTTGCAGGCAACGTCCGACCGTTTCGAGATCGGCGACCTGACCCGTACCGATGTTGCCCAATCGCAAAGCCGCCTCGCGATTGCGCGGGGTGATTTGCAGAATGCACAGGCCAATCTCGTGAATGCGCGCGAACAATATCTGGCGCTGACCGGTCTCCCGCCGCTCGATTTGCAAGCACCGCCGCCGCTGCCGGGCCTGCCTGCGTCGCCCAATGGCGCGGTTGATGTTGCGCTCGAGCACAATCCTGACCTTATCGCCGCGCGCGAAAATGCCGAAGCCGCCGGTTTCGATGTCGAAGTTGCTGGTTCCGGGCGTTTGCCACGATTGAGCGTATTCGCATCGACCGATTACCAGAATTTCCTCGGCACGCTGCCGAGCGGAAGCAACGCCGGTACTGACCTCACTGTCGGCGCGCAGTTATCCATTCCCCTCTACCAGGGCGGTCGCCCAGCGGCACAACAGCGTCAGGCAAGCGCGTTCGAGCGCGCCGCGCTGGAAAATGCCATAGCCGTTGAGCGCAACGTGATTGCGCAAGTCCGTGCAGCATTTTCCAGCTGGCGCGCGGCCAATGCCGTTATCGAATCGAGCCTGGCCGCCGTGGATGCTGCAGAGCTGAGCCTTGAGGGTGTTCGCGCCGAGAACACAGTGGGCAACCGCACCGTCCTCGACATTCTCGATGCGCAGCAGGAA
Source organism: uncultured Sphingomonadaceae bacterium (assembly GCA_964422435.1). Taxonomy (GTDB): domain Bacteria; phylum Pseudomonadota; class Alphaproteobacteria; order Sphingomonadales; family Sphingomonadaceae; genus Alteraurantiacibacter. The sequence continues at coordinate 8,364 of CAYRBB010000023.1, forward strand.
TTGCTCAATGCGCAGGTCCAGCTCGTGACCGCACGGCGCAATGCCTATGTCGCAGGCTTTACGCTGCTAGCCGCAATGGGCCGCGCCGAAGCGCGTGACTTGGGGCTGGAAGACGAAGGTCCGCTTTACAATCCGATCGATAACTACGACCGCGTACGTTTTATCGATTGGGACTGGCAGCGGGATCCACAACCGGTGGCGACAAGTTCCCGCACCGTTGACATCCCGGCGCAAGACGGTGAGATATCGGACAGCTTACCAGCGAGGGACTAAATGCGTCAGGAAGGCGAACCATCGGTCGAGGAAATTCTCGAATCGATCAAGCGAGTGATTGAACGCGATTCGGTGAAGGAGGAAAAGTCTCCGTCGCCGCGCACATCACCGCTCGAGCGGAGCGCTTTCTCGCTCGACCCTTCCGCAGGGGACGAGGCGGATGAGATTCTCGATCTGAGCGAGGCCGGTGCACCGCTCGAGGACGAGGATGCAGAAGAAGCAGAAGCCACACTGACTACCGATCAGGCTGCCGATGCCATGCGGCAGTCGCTAGCTGCGCTCGCCATGCTGTCCGAACCGCCGGCCAGGCCACAGATCGTCCGCTCGGGGGAGACCTCGCTCGAGGGCATGGTGCGCGAAATGCTCCGCCCAATGTTGGCACAATGGCTTGATGCGCACCTGCCCGACATGGTGGAGCGGCTGGTCAAAGCCGAAATCGCCCGAATCGCGGGAAAGAAGCGGTAACCCTGGCGAATTCCCGCAAAGACGTTGCAAAGGCGGAGGCCGCGTTGGCAAAGATCGGCGCGGCGAACGCAAAGCGCCACATCTTCATTTGCGCGCTGTCCGAGAAGCAGAAGTGCTGCAACCGCAAAACGGGCGAACGGGCGTGGAAATACCTAAAGCGCCGACTGAAAGAGCTGGGCTTGGTCTGTGACGGGGGTATCCAGCGAACCAAGGCGGATTGCCTTCAGGTTTGCACGGCCGGCCCGGTCGCTGTCGTCCAGCCCGATGGTGTGTGGTATCATTCCTGCACCGAAGAAGTACTCGAAAGGATCGTCCAAGAGCACCTGATCGGCGGGAAGCCGGTCGAGGAATACCGCCTGCGCCCCTCCAGCTAGGAGGGGTCGCGCGGATCGAGATCGTCGAGCGAATTGTCGACCGACTCGTCGTGCCCGGTACCGCTCGACATGAAAACCAGCCCCATAAGCGCGCTCATCAACAACATCGAGAAGCCGATGCCCAGCGCGGTCGCGATAAAGAAGTGCGGTGAGACATCTTCCACCTGATTGTAAAGGACGGCGAGGGCAATGATGACCACGCCCACCGTTAATGCCATCATGAACCGCATGATGCGGCGGAAGCGCGCCCATGCATGGGCGGCGTTTTCCGGGTCGTCGAGGGGGGATTTGCGAACCATGTGCGGGCTCATGCCGTTTGCGCCATGGCAATGCAATGCGGCATTCTGGTCTGACTTGGCGCTGGCAGTGGTTTCATGGCATAATCAAGAATCCCGGAGCAAGGAGCGCAACGATGACCATTGCCAATCTGATTGCCAATCGAGACGAAACAGTGGTCGCCTGCTCTCCAACAGACAGCGTCCAGCATGCCGCCGGATTGCTGGCCGAGAAGCGCATAGGTGCTCTGCCGGTAATGGAAGGCGAGGGCGTTGCCGGGATATTCTCCGAGCGCGACCTGCTTTATTGCGTCGCGAGCGACGGCGCGGATGTTTTACACCGAGCGGTGGGGGAAGTCATGACATCGCCGGCCATCACAATCGAAGCGGGCGTCACCGTGCTCAAGGCTCTTTCCATGATGACCAAACGCCGCATCCGGCACTTGCCGGTGGTCGAGGGAGGCCGAATGATCGCATTCGTTTCAATCGGCGATCTGGTGAAATACCGTATGGATATGATCGAAGCAGAGGCGGAACAAATGCGCGAATATATCGCTTCGGCTTGAGCAACCACGCAGGGCTCCCTACATCAGGCGCATGACATCGAGCCTCACCCTGAGCGAAAACGCTGCCGCACGCGTCGCGGTGATTGCCGAAAAGCAGGGCAGGCCCGCCATTTTGCGGCTTTCGGTCGAAGGCGGTGGGTGCTCGGGCTTTCAATACAAGTTCGACCTCGGCGAACCCGAAGACGATGACAGCGTGAGCGAAACCTCCGGTGTGAAGCTGGTTGTCGATCCTGTCAGCCTCGATCTCGTAGCGGGCAGCGTCGTCGATTTTGTCGAATCGCTGGGTGGCGCGGCTTTCCGCGTGGAAAATCCCAATGCGGCTGCCGGATGCGGTTGCGGTTCTAGCTTCGGCATCTAAAGTCAGCCGCGATGAAAATCGCCAGCTTCAACATCAACGGGATCAAGGCGCGCCTGCCGCGCCTGAAGGAGTGGCTGGAAGAGACCCGGCCCACGGTCGCCTGCCTGCAGGAAATTAAGTCGCAGGATGAAGGCTTTCCGGCCGACGAGTTCGAGGCAATCGGTTACAAGGCGATTTGGCACGGGCAGAAGAGCTTCAACGGGGTCGCAATCCTGGTTGACGGCGCCGCACCGGAGGAGGCCAAGCGTGGACTTGGCATCGACGGACCCAAAGAGGATGAAGGCGAACAGGCGCGATATCTCGAAGCGGATGTCAACGGCGTCCGCGTCGTCAATCTCTATTTGCCCAACGGCAATCCGCATCCGGGGCCGAAATTCGATTACAAGCTCGCCTGGATGAAGCTACTGCGAGAGCGCTTGCTGGAGCTGCTGGAACAGGAAATTCCGACCGTGGTCGTAGGCGATTTCAACGTGATCCCCCGGGACAACGACGTGTGGTCGGCCAAAGCGATGGCGAGTGATGCACTGATGCAGCCTGAATCGCGCGAAGCCTATTCGCGTATTCTCAACGATGGCTGGACCGATGCGCTCGGCACGCTAAACCCGCGTGGCGGCGTGTGGACCTATTGGGATTATCAGGCAGGCGCTTGGCAGCGCGATCACGGTTTCCGAATCGACCACCTGCTCCTCTCACCACAAATGGCGGATCGCCTGGTGGCTGCCGGCGTCGACAAGGAATACCGAGGGCGAGAGAAAGCCAGCGATCATGCGCCGATTTGGGTAACGATCAGGGATTAGAAAAGAAAAAGGCCCCGGCGCTAATGCCGACGCCTTTTCGCGTTCGATCGAGGGTCAACCTCAACGATAAAAGATGTGATTGTCGATACGGGCGCGCGTAGTCATGCGGCGAGCCCAGCTCGGACGCACATGCGTCGCGTGGAAATAAAGCGCGTCGCCAGCTTCGCTGTCCCACAGATCGCGATGGGCGATACGAGCGATTGCCTTGGCGCGGTTCCAGGCGGACGAGCTCTCGTTCGGCATCGGGATATGGCCGCCACGGACAAACGAGAATTGTGAGCGCTGGGTCACGACCGAACAATAGTCATCGGGAAAGCGATTGCTTTCAGCGCGATTGACGATGACACGCGCTACGGCCAGCTGACCATTGAGCGGCTCGCCGCGAGATTCAAAATAAACAGCCTGTGCCAGGCACATCACCTCGCGCGACATTTCTCCAGCTGTGTCGATTGTGCCGACGAGTTCGCGGAGCGAGCTGGCATCGGCGGATTGGACTTCCGGCTCGACCGGAACATCCTGCACCATTTCGTTGGCAACAAACCGCACTTGCGGTTCGGCGGCGTTCTGCGGTTCTTCAGTTTCCGTGAGGTCCTGTGTGACTTCCGTCAGGTCAGTCTGGTCCTGCGCGATGGCGCCGCTGGTGGCGGTACCGAAACTGCTCGCAATGACAGTCGAGGCGAGGGCTAATGCCCCAGCCCGCTTCCAAGTAATCTTCATCGATCCCTAAACTCACGGCGGTGAGCGACCAAAGCAGATCTGCGGTTGCGGCGTGTTACACTTGTGCCGTCTTTGAACCGCTGCCCATCCCAATGGGGACCTGCAGGTCAACTCCCCGTCTGCGCGCCGAAAGGCACCGCCGCATTGCGGTGACAAACAACATACGCTTTCCGGAAGGTCGCGGGCCAAATAGCGACAAAGCTTTCAGTGTCAATTCGAAGGTGGTTGGTTTCCGATGAAACGTTCTGGATTTGCGACATCCAGCTCAAGGATCCAGAGATCGCCATCCTGGCGCCTTCTCCGGTCAAGAAAGGCGATAAATTCTTTCGAATTATCAATGTTTTGCTTCTTTGAAAGCGTCCATACGCGAGTGCCGTCCAGCTGTGGCATTCGTTCGTACGCGCGCAACTTTGTGCCATTTTCGCAACATATTATCATCAAAGTGCCAGCATCCGGTTCACCCTTTGCCAGCACGGTTGCGAAGCCGCCTGCAGCCTGTACCGCGCGGATCAAGCCACTCACTTCGAGGTGGACAGGGATACGGTCATCCATTCCTGGCAGCCATCCCGATCACTCAGGCTGATGATATCCGGCGAGGCCGGAAAGCGCGATATGCGAACGCATGAAGGTTCCCGTGCCTCGACCGATTTCCTCGCCATCTTCGTCCATGAGATGCGCTTCGGCGATGAATACGCGGCGCTTGCCGCTCACCCAGCGTCCCTCTGCTATCACCGATCCGCCGCGTATAGGTTTTGTAAAATGAAGGTTGAAACCCGTCGTCAACAAAAACCGGTCCGAAACCAGCGAATTGGCGGCATAAAAGGCCGCATCGTCCAACATCTTGAAATAGAGCGTCCCATGCGCCGCACCGGCCGCGTGGAAATGGCTTTCATTCGCAGCAAAGATGATCCGCGTTCGACCGGGTTCGACTATCTCCAGCCGCGATTCGAAGAGTGAATTTATCGGTGCCGAAGCATAAAGCTGTTCGAGCGCGCGGAAATGGGCGATCTGCCCTGCATCCGCACCGCCCAGTTTCGCCTCAGGCGGCGTCACGATCCGTCACATTGCTGACAAGGCTATAGAGCGCTTCTGCGGTCGGTGCATCGGACAGTGCATCGTGCATCCGTTCATCACGCATCAGGCGTGATACCGCTGCCAGCGCATGCAAATGCGTTGCACCACAATTCTCTGGGGAGAGCAGTCCGAAAACGAGATCGACCGGAAGCCCATCCGCAGCGTTGAAATCGACAGGCTTTTCCAGTTTCAGCACCGTAGCGATTGGGCGTTTGATGCCGGGAAAACGCGCATGCGGGATGGCGACACCGCGGCCAAACCCGGTGCTCCCGAGACTCTCGCGTTCTTCCAGTTGTTCGAGCACCAGAGACACGTCGAGATCCCACGCCTTGGCGAAGGTCTGCGCGACAATCTCAAGGATTTCACTTTTCGACTCAGCGCTGGTGAGAGCGACCGATTCAGGCTTCAGGACAAAATTGGAATTCATTGCTCTAGTCGTATCACATCCCACAATAGCGTCCGCCGCCCGTGCGGGCGCCTAGGAAGCAGGGGTGGTTGATCTTTCCGGTTTGCTATCCGCTAACGCTATATTGCGGCGAAATTCAGGACGGTTCGACCCAGCCGATCGACCCGTCATCGCGGCGATAGACCATATTATGCCGCCCAGTGCCAGCATTTTTGAAGAAAAGCGCGTTGGTGTGGCGCAAATCGAGCAGCATCACCGCGTCCGATACACTCACTTCGGGCACATCGATTCGGGTTTCCGCAATGATCGGCGGCGAATCATTCTCACTGACTTCTTCACTATCGGGCTCTTCACCGGCAAAGATAGTATATGCCGCTTCCTCTTCGGCTGCCGCGTGTGCAGCCTGTTCGTGCCGATCCTTGAGGCGGCGCTTGTAGCGGCGGAGTTGCTTTTCGATCTTGTCGGCAGCCTGGTCGAACGCAAGATGCGCATCCTGCGCCTGTCCGTGGCTTTTAAGGATAAGTCCGTGATTGACATGCAGAACAATGTCCGCCGCAAAAGCACTGGCAGGCGCCTTGCCGAAAGTCACCGATGAAGAAAGCGCGCGACTGAAATGTTTGTCGACAATGCCTGTGAGGCGGTCCGATGCATGTTCCTGAAGGGCGGCTCCGGTATCGACTTGATGTCCCGACACGCGAATATCCATGGGCGGCTTCTCCTTCCCGATAATTTCTAGTCCACTCTATGTGGTGAGTGCGACTCACGAGGTCCAGAGCGGCGTGTCCAAAGATTCCAGAAATGCGGCGTGTCGTGCAAGTTCTTCTTTGCTCGGACCATGCGGGCGCGGAGCGCGATACTCGCCAATCTTGGGCGAGAAAACGGCGGTATTTGTACGCTCTTCGCCAGCATCTTCAACGGCAAGTTGGAGGCCAATTTGCCGCCCGCCCGTCAACTCGACATAGACCTGCGCGAGCAGCTCCGCATCGAGCAGCGCACCGTGCAGGACGCGGTGCGAGCGATCCACCCCGTAACGAGAGCATAACGCGTCGAGGGAATGCTTGGCGCCAGGGTGACGGCGGCGGGCGATCGCCAGTGTATCAACCATGCGGTCATGGCTGATGGGCTCGAGATCCAGCAAGCCCAATTCGTGATTGAGGAAACCGAAATCAAACTGGGCATTGTGTGCGACCAGCGGCGCATCGCCGAGGAAGGCGAGCAAGTCGGCTACACGATCCTTGAATACGGGCTTGTCCGACAGGAAGCTCGCTGAAAGACCATGCACCTTCTCCGCCTCCGCCGGCATATCACGTTCGGGATTATAGTAGGCATGAAAGCTTTTGCCGGTCAGGACGCGGTTGACCATTTCGATGCAGCCGATTTCGACCATGCGATCGCCGGTCTGCGGGTCAAGACCGGTAGTTTCCGTATCGAAGATGATTTCGCGCACAGCCCAGTCTATCGCGCGCCGGAGGCTAGTCGCGCAAGTCCTGCGTGAGCTTGTCCACCAGCTCCTGCACCGCCTTTTGTGTTTCGGCGATCGAGGTGCCGGTATCGATCACGTAATCGGCTCGGGCGCGCTTTGCGACATCGGGCAATTGCGCGGCGAGGATACCTTCAAGCTTTTCCTCGGTCATGCCATCGCGTGCGAGCGCTCGGGCGCGCTGAACGTCGACAGGTGCCGAAACAACCACAACTGCATCAAGTGTTTCCGCACCCGACTTTTCAAACAATAGCGGAATATCGAAGAGGACAATGGGGGCGTCTGCGTTGTCGGCAAGAAAGGCTTCGCGCTTTACTGCGACTGCCGGGTGAACGATCGCTTCAAGCTTTGCGAGAGCATCCTTATCGGCGAAAACCAATGCGCCAAGCATTTGGCGGTCGACACCTTCAGGCGTGGTCGTTCCGGGAAATACGGCCTCAATGGCAAGCAACAACTCCCCTCCCGGGCCTTGCATCACGCGCACTTCGGCATCGGCATCGAAGACAGGCACGCCGCAATCGGCGAACATCGCCGCGACGGTGCTCTTGCCCATCGCTATGGAGCCAGTGAGGCCGAGGATGAAGGGTCGTTTTAGCTTTGTCATGACGCCAATATCTGCCGCAATTCGGCGTCCCCATCGTTGCGTGGCGGGCGGGCGCCGAAGAAGCGCTCGAAAGCAACGGCGGCCTGGCCGATCAGCATCGATAGTCCGTCGACAGTCGCAAAGCCCGCTTCCTTTGCTGCGTGAAGGAATGGCGTCTCGAGCGGATGATAGACGATGTCGTAGAAAATGCTGCCCGGCGGCGCATGACTTAATTCGAAAGCGAGCGGCTCATGCCCCTCCATACCCAGCGAAGTCGCATTCACGACAAGATCGAGGCATCCCTCGCGATCATCGAAAATGAAATCCGTGGGTTTGGCAAAATGCTGAAGCGGCGCGACATGGTGCCGGCCTTCGGGATCGATATCTTCGAGCAAGGCGCGCGCTTTGCCGACATTGCGCCCCACAATGACCAGCGTAAAACCCTGGTCGGCCAATGCTGCAACAATGGCGCGCGCTGCACCGCCAGTGCCGAGCACACGGGCCATGCGGAAATAGTGCTGGTCTTTCAGGTGTTCCTTCAGAGGCTCGAGAAAACCTTCGACATCGGTGTTGGTCCCGATCAACGCACCGTTGTGACGGCGCGTCACGGTATTCACGGCGCCAACCAGTTCCGCGCCGATCTCAAGCCGGTCAAGATGAGCGATCACAGCCTGCTTGTGCGGCATGGTGATATTGCAGCCGCGCCAATCAGAGTCATCGCGGCGAGAAGCAATGTAGTCGGCAAGTCTGGCCGGTGTCACATGGTGCGCGCGATAATCGGCATCGATGCCCAGCCTTGTAAGCCAGTAATTGTGAATCAAGGGCGATTTGGATTGCGCAATCGGATCGCCGATCACTTCAGCGTAGGGGGTGCTCATGATGGCAATTCGCCCATCTGGCGCAACGCACCAAGAACCGGCAACAGCGGCATGCCGAGTACGGTGAAATTATCACCTTCGAGGCGCTCGAACAATTGCACGCCCAAGGCTTCGAGCCGGAAAACGCCCACGCAATAGCCAACCTCGGGCCATTCACGTTCAAGATAGCTTTCGATAAATCCGTCCGAGAGTTCACGTACATGCAGCCGCGCCAAAGCTGCGTGGCGCCACACCACTTCCCCATGGTGCGCAATCGCCGCAGCGGAGTGCAGATGCATTTCCTGGCCGGAAAAAAAGCGCAGATGCTCAGCCGCACTCGACCGGTCTGTCGGCTTGTCGAATCGCCGGCCATCCACCACTACAAGCGAATCCGATCCCAGCACCGGAACGCACGGCTCGTTCACGGCCAGCGCCTTTGCTTCGGCAAGGGCCAGCGCCACCTTCGCGGGTAATGCTCCCTCAAACTGCGCTTCGATCGCCCGCTCATCCAGATCGGCAGGTCGCGCTTCGAATGCTATTCCCGCATTACGCAACATCGCTTGTCGCGAAGTGGATTTGGACGCGAGCACTATCATATGGGTTTCGGCCCTACAGCAGGCGGCACATCGCGGCCTTCGCGTTCCTGATAGAGCCGAATCACCGCGGCCGCAGTTTCCTCGATCGAGCGGCGCGTCACATCGATCACCGGCCAGCTATTGTTGGCGAACATGCGACGAGCAAAGGCCACCTCGTCCCTAACCTTGTCGCCATCAACGTAGGACGTCTCGGTATTCTCGTTCAGTGAGAGCAGCCGATTGCGGCGAATCTGGATGAGGCGGTCGGGCGCGGTTGTCAGCCCGACAACCATCGGGCGTTCGAGATTATAAAGCGTTTCAGGCGGCGGGCTTTCGACAACAAGGGGGATATTGGCGACCTTGAATCCGCGATTGGCGAGATAGATGCTGGTTGGCGTTTTCGACGTGCGCGACACCCCGGCAAGCACGATATCGGCTTCTTCCCAGTTTTCCCATCCGATCCCGTCATCATGGGCGATTGTAAATTGGATAGCATCGACGCGGGCAAAATAGGCTTCGTCCATCGCGTGCTGACGGCCGGGGCGACCTTTTGCCTCCTGTCCCAACCGTTCTTCCAGCGCTTGCGTGACGGCGTCGAGCGCCGCGACATGCTGAAGGCCCAAAGACCGGCACCGCTCTTCCAACCGCTCGCGGATATCGTCGTTGACCAGCGTGTAGAGTACAAGGCCGGGATTGGCCTTGAACTCCTCCACGATGCGATCAAGATGCTGCCGTGACCGTACCATCGGCCAGAAATGGCGCACCACATCGTGATCCTCGAACCGCGCCAGCGCAGCCTTGGCGATCATTTCCAGCGTTTCGCCGGTGGAGTCGGACAGGAGATGGAGATGCAAGCGAGCCATGTGGATATGTGCTTGCATAAACCACGGGAGAGAATTGCGGACAAGATGCGCATGAGATTTCACCCCCACTCCCGACTGATTCGCACGCAGGGACATCCGCACAAGCCCGATTCTTTCCGCAGGCTGTTAGTAGCGTGGAGAAGCTTTGCTTGACGCGGACAACCAACGAGTCGATGCCTCGTTTTCTACAAATCGGAATGGGAGGATTCCGGTGATTGCGGGGTTTCCCCGCAATCCACAGGCCCAACAAACATCAGAATCCTTCTATAAATATATTTATTAATTGGATTGGACCCTATCAGGATGCCCGGATCACTGCTTGAAAACCTGCGCGGAACGCGAACTGGAAGGCGGCCAGTGTGGCTGATGCGCCAAGCTGGGCGATACCTTCCCGAATATCGTGAACTGCGTGCGGCAAAGGGCGGGTTCCTTGAACTGGTTTATGATAGCGAGGCAGCAGCAGAGATTACGCTGCAGCCCTTGCGACGGTTCGACTTCGACGGGGCTATCCTGTTTTCCGACATCCTGATCGTGCCTCACGCATTGGGGCAAAAGCTGTGGTTTGAAGCAGGAGAAGGACCGCGGCTGGCCCCGCCGCTGGTCGATGGCGCCTGGCAGAGGCTCGAGAAGGCTTATCATCACTTCGAGCCGGTCTGGAAAACCGTGGAACTGACCAAAGCGCAGCTTTCCGATTCTGTTACCATGCTAGGCTTTATCGGTTCGCCATGGACGGTCGCTACCTACATGGTGGCTGGGCAGGGATCGAAGGATCACGGGGCTACACGCGCATTGGCTTATCGCGACCCCGAAGCGTTTCAGTCGTTGGTTGATGCGATCGAGGCGGCAAGCCTGGAGTATCTTGTCGGTCAGATCGATGCGGGCGCGGAAGCAGTGCAATTGTTCGACAGCTGGTCGGGATCGCTCAGTCCGGCGCAATTCGAAAAGTGGGTGATCGCGCCCAATGCGCGATTGGCGGCTGCCATTCACGAGAAGCGGCCGGGCATTCCAGTCATTGGCTTTCCGAAAGGTGCGGGTGCCAAGCTTCCTGCCTATGCGCGCGAAACGGGCGTCGATGCAGTCGGCATAGACGAGACTACCGATCCGGTGTGGATCAACGCCCAGTTGCCCGCAAACATGCCCGTACAGGGCAATTGCGATCCGATGCAGCTGTTAGCGGGTGGAGATGCCCTCGATGCCCATGCGCGGCAAATTCTTGAAGCTTTTGCCGAGCGACCCCACATCTTCAATCTCGGACACGGAATCGACAAGACAACGCCGATCCCACATGTTGATCGTCTGCTGGCGGTTGTGCGCGGGCACGACCGAGCTTAAAGCCGACGAGCAATGGAATTTCTTTTCATCATTTACGATTGGCTGAAAGCTGGGCACATCATCTTCATGGTGTTCTGGCTGGCCGGACTGTTCATGCTGCCGCGGCAGATGATTTACCTGCATCCGATTGAGCCTGGCGCACCTGAGGAGAAAGTCTGGGGCGAGCGCATGGGCAAATTGCGCAAGATCATCCTGACCCCCAGCCTGATCGTGGTGTGGGTCCTGGGCCTGACCATGGCAGCGGCAAACAGCGCAATCTTTCAGATGGGCTGGATTCACGCCAAGTTGTTCTGCGTGCTGCTGCTGACGGGATATCACGGATGGTTAGTCGTCAAGTCGAAGGCCATGGTGCGTGGCGAACGTCCGTTGACAGAGAAGCAATTGCGCATGTGGGGTGAAGTACCCGGCGTGCTACTGGCGATTATCGTTATCTTGGTTATCGTCAAACCGTTCTGATTTCCGGCTCATTTCTGGCTCGGTAGCGATTCACGAATTGACCGCATTGCCGCGCCAGCATATTGCAGCTTCAATCATCGGCACAGGTTCGCTGAACGCAAGCGAGCCGGGTCTGCTTTCTCCAAGCCCATAACGGCCCGCCGGCTCCCAACACCAAATACGGAAATACCAACATGCATTTGAAAGAATTGAAACAGCGGGCGCCGGCAGAGCTCGTCTCCATGGCCGAAGAAATGGGCGTGGAGGGCGCATCGACGATGCGTCGCCAGGACCTGATGTTCGCGATCCTGAAAGAAGTCGCCGAAGAGGGAGAGGAAATCCTCGGAATCGGTACGATTGAAGTACTGCAGGACGGTTTTGGCTTCCTGCGTTCACCGGAAGCGAATTACCTTGCCGGGCCGGACGATATCTATGTCTCGCCCAACCAGGTGCGGAAGATGGGACTGCGCACCGGCGATACTGTCGAAGGTGAGATCCGTGCCCCCAGGGATGGGGAGCGCTATTTCGCGCTGACCAAGCTGAAGCAGGTCAATTACGAAGATCCGGAGGCGGTGCGCCACCGCACGAATTTCGACAACCTCACGCCGCTCTATCCCGATGAGCGCCTCCATCTCGACACCAAGGACCCGACGGTGAAGGACAAGTCGGCGCGCGTGATCGATCTGATTTCGCCGCAGGGTAAGGGCCAGCGTTCGCTGATCGTGGCACCGCCGCGAACCGGTAAGACGGTGCTGCTGCAGAACATTGCCAAGGCGATCACAGACAATCACCCGGAAGTCTTCCTGCTGGTTCTGCTTGTCGACGAGCGTCCGGAAGAAGTCACCGACATGCAGCGTAGTGTGAACGGCGAAGTGATCAGCTCGACCTTCGATGAGCCGGCATCGCGCCACGTACAAGTCGCTGAAATGGTTATTGAAAAGGCCAAAAGACTGGTCGAACACAAGAAGGATGTTGTTATCCTGCTCGAGTCGATCACGCGTTTGGGCCGTGCCTACAACACCGTTCGTCCCAGCGCGTTCAAGGTGCTGACAGGCGGGGTCGATGCCAACGCACTGC
>CAYRBB010000023.1:20880-35553 GCA_964422435.1 uncultured Sphingomonadaceae bacterium
GCGTCCGAAACGCTTCTTCGGTGCTGCACGTAACATCGAAGAGGGTGGTTCGCTTTCGATCATCGCCACCGCGCTGATCGATACCGGCAGCCGCATGGACGAAGTTATCTTCGAAGAGTTCAAAGGCACGGGTAACAGTGAAATCGTCCTCGACCGCAAGGTTTCGGACAAGCGCATTTTCCCGGCGCTGGATGTCGGCAAATCCGGCACCCGCAAGGAAGAGCTGCTGGTGGATCAGGCGACGCTCAGCAAGATGTATGTCCTGCGCCGTATCCTGATGCAGATGGGCACGGTCGATGCGATGGAATTCCTGCTCGACAAGATGAAGGATTCGAAGACCAACGAAGACTTCTTCGAGACGATGAACCAGTAAGATGGATGACGCCGCGCCGGACAAAGAGCCGGGCGGCGGCTCTTCCCGGCTTGTCCAGTTCGCGACGATCACTTCGCGGGTCGATGCTTTCGTCATGCGGAGCGCGCTTGAGCACGAAGGGATCTTTGCGTGGCTGGGCGGCGAGTACCACGCCGGTGCAGACCCCATTTCGCAGGCGCTCGGCGGTTACCGCCTTTACGTTTTCGAAGCGGAATTGCCGCAAGCGAACGCATTGGCGAGCGAACTGGGATGGCCAGATAGCGAGATCGTGGGGGAGGGACAGAAGCGCGCAGTGCTGAAGCTCCTCGCGTTTCTCGGTGGGTTCCAGTTCTTCTGGACAATCCCGGGAATCATCATGGGAGCCGTACCGGCCGTCGTGCTGCCGATGATAGCCCTGGGACTGCTTGGAACGCCTGTGGACCCGCGCGGACGCAACGAATTCTACCTTGTCGCAAAGGATGAAGATTAGCCCTTTCGCGCGGCTTCCAGCATCGCCAGCATCACCTCGCGGACCTTCTCGATCGCCTTGAGCGGGCGAACCATCACCTTGAATTCAATTATCTTTCCGCTCGCGTCCAGCGTGATAATATCGACGCCGTTCACATGGACACCATGCATTTCTGCGGTGAATTCGAGCACGGCATTCTGGCCGTCAATTACCTCGCGCCGATAGGTGAAGCCATGCGGGGCGAACATCTTCAGGGCTGCGCCGAGATACTGCATGACGAGGAACTTGCCCTCTTGCGGCGTGTACATGACTGGCGAGTGAAACACCGCATCATCGGCGATCCATTCGGCAAGCGCCTTTGGCTCTGCCTTGCCTTCAACCACCGCATGCAGAGTGGTGATCGCCTGGGGAACCGTGCGGCTCACCCAAGATGCTCGGCGAAGAATGCAGACGTCCGGCTGTCGGCGAGGCTGGCGGCCTGTTCGTCGCGGCGCTGACCGATCTCTGTCGCGAAACCGTGATCGAGGCCTTCATAATCATGCAGCACAACCTTGGGATGATCATCCAGCCCCTCGTGCATGACCTTCTGGACTTCCGGCGGGACGAAGCCGTCTGCAGTGGGAATATGCAGCATCAGCGGATTGGCGATGGCATCCGCCTCACCCAGTAATCCGTCAACACCCACGGCATAGTATCCGACGCTGGCATCGATATCGGTTCGTGCGGCGGTCATGAAGGCGAGGCGGCCGCCGAGGCAATAGCCCACCGCGCCGACCTTGCCCGTCTGGCTAAGTTCGCGGACGTAATTGATAGTCGCCTGGATATCGCGAATACCCTGATCCTGATTGAATTTGCCCATTAAATCCAGCGCCTTGTTGAATTCAGGCTCTACATCCGGGTCAAGCTGCACGCCGGGGACAAGGCGCCAGAAGAGATCGGGTGCGATGGCGAGATAACCGCCTTTTGCCAGCTTGTCGCATTTGCGCCGGATGCCCGCATTGACGCCGAAGATTTCCTGGATCACGACAATGGCAGCGATCGGCTCACCATCGGGGCGGGCAATATAGGCATCGAAGCTGTCACCTTTGCCTGAAAGGGTGGCAATGTTGACGGTCTCGGTCATATAGGTCTCTCGCTGTTTGATTGCTGTCCTATGCTACATACGCCTCGCAGCAGGAAAGGTGTCCGCAAATGAAGGTCAATATCGAGATTGAATGCACGCCGGCCGAAGCCCGTGAATTTATGGGGCTGCCCGATGTAGAGCAGGCCAATGCGATCTATATCGAGAGCGTAACCAAGGCGATGCAGGGCGCATCCAGCACCGAACAGCTCGAACAATATGCCAAGCAGCTCGCTCCGATGGGACAGATGGGCATGCAGATGTTCCAGAGCTTCATGGAAGGCGTGAGCCGTAACGCTGGTGCGGCGACCGCGGGCACCCCCGGCAAAACAAAGTCGGGCGACTAAGCAGCAGACGGAATGGACACGATTTTCGCGTTGTCGAGCGGTGCGCCCCCGGCGGGAATCGGTGTCATCCGTATCACCGGACCCGACACACGTGCTGCCCTAACGGCTTTGACGGGGTCGGTTCCCGAACCGCGCAAGGTCAAGCGGGCGGAGTTTCGGGATATCGTCGGCGAACCTCTCGATGACGGGCTGGTGATCTTCTTTGCCGGTCCGAAATCGGTAACAGGCGAAGATCTGGGGGAATTGCATTGCCACGGGGGCAGGGCCGTGATCTCGGCCGTAGAGGCTGCACTTGGGGCTGTCGAAGGGTGCCGCAAGGCCGAACCGGGAGAGTTTACGCGCCGGGCCTTCGCCAATGGCCGCATCGACCTTTCTGAAGCTGAGGGCCTGGCAGACCTGCTCTCCGCCGAAACCGAGATCCAGCGGCGCAGCGCAATCCAGATGGCGAGCGGTACACTTTCACGTGAAGTCGAAGGCTGGCGCGAGCGTTTGCTCATGCTCTCTGCCCGAGTCGAAGCAGTGCTCGACTTTGACGAAGATGACGATGTGGTCGAGTTGCCTGAAACGTTCTCGGCAGAACTGATTCGCTTGGCAGAGGATGTGGGGAGTGCTCTCGAAGCACCCCATGCTGAAACGTTGAAGGAGGGATACCGCGTTGCGCTGGCAGGGCCACCGAATGCTGGAAAATCTACTCTTTTCAACGCGTTAACTGACAGTGAAGCGGCGATCACAGCCGAAATTGCCGGCACAACGCGCGATGTGCTGATCCAGTCGGTGGCGCTTGGAGGAATTCCGTTTACGTTCGTTGATATGGCCGGCTTGCGGGCACCGGGCTCGGACCGGATCGAAGCCATTGGTATCGAACGTGCCGCTGCGGAGATCGATCGGGCCGACCTTACGCTCTGGCTCGGCGCGGAAGGCGAGGGGCCAGCTGGCGCGTGGGAAATCGAAGCGCAGATCGACCGCGCCGACCACACGCCAAAGTCAGCGCCCAAGCACTGCGTGTCGGCCGTAACAGCCGAAGGGCTGAATGAACTGCGTTCGGCGCTCATTGATCGGGCCCGTTCAGCGATGCCCAAGCCGGGGGTGGCGGCGCTGAATGTGCGTCAGCGTGATCGAATGCGCGAAGTCGTCGAAGCACTTGAGGCGGTTGAGGGTCTGTCCGATCCGCTGCTTGTGGGGGAGCATTTACGCCAAGCGCGTAGCGCGCTCGATGCCCTTGTAGGACGCACCTCGACAGAGGATGTACTGGACACCTTGTTCGGGCGCTTTTGCATCGGCAAATAGGATGTTCCACGTGGAACATGGTTTCTTGGCACAAGTCTTTTGACCCAAACCGCGAAGGCCAGTATCGGGCAGCGCATGGCCCATTTCGATGTCATCACTGTCGGCGGCGGACACGCCGGTTGCGAGGCCGCAGCTGCGGCTGCGCGCATGGGCGTGCGCTCGGCCCTGGTGACATTCGATGCTACGAAGCTTGGAGCGATGAGCTGCAACCCGGCCATCGGCGGTCTAGGCAAAGGCCATCTGGTGCGAGAAGTCGACGCCTTTGACGGCCTGATCGGGCGCGCAGCCGACGCCGCCGCGATCCATTATCGGATGCTCAATCGGTCGAAGGGGAGTGCAGTACACGGCCCGCGCATTCAGGCGGATCGCAAGCGCTTTCGCGCGTCGGTGCAGGCCATGCTCAAAGCATATGATAATTTGACAGTCATCGAAGGCGAGGCGACTGAATTGATCCTCGAGAACTCGCGCGTGGCTGGTATCAGGCTGGGCGATGGCAGCGAGGTTCGCGCGGAGCGGGTGATCCTGTGCACGGGCACATTTCTCGGTGGGACATTGTTCCGCGGGCAAGAGCGATTCGAGGGTGGTCGTATAGGCGAGGGTTCGGCACAGATGCTGGCGCAGCAGTTGCGGGGCGCCGACCTGCCCATGGCACGGCTGAAGACGGGTACGCCGCCACGGCTCGACGGGAGAACTATTGATTGGGCGCGGTTGGACGAGCAAGCATCCGACGCCGATCAATGGACGATGTCGCCACTGAGCGACGCGCGGCAGAACCCGCAGATATTCTGTGCGATCACCCGGACCAATCCGCAGGCTCACGCAATCATCGCGGAGAATCTCCACCGATCACCGCTTTTTAGTGGCGCGATTGACGCTGTCGGCCCACGCTATTGCCCGTCGATCGAGGACAAGATCCACCGTTTTTCCGATAGGGACGGGCATCAGGTCTTCCTCGAACCGGAGGGGCTGGACACGCATCTGGTCTATCCCAACGGCATTAGCACCTCGCTCCCCGTCGATGTCCAACTCGCGATGTTGCGCGCAATGGAGGGGCTGGAGCAGGTTGCAATGGAAGTCCCCGGCTACGCGGTGGAGTACGACCATATCGACCCGCGCGCGCTCGGCACGGATCTACAGTTGAAAGCCATCCCTGGCCTGTATTGTGCCGGCCAGATTAACGGAACCACCGGGTATGAGGAGGCTGCGGCGCAAGGATTATTGGCAGGCATCTATGCTGCCGCCGAGGCCAGGGAGAGCGGCGGCCCCGCGATTGACCGTGCAAACTCATACATGGCAGTTATGATCGACGATCTCACCCTGCACGGCGTGAGTGAGCCGTATCGCATGCTGACCGCCCGTGCCGAGTATCGCCTCCGCCTGCGCGCCAACAACGCCACCACCCGCCTCACTCCAGTTGCAATGGAGGTTGGATGTGTCGGGGATCAGCGGCGACAATGGTTCGCTAACCGACAGCAGGAGTGTTTCACGTGGAACAATGCTCTGGCTGCTGAAGTGTCGGCAACAGAATTGAGCGATGCAGGTTTAGCCGTGAAACGAGATGCCGGACGCAAGGCATTGCACGAATGGCTCACCTTCCCCGATCTCACGCTGGACAAGCTGACCCCCTGGCTGTGGGACGGATGCGACCCTTCGGGTGAGCTTGCGGCCGAATTGGCCGAAGATGCCGCCTACGCCCCCTATCTCGCCCGACAGGATGCTGAGTTGCGTGATCTGCGCAGCAGCGAAGCGCTGACGCTCGGGCACGATTTTCCTTTTGCAGATGTGCCGGGCCTATCGAATGAAATGGTAGAACGCCTCTCGGCCGCAAAGCCCGGAACTCTGGCTGCCGCAGCGCGAGTGCGCGGCATTACGCCCGCGGCGCTTGCGGCGTTGCTGGTGCATGCGAAGCGTCGTAATCGAGCCGCATGATCACAAACGAGGAGGAGGCGAGAGAATTCTGTGCCGCGCGGTGCGATGGCGACGGCTTGGCGCGTCTCGAACGCTTTACCAATTTGCTTGCGGAAGAGAATGCTCGCCAGAACCTCGTTTCCGCTGCCAGCCTCAAAACGGTTTGGCAGCGCCATATATCGGACAGCCTCCAGCTTCTTGACTTTGCGGATGGCGGTGAGGGCCCCTGGCTCGATCTCGGCTCCGGTCCGGGCTTGCCCGGATTGGTGCTCGCGCTTGCAAGGCCGGACATGCGTATTGGCCTCGTCGAATCGCGTCGCAAGCGATTCGAGTGGCTGGAGCATGTTAAGAACGATTTCGGCCTGGATTATTGTACAGTTTACGGGATGCGGCTCGAACATGTGGAAAGCTGTGAAATGCGCGTTATTACTGCAAGAGCCTTCGCTCCCCTTGGTAAACTTCTCAAGTTATCCGCCCGCTTTTCCACACGCTCGACCATTTGGCTGTTGCCCAAAGGGCGTTCGGCAGCGCAAGAATTGTCCGACCAACCTCGCAGCATCCGGCAAATGTTCCACGTGGAACACTCGAGGACGGATCCGGAGGCCGCAATCCTAGTTGGGAAGGGGAAGCCAGAACCATGATCGTGATCGCCATAGCCAATCAGAAGGGCGGCGTCGGCAAGACCACCACCGCTATCAATATCGCGACCGCGATGGCTGCGAGCGGCTGGCGGACGCTGCTGATAGACCTCGATCCACAAGGGAATGCTTCCACGGGTATCGGGGTGGGCTCCTCGCAACGCGATCTTTCTAGCTACGATTTGCTTGTTGACGAGGTACCAGTCGACGAATGTACGGTTGCATCGACAATACCGGGCCTCGACCTCGTTCCTGCCACGGTGGACCTCAGTGGAGCAGAGGTGGAGCTGGTGGGTGCAGAAGCGCGCTCCTTCCGCCTGCGCGATGCTTTGGCCGAGCACGAAGGCCACGATATCTGCTTTATCGATTGCCCGCCATCGCTTGGCCTGCTGACGCTCAACGCGCTTTGTGCCGCGGACACTCTGATGGTGCCGCTACAATGCGAATTTTTTGCCTTGGAAGGTCTAAGCCAGCTCTTGCAGACCGTCGAACAGGTTCAGCAGCGCTTCAACCCCGATCTTGGCATTATCGGTATCGCTTTGACCATGTTCGACCGCCGCAACCGCCTGACCGATCAGGTAGCCGATGATGTGCGCGAATGCCTTGGCGATTTGGTGTTCGAGGCAGTGATTCCACGCAATGTGCGCCTATCGGAGGCGCCGAGCCACGGACTGCCGGCGCTGGTTTACGATCATGCCTGCATGGGCAGCCGGGCCTATATGGATCTGGCACGCGAATTGATTGGCCGCCTGCCGCAAGAGAGGGTTGCCGCATGAGCGAGAAAGACACCGCCACGCGCAAGCGCAAGCTGGGTAAGGGATTGGGCGCTCTCTTGGGGGAGGCGCGCCGCGAGGAGCCCCTGGTGGCCTCGCGACGTTCGGCAGGCAATGGAGACGATTTAGCCGATGGCACAACGCAGACAGATGGCTTGGCGACGCTTGCTATTGCCGATATAGAGCCGCACCCTGATCAGCCCCGCCGTCAATTCGACGAAGAAGCGCTGTCAGAGCTCGCAGCATCGATTTCAAGTCGCGGTGTGATCCAGCCCGTGATCGTACGCCCGGTGGGCAGGGGCAAGTACCAGCTCGTGGCTGGCGAGCGCCGTTGGCGCGCCTCGCAGAAGGCTCAACTCCATGAAATCCCGGCGATAATTCGCGATCTTGCGGATCGTGACGTCATGGCGCTGGCACTTATCGAGAATATCCAGCGCGAAGACCTGAATCCGATCGAGGAAGCCCGGGCCTATCAGCGCCTCGCCGAGTTCGAGGACATGACGCAGGCGGAAATTGCCACTTTGGTCGAGAAATCGCGCAGCCATGTGGCAAATCTTCAGCGCCTGCTCTCGCTTCCGGCATCGGTGCTCGATCATCTCGAGGCGGGCAGGTTGGATATGGGCCACGGTCGCGCCTTGATCGGGCTCGAAAAGGCATCCGAAATCGCCGAGGAGGCGGTCGCGAAGGGATTGTCAGTGCGCGAGGTCGAGAAACTGGCGCGAAAAAGCCGGTCGGGCAGCGAGACATCGGCGCGTCGCCAAGCCCGTCCGCCACGCGATAATGCGCAAGATGCGGATATTGCCGCGGTCGAGAACCATCTCGAAGAGTTTCTTGGCCTGCCGGTCAAGATTGCTACCGATGACGATCCGCGGTCAGGTGCGGTTACGGTGCGATTCCGTACCCTCGATCAACTTGATCTTATTTGCCAACGACTTACAGGCGGCGGTATTTAATCCGCGCAGACGGCTGTCGCCGCAACAGAAGTTGCGCGGCGCAAGTTTTGGCTTCGTTTTGGCTCGGTTGTCCTAGTTGATAGGCGTTCGCTTACCAGGTTCAGAGCGCGGAGCCGGAATCACTCGGCGTGCCGGGCGCGGTGCTGGCCGATCGACCTCGATGATTTCTTCCTCGATCACGACTTCTTCGCCGCAGCGCCTGCAACGGCGACCGTGATGGCCACCCATCCGCACGGGCACCATCATCATCGGTTGCGCATAGCCGTAGTGATAACCTGCACCCATTTCGTGGCGCGCCAGATAAGCTTCGCAATAGCGCGCAGCCCACAGCTCTTCTCGCTCCATATCCTCGTAGTCGTCGACACCATCGCCATCGATCGCATCGCCAATCGCAGCTCCGGCAAGGCCCCCGACGCCCGCGCCGACGACGGTGCCCAGCAAACGGTTATCGTCTGCGATGCGGTTTCCGGCTATGCCACCCGCAACAGCGCCGAGCAGCCCGCCGATCAGCGCGCCGTCGGGTTCGCGATCGTAACGCGCATCGCTATAGCCGCCACCGTCTGCCATGACATAGCGGCATTCTGCCAGCCATTGGTTTCGTTGGGCGGTCGTGTAGCCAAGGCCGGGGGCATGGGCGTTGGTGTAATGCCTGCGATCGCGACCGGCATCCCTGTCCGCGCGCCAGCTGTTCCCGTCATGGGCGAGAATCGGCCCATCCTCGCTGATGAAGCGCGTTTCGCCTACCCAGACACCGCGATATGCGGCATCGACCACCTGACCGTATGCATCGGTATAGGTGCCCTGCCATTCGCCATGCCAGGTTGATTCGTCTTCCCAGCTTCCTTCCCAATTGCCCTGATAGCTGCCGTCGATCGAGGTCGCTTCGTCGCTGTGGTGATCGACATGATGCCCGGCATGATGTTCGGTATGAGCTTCGTCGTATCGGTCATCATAAGGTGCTTCCTGCGCGAATGTCGGTGAAGCGACGCCCAGAACAGCAGCGCTGGCTAAAAGCAAGGTCGGGCGGCTCGGCATTGCGGTTTTCCATCATCAGGAGTCGGGCTGTGCACCCAGTTAACTCGATATTTACCGCGACAAGGCCCGGAAATCCAAGCAATCCGGCCCGATTGTCCCGTTACGGGGCATTACCGGTTGGGGGTGACTAGATTCGGTTTGCAAGTATGGCGGCAAGCGCCTCGATCCCGTTACGGTCTTCTTCGTCGAAGCGTCCGATGCTTGGACTATCGAGGTCGATCACGGCTATCACCTCACCATCGCGCTTGACCGGCACCACCAGCTCGGACTGGCTGCGCGCATCGCAGGCGATGTGGCCGGGGAACTGGTGCACATCCTCCACCAGCTGGGTCTCACCCTTCGCAGCAGCGCCGCACACGCCAACACCAACAGGAATACGGATACAGGCCGGCCGGCCGACAAACGGGCCCAGCACCAGCTCTCCCTCAACCATGCGGTAAAAGCCGGTCCAGTTGGTATCGCCCAGGAACTCGCCCAACAGCGCTGCAACATTGGACATATTGGCCACGCTGTCGCGCTCATCGCGTGTCAAGGCATCGGCGGCTTCGTTCAGCGCGGCGTATAGTTCTGCCTTGGGCGCATCGGGATCGGGTCGGAAATCGAACATCACCACCATATAAGCAGCGCCTGTCTTGGCGCAAAGCCCCATTGCCGCGTCGCGCCGCAGCGCTTATCGAGATCATATGCGCATTCTCAAGAAGATCCTGATCGCCCTTGTCGTTATCCTGGTGCTTGCAGCCGCGATTATCTGGTGGCTTGCCCGCCCAGATGTTTCCGAACGCTCGCTCGAAGAAACCTCCGGCACCGACCCCGTACTTGTCGCTCCGGATGCGCAAACCATCCCGACGGTAGCAATTGCCGAACCGGTCGGCTGGGAGGAGGGCGAAGCGCCCATCGCAGCCGAAGGTCTGGTGGTGAATCGATTTGCCGAAGGCATCGAGCATCCGCGCGTGCTCTACACGCTGCCCAATGGCGATGTGCTGGTCACGCTTACCAACCGGCCAGAGAGCGGGGATGAGACCAATTGGCTGGTTCAAACGGTGATGGATTATCTCTTCAGCAAAGCCGGGGCGGACGTTCCATCCCCCAACCAGCTGGTTTTGCTCCGTGATGCGGATGAAGATGGCACGGCGGAGGAGGCCATCGTCTTGCGCGAAGCTGATCTGGATTCACCCTCGGGCATCGCCTGGCACGATGGCAGTCTCTACATCGCCAACCACGATGAAATCCTGCGTTTCGACTATGAATTGGGTGCAGATGTAGTCGAGGGCGAGGGCGAGCAGATTGGCACGCTCCCACCCGCCGGCAATCACTGGATGCGCAACATAATCCTCAATGAAGAGGGCACCCGGCTCTACGCCGCCGTTGGTTCGGCTTCCAATATCGGTGAGAACGGCATGGCAGTGGAAGAGGGCCGCGCCGCGATCCACGAATTCAACCTTGAGACAGGCGCGTCGCGCATTTTTGGTGCGGGATTGCGCAATGCCAATGGCATGGACTGGAATCCTTGGACTGGCGAGCTGTGGACGGTGGTGAATGAGCGCGACATGCTCGGATCGGACCTTGTTCCCGATTACTTGTCCAATGTTCCGATTGGCGTCCATTATGGCTGGCCGTGGGTGTATTGGAATGATGTGCCCGATGAGCGTGTCGAAGCACCCATGCCGCAATTCCTCACGGAATATACCCGTACGCCGCAATATGCTCTGGGCGCACACACCGCGCCATTGGGCCTCGTTTTTTCTACCGAGGGTGACCGTCTGAGCCGTCGCTTCGGCGGCGGCGCGTTTATTGCGCGGCACGGATCGTGGAATCGCCAGCCAGCCGCTGGCTATGACGTTGTTTTCGTTGCCTTTGATGAGCGCGGCAATCCCGAAGGCCTGCCCCAGACGGTGCTGGAGAGCTTCCTTGTGGGTGATGGCGAAACCAAAGGTCGACCGACCTGGGTTGCATGGGATCGCACTGGCGCCTTGCTGATCACGGATGACACGGCGAACATCATCTGGCGCGTTACCGACCCTGAAGCAGCGGGCGCTGCCGCGATTACGCGCAATTCGGGTGAGCGCCTTCCTCCGCGTCGCCAGCTCCAGGGAGATCCGGCGCGCGCGTTCGAGGAAGGGGCGATCAATCCCGCCGATATCATGTAGGTCGCTGGCTAAAGCGCCTTGCCTGCGCGGCCGGCCAATTCGGTTATAAAGTGCCAGGCCACACGACCGGAGCGTGCTCCGCGACGCCTGCTCCATTCGAGCGCCTCTGCTTCGTCCAGCGCGAGCCCATATTCCTCGGCATAGCCACGCAAGATGGCGAGATAATCCTCTTGGCTGGCAATGGGAAACCCTAAAGAAAGCCCGAATCGGTCCGCCAGCGCCAGGTTGTCGTCCACCGCATCGCGCGGATTGATTGGGCCAGAAGAATCAGTGTCCTGCTCACTTGCATGCCGCGGCAGGATCGCGCGGCGATTGGATGTGACCGCAAGCCGGACATTGGCGGGCCGTGCCTCGACACCGCCGTCAAGCCAACTGCGCAAATGACGCGGCGTGGTCTGGTCGCCTTCGGCAAACCCCAGATCATCGATAAAGACGAGGAAATTCCGTTGTGCGCCGGAAAGCAGCGCGAACAAGGCAGGAAGTGACGTCACGGCGTCCGCACCTACCTGGACCAGCGCGATATTTCCGCCGTTTGCCTGCGCATCGGCCACGGCAGACCGAAGGAGTGCCGATTTGCCCATGCCGCGCGCGCCCCACAGCAGCATGTCATGGGCCGCGTGCCCCAGGGCCAGGCGGGTTATATTGACGGTGACGGCGGTCTTCTGTTTTTCTATCCCTCGCAGCAAACTGAGCGGCGGTGCCTCAATGGCGGCGACCTGCCTTGCGCCGTGGACCGTCCAGACATATGCGGGCGCCGCAATCCATTCAGTGGTATTCGGGCTGTTCGGAGCGAGCTTTTCGAGAGCATCAGCAATCCGCGCGAGCAGTTGGGCTTGGTCTTCCATTGCGCTTGTCCCTATATCGCCCAGCGATGAGCGGCAAGAATCCCCCTTTCCTTGCGCCCGATGCGGCGGGTGTTGCGCAGGCAGCCGCCCTGTTGCGCGAGGGCGCACTCGTGGCGCTGCCGACCGAGACGGTTTACGGGCTTGCCGCGCGTGCAGACAGCGCAGAGGCTGTGGCACAGATCTACCGAACCAAGGGTAGGCCCGATTTCAACCCGCTGATTGTGCATGTGGCATCAATCGAAATGGCGCGAGCGATCGGGCAGTTCGATGATCGCGCAGAAACGCTTGCAAAAGGCTTTTGGCCGGGTCCGCTTACGCTCGTGCTGCCCCTCCTGAAGGACACGAATATTGCTTCGGCGGTCTCAGCGGGATTACCGACCATCGCGCTTCGCCAGCCTGCCCATCTGATCGCGAGCGCTGTGCTGGATGCAGTGCAATTGCCGCTTGCAGCACCCTCGGCCAACCGGAGCAATGCGATCAGCCCGACAAAGGCAGGGCATGTCGCTCAATCCCTTGGCGCCGATGCACCGGCGATCCTCGACGGAGGCACCTGCGAGGCAGGGCTGGAATCGACCATCGTCGCCTTGCGCCCGGATGGGAGCTGGAGCCTGCTTCGGCCCGGGCCGATCACCCTTGAAGACCTGCAAACGATGCTTGGGCAACCGGAAAAGTCGCGCGGCGCGACAATCGAGGCTCCGGGCCAGCTCCAGAAGCATTATTCGCCCGGAAAGCCGCTGCTCCTCGACCAGACAGAGGCGCGCGATGGCCATTTTATGATCGGGTTCGGAGATGTTGCTGGCGACGTAACGTTGTCCGCCTCGGGCGATCTCGCAGAGGCTGCATCACAGCTTTATGCATGCCTGCACGCTGCTGCTGCGTCTTCGAAGGCAGAAATCAGCGTTGCACCTGTTCCCGCCGAAGGGATGGGACGCGCGATCAATGATCGCCTGAAAAGGGCCGCCGCCTAGTCCCTTTCGGGAGGATCGACGGGGATTTGCGGGAGCAGTTCGTCGATCTGACGCCGGACTTCCACCGCTTCTCGGCAGGCGGAATCGTCGCCCTCGCCACATTCTGCGGCTAGCGCCTCATAATCGCGCTGCAACTCGCCCAGTCGCTCTTCGCGCTCGCGAATTTCGCGGCCGCGATTGCGATCCGCCTCGTCCTGGCTCGTTGTTGCCCAATCGGCCGCCTGCGCGGCCCCACGCACAGGCAAAGTAGCGACATCGACAAGTGTCTTGGCCACGCAGCCGCTCACGATCAGCGCGGCTGCAGGCACAGTGATCAAGGCTAAACGTGGCATGGCGGGCTCCTAAGGATACAGGAAGAGCTCCTAAGTGAACCCGCCAATGTTACGACGCAATGAATTTGCGGTCAGGCGCCTTCTTCGACAGCCTCTTCGCTTGCAACCACGTCTTCGCAGACAAGACTGCCCGATCCGATTGTATTGGCCTCGCACGTGGCCGAGCCAATCACGCGGACTGAGCCGGAACCGAAGATATTGGCCTCCACCCGGCCATCCGATGCGAATGTGGCATCGCCAGAGCCGCCAATATTCACTTCGCCCCGCTCGACCTGCAAATCCGCCATATTGGCCGAACCGTTGCCGCCAATGGTGATTTCCAGGCGCTCGGCAGTCCCCCAAGCCGTTGCCGAACCGCTACCGCCGATCACGACCTCCAGCGAATCCGCCTCGATGCTGCCGACTGAAATGGAGCCGGAACCGCCAACCACGATTTCTGCATCCGATGCCATCGTGTCGGCCTCGATCGTACCCGAACCACCCATGGCAAGCGTGCCCGGAGCCGGCATGGTGATGAGGATTGTGGCAGTCCCGCCGCCGTTCGAGCTGTCATTTGCCCGCCCGATCGCGAGCGTGCCTTCGCTCAGGACAAAGCGCATGCGTTCGATCGCTTCGTCACTACCATCGACATCGATGGTGAATTCGTCTCCCGTGGTGATCACAACGCTGTCGGATCCGCCCATGGCCACGCCGGTAGGCGCATCGCCGCTCATATCGAGTTCGGCCAGCGGGACACCCTCTTCGCCGTTCATGGCGATGTTCATATCACCGCAGCCCGAAAGTGCGGTCGCTGCTGCCAGCGCTGCGAACGGAGCGATCCGCCGGGCCATATTTGCAAAACTCATATATCAGTCCTCCACTGCGTGTATTGCCACCGTAATACACAAACACGCGTGTGGATGCAAAGCCGCTGGTCGAACCCGCAACGACGCTGGCAGACCCCTGTCGCCCACGAAAAAGGGCCGCTCACAAGCAATGAGCGGCCCTTTGAATGCTGCAAGGCGCGTCTTACGCGTCTTCTGTATTCTCGTAATATTGTGGAGCGTGCTCTTTCAGCACGTCGAGGATTTTCTCGAGCGCAGTCGGCTCGTCGGTCTTTTCCATCGCTGCCAGTTCTCGTGCAAGACGCGAGGATGCGGCTTCGAAGATCTGCCGCTCAGAATAGCTTTGCTCGGGCTGGTCTTCGGGGCGGAACAGGTCGCGCGTCACTTCGGCAATAAGGACAATCTCACCCGAGTTGATCTTCGCTTCGTATTCCTGGGCGCGGCGGCTCCACATGGTACGCTTGACCTTGGGCTTGCCCTTGAGCGTTTCCATCGCTTCCTTCAGCGTCTTGTCGCTCGAAAGCTTGCGCATTCCGATCGATTCGACCTTGTTGGTCGGCACGCGGAGCGTCATGCGCTCCTTTTCAAAGCGCAGGACATACAGCTCCAGCTGCATGCCAGCGATTTCTTCATTCTGGAGCTCAATCACACGGCCAACACCGTGCTTGGGGTAGA
>CAYRBB010000024.1:0-34089 GCA_964422435.1 uncultured Sphingomonadaceae bacterium
CACGTCAACACCACCGATTCCGCCGTGCGCATCACCCACGTGCCCACCGGCATCGTCGTCGCGATGCAGGACGAGCGCAGCCAGCACAAGAACCGCGACAAGGCGATGAAGGTCCTGCGCGCGCGGCTCTATGAAAAGCGGCGCGAGGAAGCGCACGGGGCCGAAGCGGACATGCGCAAGGCGATGGTGGGGTCTGGCGACCGTTCCGAACGCATCCGCACGTACAATTTCCCGCAAGGCCGCGTGACCGATCACCGTATCGGGCTGACGCTGCACAAGTTGGATGAAGTGCTTGCGGGTACGGGCCTCACCGAAC
Organism: uncultured Sphingomonadaceae bacterium; assembly: GCA_964422435.1. Classification (GTDB taxonomy): domain Bacteria; phylum Pseudomonadota; class Alphaproteobacteria; order Sphingomonadales; family Sphingomonadaceae; genus Alteraurantiacibacter. The sequence goes on from CAYRBB010000024.1 coordinate 317, forward strand.
TCACCGATGCGCTGATCGCCGAGGACGAAGCCAAGCGATTGGCGGCGATGACCGAGTGATGATCGCCGAGGCCTTGCGAGAGGCCGCCGAGCGCCTTTCTGCCACCAGCGATACCGCGCGGCTCGATGCCGAGCTGCTGATGGCGCATGCGTTGGGCGTGGCGCGATCAGACCTGCTGCTGCGCCATATGCAGGGCGAGGTGCCTGCGGGTTTCGCCGTGCTGGTCGAGCGCCGTGAGAGGCACGAGCCGGTGGCGCATATCGTGGGTCAGCAGGAGTTTTACGGACGCCCGTTCGCGGTCAGCGAGCATGTGCTGATCCCGCGCAGCGATAGCGAAAGCGTTGTCGAGGCCGCGCTTGCTGCCGTTCCTGGCGCCACGCGCGTGCTCGATCTCGGCACGGGTTCGGGCGCGCTGTTGCTGACGCTGCTTGCTGAACTGCCGCAGGCAAGCGGAGTGGGGATCGAACGCTCCGAAGCCGCGCGCGAAATCGCCAGCCGCAATGCACAGGACCTTGGCCTTGCCGACCGTGCGTGCATTCAGGCGGGCGACTGGACCACACCCGGCTGGGCGGCGGGTCTGGGCCGCTTTGACCTCGTCATTTCAAACCCGCCCTATGTCGAAGAAGCTGCCGATCTTGCTCCCGATGTGCGTTATTATGAGCCTGCCGAGGCTTTGTTTGCGGGGTCTGAAGGGCTCGATGATTACCGTGTACTGATACCCGGGCTGCCCGATCTGTTGACAGAAGATGGTGCTGTCGTGCTCGAAATCGGAGCATCGCAGGCCAAACAAGTAACGGAAATTGCGAGGGAAAATGGATTTTCGGCGGATATTCACCAGGATTTGGGCAACCGTGATCGCGCGCTTATCTTGCGATTAAGGGTTGGCAAAGGCGAATCCACTGGTTAACCCTCGAATCAGGAAAGAGATGCACGTGGGTTGCTCTCCTCCTCAACTCCGACATTTGCTGGCTAGGGCGAGATATCGCCACAGGACTGCGCAGATGAAGGGCAAACCGGCACTATTTGTGTCTTGCGTTAACAGGCGCAAATCCGCTGCCATATGGTTGGCGGATCGCAGCAAGGAAGCGAAGTTCCTTTGAATAGCAATCGTAATAACAATCGTCGTCGTGGCCGCGGAAACAATAACCGTGGCGGTGGCAATCCCATGCAGGGAAACCGGATCGATAGCCGCGCGCGCGGAAATGCGCCGCAGTTGCTCGACAAGTACAAGAAACTCGCTCACGAAGCGCAGCTGAATGATGATCGGGTGCAGACCGAATATTACCTGCAGTTTGCCGATCACTACTTCCGCGTCATCGCCGACAACAAGGCGCAGAAGGAAGAGGCTCAGGCGAAACGCAATGGCGAGCGAGGCAAGGACAATTCCTCTGATGAGGATGATGACGGGCAGGATGATCGCCAGAACGACCGTAAGCCGCGTGGCCGCAAGGGAACGCGAAAGGGCGATGGTGACCAGAGGCAGGCCCGCGAAGGCGACAGCGGTGAACAGGGAGAGGACGACAACAATCCCTTCACCCGCGATACCGCCAAACCCAAGGCCCGCAAGCCGCGCAAGAAGAAGGAAGAGGCGGTCGCCGATGATGGTGACAGCCTCGACCTTGGCGTGCTTCCCCCGGCTATCGCCCGCGCCGATGACGTGAATGAGGGCGAGGAAAAGCCGCGCAAAAAGCTCGGCACGCGCCGCAAGCCGAAGGATGACAGCCCAAAGGATGATGGCGAAGAGACGCTCAAAGCCGTAGGCTGACACATACCGCGCGCCGGGAGTATCAAGGTTCAGATATGACGGCTCCGGAGCGATCCATTCCGATCATCGAAGCCATGCCAGACCGTGCATGGATGTGGGCCCTGACCCTTGGCCTTGTATCCGCCACCGGATTTGCGCCAATTGGCCTTTGGCCGGCGGCACTGCTGGCGATGGGGCTGTTCGCCCTGCTTTTGGCACGCACGCGCGGCTGGAAACAGGCGTTGTGGCTTGGCTGGCTGTTCGGCTGGGCGCATTTTACCTTCGGCAATAACTGGATCGCGGAAGCCTTCACCTATCAGGTGAATATGCCGATCCTGCTGGGCTGGTTGGCGGTGCCGCTGCTGGCAATTTACCTCGCAGTCTATCCCGCGCTCGCAGCGCTGACGGCACGGCTGCTGGTGCGCCGCAGGCCGGGCCTGAGTTTCGTGCTGGTGCTTGCGGGCGCTTGGGTCATTACCGAATGGCTGCGGAGCTGGGTCTTCAGCGGCTATGCGTGGAACCCTTTCGGCGTGGTGTTGCTCGGCTCGTTTGACCGACCGGGGCTGGCTGCGCTGTCACCGATCATGGGCACGTATGCGCTGTCTGGCGTTGCGGTCCTGCTGGGCGCGGCGCTGATCCTGCTGGTGGCAGAGCGGCGCTGGCGTGTCGGCGGACTGGTCGCCATTTTGATCATGGCAGGCATGTACTGGCCTGCCGGCGAGGCACGCGTTGGCACGCTGCCCGTCACCATCGTCCAGCCCAATATCGGGCAGGACGCACTGACCGATCCGGGCGAATATGAAAACAGCTTCCGGAAGCTCGCGCGCCTTTCCTCGCGCCCGGACAGGCTGGAAGGTCCGCGCCTTGTGCTGTGGCCTGAAAGCGGGCTCGCGGACTATCTGGAGGAAGGCTACCCGCAGCGATATTACGATCGTACCACCGCGCTGGGCAGCCCGCTCTTTGCGCGACAACGCATCGCGCGGGTGATCGGCGAACAGAGCGTGCTGCTTACCGGCAATGTGGACCTTGAGATTGGCGAGGACGAACAGGGGATGATCCGTGCGCTGGGCGCGCGCAATGCGGTCACCGCCGTGTCGGACCAGGGCGACCTGATCGCCGGATACGACAAGGCGCACCTCGTGCCCTATGGCGAGTATCTGCCGATGCGCGAGCTGCTCGAGCCGCTCGGCCTATCGCGGCTGGTCGCGGGTTCTATCGATTTCTGGCCGGGCCCGGGGCCGCAGACCATGGATCTCGGCGCGTTCGGCACGGTCAGTCCGCAAATTTGCTATGAGATCATATTCTCTGGCCAGGTGGTCGACCGAGTTGCCCGGCCGGACTTCATCTTCAATCCCTCCAGCGAAGGCTGGTTCGGTTCCTTTGGCCCACCGCAATTCGTGGCGCAGGCGCGGCTGCGCGCGATCGAGGAAGGCCTGCCGGTCATCCGCGCAACACCATCGGGGATCAGCGCTGTGATCGATCCGCGCGGCGTGGTTCGAGATTATCTCGGCCCCGATGTAGAGGGCCGGATCGATACGGTGATTCCGCCCGCCGCCGCGCCAACGCCATTTGGGCGGCTGGGCAATATCCTGCCGCTTTGCTGGGCTTTGGCCATGCTGGCCGCAGGTATCGTTGCAACACGAAGAAGACGCGGTTAGAGCCGCCCGCGAATATCAGAAATCTTATTCAAGTCCCGAGTATTTACGAGAAGGCAATCTCCAACATGCGCCAATCCTACCTGTTTACGTCCGAAAGCGTCTCCGAAGGCCATCCGGACAAGGTATCCGACCAGATTTCCGATGCCATTGTCGACATGATGCTGGCCAAAGACCCCGAAGCCCGCGTCGCCTGCGAAACGCTCACTGCTACGCAGCGCGTGGTGCTCGCCGGCGAGATCCGCTGCAAGGGCGTGTACGAAAATGGCGCTTGGGCCCCGGGCGCACTCGAAGAGATCGAGTCGATCGCACGCAACACGGTGAAGGAAATCGGCTACGAACAGGATGGCTTTCACTGGCAAACGCTGACCTTCGAGAACCACCTGCACGCCCAGAGCGCGCATATCGCGCAAGGCGTCGATAGCAGCGGCAACAAGGATGAAGGCGCGGGCGACCAGGGCATCATGTTCGGCTTTGCCTGCAACGAGACACCCGATTTGATGCCGGCGACGCTGGATTACAGCCACAAGATCCTGCAGCAGATGGCGCGCGACCGGAAGGATGGCACCGCGCCATTCCTTGAACCCGACAGCAAGAGCCAGGTCACGCTGCGCTACCAGAACGGAAAGCCGGTGGCCTGCACTGCGGTGGTTGTCTCCACCCAGCACGCGCCGGGTTATGACGAGGGCGAAAAAGAAGCCGAACTGCATGCCTATGTGAAGGGCGTTGTCGGCAGCGTATTGCCCGATGGATTCATTACGGATGACACCGTGTGGCATATCAACCCGACCGGCAGTTTCGTGATCGGTGGGCCCGATGGCGATGCCGGTCTCACCGGGCGCAAGATCATCGTCGACACCTATGGTGGCGCTGCCCCGCATGGCGGCGGCGCGTTCAGCGGCAAGGATCCGACCAAGGTGGATCGCAGCGCTGCCTATATCACCCGCTATCTCGCCAAGAATATCGTTGCGGCGGGCCTTGCCACCAAATGCACGATCCAGCTCGCCTATGCCATTGGCGTCTCGCGTCCGCTGTCACTCTATGTCGATACGCACGGCACGGGCACCGTGCCCGATGACACAATCGAAGATGCGATCCGCGGCATCGAAAAGCTCGGCAACCTGACCCCGCGCGGCATCCGTACGCATCTGGGCCTCAACAAGCCGATCTATCGCCGCAGCGCCGCCTATGGCCATTTCGGCCGCCAGGCGAATGGCGACCACTTCCCGTGGGAACGCACCGACCTGGTCGACGATCTGAAGGCTGCGCTTGGCTGAGCCAGAGGATAGCGAGCGGTGAGCACAGCGCAGACCGAACTCACCGTATCGCCATCTGACAAACCGCGCCGCGTCACCGCGCTCGATGCACTGCGCGGCGTTGCGGTTATCGGCATCATCCCGATGAATGTCATCGCCTGGTCGATGGTGCCCGCCGCCTATATCAACCCGCGGGCGGGCGGCGGTGACGCGCCGCTGGAGACGGTGCTGTGGGCACTGACCTTCGTGCTTGTCGAGGACAAGTTCCGCACGCTCTTCGCCATGATGTTCGGTGCCGGTGTGGCGATCCTGATGGACAGGGCGGATTCGCATCCGTGGCGCGAACACTATGCGCGCATGGCGGTGCTGATGCTGATCGGCCTCGTGCATACCATCTTGCTGGCGAACAACGATATCCTGCGCAGCTATGCGTTGACCGGCTGCCTGCTGCCATTCGTGCTGCGCTGGCCAACGCGGCGACTGCTGGTGGCGGCGGGCATTATCATCACCATCCAGACCGCAGTCGCGGCAGCATTTGCGCTGCCTCCGCTTACAGCCCCGGATCCCTCTGCCGATGCTGCAGCGGAGCAGACCTATGGCTATAATGCCGCGACGACAGCGGACTATATGGCGCGATCGGAAGAGAGCCTCAGTGAACGGATCGTGCGCCGACTTTCCGAATGGGAGCTGATGCTGTTCGCCTCCCTCGGCCAATTGCCCAGCAACCTTGCCGCCATGCTGGTGGGCGTGGCGCTATGGCGCGGCGGTCTGCTGGCGGGGCAATGGGAAGCCGCGCGCGCGTTGCGCTTGGCGAAGCGGTTGGCGATAGTCGCGCTGCCGCCACTGATGGCATTGGCGGCATGGGCCATCGCTTCCGGTTTTGATGCCGTGGTGATGGCGGCGAACTACTTCGCTTTCACCAACGCTTTCGACCTCTTGCTTGGCATCGCTTACGCCGCCGCTGCGATGGTGCTGTTCGGCGGGCGGTGGTCCGGCACGGCGATGACCTGCCGGCTCGCGGCAACCGGCCGCATGGCGCTGACCAATTACCTCGCGACCAGCCTTGTATTCGGAGCGCTGTTCCACGCCTGGGGATTGGGACTTTACGGAGAAATCGGGCGCGGCACAGCGGAAGCACTGGTGCTGCTGCCTGCGGCGCTCATGCTGCTTTGGTCGCCCATCTGGCTGGCGCGCTTTCGGCAAGGTCCGGCGGAGTGGGTGTGGCGTTCGCTATCGCAAGGCAGCGCACTGCCCCTCAACCGGTAGCGCGCACGCGCTCTGTATCGCAGCGCAGGTGCCGGGCAGCGAGGAAGTAATTCGCGGCTGCCACGACATAGACCATCCCGCCGATTGCCATCGCAATCGCCAGTCCGTCCGCCTCTCCATAGGTCGCCGAGAAACCGTCGCTCATCAGGCCGATCAGCGTCGGGCCAAGCCCGCCCGCCAGCGTGTAGATGCCGTTGAGCGTGGCCGATGCGGTGGCGCGCATGCGCGGGTGCATCAGGTTCTGCACGGTCGCAAAAGTGATGCCGAGATAGCTGAGCGTGAGGAAAATCGATCCGCCCACGCAGAGCAGCAGCAGCGTGAGACTGTCCTGCATGATGCCAAACGCGCCGAGCGGTCCGCCGATCAGCAGTCCAACGCCCGGGATCAGTGCGTAGGCCGCCGGATTGCGCTCACCCAGCTTGTCGCCCAGCCAGCCAGCGCCGACGATGGATAGCGCGGCGGGAAGGCTCGCAAGGATACCGGTGTAGAGCCCCGCCTCGGCCAGCCCCATGCCGAATTTGCGCACCAGCAGCGACGCGAAGAAGAAGTTGAGCGCATAGCTGAGCGCGGCGGCGATGAACGATCCGATCACCAGATAGCGTGCGCTTTTCAGCGACCATAGCCGGTGGAAGAAGGCGGAAACGGGCGGAACCTCGTCGCTCGCTTCGGCATCGAACTGCCCGCGCTTGGGCTCTGCCACGAACACGTAGGCGATCAGGCCAAGCACAAAGCCGGGGATCGCGGCGATCAGGAAGGTCGCTTTCCAGCCGAACTCTTGCGCGATCCAGCCGCCGCCGACGAAGCCGATGAAGGCGCCAAGCGGGGGTGAAAGCAGCAGGCAGGATATGGCGAGGCCGCGCCTGTTGGCGGGGAAGTAATCCGAAATGACCGACTGGTTGGGCGGCAGTCCGATCGCCTCGCCCAGCCCCACGCCCATGCGCGCGACCAGCAGCTGCACCCAGCTTCCCGCCGCGCCGCACAGCGCGGTGAAAAGTGACCACACGGTCACGCCGCCCGCGATCAGCGTCATCCGCCGCACCCGCTCGGCAAAGCGCGCGGTGACAAATCCGCCCACCACGTTGAGCAGCGCGAAGGCCCAGCCCATCATCGAAACCTGCACGTCGGAAAGGCTGAACTCTGCCTTCACCGGCTCGACCAGCACGTTCACCACGATGCGGTCTATAAAGCCAACCGTCGCGCAGCTGGCGAGCACGGCGAGCGCCAGCCACGGCGAATTGATGCGGGTCTTCATGAAGGGTGGCATAAACGAAAATGGCGGCCCCGCAATGGAGCCGCCACTTCGTTCGCCGCGCCTGCCGGGTCAGGCGGGGTATTCGGCCGGGTTCTCGCGCAGCCAGTGGCCGACCTTGCGACCGAACTTGGCAATCGCGTTCATGTTGAAGAAGTGCCAGAAGCCGAGCACCAGCACTGCAAGGCCGACCTTGGTAGCAACAAAGCGGATCGCTTCCGGCCATGTCGTCGGCTCGCTGCCAAGGCTGATCGTCAGCAGGATGAAGCCGATATTGACGAGGTAGAAACCCACCACCAGCAAGTGGTTTGTGCTGCGTGCGAGCTTCTCGTCATGGCCGAAGCAGTCGATCAGGAACACCTCGCCATTCTTGCTCAGCGTGCGCGCGACCCACGCCGTCATGCCGATGGCGATGACGAGATAGGCAAGGTAGCTGACTTCGATCATTGGTCTTCTCCTTCTCAGAACAACAGGTCGTGGACGGGGTTGGGGGTGGTGTCGATTGCGGCGGCGTGCCGGTGCAATTGCCGCCGATGCTTTCCCCAGACGAAGGCGGTCACCGCGCCGGCGAATAGTCCGTTCGCGCCCAGAATGAGGAGGTCGCTATGCCAGGCAAAGCTGCTGCTCTCGAAGACGAGCAGGAATGCAGGCGGAATGACGAGGCCGAACCCGGCTCCGGCGAGCGCATAGACCCGCGGGCATTCGCGCCCGTTTGCGGCGAGCAGCCTTGTGACGGGCAGACCGATCACCACCATATTCGCAAGGACGATGATCCCGGCGAGGATCACCGGCAGCGCGATGACAAAAAGGGCCCCGGCGATCTCGCCCTCGACAAGGCCTGCCGCAGCAAGCGGTGCCGTTATGACCAGCCATGGGACGCCGCCTGCCAGCGCTCCTGCTACCAGTGCCCGCAGGAAGGCTCCCTTTGCGCTTGTTGTCGTCATATCCTGTCCTTTCTGGAATTTCCGAAATTGGAAGGCGTGGGTGTGGGCAGGTGGGTAGAGTGTCTTCTGCGGTATGTAAGGGCTTAGTGCTGGGTGCCGCTTTGGCTGCGTGACGGCACGAAGCGGGCGACCTTGCCGCCGAGCTTCATCAGCGCGACGAGGGTTGACTTGGGCAGGCGGCGGACATCGTCGTACCAGCCCGAAAGCGTGCCCATGAAATCATGCATCCGGCCGATGCGTTCACGCACATGCGTCGGCACGTCATCACGCTTGGCCATCTGGTCGGTGAGGTCGGACAGCGCCTGAATGGTCGGGTCGATCTCGCGCTTCTTGCGTTCGACCACGATCTTCATGAGCATTTCCCAAAGGTCGGTCTCGGCAAGGAAATGATCACGCCGGTCGCCGATCACATGGGTGCGCTTCACGATACCGTATCCCTGCAGCTCTTTCAGCGCGGTTGAGACGTTGCTGCGCGCAAGGCCCAATGTTTCGCAGATTTCCTCTGCATGCAGCGGATCTTCGCTGAGGTAGAGCAGTGCGTGCACCTGGCTGACCGAACGGTTGACGCCCCAGTGGCTGCCCATCTCACCCCAATGCAGGATGAAATCGCGCGCTTCGGGGATGTCGATCACTTTGGTCATCGGGTGCGACTCACTCGCTTCTTTTTTAATTTCCGTAATTTCAGAAATACACGAATGTACCGTATTGTCAACTATTGTCCTCCCAACGCCGTCCCGGGCTTGACCCGGGATCAGGCTTGTTCTCTTCTGCCTGGCGAAGCCTTGGCCCGGATCATGTCCGGGCCGACGATTCTTAAGGGGTCCAGAAAAACATGCCAGCTACGGCACTCGCCTTTGACGGGGTCACCAAGCAGTTCGGTGATTTCACCGCAGTCGACAATCTCAACTTTGCTATACCCGAAGGTTCTATATTCGGCTTTCTCGGCGGCAATGGCGCGGGGAAGACGACGTCCCTGCGCATGGCGCTCGATATCCTCTCGCCGACATCTGGCACGATCGAAGTGCTGGGCAATACGCCGAGCCGGGAAAATGCCGCCGATATCGGTTTCCTTCCAGAAGAACGCGGCCTCTACAAGAAGATGAGCGTGCTCGACACGATCGTCTATTTCGCGCGTCTGAAGCAGATGGAGCCAGACACCGCCAAAGATGCGGCGATGGCCCTGCTCAAGCGGCTGGAACTGGCGGACTGGGCCAAGTCTCCCATCGAGAAGCTCTCCAAAGGCATGGCGCAGAAAGTGCAGGTGGCGACTGCGCTGGTGAACAGCCCCAAATTGCTGATGCTGGATGAGCCGTTCTCCGGTCTTGATCCTGTCAACCAGGCGATGCTGGAAGACTTGATCGCCGAATCCGCGAAGAATGGCGCGACGGTTATTTTTTCCACCCATGTCATGCAGCATGCGGAGCGGTTGTGCGACCGGCTGCTGATGCTGGCGCGAGGCAAGAAGGCGTTCGATGGCACGCAGGATGAAGCGCGCGCGGCACTGCCGGCACGGCTGGAACTCTCGAGCCGCCAAGACCCCTCGGACCTCCAAGGGGTCGAGAAGGCGACCGCCGCCAGCCCTGCCGAGGAGGGTTGGACGACCTACAATGTCGAACTGGCAGCGGGCATGGCACCTGCGGCCCTGCTCGAACATTGCACTGCCAATGGTTTTGCCCTGCGCAGCTTCAACGTACAGGAACCCAGCCTGCACGAGGTGTTCATCCACTTTGTCGGCGCAAATGAGGAGATCGAGCGATGAAGAATATCCTGCTCGTTGCCGTGCGCGAAATTCGCCAGGTGATCAGTACCAAGGGGTTCTGGATCATGCTTGCAGCGGTCCCCATCGCGCTTGCCGTTTCCGGTTTTGCTAGCAAACAGCTCGCACCCGAAAGGAGCACTGCCTATTCGGTGGTCGATGAAAACGGGCGATACGCAACACTACTCGAAGCGCAAATGGACCTTTCCTACCAGCAGGAAACCCTGCGTGACCTGGCCGAGTATGCCGAGCGGTGGGATCTGCAAGGCGTTGTGCCGGATGCGCCCTGGGCAAACCGGCAGGCTTGGCTGAACCCTGCGGAAATTCAGCGTTTCATCACGATGGGCGGTGCAGAAGCGGCGGCCGAAGAGCTTGAAGCCGCCGCGCCCGAGGGTACGCCGCCATTCGACATAGAGGATCCATATTACGTGAACGTCACACTTCCCGGTGATGTTCAACTGCCGGCGAGCGGAGAAGAACCCACAGAAAGCCTCAAGGCCGCGCTGGAAGACGATATTGCCGTCGAAGACCGCCGCCTGCCCTATGGCGCGGTGCTGCACATCCCGGCCGATTTTGGTGAGCCCGGCGCACAAGCGCGCATCTTCACCAATGGCCGTCCCAATGTCAGCCTCATCCGCAATATGCGTGAGATCCTGACCGAAAGCGTGCGGCAGGATGCCTTTGCCGCGCAGGGCATCGGGCCGGAGACGGCCGTCGCGCTGCAAACCATGCAGGCGGCCGTATCGGTAATAGAGCCGCCACCCGGTGGCGGACGCAGCCTCGTCGCGACCCGATCAATCGTGCCGATTGCATTGGTTTACCTGCTGCTTATCACGGCGGTGACGACGGGCTCGCTGATGCTGCAAGGCGTGGTGGAAGAACGTTCGAACAAGCTATTCGAAAGCGTGCTGGCTTGCATCAAGCCTGATACCCTGATGCAAGGCAAGCTGCTCGGCCTGGGCGCGGTAGGCCTGGTGATCGTGCTTACATGGGCGGGGACCGGCCTTGTCGCTGCGCTCTATTTTGAAGGCTTTGCCGCTGATGTGCTGCGGCCATCGCTAGAGGCGCTCGACGATCCGCTGCTGATCGTGGCCATGATTCTCTACTTCCTCGGCGGCTATATCGTGCTCGCCATGCTGTTCCTCGCCATCGGTGCGATTAGCGAGAGCATGCAGGACGCGCAAAGCTATCTCACGCCGGTGATCTTCCTGGTGATGATCCCGGTGGTGATCGTGATGCAGGCCGCGCTCAAGGGACCCGACGAGCCGGTGGCGGTCATCCTCTCATGGATTCCGCTCTACACGCCCTTTGCCATGCTTGCGCGGCTGGGCAGCGGTGTGGCGGCATGGGAAATCATCGGCACCATCACACTGCTCGCGGCCTTTATCTGGCTCGAACTGAAACTGCTCGGCAATCTCTTCCGCGCCAGCCTGCTCAACGATGGCAAGCCGACGTGGAAGCGCATCTTTGGCTGGATGGGCTCGAAGGAAAGCGCGAGCTAACCCGTGCGATAATCGGCGGTAATCACACCTGTCTCACCCGTCTCGGTTTCGTGGCTTTCCTCGCGCCAGCTTTCGGCGAGCGCTTCTGCTTCCCATCGCTGCATGGCGGGGTGGGCGAGTACGTGGTCGACCCAAGGCTGCGCCTCGCCGACATTGAGGTCGTAAGTGCGGATACGATAGGCGACGGGGGCGAAGAACGCGTCGAGCGCGGTGAAGTCCGGCCCGGCTAGGTAGGGACCACCAAAGCGCTCCAGCCCTTCGGTGAAGAGCTCTTCCAGGCGCGCAACATCCTTGGCAAGGTCAGCGGGATGCAGTTTCATCTGCACCCGCACACCAACATTCATCGGGCACTGGTTGCGCAGCGCGGAAAAGCCGCCGTGCATCTCGGTAACGCCGCACATGGCAAAGGCGCGTGCCGCCTCTTCCTGCGGCCAGACACCCTCATGCCGCTCAGCGAGGTAGAGGACGATGCCCAGCGAGTCCCAAACGGTCCGCTCGCCGTGGAGGAGAACAGGCACCTGTCCGGTGGGCGAAAAGGAGCGGAACGCCTCGTAATTCACCGCGGCAGTGAACGGCTCGATCCGGTCGGTGAAGGGAATGCCCAGCGCGGTCATCAGCACCCATGGGCGCAGAGACCAACTGGAGTAATTCCGGTTGGCGGTAATCAACGTGTAGCTCATGCGTTCACCTCCTCCAGCGAGTGTACCCTCGCGGTGCGCACCGGGCCAATCGAAACCAGGCGGGAACTACAAGCTCACCTTGTCTTTCAGCTTACATAGTGCGCAGTCGTCTTCTCCGCGACCTCTTCCTCCGTGACGCCCGGCGCCAGCTCGATCAGCTTGAACGGGCTGTCGTGGTCCTTGCGATGGAACACGCACAGATCGGTGATGATCATGTCGACCACGTTGGTGCCGGTCAGCGGCAGCGTGCATTCGGGGATGAACTTGGGATCGCCGTGCTTGCTGGTGTGCTCCATCACCACGATGATCTTCTTGACGCCCGCAACGAGGTCCATCGCTCCGCCCATGCCCTTCACCATCTTGCCGGGTATCATCCAGTTGGCGATGTCGCCGGTTTCCGCGATTTCCATCGCGCCGAGGATGCACAGGTCGATGTGTCCGCCGCGGATCATGGAGAAGCTGGTCGCGCTGTCGAAATAGGCGCTGTGCGGCAGTTCGCTGATGGTCTGCTTGCCGGCATTGATCAGGTCGGCATCCACCTCATCCTCATAGGGGAAGGGACCGATGCCCAGCATGCCGTTCTCGCTTTGCAAAGTTACCTGCATGCCTTCGGGGATGTGGTTGGCGACCAGCGTCGGGATGCCAATGCCGAGATTGACGTAATATCCGTCCTCCAGCTCCTGCGCGGCGCGGGCGGCCATTTGATCACGGGTCCAAGGCATGTCTTGTCTTCCTTCAGTCGAGCGGTGTGGGGATCAGGAACCAGCCTTCGCCAATGATGGCCTCGAGGCCAGCGGCAAAGGTCGGATCGCGAAGATAGGTGTAAAGGTCATCGAAATCGGCGCGCTCATCGCCGGCTATGGCGATCAGGCAATGGGTTTCGAGCAGTGCTTGCCGGCGTTCCTGTTTGCTCTCGCCCGGGAAGCGCTGCACAAACAGCGGGTCGCGCCCCGTGGGATCGAGCCGGCTGCCCAGCAGGATATCACGGATGCGCCCGGCATCGGTCGGCTCGCGATCGGTAATCCAGGCTATGGCAACGCCTTGCCCGCGCAGATTGTCAAGAATGGCGCGCAATGCCGGTTCGGGCTGCGACGCGGTGTCCAGCGCCATCAGACCTTCTGCCGGATCAAGATCGATCAACACTGCGGGCACTTCTGCCTTGCAAGCCTTTGTCACCGGTTCCAGGCTGGCTGGATCGTCAAGCAACGCGGACGTGCCGACCGCTGCGTCTTCAGCCAACCTGTCGAGCGTGAAGCCGTGCCAATCGGCATAGGCACCGGAAGTCGGCAATGGCGCAACGGGCTCTGGCATTACCCCGCCAGGTAGCAAAGCATATTGGCCGAAGCTGATTTCCTCGATCGTTTCCGGATCAATGGAATTGCCCTCGGCGATCGCTTGCGCGGTGCGTTCGCCAAATGCCTGGGACCCGACAATTGCTCCGCCCGCCGCAATCGGGATCGCCGCTGCCGCCAGCACGCAGCCCTGCAGGCCGCATGCCGCCAGCACGAGAGCAAGGGCGAGGCGAAACGTCAATTTGGCTTGCCGGAATCCTGCACCGTATCGAGATCGGTGGTGTGGGTTTCCTGTTCCATCGCCACCCCGTTCCAGATGCGGGCCAACGCCTCTTCCTCGCCGATGCCGTAACACTGGGCATAAGCGCGCGCGGCATGGCGAATGGTGTCTACCATCAGCAGGCCGAAGGTTTCCGGTTCCGCCAGCACATCGGGCTGGATAATGCAGGTGGCGGGTCCGTTATTTTCGACCCATAGCCGCGCGACTTCCTTGGCATTTTCCAGGAAGTCGAATTCGTCCACCGCGATTGCGCCGGGCCTTGTTTCGGCTGATTGCCCTGCGACGTCTTTCTTGCCGCGCCCGAACACTAGGCTGCCTCCCGGCTGCGCGTGGTCACGAATTCGATCTTCTTGTCATAAGGCGCGCCGATAACCATGCGGTTCACGAACACGCCGGGCAGGTGGATGTTGTCCGGGTCGAGCGCGCCGGCCTTCACTACCTCTTCCACTTCTGCCACGCAGACCTTGCCACAGGTTGCAGCGGGCTGGTTGAAGTTGCGCGCCGTCTTGCGGAACATGAGGTTGCCGGTCTCATCCGCCTTCCATGCCTTCACGATAGACAGATCGGCAAAGATGCCGCGCTCGAGAATGTAGTCTTCGGGCCCGTCTCCGGTGTCGAACTGCTTTACTTCCTTACCTTCTGCTACCTGTGTGCCGACGCCGGTCTTGGTGTAGAAACCGGGAATGCCCGCGCCACCAGCGCGCATGCGTTCGGCCAGCGTTCCCTGCGGGCAGAACTCCACTTCCAGCTCGCCTGCAAGATATTGCCGCTCGAACTCCTTGTTCTCGCCGACATAGGAACTGATCATCTTGCTTACCTGCTTGGTGCGCAGCAATTTGCCGATGCCTTCATTGTCGATACCCGCATTGTTGCTGGCAAAGGTCAGGTCTTTCACCCCGCTATCCTGGATCGCGACAAGCAGCCGCTCCGGAATACCGCACAGGCCAAAACCGCCTGCGGCAATGGTCATGCCATCGCGCAGCAATCCATCGAGGGCGGCGGCGGCATCGGGGTATAGCTTTTGCATGCGGAACTCCTATCGGCAGTAGTCTGCTGGTCTTGCGCTCGAATAGAGATTGCGTGCGCGCATGTCACCCCGGAACCGGGATGGTGCGGCGCAACACAAACCCGTGCAACACGGTCTATATTGCGGTGCAAAACGGCTTATGCGGAGTGCCAAAATGAATTTAAAGCCATGATAATAAGATATAAACATACAGATTGCATATTTTGCAACACATCATGATCTTTTCGCACTTGCGGAATCGGTGGCGGCAGGTCATATCGAACGTGCCTTTTCAGGCATCCTCTCCCAAAACTTCCAAGGCTCGGTCGATTTCGACCGGGCCTTTTTTCTTGCCAACGCTCGTCTGCGCGTGTGCGAGCGAGTCCTGGCTCGCGCATCGTTAGCGCTTGTGCACGGGATCAATTGCATTCACCGTTTGTCGTACCTAGGTCTTCGCAACAACGCTTCGAGAGGACCGGCGGCGCATGGCGCAAGAAGACGCAGCAACCCAGGATCAGAACACCGTCAAGCTGCAGGTCGCTGCCGCGCGGCAGGAGGAATCGGGAAGGGGCGTCGTGCGCATGCCGCGCAGCGCGTTCCAGGCGCTGGGCATTACCGAAGGTGATGTCGTTGGCATCGAAGGCAAGCGCCAGACCGTGGCTATCGCCGCGCCTGCCTATAAGGAAGACGAGTCGCTCGACGTGATCCGCCTCGACGGTTTGCAGCGTGCCAATGCGGAAACCTCCTCGGGCGAACATGTGATTGTCAGCCGCGTCGACAGCAAGCCCGCGACGCGCGTGGTCTTTGCTCCGGCGCGTCGCGAAATGCGGCTTCAGGGCCCGACCGAAGCGCTCAAGCGTGTCTTTTTTCGTAAGCCGGTAACGGCTGGCGACTTTGTTGCTACGCATGGCCAGCAACCAGTTCAGAACGTGCCACCGGAAGTGCGCCGCTTGTTCAACACTCCTGCCTATGCGCTGACCCAAATCCGGTTGCAGGTTATCTCCACCAACCCCAAGGGCATCGTCCATATCGACGAGAATACCGAGGTCGAGCTGCGCAGCGAATTCGAAGAACCGCGCGATGCCCGCGGCATGATCAATTATGACGATGTCGGTGGAATGGACGATACGATCACGGCGCTGCGCGAAATGGTCGAGTTGCCGCTGCGCTACCCTGAATTGTTCACCCGTCTTGGTGTCGATCCGCCCAAAGGCGTGCTACTGCATGGCCCGCCAGGAACCGGCAAGACGAGGCTGGCACAAGCCGTCGCCAATGAAAGTGATGCCGAATTCTTCATCATCAACGGGCCTGAGATCATGGGCAGCGCCTATGGCGAGTCCGAAAAACGCCTGCGCGAAGTGTTCGAAGAAGCCGAGAAGAGCCAGCCCGCGATCGTCTTCATCGACGAGATAGATTCGATTACGCCAAAGCGCGAGCGCACGCAGGGCGAAGCGGAAAAACGTCTCGTGGCGCAGCTGCTCACGCTGATGGACGGGCTGCAGGCGCGCACCAATCTGGTGGTGATCGCCGCGACCAATCGTCCTGATGCCATCGATGAGGCACTGCGCCGCCCGGGTCGTTTCGACAGGGAAATCGTGGTCGGCGTACCCGACACTAGCGGTCGCCGTGAAATCCTCGCCATCCATACGCGCGGTATGCCGCTTGCCGAAGGTGTCGACCTTCTCGAACTGGCGCGCTCGACGCACGGCTTTGTCGGTGCGGACATCGCCGCACTGACGCGCGAAGCCGCCATCGAGGCGGTGCGCCGGATCATGCCCAAGCTTGATCTCGACGCGCAGGAAATTCCCGCCGAAGTGCTCGATGAACTCTGCGTTGAAAAAGGCGATTTCCGCGAGGCACTCAAGCGCGTGCAGCCTTCAGCGATGCGCGAAGTGATGGTGCAAGCGCCAACAGTGAGCTGGAGCGATCTGGGCGGGTTGGACGAGGCGATCGACAAGCTGAAAGAGGGCGTCGAGCTGCCGCTTAAAAACCCCGCAGCATTCGAGAAGATCGGGATCCGCCCGGCAAAGGGCTTCCTGCTCTACGGCCCTCCGGGCACCGGCAAGACGCTGCTGGCCAAGGCTGTCGCGAAAGAGGCCGAGGCGAACTTCATCTCCATGAAGAGTTCCGACCTCCTGTCTAAATGGTTTGGCGAGAGCGAACAGCAGATTGCGAGGATGTTCGCCCGCGCGCGCGCGGTCGCGCCGTGCGTGATCTTTATCGACGAAATCGACAGCCTTGTTCCGGCACGCGGATCTGGGGCGGGCGAGCCGCAGGTCACCGCTCGCGTCGTCAACACGATCCTTGCCGAGATGGACGGGATGGAAGAGCTCTCCTCCATCGTCGTGATCGGCGCGACGAACCGGCCGGTTCTCGTCGATCCCGCATTGCTGCGCCCCGGCCGTTTCGATGAACTGGTCTATGTCGGTGCACCCGATACCAAGGGCCGCGAGCACATCCTCAGGATCCACACCGCCAACATGCCGCTCACGGGTGATGTCGACCTCGCCGCAATTGCCAAGCAGGCGGAGCGTTTTACCGGCGCCGACCTCGAAGACGTTGTGCGCCGCGCCGGACTCGCCGCCATCCGCCGTGCGGACGGGGTACCCGACATTGTAAACAAGGCAGACTTCGACGCAGCGATGGAAGATAGCCGCGCGACCGTGACCGCGAAGATGGAAGCCGAATACAAGAAGATGAAAGGCGAGCTGAAGAAGCGCGCTGCCGAAGTCCGGCCCATCGGGTTTATTACCGAGGGAATGGTGGAAAGTACGCGGGACAGTAAGCACTAGTTTGTTTTGCTAAGCCGTCTCCGCAACTTCGTACTCGGTGCGAAAAACAAACAACTCTATTTGCCCGGAGTCAGCCCCGGCTCGCCCGCTTCCCACAACACTTCGGCGGCTGATGCCACCCGGCGCATCGCCACGGCTTCGGGCATTTCATTGCGAATGAAGGCAAGCATCCCTTCGCGGATCGCACAGCGCAGGGCGAAGGCATCGGAGGAGTCGGCGGCGCTGATGAGCAGCCGCAGTTCCAGGGCGTCGAGCGTGGTGTCGGTGACCTGCGCCACTTTCACGCGGCCGTCCCATAGTTCATGCGCTTCGACCTGCCGCTCGAATTCCTTGCGCAGCCGCTCAACGTCAGCCATCGGATCAAGGTGCAGGAACACCGTTCCGAGCAATTCGGTGCCTGAGCGGGTCCAATTCTCGAACGTCTCTTCGAGGAATTTGTAGGACGGTACGATCAGGCGTCGCTCGTCCCAGATTTTCACGACGACAAAAGTGGTCCGAATGTCCTCGACCCGCCCCCATTCGCCGTCCACGATCACCACGTCGTCTATGCGGATGGGCTCGGTCAGCGCCATTTGCATGCCGCCGATCAATGCCTTGAGCGCGGGCTGCGCGGCGGCACCAACAGCAAGCGCGGCAAGGCCTGCAGAAGCCATCAGCGTAACGCCAATATCGCGCACGCCGGGTATCGCGAGCAGCATCAGCGCGACAGTGATGAAGACAATCACAAAGGTGCCCATGCGGCTGAGAATGGCGAGGCGCGTACGGCTGCGGCGCGCCTGAAGATTGTCCTCCACATCGATATCCGCACGCACTTCCATTGCGCGGATCGCGGCGCGGAAGATCGATAGTGCCATCCAGCCGACCAGTGCCGGAAGGACGAAAGAGGCGACGCTGTGCCACAGCGAGCCGAATTCTGGCATTAACCGTGCTGTAATGACCAGGGCGATGGCGACCAGGGACCAGCGCGCAGGCCGTGCAATATGGGCGACAACCAGATCATCGGCATCCGTCTCGCTGGCGCGAGCGAATTTTCGCAATATGCCAAAGGCAATGCGATGGGTCACTAATGCGGTAAGGACCATGAGCGCGGCCAGCGACAAGGCCGCTGCCCACCCAAGATAAGCGCCAGGCACGAAATCGCGAAGCCAATCGCTGAGCGTCTCAATCATCGGCGCAACCTATGACGGGTCGGGTAGGTGATCAATGCGCGTCATCCCAACTCGGTCCGGTACCGATCTCGATTCCGAGCGGTACATCGAGCGTCACTGCGGGCTGCGCGGCTTCGGCCATTACCTTTTCGATGATGAGGCTGGCAGATTCGACATCTCCCTCCGGCAATTCGAACACCAGTTCGTCGTGCACCTGCAACAGCATCCGGACATTGGGAAGGTCCGCTTCTTCCAGTGCAGGGAGCATGCGGGCCATTGCGCGCTTGATGATATCGGCGCTGGTCCCCTGGATCGGGGCGTTGATCGCAGCGCGCTCGCTACCCTGGCGTTCCATCTGGTTCTTTGAATTGATGCGCGGAAACCAGGTTTTCCGCCCGAACAGCGTCTCCGAATAGCCCTTTTCCCGAACACTCTCCAACGTCTGGTGGATGTAAGACTGGATCCCCGGGAAACGCTGGAAATAGGTGTCTATCTTCTCCTGCGCCTCGTCCGGCTCAATGCCGAGGCGCCCTGCAAGCCCCCAGCGCGAAATGCCGTAAAGGATGGCGAAGTTGATCGTCTTGGCGGCAGCTCGCGTGTCCCGGTCGACCTCGCCATACATTTCCTTGGCGGTGCGCGCATGGATGTCCTCGCCGTGTTCAAAAGCTTCTTTCAGCTCCGGCACATCGGCCATATGCGCGGCGAGGCGCAATTCGATCTGGCTGTAGTCTGCAGCAAGCAGCGTGTTGCCATCCTCCGGCACGAAGGCCTTGCGGATCTGCCGCCCGATCTCGGTGCGGATGGGGATGTTCTGCAGGTTCGGATCGGTGGAAGACAGCCGCCCGGTCTGGGCGCCGACGAGGCTGTAGCTGGTGTGCACGCGCTGTGTATCGGGATTGATCGCTTCCTGCAGCGCGTCTGTATAGGTGCTCTTGAGCTTGGAGAGCTGGCGATATTCGAGAACCTTGTCAGCAATCGCATGACCTTCACCTGACAAGCGCTCCAAAATGCTCTGGTCGGTCGAATACTGGCCGCTCTTGCCCTTCTTGCCGCCTTTATAGCCGAGCTTGTCGAACAGGATATCGCCCAGTTGCTTGGGACTGCCGATGGTGAATTCCTCGCCCGCATCCTTGTGAATGTCCTTTTCCAGACTGGCGATTGTCTCGGCAAACGTTTCGGACAGGCGCGAGAGCTCGGCGCGATCGACCTTGATGCCTTCGCGTTCCATTTTGGCAACCACCGGAATAAGCGGGCGGTCAACCCGTTGATAAATCCGCGTTGCGCCTTCACTTGGCATACGGCGCGCGAGATGGGCGTGCAGCCGCCACGTCACGTCAGCATCCTCTGCGGCATATTCGGTGGCTTTGCCCAGCGGCACTTCGCCAAAGGGGATTGCCTTCTTGCCCGTGCCGCAGACATCCTTGAACTTCATGGTGGTGTGGCCAAGATGGCGTTCGGCAAGCTCGTCCATCCCGTGGCCGCCGCCAATCCCTTCCTGCGAGCGTCCGGCGTCGAGATCGAAGCTCATGATCATCGTATCGTCAACAGGAGCCACGGCGATGCCATGCCGGGCGAGGACGTTGATATCGTATTTGATATTCTGCCCGATCTTCAGGACCGCGTCGTCTTCAAGCAGCGGTTTCAGCAGCGCGATGGCGGTATCGAAATCAACCTGCTCGGGCTTCTCATCGAACATGTCGCTGCCGCCGTGGCGAAGGGCGATGTAGCAAGCATCATTCGGGCCGAGTGCGAGGCTCACCCCCACCAGATCGGCGGCGATGGCATCGAGGCTATTGGTCTCGGTATCGACCGCCACCAGCCGAAGCGCCTGCGCGCGGGCAACCCATTCTTCCAGCTCGCTCTTCGACTGCACGGTCTTGTACGTGCTGCGATCGACATCGGGCCATTCGGGCAGCGGTTGGACGCTGCCTTCCGGTGCGGCGTCCTCACCCTTCGTATCGGCCTTGGCCGGGTTGAGGTTGTTCGCGCGCACCGGGCTGCCTGTGCCTGCTTCGAGCCGTTTGAGAAGCGAGTTGAACCCGTGAAAGGTGAGGAATTCGGCTAGCGGTTCGGGCGGGATGGTCTTGATCGCCATATCCTCGATTGCGATGGGCAGGTCGCAATCGCTCTTAAGCTCCACCAGCACGCGGCTCAGTTCGGCGTCCCCACGCCCTTCAAGCAACCTCTCCTTGAGCTTGCTCTTCTTCATCTCAGCAGCGGCATCGAGTGCCGCGGTGAGCGACCCATTCTCGCCGATCAACTTGGATGCGGTCTTTGGCCCGACGCCATAAATGCCGGGGATATTGTCTACGCTATCCCCCATCAGCGCGAGGACATCGCCGACCAGTTCGGGCTCCACGCCGAATTTCTCCTTCACCTCTTCCACATAGATGCGCGCATCCTTCATCGTGTCGAGCATGTCGATCCTGCCGCCGTCGCGCTCGCCGACGAGCTGCATCAAGTCCTTGTCGGAGGAGACGATGGTGACATCCCACCCCTCGGCCTGCGCGGCACGGGCATAGGAGGCGATCATATCGTCTGCCTCGACATCGGGCTCTTCGATCATGGGAAGTGAAAACGCGCGCGTTGCATCGCGGATCAGCGGGAATTGCGGCACGAGGTCTTCCGGCGGATCGGGGCGATTCGCCTTGTATTCGGCGTAAATCTCGTTGCGGAAGCTATACGAGCTTTTGTCCAGCACCACCGCCAAGTGCGTCGGCCCGTCCGCCTTGTCGAGATCATCCGCCAGTTTCCACAGCATGGTGGTGTATCCGTAAACCGCTCCCACAGGCGTCCCCTCGGGGTTCGTGAGCGGAGGGAGGCGGTGATATGCGCGGAATATATAGGCCGAGCCATCGACCAGATAGAGATGATTTTTGTCGGCCATCTTCGCCTGCTAGCACGGCAATATGGCCCGGTCAGCAGGATTTCGGGGGAATTCCACCCATCGCATTTCTGGCACGTTTCTCGCTGTTTTACGGTTAGGGGCGCCCCAATTACGACAGGATTTTGCCCCAATTGCGCCATAATCTGCTTGCGCGGCCCCAATTGTGGCATTATTTAGGCGGCGGGTCGGCCAAATGGTCGGCTTTGGAAGGCGGGATTATTCGCCTTTCAAATTATCGCAGATTAAAGGGGTTCATCCTATGCGTAAGATCGTTATGGCCGCTGCTGTTGCTGGCGCCGCTCTCACCCTCGCCGCTTGTGCCGAAGCTGAAACCGAAGCTGGCGAAGAAACCATGGCTGAAGAAACCATGGCTGACGAAACCAGCGTCGAAGAAATGGCTGACGAAGGTGAAGCCATGGTCGAAGAAGGCACCGACATGATGGAAGAAAGCGTCGAAGAAGCTACCGACGACGCTGAAGCTATGGCTGACGAAGCTGCTGAGTAATTTGCAGCTGGCTTAGGCTATCTTACAGAAAGGGCGTGGCCAGCGATGGCCGCGCCCTTTTCTTTTGCCGGCAGCAGATTGTGCTGCAGTATGGGCCGCCTAATCGAAACGGGCCTGCCTCAGTGATGTCGATACCTAATTAGCGTCGTACTGCGCGTTGGCGTAATTGCGACCGGCTTCCTGTTCGAAGCCGTCGTAAATACCACGGGCGATCGAAGCGATGCGCGCTTCGCGGTTCCGGCGTGTTGTGTTGCCGGTCACGTAAATCGCCAGTGCAACAGTGCGGCCATCGGGTGTGGTCAGGAAGCCAATATCACTCGATGTATTGTTGAGCGATCCGGTCTTGTGCGCAACCGTCACATAGCTTGGCATGAGCGCCGGAATACGGCGGGTGCCGGTGCGGCAGCGTTCCATTGCATCGATAATCACACGGCGGCTTGAGGCGCTCAGCCATCGGCCCTGATAAATGCCGGACAGCAGTTGCACCATCGTTTCTGGTGTCGCGCTATCGCGCATGTCGATATATGTTTCAGGATCGAACTCGCCATCATCGCGGACCAAGGTAGCGATGTCGCGATCCAGGCTGAACCCCTCCAGGCCCGCGCGCCGTGCCCAGTCGTTGACGGCATCGGTCCCCCCCAGCGCCGCAATCAGCGCATCTGTTGCTGGATTGGAGCTGCGCGTGATCATCAAGTCGATCAGTTCGAGCGCACTCAGATATTCACCTCGGCGCACCGGAGCGGCGGCCGATGAGAAGGGCCGCGAACGAACCGGCCACAGCAACGGAAATTCAGTAGTCAGGCTCCATCGGCCCTGATCGACACCTTCGAGATAGGCGGCGGCAATCGCGATTTTGCTCGTGCTGGCCATGGGGAAGCGCTGGTCACCAAGAATTGAGATAGACTGACCAGTAGCAAGGTCGATGGCGGCAACGCCAATGCGCCCTTCGCTAGCATCTGCAAGTTGCGCGATACGGGCTTCGAGCTGGCTGTCAAAATCGGGCGTGTAGTCGCGCGGCGCACGCTCTTCTGTGCCAAACGCATTGTCGAATGCGGCCTCAAGCTCTGTGGGATCGGTCTCCGCATGGGCAGGAGCACCAGCCAACGAGGCTACTGCCAACGCCGCGACAGAAAGGAAACGACCGAGTTTTGAAATCATCATGTTGCAAGCCATGCCAGAAACGTGGTTTGTAAATGATTAATGTATCATGATGTGACGAGGCGTGCGAGACGAAACGGGCGGAATTGTCGTCGTATTGACGAAATGCCAGGCCAATCGGGCGCATTTTTGGCGCAAATTCGCCCGATTGGCCGCTGTTTACTCCGGCTTGCGCCAGCGCCAGGCGAGCTGATCGGTCGAACCGCGAATGGCCTCGTCGAATACATTCGCGGTCCGCGGATCGTTGGGGTTGGCGTAAAGGTCGCTCTCTTCCTCCAGCACGAAGCCCGCAGCGGTTAGCGCATCTCTTGCCATTTGCGCATCGAGCCGGTGCAGTGTGTTTGCAGCTTCGACTCCACCGTCCTCTGTTGCCAGATGATCGATGACGATGAGGGATCCTCCGGGCTTTAGAGCATCATACAATCCGGCAATGGCCGTGTCGGCGGTACCTCCCGGAAAGGCTTCCAGATAGAGATCGTGGAAGTTCATCACCGTGATGATCGTATCAAGCTCTTCGGGCCAGCCCGGCTCTGCCAGCGGTGCCCGCAGCGGGAATACGCGGATGGGATTGCCGTCATTGTCCGCATAGCGACGAATGGTGTCATCTTGCTGCGAACCATAGTCGGCATTGAAGGCGATGAATTCTTCGGGCTGGAAGGCATAGACCTTCCCATCCGCCCCCACCGCTGTGGCGAGCAAGCGGGTGACATATCCGCCGCCCATCACATAATCGCCCACCACATCGCCGCGATCAATCTGGGCAAAGGCAAGCAGTTCGCCAGGCTTGCGCGCTTCATCATTTTCGAGATCTTCCGCGCGCGCGATGTCGTTGATCGCCTGCATATACTGGCGCGCAGAATACTCTTGGGCTTCGGTATCGGCGGGTGCCTTATCTCCGCCGCATGCGGCCAGCATGGCGGCTAAGGTGGCAAGCAATGCCAAAGTCAATCGTTGCATCATGGTCTCCTCCCCAAAGTCTCTTGTCGAGATTAATCCTCTCTTGGCAGACCGCAATCCCTATACCGTATTGACGAAAACTGGAGGATAGGCTTGGTCGCTCAACACACTGTTTCATGTGGAAGGGACCCTTGATGACTCCGAAGAATTCGACACAGCTTTCGCTGTCTTTTGCCGCAATGCTGTTGGCATCCACCGCGCCTGCCTTTGCGCAGGACGTGCAGATCGTGCAGCCCGGTGCTCCGGGTGAAGGCTCCCGCATGTTGACCGCCGAAGAAGCGCGTAATCTTGCCCGCAACGATATTTCCATGGCCGACATTGCCTTTATGCGGAACATGATCGTCCACCACCAGCAGGCGGTCGAAATGGCGGCACTCGTCGCCGACCGCACAAATAATGAAACGATCACGGGCATGGCCGAGCGGATCGATGCTTCACAGAAGGACGAGATGACCTTCATGCGCGAATGGCTTGCCGACCGGGGCCAGCCAGCAACGATGGGCGCGATGGGTCATGCCGAACACTCGGGGATGGAAGGCATGGCCAGCGCCGACGACATGGCGCGGCTCGCTGCTTCGCGCGGCGTCAATTTTGACCGCCTGTTCCTGACGCTGATGACCCGCCACCATCAGGGCGCGATCACCATGGTGCGCGACCTGCTTGGCAATTACGGCACCGCAGCCGACCCCTCTTTCTACGAATTCACCAGCGAAGTCGTAAACGACCAGCAGGCCGAAATTGACCGCATGCTGACCGCCCTCACGGAGCTATCGGACGACCCACGCGCCGGACTTGCGGCCGGCTTCCTCGATGCCGAAACCGCAATTAGCAATTTACGCCAGGTGGCCTTCCTGCCCAAGCCGGACGGTTTCTTCGATCCGGCCAACCCTTCGGGCGGCCGTGTGGTTATCCCGGCTGACGAGCCGGAAGCGTCCGAAGAAGAAGCGGGTGAAGAGGACGAACATGCCGGACATGAAATGGCCAGCTCGGATAGCGAGGCCGAAGATGCCGATGACGATGCGGAAGCAGAGGCACCCGCCGAGCCTCCGGTTCGCTACGCTCAGCGGGGCGGTCCACTGAGCTTTGCCAATACCGACATGGCCTTCTCCGGCGACATCATGGTCGCTGGCAATTATCACGGATTCAACACCTATCGCTTGGGCGACAATGGTGTCCCGCAGCTTGTCGGCTCGGTCGTGTGCCCTGGCGGACAGGGCGACGTGTCGATCGTTGGCGACCTGCTGATCATGAGCGTCGAGGCCAATAATGGCCGCGTCGATTGCGGCATGCAGGGTGTGCAGGAGCGGGTCAGCGAAGAACGTTTCCGGGGCGTGCGTATCTTCGACATCTCGAACCTCGCAGCTCCCGTCCAGGTCGGCCAGGTGCAGACGTGTCGCGGTAGTCACACGCACTCTGTTGTCGATGCCAACGACGAACGGATCATCCTCTACAACTCGGGCACAGCGGGTGTTCGTGACGAGGAAGAGCTGGAAGGCTGCGTGTTCTTCGAACCTGGCAGCGAGCGCACCGCATTGTTCAGCATTGATGTGATCGAGATCCCCGTCGCCAATCCTGCGGCGGCGCGCATCACTTCTTCACCACGCGTTTTTGCCGATGCAGAAGGCAACATTGCCGGTCTTTGGGATGGCGGCGATCATGGTGAAGGAACGCAGAGCACCAACCAGACCAACCAGTGCCACGATATCACCGTGTTCCCCAGTCGCAACCTTGCCGCGGGTGCATGTTCGGGCAATGGCATAATCATGGACATTTCGGACCCGTACAACCCGGTCCGCCTCGATGCCGTGACCGATCCGGGCTTCGCCTACTGGCACTCGGCCACGTTCAATAACGATGGCAGCGTCGTCCTGTTCACGGACGAATGGGGCGGTGGTGGCCGCCCGCGTTGCCAGGCAGCAGATCCCGAAGACTGGGGCGCAGATGCGTTTTACTCGATCGAGGACGGCCAGCTGGTGCGCCGCGGCACATTCAAGATCCCCGGCTCGCAGAGCGAGAACGAGAATTGCGTCGCGCATAACGGCTCGATCATCCCGGTGCCCGGGCGCGATATCTTCGTGCAGGCATGGTACCAGGGCGGCCTGTCGGTGATTGACTTCACCGATCCGGACAACCCGTTCGAGATCGCCTATTTCGACCGTGGTCCCGTCAATGGGGATTATCTCTCCATGGGCGGCTACTGGTCGACCTACTGGTATAATGGCAAGATCTACGGCACCGAGATCGCCCGCGGCATCGACGTGTTCGAACTCACGCCGAGCGAATTCCTCACCGCCGAGGAAATTGCCGCTGCCGAAGCCGCCAGCATGGGCAACACGTTCAACCCGCAGACCCAATATCCGGTGACGTGGAGCGCAGAAGTGCTCGAGGAACTTGAAGCCACCCGTAACGGTGGCTGAGCCAAGCGGTTAGAACCAGGTCCTGAGACCGATCAGGAAAACGAAGCCGCCGGGGTCTTCTCCGGCGGCTTCTCTCATGTCCGCCGTGCGACCGGTAGCGGTTTCATATTCCACGCCGATGTAGGGCGCGAATTCGGGGATGAATTCGTAGCGCAGCCGCGCGCCCACTTCCAACTTGGGAAGGCCGGCACCGATCCCGCGCTCCGGGATATCCTGCGCCGCCAGCTCGAACTCGACGCGCGGCTGGAGGACGAGTTGCTGTGTTAGACGCATGTCGTGCTCCGCCTCGACACGCGCTGTCAGGTCGCCTCGGTCCGAGAGGAAAGCGGTCGCATCGACATGGATCATGTAGGGCGCGAGGCCCTGCATACCGACCGCGGCGTGGGCTGTGGTGTCGGGTTCGATATCCAGGCGTGCACCGGCTTGCAAATCGAACCACGGGCCGATGGCGTGCGACCAGAGCAGCTGGACTTCGGCATCTTCCACGCCGCCGCCGAATTCGCCTTCGCCCTCGGACTTGAGAAAGACGCGGTCGGTCGCGGTGCCATACCAGCCCGTAACGTCCCACAGATACTCTTCATGCTCGGCGCCCAGCCGCGCCTCAAGCCGCTCGGCCAGCAACACACCGAAGCGCTGGTTGCCGTGGGTGGCGCGGTTGTAACCGCGCGCGGCCACCATGCGCTCTTCCCCCCAGATCGCGTCGGCCGCGTTGAGCGGACCTTCGAATGCTTCAGGCGGCGGCGGGCCGGTGGGGATGTCGAGGTTCACGCCCGACAGATCGTGATCCATCTGCCCGTGCTGCGAATGGTCCATTGCCTCGGTATCCGGTTCTTCGCCGAGTATTTGGGAAAGATCGTTTGGCCGCATCGCCGGACGCTGAGATGAACCTGAATGATCCATAGCGCCGTGGTCGACAGCTTCGTGCGCAGAATGGTCCTGCGCTTGGTGTTTAGCGTGATCGACATACGGATTGTCGGCAGAGTCCTGATGCTGCGAATGGTCCGTGGCCTGATGGCCTTCATGCGCGCCATGATCCTGATGTCCGGAGTGATCCTCCTCCTCTTGAGGCTGCGAATGCTGACCGTGACCCTCATGCCCCGAATGGTCCTGCGCGGTGGCGGGTGTGGCGATGAGGGCCGCTGTTGCCAGGAAAAGCGCGCGCATCATGCGTCACCTTCGGGGAAGGGCCGCACGGTCACGGTCTGCATCATCCCGGCGTGCATGTGGTAGAGCAGGTGGCAGTGGAAGGCCCAGTCGCCTGGCTCGTTGGCAGTGACATCGAATGTCGCGGTCGAGCCCGGCTGGACAACCACGGTATGCTTCAGCGGCTGGTTCATCATCCCGGCACCGTTGACCAGTTCGAAGAAATGACCGTGCAAATGGATCGGGTGCGCCATCATCGTGTCGTTGACGAGTTTGACCCGTACGCGCTCGTCATAGGCGAAGCGGATCGGATCGTCGGTCACTGCGCTGAACTGCCGCCCGTCGAACGACCACATGTA
This sequence comes from uncultured Sphingomonadaceae bacterium, assembly GCA_964422435.1. GTDB lineage: Bacteria > Pseudomonadota > Alphaproteobacteria > Sphingomonadales > Sphingomonadaceae > Alteraurantiacibacter. The sequence goes on from CAYRBB010000024.1 coordinate 28,313, forward strand.
GCGTTCCATATTGCCGGTCAGATGGATTTCCAGCTGGCGTGTCGGCATGCGGTGCGGGTTGGCGTTCTTGGCGCGCAGGTCAGTGTAGCGCAGCACGCGGTGCGGGACATTGTCGAGGCCGAGGCCGGGGAAGTCCATCCGGTCAATCGGCATCGGGCTGACCATGTCGACACCGGCATTCACCTCGACATTGTCGGGCAGCAAAGAGGTATCGCGCATGGAATGGTCCATGCCGCCTTCCATCGCCTCTTCGCCGGGCATATCATGCCCCATCGCGCCATGATCCATTCCGCCGTGTCCGCCCCCATGCGAACCGCCATGCGAACCCATGCCCATGTCGACCATGGTCAGGTTCACCGGTTCGCGCAGCGGCGGCGGTGTGGCAGCATGGCCGGGGTGCGAGGTGAGGCTGGCAACCCCCATGCCCGAACGGTCCATCGCCTCTGCCACCAGCGCGTGGCTGCCATCGGGCGGGGTGACGATCACGTCATAGGTTTCTGCGGTGCCGATCTGGAATTCGTCGACCTCGACTTCCTCGACATACTTCCCGTCCGCCGCGATCACCGTCATCGGCACGCCGGGAATGCGCACGTTGAAAAAGGTCATGGCCGAACCGTTGATGATCCGCAGGCGAATGCGCTCACCCGGCTCGAACTGGAATTGCAGGTCATCGGCAGGGCCGTGGCCGTTGATGAGATAAGTGTAGGTTGCGCCCGTCACGTCCGCGATATCGCGCGGGTTCATTCGCATCGCACCCCACATCAGCCGGTCTTCCACGCTCATTGCGCCATCGCCAACGGTCTGCATGGTGCGGTTGAAATAGTGTTCACCCACAGCCAGCATGCGCGCGATTTCGTGCGGGTGGCGCGGGGTGAACTCGCTCAGCAGCACCACCAGGTCACGATCATAGCGCGGGTCCGGATCGGCGGCGTCGATCACCAGCGGACCATAATGGCCCGCCTGTTCCTGCAGCCCGCTGTGCGAGTGCCACCAATAGGTGCCGTTCTGGCGGATCGGAAACTCGTAGCGGAAAGTCTCGCCCGGCTTGATCCCCGGGAAGCTCACTCCCGGGACACCGTCGAACTGGAATGGCAGCAGCAGGCCGTGCCAGTGGATCGAGCTGTCCTCATCCAGATTGTTGGTGACATTGAGCACCACGTCCTGCCCTTCGCGCAGGCGGACAAGCGGGCCGGGCACGCTGCCATTGACCGCAAAGGCATGGCCGCTACGCGCACCGGTGGTGAAATGGTGGTTGTCGATGGTGAGGTTGATTTCCTCACCCGACATTTCCCCGAAGCCATTGCGCGCATGACTGAGCGACCTGCCGCGGGCCCAAGCGGGAACCGATAGGCCTGCCGCAGCGAGCAAGCCCGAGCTGGCAAGGAACTGACGACGGGACGGGCGGTTAAATGACATATTGGTTGTAACTCCTGCCCGGACGACCTAGTATACCCCCTAGGGGTATTCAAGCAGGACTTTAGGTATGGCTGACCAGGCAGCAATTCTGAACCGACTCAAACGTGTCGAAGGGCAGGTGCGCGGCATTGCCAGGATGGTGGAGGAAGACCGCTATTGCATCGAAATCCTGCAGCAAATGCAGGCGGTGAAGGCAGCGCTGTCTCGGGTCGAAACAGAACTTCTCAAACGCCATGCCGCCTGCTGTGTTGCCGAAGCCATCGCCTCGGGCGACGAGAGCGAGCAGCGCGAAAAATTCGGTGAACTGGTCGACCTGTTCGAGAAAGCGAAGCGATGAGCAACAGCAAGCAAGCAAAACTCTATCGCATGGTCATGCCGGGGCACACTTGCCCCTACGGCCTCAAGTCCAAATGGCTGCTGGAAAGTAACGGGTATGCAGTCGAGGATCACCCGCTGAATACGCGCGATGAGACCGATGCTTTCAAGGAAAGGCATGGTGTAAAGACGACGCCGCAGACCTGGATCGGAGATGAGCGGATCGGCGGTTATACCGATCTTCGCGCGCATTTCGGCAATCCCGTCGACAAGGATGGAACCACCTACTGGCCGGTCGCGGTGCTGTTTGCGATGACCGCGCTGATGGCGCTTGGCGCAGCCTTCCTGGCGACCGGACGGCCGCTTTCCGTGCTTTCCGCCGAGTGGTTCGTGAGCTTTTCGATGTGCGTCCTCGCTTATCTTAAGCTGCGTGATATCGAGAGCTTTTCAACCATGTTTCTCAATTACGACCTGCTGGCGAAGCGCTGGGTGCCCTATAGCTATGTCTACCCTTGGGCCGAGGGACTGGCGGGCGTACTGATGACGGCGCATGCGCTTGACTGGATTTCCATTCCCGTTGCTTTGTTCATCGGCACCATCGGCGCGGCCAGCGTGTTCAAAGCGGTGTATGTCGACAAGCGCGAGCTCAAATGCGCATGTGTGGGCGGAGACAGCAACGTGCCGTTGGGTTTCATTTCACTAACCGAAAACCTGTTCATGATCGGCATGGCCTTTTGGATGCTGGCAAAGCCCGCCATCATGTAAAAAAGGCCGGAGAACACGTCCCCGGCCTTTCTACCCTCCGTCAGCGGCCCAAAGAGCTTAGCTTTCCTGGCTTTCCCGCCACAAATTCACGCGACGCTCCAGGATCGAAAGCGGCATGGAGCCACCGTTAAGAATGGTGTCGTGGAAGCCGCGAATGTCGAAGTTCTCGCCCATTTCTTCCTCCGCGGCCGCGCGCAGCTCCTGGATGCGGATCATGCCGATCTTGTAGCTGGTCGCCTGTCCCGGCAGGACAAAATAGCGCTGCACCTCGCTGCGCGCGACGGTCTCCGGATTGGGCGAGTTTTCGAGGCAGTAGGCCACAGCCTCATCCTCGGTCCAGCCTTTGGAGTGGATGCCGGTATCGACCACCAGACGTATTGCGCGCCACATTTCGCTCTGCAGCCGGCCGAACTCGGAATAGGGGTCCTGATAGCCACCCATTTCCTTTGCCAGAGCTTCCGAATAGAGCGCCCAGCCTTCCACATAGGCGGTCTGGTAGCCACCTTGCGTGCGGAAGCGCGGGATATCTTCCAGCTCCTGGCTGATGCTGATCTGCATATGGTGGCCCGGATTGCCCTCATGATAGGCGATGGCTTCCAGCGGCGGGATCGGCATGGCTGTCATGTCAGACAGGTGGGCGTAGTAGACGCCGGGGCGCGATCCGTCGGGTGTGCCGGGGCGATAGTGCTGGGCAGCGCCGTCCTGTTCGCGGAACGGTTCCACGCGGCGGACCTCCAGCTCTGCCTGCGGCAGGCGACCGAAGAATTCGGGCAGACGCTCGGTCAGCTCGTCAATGTGCATGGTCGCGCGGTCGATATACATCTGCGCACCCGCTTCATTGTCGGGGAAGAAGAACTGGTCGTCCTCACGCACGAAAACGAAAAACTCGTCCAGCGTCCCCTCGAACCCGACCTGTTCCTTGATTGTCTCCATCTCGCCACGGATGCGCGCGACATCGGCCAGACCCATTTCATGGATTTCGTCGGCGGTCAGATCGGTTGTGGTGCTCTGTTCGAGCATGAAGTTGTAGAAGTTGGCGCCATTGGGCAGTGCGCCCACGCCTTGGGCCACTTCATCGGTGTTGGGGCGATCTTCGGTGAACCAGTCGATCACGCGCTGGTATGCCGGAGCCATGCTTTCGGTGAGCGCAACGCGCGCTTCCTCGCGCAGCTCGTCGGCACGCTCTTCGGTAATGGTACCCGCTTCAACCAGCGAAGCGAGACGCTCTTCTGTACCCGCCCAAAGTGCGGACGGTTCACCATCGTCATAGGGAGCACCCGAAATCAGGCCCTGTGATTCTGTAATCACCGCGTCATAGGAAAAGCGCGGTGGGCGGGTGCCGGCCTCGGCATTATTCTGCGCGCGAGCGAGCAGCTGGTCCATTGCCGGGCCCATCGCGGCAAGGCGTGCGTTCCACGCCACCATGTCTTCCTCGCTCTCAACCGTGTGCTGGCTCAGCAGGAAGCTTGGCAGGAAGGCATGTACCCCCTGCATCTGGTGCAGAATGTACTGGTTGTCGAGGTGCTCCATTCCTTCAGCCGAACTTTCGGCGAGATAGATCATCATGTCGTATGACTGCTTGGCCTCGTCGGTCAGCTCGTCATAATCGAAGTTGGCTTCCATGTCGGCGCGTGCCTGCTGGATCCAGGCATTCTGTGCTTCGATGCCTTCCACGCTAAAGTCATCCAGCTTGTCATAATCGGTCTTGATGCCGAGGCTCGTCTGCTGGATCGGACTGAAGGCAAGGAACTCCTCGAACTTCTCGTCGAACCAGGCATTGATGCACTCAGTCTGTGTTTCGGCACATTCAATGGTTGCTGTTTCTGCCGGTGCATCGCATCCCGCGAGCGCGACCGATGCCAGCAAAAGTGCTGCATAGCGTTTCATAATGTGTGATCCCTCTCAGGTGTTCGTAACACGTCCCTGCGCCGGACCATGCGCGCAGTTGGCGCAAAAGAAAAGGCCCGGCAGGATCGCTCCCGCCGGGCCTGTTTCGTGTGTTGGTTAGACGAGCAGCCGGGCTTAGAAGCCCATGCCACCCATTCCGCCCATACCACCCATGTCGGGCATTGCCGGGGCAGCGGACTTGTCTTCGGGGATCTCGCTGATCGCCGCTTCGGTAGTGATGAGCAGGGCCGCGACGGAAGCAGCGTCCTGCAGCGCGGTGCGAACAACCTTGGTCGGGTCGATCACGCCAGCTGCAACGAGGTTTTCGTAAACATCGGTAGCGGCGTTGAAGCCCATCGATTCGTCACCGCCGTCGATCAGCTTGCCGGCAACAACCGCACCGTCATGGCCGGCGTTTTCGGCAATCTGGCGGATCGGGGCCTGCAATGCACGGCGCACGATGTCGACACCGCGGGTCTGGTCGTCATTCTCGCCAGCCACGCCTTCCAACGCCTTGGTGGCATAGAGCAGCGCAGTACCGCCGCCGGGGACGATGCCTTCCTCAACCGCAGCTCGGGTCGCGTGGAGCGCGTCATCGACACGGTCCTTGCGTTCCTTCACTTCGACTTCGGTGGCGCCGCCGACCTTGATCACGGCAACACCGCCGGCGAGCTTCGCCAAGCGTTCCTGCAGCTTTTCACGGTCGTAGTCGCTGGTGGTGGTTTCGATCTGTGCACGAATCTGTTCGACGCGTGCCTTGATGTCTTCGGCATTACCCGCGCCATCGACGATGGTCGTGTTGTCCTTGTCGATGGTAACGGTCTTGGCTTCACCCAGCATGCCAAGCGTAACGCTTTCGAGCTTGATGCCGAGGTCTTCCGAAATCATTTCACCCGAAGTCAGGATGCTGATGTCCTGCAGCATGGCCTTGCGGCGATCGCCGAAGCCCGGCGCCTTGACTGCTGCAACCTTCAGGCCGCCGCGCAACTTGTTGACCACGAGGGTAGCCAGCGCTTCCCCTTCGATGTCTTCTGCAATGATGAGCAGCGGACGCCCGGCCTGCACCACAGCTTCGAGAACCGGCAGCATCGACTGCAGGTTCGACAGCTTCTTTTCGTGGATCAGGATGTAGGGGTTCTCCAGCTCGACCGTCATCTTCTCGGGGTTGGTGACGAAGTACGGAGAGAGGTAGCCGCGATCAAACTGCATGCCTTCGACGGTTTCGAGGTCGAATTCGAGGCCCTTGCTCTCGTCGACGGTGATCACGCCTTCCTTGCCGACCTTTTCCATCGCTTCGGCGATCTTCTCGCCGACTTCACGGTCGCCATTGGCCGAGATTACGCCAACCTGGGCGATCTCTTCCGAGCCCGAGACGTCCTTCGAACGGCCCTTGA
>CAYRBB010000025.1:0-33733 GCA_964422435.1 uncultured Sphingomonadaceae bacterium
CGCCGATGAGCCTCTCGGTGCTCGGCTGCGTGGTCAACGGCCCGGGCGAAGCGCGGGAAACCGATATCGGCCTGACTGGCGGCGGCTCGGGCAAGCACATGGTGTACCTATCGGGCGTGAAGAACCACCACATCGAGAGCGAAGAGATGCTCGACCACATTGTGAAACTGGTCGAGGAAAAGGCCGCCGCTATCGAGGCAGGCGAAGCGACCGCCTTTGATCCGCATGCTGTGGCGGCGGAATAATGCGTGGTGCGGTCGTAACCTTTATTGCGCTGGCTTTGGCGGGATGCGCAACGTCAACCAGTCACTCAGCTACCGAAGTCCATCACGATTACCCCGAAGCACGCTCTTACGATGTAACCCCCGATCCGATGGCCGAAATCGATGCCGCGCTCGCCCGCGCCGCCGATGAAGATACACGCGTGCTTCTCGTCATGGGCGCCAACTGGTGCCACGACAGCCGCGCACTCGCCGGATGGCTGGCAACCGACCGCTTTCAGGCGCTGATCGAGGGGCATTACGAGCTGGTCTTCATCAATATCGGCATGCCACAAACGGGTGATGCGCATAATCTGGAGATCGCGCAGCGTTTCGGCGTAGAGGAGTTCGGCGGCACGCCCAACGTGCTGGTCGTCACGCCTGAAGGCCTGCTGGTGAACCCCGAAACCGCTACCAAGTGGCGCAACGCCGCAAGCCGCAGCGAAGATGCGATCTATGCCGAGCTAGACGAACTCGCGCACCGACCGGCGGGAATTGAGCCGGTCGAAGGCATCGAGATCGCGGCAGAATAGCGATGGGCTTCCGGATAAGCTGGATCGCCACCCAAGCTGGCAAGGACGACGTGCTCGACGCGTTGAATCTGCACGCCACCGGCGCAAAATCGGAATTTCCCGATTACGACTTCGCTCTCATCGACGCAAAAGCGGGTTGGATAATCGTACAGGCTGCCGATGTCTCGTTTTTCGATGAGCAGAGATGCGTCGCGCTCAGTCGGCACTTCCCGCTTGTCGCGGTTGTCGTGAACGAAACGACCATGCTTTCGCGCGCCTCCCGTTATGAAGCCGGAAAGCAGGTCTGGTCCATCTGGCATGAAGGTCACGAGACCATACAGCATCTCGAGTCGGTTGGTGCTCTACCTCCAGTTGCCGCAGAGATCGAACGCCAGAAGCGCGCCGAGCAGGCGGAAGACGATGCTTCGCAGCCAGAGTATTCCGTCGATATCATTTTCGAGATTCCGCTCGCGCTGGCCGAACACTATTGCGGCTATAAGCACGATGAGTTCATGGGGTCGGAGGAGGCTTGCCACGAGCTGGCAGTGCGAGGGCATGAGAAGTCCAAGAGCTTTTTCGCGCGCTTGCTGGGACGCTGACGGGTCTGAATTGCTCCACGTCGTCCATCACGCTGATTACATGGCGCCCAAACCGGACCGCGGCACGTTCAAGTTCGACAAATATTATCTGGTGATGGAAGCGCTGCGGGCAAGCGCCTTTGCCATCACCGAGCATGCGCCCGAGCCGAGCCCGCGCGAATGGCTCGAAGCTGTTCACGATCCTGCCTATGTCGAGCAGGTCTTCACCGCCAACGTCCCGCGCGAGAAGGAGCGGCGGATCGGCTTTCCGGTCACCCCGCATATTGCCAGCCGCGTGCGGCATACCAATGGCGGCACATGGCTCGCGGCGATGCTGGCGAAGGAGCATGGTTATGCGGCAAACAGCGCCGCCGGCAGCCACCATGCGCTGCACGATACAGGTGCGGGCTATTGCGTGTTCAATGATCTTGCAGTCACCGCGAACCGTTTGCTGGCAACTGGCGAGGCGCGGCGCGTCCTGATCGTCGATTGCGACGTGCACCAGGGCGATGGCACGGCAAGCCTGATGGCGGGGCGGACGGATGTATTCACTCTCTCGCTCCACGCGGCAAAGAACTTCCCTGTGCGCAAGGCGCAATCGAGCCGCGATGTCGAACTGGAAGACGGAACCGATGATAATGGTTTCATGGCGGCGCTCATGCGCCACCTGCCCGAAGTCATGGACGCATTCGCGCCGGATTTCGTGCTCTACCAGGCGGGAGTCGATCCGCATGGTGACGACAAGCTCGGCCGCCTGTCCCTGAGCGATGCTGGACTGATCCAGCGTGATCGCTATGTGCTTGAACAAGCGCGAAAAAGAGACTGGCCGGTCGCCAGCGCATTGGGCGGAGGGTACGGGACGGACCAGCGCCAGGTCGCCGCCCGCCACGCCCGCTCAATGCTCGCCATGGCCTTTCCGCAGGCCGAAATCGAAGACCTCATCGCGGCAACATCCATGTTTACCGGGGTTTAAGGCCCTTCGCGCTAGGCTCCCGCGCGATGGATATGCGTATCCCCCTCGCCTGCGTGCTTCTCGCCGGAGGCCTTGTTGGCCTTGCCATGCCCGTCATCAGCGATGATGCGGCAAAAAATGATGCGTCCGGGGAAAGCGACGATGCCGGGGACCGGAACCAGCTTGCCGCGCTGAGCACCCAGTCTGCAACAGCAACGTGGGACGAGAATGTCTCGCTCGAGCGCGAGCGTGACGGGCACTTCTACGCCGATGTTGCTGTCGATGGCGTGTCGAGCCGCATGCTGGTCGATACCGGGGCCAGCGTGATCGCGCTGACCGGAGATGATGCGATGGCGATGGGGCTGTTCTGGGATGACAGCGAAGTCGGCCCGGTCGCGCAGGGCGCCAATGGCACGGTCTACGGCGTACATACAAAACTGCGCCATGTTCGCGTCGGCAATTTCGAAGCGCAGGACGTGCATGCCATGATTATCCCGGAGGGACTCGGAATTTCGCTACTTGGGCAATCCTTCTTATCGACGATCAATTCGGTCGAAATTGCCAATGATCGCATGATGCTGACGAACCAGCCGCGATGAACATGAATTCGCTCCTCCCCCGCCGCTGGCGCGCCAAGAAGGAGGCGAATGCGCATGCAGAGGCAATCCAGGGAATTCTGGACACACCCCCTATCACGCCCAAGCAAGATGGCGTGGTGTTGTTTTCCATGATCGGCACGGCAGTGCTGCTACCTTATCTGGTGGCTGTAAAGAGCCTTTGGAGCGAGCTGCAACGTGGTCGTATCGCTATTCTGGATGATGGCACGCTGACTGCATCGGACCGTGCGATCCTTGCCCACCACTGCGGCGATCCGGAAATCATGCGCATTTCCGACATTCCCCTGCATGAATTTCCCGCGGGTGGCACGTGGGAGCGCCTTCTCACTATCCTGGACCGGCGTTCAAGCGAATACTGGATCCAGCTAGACAGCGATACGGTTACCATCGGCCCCGTCGCTGAAGTTACCGATGCCATTGCCCGCAATAGGAGCTTTATCTTCCTCGGCGGTGAAGATGCGTCCGTGGGACCGCTTCCGCTCAAGGCATTTCGCGAACATTTCTACCCCGATGGCGAGGCCGAGGGCCATGTGCAGGCCCGCATCGAATCACGCCTTGACCGGATCGATGGCTCACGCGGGTGGCAATATGTGCGCGGCTGCTCGGGGTTTGCAGGTTTCGCTGCCATGGGTGCCGGCCGCCCGCTCGCCTCTGCGTTTCTTACCGAAATGAAAGGCCTGATCGGCGAAGACGACGTGACCATCTGGGGCACCGAGCAAGTGACCTCCAACTTCCAGCTCGCGAATGAACGCGAACCCGCCGTGCTACCCTATGATCGCTATATGAACTATTGGAACGAGGCTTGGGATGATGGCACGGCGTTCGTACATTTCGTCGGTACCCATCGCCACGATAACGGCGCCTATATCGACGCCAGCCTTGCCGCGATCGAGCGCATAAACGGCTCATAGAGGCTTCTCCATATGGACAAGGTTCATCTGCTATGTGCAATAAAGCCAACATGAACCGCCGCCAGATCCTCACTTCCGGCATCGCCGCCAGCGCTGCGCTCGCCAGTCCAGGACGCGTGTTTGCGCAGGCCGCACCCGATCCACGTGCGCGGCGCCTACTCAACCTCGCGCAGCGCGAGGTTGAGCGCAACGCCGCAGCATTGTGGCACCGTGATGTGGTGGGGGTCGCCGACTTCGGTCTGCATTCCAGCCAGCCACGCTTCCACTTTGTCGACTTGGTGGCAGGTCGGGTGAACAGCGCCCTCGTTACGCACGGTAGCGGTTCGGATCCGGAACATGATGGCTGGCTCAACGCCTATTCCAACCTGCATGATAGCTGGGCGACCAGCCGGGGTGCCTATATCACGTGGGAATGGTACGAAGGGCGCTACGGCACCTCGGTGCGCATGGGCGGGTTGGATGAGGACAATTCCAATGCCCTGCCGCGCGCTATCGTGCTGCATGCCGCGCAATACGCGACACCGGCGCATGTGGATCGTTGGGGTCGACTGGGTCGCTCGAACGGCTGTCCGGCTTTCGGCACGGAAACATTCCCCGAAGTGCTCTATCGGCTGTCTGGTGGACGGCTAATATTCGCAGATACGCTGGGGATCGGTGCGGATGGCGCGGACGTCCCGATGCCCGAACAAGCGACCGTGGATTTTGAGGCAGCTATCGCCGAAAGACGAGCTGCAAATACGCCCGAACGTGAGCCAAGCGAGAACGAATTGGAGCGGATCTACCGCGAAGCCAATCCTGGCCTAACTCCCGAAACAGACTAATCGGCTCCCAAGATCAACTGGCCGTAGTGCGGGCATCCTCCACGATCTCGATCACTTCTTCGCTCGTCGCGCGGGCGCGGTTGCCTTGGCGCGGTTTATCGAGCGATGCCAGCACCGGCGCATCGCGGCCATAAATGTCCTCGAAGCTCCGCAGATTGCCTTCTGAATCGAGGCCCATCGTGAAATAGGTGATGTATACCGGCATGGTCCGTTCTACCGGCACGCGAGTGTAATCGCCGCTTACATGGATATCGATCGCTTCCTGCCGCGTTGCCCCGCCGCCAAGGATAGCCACCGTCATCGCCAGCTCGAGCGCACGTTCCACGCGAATGCAGCCATGGCTGCGCGCGCGATTGCTGCTGTTGAACAGATTCCGCTGCGGTGTGTCATGTAGAAAAATCGCATGCGCATTGGGCATGTCGAGCTTCATTTCGCCAAGCGAATTGGTCGGCCCGGGCTGCTGCACCACCGTGATCCAACCATTGGCACCGCGTGTAGCCGTGTAACCTTGCGAACGCGCCCATTGCGGGTTGTTGAGCACGCGGTTGCCCAGTCCTTCCCCGCGCACGATGCTCTGCGGCACCGTCCATGTCGGGTTGAACACCACACCTTCCACCGTTTCGGCCAGCTGCGGGGTGGCGGTGCGGCCCGGCGCACCGACAATCGTACGATAAGTGCTGATGATGCGATCGTTCACCATTAGGCGCAGTTGGTATTCGGGGACGTTGGTGATGAGGTATTGACCACCCAGATCCCGCGGCAGCCACCGCCAGCGATCCATATTCGCGCGCAGGATACGGCGGCGTTCAGTGGCTTCTTCTGGTGTGTTGGCGAGAGCTTCTCGCAATGCCGAGTAATCGGCATGGTCGGGTGCAAGCGAAGCGAGAACGCCCGCGATTTCGCCCGTCTCCAGCGCTTCCGTCATAAGAGAACCAGTGGGCAACAGGTCAGGATCGGGATCGACAACGAACCACTGGCGGCGCGAATCCATCGGGGTGCGGCCATCGCGCAAGTCTTCAACAAGCCATACGAACACGCCACTCGCACGGGTATTTAGCGCCTCGCTCTCACCGTTTGCGATTTCCGCACTTAACAGGTCGGGGCGATAATCGGTCGGGTCGAGGCCTTCGGTACCAATCCCCTCGATCACTGCAAGCAGGGCATTGGCGTTATCGATCGACCAGTGCTGGACCGCGGCAAGACGCGGATCTTGCTGCACGATTTCATTGCTTTGCAGGTTGGGCGTTACCGTGACTTCCGCCGCATCATCGCTTTCCAGAACGTCCTGCGCGAAAAGCGTCTGCGCCATACCGGGCGCTGCCATAACCGCAATACTGGCGAGGACGCCGCTCAAACCGACGAAACGCATGAGAATCGGAACTCCGTTAACCATCGTATCGACAGATAATGCCGATTTGCGCGATTTTCTATGCTTCACCGGCGCTTTCGCAAGGCTGAACCGTCGGAATGGAGTGGTGACGCCGTGCCAATCGGATCCTAAAGGTGCCGTGCATGGATCAGCCGCAACGCCTCTTCCTGCCGTTTTTGGCAGCCATTCTTGCAGTGGGTTTCCTATCGCTGATGGATGCGTTGATGAAGGGCGCATCGCTCGCCACCGGCGTTTACACGGCATCATTGCTGCGCTCGCTGATTGCCGCTGCCATGGTCGCGCCCTTCTGGCTGGCAAGTGGTTTCGTATGGCCGCGCGGACGGGTGATGCGACTGCATCTGGAACGGGGGATCGTCTCGGCAGTCATGGCGCTGACTTTCTTCTACGCGCTTACTGAGTTGCCCATTGCAGAGGCGATTGCGCTTAGCTTTTGCGCACCGCTGATCGCACTTTATCTCGCGCGGATCTTATTGCGGGAAACTATCCATCCCAATGCGATCTGGGCGTCCATCGTGGGTTTCATCGGGACAATCGTGATTGTCAGCGGGCGTTTAGGTCGCAGCGATTTTGACGAAGGCGTCGCTTATGGCCTCGTCTCGCTGGCCGTGTCAGCCTTGCTCTACGCCTATAATTTCGTCGTCATCCGCCGCCAGTCACAAGTCGCCGGACCGCTGGAAGTGGCGACGTTCCATTCGGGCGTCGGCGGATTAATGCAATTGCTCGCCGCGCCGTTTTTCTTCGTGATGCCGGAAGCCGACACACTCGGCTCTATTGGCTTGTCAGCGGCGCTCACAGTCATCGCCTCAATGGCTCTTGCATGGGCCTATGCCCGCGCCGAAGCGCAGGTCCTCGTGCCGGTAGAATATACCGGCTTCCTATGGGCCGCATTGTTTGGCTGGCTGTTTTTCTCCGAACCGGTGACACTGACCACGATCATCGGCGTCGTGCTGATCGTAGTTGGCTGCTGGATTGCCGCCCCGCGCAAACGCAGGCCACCTGAACCGGAAGGCGCGCTTTAGGCGCCGGCCCGCTCGCGAACCAGCACCTCTTCCTCCGGCACCTCATCGAACCAGTCGACACTTTGCCAGATCAGCCCCGCTGCCGCGCCAAGAAAGGCCGAAAGCACAAGAGCGAGCACCATGAGGAATACCCCGAGCGGGGCCTTTTTGGGCGTTGGACTTCCCAATGCCATCATCTGATCCTTCCTTGCCCAAGAACGTAACATTCTTGTGCAATTCGCCATAATTCACGGCGCCACTTGACGTGTAGCCGACAAACGCGCAACTCGCCCCCAAACACGGCATCCCCTTCGCGCGTGGTGGCCGTTTTCGCAACACTTTTACGAGGATCCATCCTTCATGACTCAGGTCGGCGCCAATTCGCTCGGAACCCGCAAGACGCTCGATGTAAACGGCACCAGTTACGCTTATTATTCTCTGAAAGCCGCCGGAGAAAAATTTGGCGACGTTTCCCGTCTGCCGCATTCGATGAAAGTGCTGCTCGAAAATATGCTGCGTTTCGAGGATGAGGGTTTCACCGTCGGTGAACAGCATGTGAAAGCGATTGTCGACTGGCAGAACAACCCGACCACGGGTGACGAAATCCAGTACCGGCCCGCCCGTGTTCTGCTCCAGGATTTCACCGGCGTACCCTGCGTGGTTGACCTTGCCGCGATGCGCGATGCGATCGGCAAGCTGGGCGGCGACACCGCGAAGATCAACCCGCTGGTGCCGGTAAATCTCGTGATCGACCACTCGGTCATGGTCGATGAATTTGGCCACCCCAAGGCTTTCGAGCAAAACATGGCGCTCGAATACCAGCGCAATGCCGAGCGATATGACTTCCTCAAGTGGGGCGCGAAGAGCCTCAAGAATTTCTCTGCCGTGCCTCCTGGCACCGGCATCTGCCACCAGGTCAACCTCGAACACATCGGCAGGGGCGTTTGGTCGAGCGAAGATCAAAATGGCGAAATGGTCGCTTATCCCGATACCTGCGTTGGCACCGATAGCCACACCACCATGATTAACGGTCTCGGCGTTCTCGGCTGGGGGGTCGGTGGGATCGAAGCCGAAGCGGCGATGCTCGGCCAGCCGATTTCCATGTTGATTCCCGAAGTCGTGGGCTTCAGGCTGGAAGGCAAGCTGGCCGAAGGCGTGACCGCCACCGACCTCGTGCTGACTTGCGTCCAGATGCTGCGCGAGCATGGCGTGGTTGGCCGCTTCGTCGAGTTCTACGGTGAGGGTGTCGCCAACCTGTCGCTCGCCGACCGCGCGACCATCGCCAACATGGCGCCCGAATACGGCGCGACCTGCGGCTTCTTCGGTATCGATGACAAGACACTCGATTACCTGCGCCTCACCGGCCGCCCGGAAGAGACCATCGGGCTGGTCGAAGCCTATGCCAAGGAACAGGGCTTGTGGTTCTCGCCTTCGGACGAGCCGGTCTTTTCCAGTACGCTGTCGCTCGACATGGCTTCGGTCGTCCCGAGCCTCGCGGGGCCGAAGCGCCCACAGGACAAAGTAGCGCTTCCCGAAGTTGACGAGCTATTCAACGGCGACCTCAAAACGGTTTACAATAAAGATACGCCGGCGCGCGTTGGGGTGGAAGGCAAGGACCATGACGTCGGTGATGGCGACGTAGTGATTGCCGCCATCACGAGCTGCACCAATACCTCCAACCCGGATGTGCTTATCGCGGCCGGCCTTGTTGCCAAGAAAGCACGCGAAAAGGGCCTCTTGCCAAAGCCATGGGTAAAAACCTCGCTTGCACCGGGATCACAGGTCGTGACCGACTATCTCGAAAAGAGCGGACTCCAGGACGATCTCGATGCCATCGGATTTGACCTCGTCGGCTATGGTTGCACCACCTGCATCGGCAATTCCGGCCCGCTCGCTCCGCCGATCAGCGCCGCCATCAACAATAACGACATCGTCGCCGCATCCGTGCTGTCGGGCAACCGCAATTTCGAAGGCCGCGTTTCGCCCGACGTGCGCGCCAACTTTCTTGCATCGCCACCACTGGTCGTCGCTTACGCGCTCAAGGGCACGGTGACCGAGGATATCACCGAAACGCCAATTGGGCAGGACCAGGACGGCAACGACGTGATGCTCGCCGACCTGTGGCCGACGAACCAGGAAATCGCCGACCACCGCGCCGCCAATATCGACCGAGAGATGTTCGAGAAGCGTTACGCCGACGTCTACAAGGGTGACGAGCACTGGCAGGCCATCAAGGTCGAGGCCAGCGACACCTACAACTGGAACCCTTCCAGCACCTATGTCGCCAACCCGCCCTATTTCGACGGGATGAGCATGGAGCCCGAAGCCATCACCGATATCGAGGGCGCCAAGCCGCTCGCGATCCTCGGAGATTCGGTCACCACCGATCACATCTCGCCCGCCGGTTCGATCAAGGAAGACAGCCCGGCAGGCTCCTACCTCGTCAGGCATCAAGTGCCGAAGAAGGACTTCAACTCCTACGGATCGCGCCGCGGCAACCACGAAGTGATGATGCGCGGCACCTTCGCCAATATCCGTATCCGCAACGAAATGGTGCCGGGCGTGGAAGGCGGTGAAACGCTCTACAATGGCGAGCGGATGCCGATCTACGATGCGGCGATGAAGCATAAGGAAGACGGCACGCCGCTCGTCGTCATCGGCGGCAAGGAGTACGGCACCGGCTCCAGCCGCGACTGGGCAGCCAAGGGCACGATTCTGCTCGGCGTGCGTGCCGTGCTCGTGGAAAGCTATGAACGTATTCACCGTTCCAACCTGATCGGCATGGGCGTGCTGCCCTTGCAGTTCAAGGATGGCGAGACGCGCAATACGCTTGGCCTCGACGGCGATTGCACCTTCTCGATCAAGGGCCTCGCCGATCTGACGCCGGGGCAGGACGTTGAAGTTAAAATCACCAAGGCTGACGGCTCCACCGCCACCTTCACCGCGCTATGCCGCATCGATACCGCCAACGAGCTCGAGTATTACAAGAACGGCGGCATCCTGCATTACGTGCTGCGCAAGCTGGCGGCATGACAATGCGAGCTGCGCTTGCGATAGCTCCGCTCGCCTTGCTTGCCGCATGCGGAGGGGAAGGCCAGCTGGGCCCGGAAGCGATGGCGGTGGGTGAGGCGCCAGAGATGCCCGAGCAGGCCAGCGATCCGGTGATAGAGACGATCACGACGGAAGACTTGGCTATCATGATCGAGTCCGGCCATGTCACGCTCATCGATGTGCGCACCGATGAAGAGGTGGCAGAGGGTATTATCCCCGGCGCTCAGCACATGCCTCTGGACAGTTTTGACCCTGCGCAGATCGAGCAATCGCCTTACATGAGGGTGGTTCTTTACTGTCGCTCCGGTCGCCGTTCAGAAGAGGCAGCGCAGATGCTGATGGACTTCACCGGAGAAAATGCGTCCCACCTTGAAGGCGGGATCATCGCTTGGGAAGATGCAGGCGGCAAACTGGTTGTTCCGGCCGAGAGCTAAGGCCTCTCCGCCCGCATTTATCGGACCAAAACAATAAGGGCGGCCTCTCTTCCGAGGGGCCGCCCTTCGTCTTGCCAGACGATTTCGTTGGATCAGGCTTCGGCGACTTCGCCTTCGTCAGCCTCGCTGCGATCCTTGCGGCGGCGGCGGAGGAATACAGCGCCCGCACCCGCTCCGAACAGCAGGAGCATGCCCGGAGCCGGAACCGGCGTGCCAGTCGTGCCCGAGGTTCCGCTCGTACCAGATGTTCCAGTAGTACCGCTCGACGTGCTGGTACTTGTCGAGCTTGACGACGAAGTAGACGTCGAGGTGGAAGAGCTCGTCGAAGTCGATGTCGAACTGGACGTTGAAGACGAGACATCGCCCGATGTCGAAGTGGATGTGGAACTGCTCACGTCACCCGACGTCGAGGTGGAGGAAGAAGAACTTACATCGCCCGATGTCGAGGTCGAACTGGACACATCGCCGGATGTCGAAGTTGAACTTGAAACATCGCCCGAGCTGGAAGAGGTACTGGTCACCGTACCCGAACTGGTTGAAGTCGAGCCACCCGAAGTGGAGCTGGAAGTCGAGCTGGAGAATTCGCCCGTGGAGGAGGTGCTAGTGACCGTCCCCGAGCTCGTTGTGCTCGAGAACTCTCCGGTTGACGTCGAACTGCTGCTGCCGCCAGTCGTACTGGTCACACTGCCGGTGGTGCTCGTAATGCCACCCGTCGTGCTGCTGACATCGCCCGAGGTCGAAGTCGAGCCGCCCGACGTCGAAGTGGATGTCGAAGAGCCGGTCGAGCTGTTGTCGATATCAATGATGATATCACCACTCGATCCGTTGCCTTCACCGCTGGTCGTGGTGGTGGTGCTCATATCGACAATAGCGCTCGCGCTGCCGCCACTACCGCCGCCGCCAAAGAAACCACCGAAGAAACCTCCGCCAAAACCGCCCGAGCCGCCGATGATGACCGGCTGGCCACCGCCGCCACCGCGAACAGGTGCGGCAGGAAGTTGCGGAAGCGGCAGCGGCACACCGGCGAGAGCATATTCTTCCTCGCAGCACTCATCAGGGTTTTCGATAGTGCGGCGCAGGCGGCGCTGGGCACGCGGTTCACGCGGAATCTCGCGACGCGCTGTGGGCGTTTCAGTCTTGACGTCGATCAGCTCGGGCTCGCCATCCTCTTTGTCCGACTTGTAACGGACGACCGAAGTCTGCGGCTCGGCCACGTGCACGGCGCCCCCGCCGATGATGGCCCCGCCCGCTGCAGCGGCGCTCAATTTCGCAATAGCCATGCGTACGGACATGCGCTGGTCTCTTTCAATTCCTCGGAAGTGCCTGCAGCCCCCTCAGTGGTGCCGATGGTCTTTCCCGCGTCCTGCCAAAGAGACTTGCGGAACGCATTTGGGCAAGGGGTCACGCCGCGATTCAGCAGCCAGAATTGCAAATATTTGGCGGTTTTCTGCGGTCGGAGCAAGGGTTGTCCCACAATGGAACCGAAACACGGGCATTTGCGAACACGCCCCTACCGCCGCTCGATCACTTTCCCTCATCGAACAGCGTGTTCTGCGATCCGGACGGCGGGGTGATTCCGAGGTGAGCCCAGCCACCGTCATTCAGGCACCGCCCGCGCGCGGTCCGCGCGAGGAGACCGAGCTGGATGAGGTAAGGCTCGATCACTTCTTCCACCGTATCGCGCGGTTCGGCGAGGCCTGCGGCGAGGGTTTCGACGCCCACCGGGCCGCCTTTATAGGTCTCTGCAATCATAGTGAGATAGCGGCGATCCATCGCGTCGAGGCCGAGCGAATCGATTTCCAGCCGGATGAGCGCCTCATCGGCAATCGCTGCGGTAACCTCGCCCTGCCCCTTCACCTGCGCGAAGTCACGCACGCGGCGCAGCAGCCTTCCGGCGACCCGTGGGGTGCCGCGCGAACGTCGTGCAATCTCGCGCGCGCCTTCCTCCGCCATCGCCACATCGAGCAGCCGCGCCCCGCGCCGGACGACTTCGGACAGTTCGTCCTCGGTGTAGAACACCAACCGCACGGGGATCCCGAAACGATCGCGCAAGGGCGTTGTCAGCAGACCTTGCCGCGTCGTGGCGCCGACCAGCGTGAACGGCGGCAGGTCGATCCGGACAGAGCGCGCCGAAGGTCCTTCGCCGATGATGATATCGAGCGCGCGGTCTTCCATCGCCGGGTAGAGCACCTCCTCGACCACCGGATTGAGCCGGTGGATTTCGTCGATGAAGAGCACGTCGTTCGGTTCAAGGTTGGTAAGCAGCGCGGCAAGGTCCCCTGCCTTGGCGATCACAGGGCCGGAGGTGGCGCGGAAGCCCACGCCCAGCTCCTTGGCCACGATCTGCGCGAGCGTCGTCTTGCCGAGGCCGGGAGGGCCGAAGAACAGCGTATGGTCCATCGCCTCGCCGCGCTTCTTCGCGGCCTCAATGAACACCCGCAGGTTATCGCGAGCAGCCTCCTGCCCGATGAACTCGGTGAGCGACTTAGGCCGCAATGCGGCGTCAGGATCATCCGGCTGGCGATCAGGGGAATGGATGGGTTGGTCGGTCATTCGTTTGGCTAGAACCCCAATGCTTCAGCAGGAACTCCGGGTTCCATCCATTGAGACCCTCTCCGGCGGCGCTCACGTTCGTTGCGTTCGGAAGGCAAGTAGTCGATCGCTTGCAAGAACGAGTGGGTTTCGCCTTCGATCGCCACGTCTACAAGCTCGCGATAGACCACAAGATAGCCTTCTCGCACTCCCAAACCAACGCATGAATTTAGGTGCTCTGGCACGACGCCGAATTCATGGCCGACCATATATTCTGGGCCGTCTATCACTCGGACGACGAAGCCCATCCAAGTCCCCATAATCGGCCGTTCAACATAGACCTTGAGCGTCTGCGCATCTTCCGGAACCTCCGTTGCGGGACTTTCCCACACCAGTCCGGACACGTAACCTTCCGGTCCATCCGCCATGCAAGCCATTGCCGGGCTACTTGCAAAGGCGGTGATCACACCGAAGGCTGAAAGGCGGGCAAATCTCCTCAAAACGGGTTCACCGTGTAGCCGCGCTGTTGCAACAGCGCATGCGCCGTCATCGCGGAGAGCGCCATTTCGACGCCGGAGATCAGGTCTTCGTGGGCGACGCCTTGCGCGGCAGCGCTTTGGCCGCAGACGATGAAGCGAACGCCGTGATCGAGCATGGCACGCACCATGGCGCCGCTGGCATTGGGCTCTTCCTCGCCCTCACGCGCGATCAGCGCATCGTCGGTCAGCAGATCGAGCACCGCGCCGCCGTGCACCACCACCGCCACCTCTATCCGGTCCACACGAACACCGTTTGCGGCGTGCATGTTGACGAAGCGCGCGGCGCTCTCAAACCCGCGATTGCGGCGTTCGGGCGAGCGTTGCACCACATCGAAGCTGTGGCGGAACTCGGTCGGCAAAGGGAAGGTCGGAATGCCCTCCACCGGCGCATGCGGCCCGAAGTCCTCGAACACGGGACCTGTGGCAAAGCCCTCGGGCAGGTCCTGCGCTGTGGCGGGGGTAGCGAGTGAGAGTGTCGCCGCAGCGACAACAACGCGAGTGATCAGTCTGGCCATCGGAACGTCACCGTCCTCCATTCAAGGGCGTCAGCATAGCGAAGCACACGCTCCCGGTTCCGCGATGTGCCGCGCTGGCGCGTTTCGTAGTAACCTGTTTCGGCATCGCGCCGGAGAAGGACGTACCCCTCTATCTGGCCTGCGCCGTTGGTGGCGCGGGGGTCATACAGCTGACCGCAGGCACCCCAGCGATCAGGTACGATGATGCGAATGAAGCCGTCGGCCACATGGTCTTCCGGGCCCGACAGAACCATCGCTTCAAGCGCCAGCAAGTCAACCTGATGACCCAACTCTTCAGGCAGCACTGCCAGCGCCCTTACGGTCCGGATGCGATAGAGCTGCAAGTCGCCGGATGCCTCTTGCTCGGTCGGCGTAATGGCGAAGCTCGGTATTCGACAAGCCTGCGCGGGTGAGGCCCAGACCAAGCCAACGGCGACCAAAGTCAGGAACGCAGTTCGCATCACCCCGCCGCCTTTTTCAGAGCCACGCGGATGAGATCACCCTCGGCTGCGCCTTCGCCCAGTTCCTCTTGCGCGCGCGCCACGGCTTGTGCCGCCACGGCGGGCTTGAAGCCGAGGTTCTGCAGTGCGCTCACCGCATCGGCGCTTGCACCGCCTGCGGGCGACACCGCCGCCGCGCCAGCCACTCCGCCGCCAGGCAGCGCTCCCGCCTTGTCCTTCAGCTCGTTGACGATCCGCCCTGCCAGCTTCGGGCCGACGCCCTGCGCCCTTGCCACCGTCGCCGCATCCTGCGCCGCGCAGGCATCGCGCAGCTCGCCGGTCGAGAGCGCGGAGAGGATCGCGAGGGCCACCTTGCTGCCCACGCCCTGCACTTGCGTCAGCAGGCGGAACCAGTCGCGCTCTCCGCTTTCGGCAAAGCCGAGCAGGCGCATGTCGTTCTCGCTCACCTGCAGATCGGTGTGGACAGTGCAGGCTTCTCCGACATTGCCCAAAGCAGTCAGCGTCTTCGTCGAGCAATGGACCAGATAGCCCACGCCCTGCACATCGACGATGGCCCAGTCCTCGCCGGTTTCGTCCAGCCGCCCCGATAGCTTTGCAATCATACTCTTCTTTCTGCGCTACCGCTTCGCTGCTTGAGCGCGTCATTTTCTGCGCTACCGCTTCGCTGCTTGAGCGCGTTTTGTTCTCTGCCCTTTTCCTGTCCATTTGGAAAGCGCTCCTCTGCCGCCTTCCACCGGTTGGCATTTTTGCTATTTTTACCCGAGTGAAGCCTGTGAAATGATTGGGCGGGAAACTTTGGTGCGACTGTCGGCGGATTTGGCATAACCTTGCCGGCTGGCACATTACCGCATCGGTAGGAAAGCCCGCACTCACTCGACACGGCGACAAGTTTCGCGCAAAGCCACCACCCATGAGCTGGAACACATTCGGACGCGTCTTTCGCTTTACCACCTGGGGGGAAAGCCACGGGCCTGCATTGGGCGTGGTGGTGGACGGATGCCCGCCGGGGATCGCGCTGTCCGAAGAAGACATCCAGCCCTTCCTCGATGCGCGCAAGCCGGGGCAGAACCGCTTCACCACGCAGCGGCGCGAGGCGGACGCGGTGCGCATCCTTTCGGGCGTCTTCGAAGGCCGGACGACCGGCACGCCGATCAGCCTGATGATCGAAAATACCGACCAGCGCAGCAAGGATTATTCCGAAGTCGCCAAGGCATACCGCCCCGGCCATGCCGACTACACCTATGACGCAAAATACGGCTTCCGCGACTATCGCGGCGGCGGCCGGTCGAGCGCGCGGGAGACGGCTGCGCGGGTGGCGGCAGGCGCCATTGCGCGGCTCGTCATCCCCGAAGTCACCATCACCGGCTGGACCGAAGCCATCGGTCCGCACGCGATGGACTACGCCAATTTCGACGCGGAGCAGATCCGCGCCAACCCCTTCTTCTGCCCCGATGCCGAGGCTGCAAAGGCATGGGAAGGCGTGATCGATGCAATGCGCAAGGCCGGATCATCGCTCGGCGCGACGGTGGCTTGCGAGGCAAAGGGCGTCCCCGCCGGATGGGGCGCGCCGGTCTACGCCAAGCTCGACAGCGAAATCGCCGCCGCGATGATGACCATCAACGCGACCAAGGGCTTCGAAATCGGCGATGGCTTTGCCGCCGCGCGCCTTTCGGGCGAGGAAAACGCCGATGCCATGCGCCCCGGCGATGATGGCGAAGTGGCGTTCGCCGCCAACCACTCAGGCGGCACTGCGGGCGGTATTTCGACAGGCCAACCCGTCACCTGCCGCGTGGCCTTCAAGCCCACCAGCTCGATCCTGACTCCGGTCGACACGATCACCAAGGAAGGCGAGGCGACACAAATCCAGACCAAGGGCCGCCACGACCCCTGCGTCGGCATCCGCGGCGTGCCCGTGGTCGAAGCGATGATGGCGCTGGTGCTGGCGGACCAGAAACTGCTGCATCGGGCGCAGTGTGGCTGAAGAGCCACCAGGCTCAATCCACGCCGTCCGGATAGAACAGCGCCCGTAATCTGAAGCGGCGGTTGTAGAGGCGGTTGCCGTCCTGATCGTGCACGCGCACGAGGTACACGTTTTGCGCGGCCAGCGCCGCTTCGCCAAAGCCTTGTCCGCGCGGGGATTCGCTCATTACCCGGCAATCGCGCACGCGATCACCAGCCAACACTTCGCAATTCATCACGACGAGTGCGCGGGTTCCGGCGGCAAGCGCCTCTTCGGGATAATAGTCGCGCAGCCAGCGCATCCGCATTTGCGGGGCCCAGCTGACACGCAAATTGGCGGGCGGGAGCGCGACACCGCCGCCTCCACGACCGTTGCCTGCAGAAGCGCCATTGCCATCAGCGCTGCCGTTGCCCGGCGTTGACGACACGCTATTGCCAATCTGATGGACAGGCAGGACCGGTACGGCTTCGCTCGGCCGCATTAGGTCTCGCGACAATACGATCTCTGCCGGTGGCATGAATGCTGGCGCAGCAGGAGCCGGCGGCGCTGGTACGCTTGCCAATGGCGGCGACATCACCGGCTGTACCGGACCGGGCGCGGGCGGCGGAGGGGATTGCACAGGTATCACCACCAAGTCTGCCGATTGCGGCGCGGCGGTTTCCCGGTCCGATGAAACAGTAAGACCCAAGCGGATAAGAAAAACCATCAAGGCAGTAAGCGCCAGAGCCGCAGCAAACACCGTCCATCGCGGCCGCTCGTCCCGGAGGACGAAATACTGCGAATAGGATGGATAGTTCCGTTCCATGGCAACGGCTTATCACGAACTTTCGCAGGAGTCTTCCCGGTCGGGGAACAGGACTTTGGCACTATCGTTGGAGCGGTAGGCAACGGGCAGTTTGCACGGCTTATCGGCTGCGAAAAACGCTTCGTCGAAAGAACGCCAAAACCGATCAATGATTGCCAACTAATCGATTGGACTAATGAGTCGCGAAGGCCCATTTTTGTGGCACACCGCGATGTTTGAATCGCGATTCGAAATTCTTACAGAGAGGAATAGAAAACCATGGACGCAGAAACCGGTTCAATTTCAGGCGGGTGCCCTTTCACCGGCAATGGCGGTACGCGCGATCTGCTCGGTCGTACCAATCGTGACTGGTGGCCCGATGCGCTGCAGCTCGAAATTCTCACCCAGCAGGGCAAGTCGCCCGATCCGCTTGGCGAGGATTTCGATTATGCCGAAGCCTTCAACACCGTCGATTACGCCGCACTGAAAGCAGACATCACCGCGCTGATGACCGACAGCCAGGACTGGTGGCCGGCCGATTACGGCCATTACGGCCCGTTCTTCATCCGCATGGCATGGCACGCCGCAGGTACATATCGCACTGGCGATGGTCGCGGTGGTTCGTCGAGCGGGCAGCAGCGTTTTGCGCCGCTCAACAGCTGGCCCGATAACGGCAACCTCGACAAGGCGCGCCGCCTGCTGTGGCCGATCAAGCAAAAATACGGCAAGAACATCAGCTGGGCCGACCTGTTCATCCTGACCGGCAATGTCGCTATTGAAAGCATGGGCGGTCCGGTCTTCGGCTTTGGCGGTGGACGTGCAGACGTCTACGAGCCCGAAACAGTCTATTGGGGCACCGAAGACCAGTGGGTCGATGAAGGTGTCGAAACCCGCATCATCCCTGACGAAGGCAAGGCGCTGGAAAACCCGCTCGCGGCGATCCAGATGGGGCTGATCTACGTCAATCCGGAAGGCCCGGGCGGCAATCCCGATCCGCTGCAGTCCGCTCGCGACATGCGCGAAACATTCGCCCGCATGGCCATGAACGACGAGGAAACCGTCGCTCTTACCGCAGGCGGCCACGCCTTCGGCAAGGCGCACGGTGCGGCCCCGGCAGACAGCTTTGGCGGCGCTCCCGAAAGCGAAGTGCTTGCGCTGCAGGGCTTTGGCTGGCTGCATGACGATGAGGAAATTGCCCGCGGCAACATCACTACATCGGGCATCGAAGGCGCATGGACGCCGAACCCGACGCAGTGGGGTGGCGACTATTTCCGCCTGCTGTTCAAGTACGACTACGAGCTGGTGAAGAGCCCCGCGGGAGCCCAGCAGTGGCAGCCTGTAAATCCGGACGAGGAAGACATGGCGCCCGATGCGCGCGATCCTTCCAAGAAGGTGCCGACCATGATGACCACCGCCGACATGGCGCTGAAGATGGACCCGGACTATCGCAAGATTTCCGAACGCTTCCGCGATGACCAGGCGGCGCTGGACGATGCCTTTGCCCGCGCGTGGTTCAAGCTGTGCCACCGCGATATGGGCCCGAAGGCCTGCTATCTCGGCCCGGAAGTTCCTGCGGAAGACCTGATCTGGCAGGATCCCGTTCCTGCGGGCTCGACCCCGTCGGATAGCGATGTGTCGTCCTTCAAGTCGGCCGTACTCGATAGCGGACTGACGGTCAGCGAACTGGTAAAGGCAGCATGGGCCTCGGCCTCGACCTTCCGCAACTCGGACCGTCGCGGCGGTGCCAATGGTGCCCGAGTCCGTCTCGCCCCGCAGAACGGCTGGGCGGCAAACGATCCGGAGGAACTGTCCAAGGTCCTTGCCAAGCTGGACGAGCTGCGTGGTTCGCTTTCGATGGCCGATGCGATCGTGCTGGCGGGTGCCGCAGCTGTCGAGAAGGCGGCCAAGGATGGCGGCTTCGACGTGAGCGTGGATGTGACCACCGGTCGCGGCGATGCGACTGACGAGCATACCGATGCCGAAAGTTTCGAACCGCTCGAACCCTTCGCCGATGGTTTCCGCAACTACCTGCGCACCAAGGCAAGCGTGAAGACCGAGGATATGCTGGTGGACAAGGCCCACCTGCTTGGCCTCTCAATCCCCGAGATGACCGCGTTGGTCGGCGGGATGCGGGTGCTGGGGGCCAATAGTGGCAATACCAAGCACGGCGTCTTCACCGACAAGGTCGGTACGCTCTCCAACGACTTCTTCGTGAACCTGCTCGATATGGGCACGAAGTGGAAAGTTGTGGACGAAAGTGGAGACGAGGAATTCGTCGGCAGCGATCGTGCGAGCGGTGAAGAGAAGTATCGCGCCACACGCACGGACCTTGTCTTTGGCTCGAATTCCCAGCTTCGTGCCATTTCGGAAGTGTTTGCCGAAAATGGTGGGGAACAAAAGTTCGTTGAAACCTTTATCCGGGCTTGGACGAAGGTCATGGACGCCGACAGGTTTGACATTGCCTACGCAAAGTATAACGGCTGAGACTGTTGTCTTAACCGATGACAAAAGCCCGGAGAGCTTGCCCCCCAAGTTGTCTTCGGGTCGCTGGAAGGCCCTCGGTAGTTCGCTGCCGGGGGTCTTTTTCTTTTGCTCGCACCAAAGGGCACAAGGATGCACAAGCAGCTGGGCAAGCCCTCGGTTTCGCTGCGTAAGGTGACGGCGCCCGGCATCCGGATTTTCGTCATCGAAGCACGGCTGATGCGCGCGATGCTGTCTGGCTATTGAGGGTTCAGCTCCGCCGCTTGAGCACGATATAGAGCGCACCCTCGCCTCCGTGGCGGCGGTGCGCATTACGTATGGCGGCGATATCCGATGCATGCTGTCCGGCAGCGAGCCAATCGAGTATCTTCGCGCGGATCGCCCCACGCTTGCTGCCCCGATCTGCCGCATCGACCGGGCGCGGCTTGCCTGTCACAACCAGCACCAGCCTCGCCTTCATCGCCTTGGCTTGGATCAGCCCGGCATTGAGGCGATTATAGGCTTGGTCGAGATTGTGGCCGTGCAGGTCGAGCGTGAAATCGGGCTCGGTCGATGTCCGCGAGAGGCGGCGCTCCCAGTGGGAATCGAGACCGTGCGGCGCTTTGGTCTGCAAAGGGGTCTGCGCTGTGACGGTGCGCGGTTTCTCGCGCGGTCCGACAGGCGTTGGAGTCCTGGCAGCGGGAGTGGCCGTTTCGGCTGCTTTGCCACTCGTCAACGGTGCCGGAGAGCTAACCTTGCGCGCATGCAAGGGCTTTACCGTCTTGGCCACCTTCTCCCACAGCGCAGCCTCCTCGGGCGAAAGGCCACGCGGGGCGCTCATCGGGAAAGACGTGCGGCTGCGCTATGCGGCAGCAGGACGATCGCCTGTCCGCGACCACTCATGCCGCCGGCGATCTCTCGCGCCTCTCCACCCGCACCCCAGAAGGTGTCGAAGCGATTGGCACCGCGAATAGCACCGCCCGTATCCTGAGCGATCCACAACCCGTCTGCCTCGTCACGGTCGAGATCAAGGATCACCGGCGCACCATAGGGCACGAAACTGGGGTCGACCGCGACGCTGTCACCCGCGCGGACGGGCACACCGATAGAACCGATCGGCCCTTCGCCGGTCAGCTCGCGGAAGAACACCCAGCTTTCATTGAGCCGCATGAGGTCTGCGCCATCGCGCGGATTCTCGCGGATATATTGCATGATGCCCTGCATTGATCCGGCATATTGGCCCGGCCCGTCTCCCAGCAATCCGCGCTCGCGCATGACGCCGCCAATGCCGGTGTACCCGTGGCCGTTCTGCCCGGCATAGCCGATGCGGATGACCTCCCCGGTTTGCGGATCACGAATGCGGCCCGAGCCCTGGATCTGCAGGAAGAAAAACTCCACCGGGTCGCTGGCGTAGGCAAGCACGTCCGCACTGCCGTCAAGCGCGCCCTGCTCGATCTCCGCACGGGTGTAGTGCGGCACGCAGCGCCCGTCCGGCAGGCGGCGGCTGAGCGGTGCCCGGCCGGTGCGCTCGCTTTCGGGAATATCGTCGCGCCAGCAGCGTTCCAGGTCACTGGGCACGGCATAGACCGGCACATCGCTGATGGAGCGCCTGATGCGGCTACCGAGGATTTCGGGTTCGAAATATCCGGTGGCAAAGGCTTCACCTGTGCCGACACGAACGTGCACAAATTGGTCGGCAAAAAATTGCGCCGCGCGGCTGCGTGGCCAGTCCTGCGCGGCATCGCAAGGTACCCGCCAATCGTCAGGTTGCGTAAGGCCGGAGACATCCATGCGGGTGGTTGCGATCCGGCAGCTGGTCCGAAACGCATCAAGCGCGCCAGCAGCATCTGCCGCCCCGATCCGCAAACGATCTGGCGGCAACAATACCACCCCCATCACGGCGGCGGTCGCGCCGACAGGCGGCACTGGTGTGGAAGCGGGAATGGCGCGCACGCACGCGGCAAGCATTCCCAGAGCAATCAGAGAAACAAGGCGGCGCAATCGTCTCACGCCGCAGTCGCTATCAGCCTGCGTCGGTCTCGTCGAGCAGCCAGTTGGGATCATTGCTGCGCGTATCACGGCTGAATGTCCAGACATCGCGGCTTTCAATCGCATCGTCGAGCGAACCGGCGATGACATTGCCATCCTTGTCCCGCGTGACGCTGGCGATATCGGCAACGAAGCGGACCGCAATGCGCGCGGTCTTGCCGTCCAGCACGGCGGAATGGATCGTCGTGTCCTCGATACGGATCAGGCGGTTCTCAAGTGTGAGGCCATTTGCCTCACGATCATCGATAGCGGCTGCGAAGCTTTGATAGACATCGTCATCGCACAACTGCTGCAGTTCTTCCTTGTCGCCGCGCCAGAAGGCATCGAGCACCACTTCATAAGCTCCCTTCGCGCCTTCCATGAAGGGCAGGAGCTGGAATTGGCGATCAGCTGCCGAAATATCGCGCAGGCCAGCTTCGATTGCGGGCGAAAATTGTGTCAGCACGCGATCATTGCGCTGTGCTTCCGCCATTACCGGATTCGGCTGCTGCTGTTGCTGCGCCTCTGCCTCGCGCTCGGCATCCTGCTGGGCCCGCTCCAGACGGTTCGAAATCATCTCTTCTTCATGCTCCGCCTTGTTGCCCAGCACGGAATAGAGCCGCATGCCGAGGAATGCGGCGATCATGGCGAGAATGACGATTTCCCAAATAAGCACTATTCAACTTTCCATTTCCCCGGCGAGCATGTCCCCGCAGGTATTCAACGATTGTGACCCAGATAGGCGCCAATAGCAAATACTCAACCGCGACTTAAGGTCGGCTGAAGACAGGTCGAAAGATTTCCCGTCCCTTCGCAAGCGCCGTTGAATACTGTCGTCAAGGGTGATAGGCGCGCAACCGCAATTTTGAAGGGCGTTAGGGACTACGCGCGCCCCACACCAGACAAAATGAAAGAACCAAGATCATGGCCGATGAAGGCGACGTCCTGAAGAACCTCGACGATATGAATGCTGCCCCTGGCGGGAACGGTGCGGACAACCAGCCGGTGGCAGGAATCGTTTCGCAATATGTGAAGGACCTCTCGGTCGAGAACCCGAAAGCGCCGGAAAGCTTCCAGTGGCGCGACAAGCCGGAAATGGACGTGCAGTTCAATATCGGCGGTAGGAAGGTGAATGACGAGCTGACCGAAGTCGAGCTCAAGATCACTGCCACCAGCAAGACTGCGCAGGGTGTCGCCTACATTGTCGACCTCGCCTATTGCGGCCTGGTCGGCATGCGCAACATGCCCGAAGAACAGCAGCACGCCTTCACTTATGCGGAGGCGCCGCGTATCCTGTTCCCGTTTGCTCGCCGAGTGATTTCGGACGCTGTGCGCGATGCCGGCTTTACCCCGCTGATGCTCGATCCGATCGATTTCAACGGGCTCTACGTCCAGCAATTGCAGCAGAAGCGCGCTGCCGAAGGCGCTGGCAGCGCCGCGCCCGCCACGGACATTGCACCGGGCGGTGAAGGCTAAGCGGCCTCGGCACGGGGCGGCTGAACGATGAGCCTGCTCAGAAATGTCGGGACAATCGGTTCGCTGACCATGGTCAGCCGGGTTGCCGGCATGGCGCGCGAGATGATTTTCTCTCGTGTGCTCGGCGCAAATGAAGTCACGGACGCGTGGTTCCAGGCACTGATAATCCCCAATGTCTTCCGCCGCCTGTTTGCGGAGGGCGCCTTTTCGGCTGCCTTCGTGCCGATGTTTTCCAAGCGCCTGTATTCTGGAGAAGGCGGCGCGCAGGATCTGGAGGCGGCGCGCAGCTTCTCGCAGGACGTTATTGGCGTCTTCGTGCCCGTGCTGATCGCGCTCACGGCGATTTTCGAAATCGCCATGCCGGGCGTGATCTGGCTGCTCTCAGACAAGCCGGTGAATCCGGCGGAATTCGACTATTCGGTCGATTTTGCGCGGATCATGTTTCCTTACATCTTCCTTGTCAGCATCGTGACTTTGCTGACAGGAATGCTCAATTCGGTCAGCCGCTTCGGCCCCGGCGCGAGCTTCCCGATTATCCTCAATGTCGTGCTGATCGGTGCTCTGCTTTATGTCGAAACGACCGGCATGGGCGTGGAAGCAATGGGCTATATCGTCGCTTGGGCCGTGCCGGCGGCAGGCGTGTTGCAGCTCGCATGGCTGGTCTACTGGGCGCATGTGGAGGGCTTCCGCCCACGCTGGATATCGCGCCCCAAGATGACGCCGGAAGTCAGGCGGCTCGGCGTCATTGCACTGCCCGCGGCGATTGGCGGCGGTGCCTACCAGATCAACACGTTGCTGCAGATCTACTTCCTCAACCAGCTGGAAGGCAGCACGGTCAGCTGGATGAACTATGCCGACCGGCTGAACCAGCTTCCGCTCGGTATCATCGGAATTGCGCTCAGCACCGCTATCCTGCCCAGCCTTTCCAAGTTTATCGGCGCCAAGGACCAGCCGGGCGCATCGCGTATTCAGTCCAATGCGATCGAACTCGGCATGCTACTCACTCTGCCCGCAGCCGCGGCACTGGCGATTTGCGCGGTGCCGTTCATCACCATGATCTTTCAGGGTGGCCGTTTCAGTATGGAGGACGCGCAGATGTCTGGCAGTGTGCTGGCGGTTCTGGTGCTGGGCTTGCCTGCTTATGTGCTGGTGAAGGTGCTCGTCCCCAGTTTCTATGCTCGCGCCGACACCCGCACCCCGGTCTATGCGGCATTCGCAGCCCTCGCGGTTTTCATTGGTTTCAATCTCGCCTTCCTTCAGCGTTTCGGGGTCGAAGGCGTGGCTGCTGCCTCTGCCATCGGTGCTTGGTTGAACGCAGCCATCCTGTATGCCGTGCTGCGGCTGCGCGGATATTACCGGGCAGACTGGCCGCTCATCGGCCGCATCGCACGGCAAGTGATCGCAGCCGCAGCCATGGGCGCAGCACTCTATTACATGCGCGACATGCTTGTCGGCTATTACTCCGCTGGCCTTTTCGCCCGGCTATTGGCATTGGGCGTTCTGGTCGGCCTGTCAGTCGTGGTCTATTTCGGGGTCGCGTTCCTGATTGGAGCAGTAAGCCGGGAACGGTTGCGGGCATTTACCAAGAAGAGAGTACCTGAAGCATCATGATCGTCGTTTCCGGCATCCAGCCCACCGGCAAGCCGCACCTTGGCAACTACCTCGGCGCGATCCGAAATTACGTGAAATTGCAGGATGAAGCGCATGCGAGTGGCGGAAAATGCTTGATCTTTCTTGCCGATCTGCACGCGATCTCAATGCCGCATGATCCGGCAGAGCTCCACGCCAGCACGCTGGAAATGGTTGCCACACTGGTCGCTTGCGGACTCGATCCCGCAAAGGCCGTCCTGTTCAATCAGGCGCAAGTGCCACAGCATGCGGAGCTGCAATGGCTGCTGATGGGCACCGCGCGCATGGGCTGGCTCAATCGCATGACACAGTGGAAGGACAAGGCGGGCAAGAACCGCGAAGGTCAGTCGGTCGCGCTGTTCGGCTATCCGGTGCTGCAGGCGGCAGACGTGCTTCTCTACCAGACGACGCATGTTCCGGTGGGCGAGGACCAGAAGCAGCATCTCGAACTGGCGCGCGACATTGCCCAGAAGTTCAACAACGATTTTGCCTCGGAAGAGAAGCCCGTCTTTACCCTGCCCGATCCCTTCATCCCGGAAGAAGCTGCGCGGATCATGTCCCTGCGCGACGGAACGAAGAAGATGAGCAAATCCGATCCGTCGGATATGAGCCGCATCAATCTGACCGATGATGCCGATACGATGGCCCAGAAGATCAAAAAGGCAAAGACTGATCCCGAACCGCTTCCGAGCGACGTAGCCGGTCTGGCAGAGCGCCCCGAAGCGCTCAATCTCATCAGCATTTATGCCGCGCTGGCCGAGACTACGCCCGATGCCGTGCTGGCCGAATTTGGCGGCGAGGGTTTCGGAAAGTTCAAGCCAGCCATGGCGGAGCTATGCGTCGCCAGGCTCGGACCGATCCGTGATCGCTTTGTCGAGTTGAAGGAAGATCGCGAAGCGCTTGATGCGATCCTTGCTCGCGGCGCGGCGCAGGCGCGTGAGCTTGCCACGCCGACACTCAATGCGGCTTACACGGCACTCGGACTGGTGCGCGGCTGAGACCGATCACGCCAAAGCACTGATATATAGTGATTTGCCCATTCGCCAATTCAAGCGCGGTTCAGCCCGCCCTTGCTAAAGCACAGTCTATCGTAGACATTGTTACGCGTTGAGTCGGACAGGATTCCGACCTCGCAGAGGGCTTTAAGAGGCATACCATGACTCGTTCCACTTCGCGCAAACGCGCTTTCAAACTGGCTTCCGTTCCAGCGCTTGTCTTGGCGCTGGCAGCCTGTGCCACGCCTTTCCGCGCGGACGTGTCCCGCTTTGAAAGCCAGTTGCCTGCACCACAGGGGCAAAGCTTCTTTGTTGTTGCGGATGATCCCTCGCTCGCGGGTGGGCTGGAGTTTGCACTCTATGCTGATGAGGTCGAGGAGGAGATGGCATTACTCGGCTATTCACAGGCCGCTTCCGCCGAGGATGCCAGCCTGCTGGTACGCTTCGATTATGGCGTCGACAATGGACGTGAGCGCGTGCGCTCGACCGGCTTCGGGCGTGATCCGTTCTACAGCCCGTGGCGTACTTATTCCCGCCGCGTTGCCTATCGCGACCGCAATGGTCGGCTTCGCGTAGCATATGTCCCAACCGGTCGTTGGGGCTATGGCTGGCACGATCCATTTTTCGGCGGCAATGACATTGTGAGCTACACCGTGTTTACCAGCGGTATCGACCTGAAGATCGACGACAATGCCACGGGTGAGCGGCTGTTCGAAGGGCAGGCAAAGGCCCTCTCGCGCTCGAACAACCTGCAATATCTGGTGCCGAACCTGGTTGAGGCCATGTTCACCGATTTCCCCGGCAATTCGGGCGAGACCGTGCGCATCTCGGTCGCGCCGGAAGAGCGGGACTAATCCTCCGCAGGTAGTTATCCAAACAACAAGAGGCGGCCATCTTCGCAGACGGCCGCCTTTTTCGTGGCATCTCCGCTGCAATCCGGAATACTTGAAACCATGCGCTTCACTCTCTTTCCCCTGGCCCTCGCCGCTGCGACCCTTCCGCTTTCTGCCGCCGCGCAGGAAGCTGACAGCGACTGGACGGTCGAGCCGCGCACCTCGGAGTGCATTCTTTCCAGCCCGGAGCGCTCGGGCACGCCCATGGTGCAGCTTCTGCGCACGACCTATGGCTTGAACGATTTCGCGGTCACACTTGCTCAGCCGCTCGAAAGGTCGATGCCAGAGGGCAGCGTCGTGGTGCAGGTCGGGGATTTTTCGCAGCCGATGGAACTGACCATGGCCGGACAGCGCCTGATCACCTCGGGTTACGACTGGGACGCGTTCTACGCCGCCTTCCGCTCCGCGGACAGGCTCGACATCGTAGTGTCGGGTGAAGTGCATGACAGCGTACCGCTTGCCGGGAGCGGGGCCGGTATCGCGCTACAGGACGACTGCCTGGCCAATGCCTACGACGGTCCGGTCGCACCGCCCGCTGCGCCCCCTATCGCTCCACCAATCAGGACGTCACCGGTCAGACACGACGGCTATGTGCAAGTCACACCGCTCAATCGCCAGGACTGGATTACTGCTGCGGATTGGCCGGAAAGCATGCGCCACATGCAAGGGCGCGTCCGCATCACACTGTCTGTCGGGGCCGATGGACGCGTGACGACCTGCGATATCGTGGGATCGAGCGGTCACGGCGAACTCGATGACCTGACCTGTGCGCTGGTACAGGAACGCGCCTATTTCCGCCCTGCAACCGATCGCGAGGGCAGGTCGATTGCGTCGACATATACGACGATGGCGATCTTTGAACTTCCCTGATGAGGTGAAGGACTAAAGCTTTCCGTGCCCGCCGGTTGAGCCGAAGCCGCCTTCGCCCCGCGCGGTATCGCTGAGTTCTTCGACCTCTTCCCACGTTGCCAGTGTGACTGGAGCCAGCACGAGTTGCGCTATGCGGTCGCCGCGTTCGATGGGGAAGTCATCCTCGCCAAGGTTGATCAGAATCACCTTCAGCTCGCCGCGATAGTCGGAATCTATCGTGCCAGGCGTGTTGGGCAGCGTGATGCCATGCTTTAACGCAAGGCCGGAGCGCGGGCGGACCTGCACTTCGTAGCCTTCGGGAATGGCAATCCCAAAGCCGGTAGCGACTGCATGGCGCTGTCCCGGGCGGAGCGTGAGGCTTTCGGCGGCCACTACATCCATTCCGGCAGCACCGAGCGTTGCGTAAACGGGAAAATCGAGGCCCTGGCCGTGTGGCAGGCGCTTGATCTGCACCGGAATTGTATCAGGCATCCTCGGTAAGTCTCTCGGCGATCTGGGTGACGAGCTTCATCGCTACGTCCTGCTTGGTCATTTCATCCCAGTGCTCGACCTTGCCTTCACGCACAAGGTGGATCTGGTTGTCATCCCCGCCCATCACGTCTTCAGAAACGTCATTGGCAATGATCCAGTCCACACCCTTGCTCTTGCGCTTCTTGCGCGCGTTTTCGACGACATCGTTTGTCTCTGCCGCAAAGCCGATCAGTAGTTCGGGCCGATTTGTACTCGCAGCGACACCGGCAAGGATATCGGGGTTTTCCGCCAGAATCAGCGCGGGCGGCGCGGCGCCGCGTTTTTTGATTTTCTTCTCGATGTAGTCGCGCGGACGCCAGTCGGCGACGGCGGCGACCATAATCGCCACATCGGCGGGGAGCGCCTTCTTCACCGCTTCGGCCATGTCTTGCGCGCTGCCGACATCGATCCGGTCGACACCAAGCGGCGTGCGCAAATTGACCGGGCCCGAGACCAGCGTGACCTTGGCTCCGGCAGCGGCGGCAGCGGCGGCAATGGCATAGCCCTGTTTGCCGCTCGACCGGTTCGCGAGATAGCGCACCGGATCGATCGGCTCATGCGTCGGCCCGGCGGTGACAAGCACATGCTTGCCATAGAGCGGGCGCTTCTTCGGATCCTTGTCAAAAGCGGGCTGGCCTTCCAGCGGATCGAATTCGTCGAAAGCAGGGCCGATTCCGCTTTCGGATGGCGCATCGACCGGGTTCGACGGTCCTTTTGCCCTCGGATTGACCGGTGCGGCAGCATCCTCGCCCTCGAAAGGCTGCGGTGCCTGCTGCTTCGCGTTGACTTCGTGATTGATCGCTTCGCGGTCAGTCGGTGGTGCCGCGCTGGCTTTGCCCTTCTCGGCAAAAAGATGCTCCGCCCCCGTCAGATCGGGCTCGGGCAGTTCCGGCCCTTCCACAATGCCTTCCGGCAGTTCCATATCGGCGAATTCGTCGTCGTCGAAATCGTCCTGCTTCTTGGCTGCCGCGCGCGGGATAATGTTGGCGAGCAATCCGCTAAGGCCACGACCTCCGGAATCGCCCTCGTCTTCCTCTCCAAGGTCGTCATCACCACGACGGGCGAGATAGGCGGCGAGATCGGTGCTGGCAGCTGCGGCATCGAGGCCCAATGCATCAGCGATTTCGAGGAAGACAGCTTCGGGCTCGGGCAGGCGGCCGGGGCCGAATTCACCGCAGGCCATATCGCCCATATCGGGCTCCATCACCTTGACCCCGCTATCACGCAGGGTCTGCACATTGCGAACCGTCGCTTCGTGCTGCCACATCTTCACGTTCATGGCCGGCACGGTCATTACCGGCGTGTTGGTGGCGAGCAGCATGGTTGTGGCGAGATCGTCTGCAATGCCGGCAGCCATCTTGGCGAGCAGGTCTGCCGTAGCAGGGCACACGACCACAAGGTCTGCTTCGCGCGACAATTGGATATGGCCGATTTCAGCCTCGTTCTTCAAATCCCACAGTGTGGTGAAAACCTGATTGCCCGAAAGGGCAGCCAGCGACATCGGTGTCACGAATTGTGCCCCGCCCTCGGTCAGCACGCAGGATACATCGGCCCCGCCCTTCTTGATAAGGCGGACCAGTTCGCAGGACTTGTATGCGGCAATGCCGCCACCCACGACAAGCAGGATGCGGGGATTGGTCGAGATTTCCTCCTGTCCGTCCGTATTTATGCGCTGCTGGAGCACGTTTCCGCCCGTTAATAGTCCAAGCGAGCGCCTTCGCAAATCTTGGTTAAGATTGTGTTTGTTTCCTGTCCCTCGCCGCAGCCAGCAAATCGGCGATTGCGCGCGGGGCAAAGGCGATCCCTGCAAGGTAGATCGGGAGCGTCAATTGCGCCCAATAAAAGTTCTCGGGCCGGGCAAAAAGCGAGATGGCGGTGAAGAAGCCGAGAAACCAGAGGCCTGCGAACAAACCAACCCTGCCGCCCACACCGAACCAGCCGATCAGCGGCAGAAATGCAAGCGGAGCGGCCAGCCAAAGCGGAAGAAACAGCAGCACTGTCAGCCTGGACAAGGCTGCCAAGGGAAGCGCCGGACCTGCGGAGGCATCCCATCCTTGCGATGGCATGTCACCGGGCAAACGATGTGCTTCGACGCCGAGATAGTGGAAATACATGCCGATAAAAAAGAGGGTCAGCACAATTGTTATGCCAGCCACCTCTTTCCAGCGACGCTCCACAAGCGCGAACGCCAGCCATAGCAATACGAACGGAGCGGCAATCTCGCGGATGGACAGCGCGATGGCAGCGAAAATCAGCGCGGGCCACCAGCGATATGGGCGATAGGCTGCAAAAGCCAGCGACAGGAAAATGCCCGCCACCACTTCATGAATCAGGTAGGCTTCAGGAACAATTACACCCGCTCCACCGAAGAGCATCGCGATACCCGCCCCGACACTTTCGGGCGGCCGAACCTGATTGCGCAACTTTGCCATGAAGAGCACGATGGCGATCGGCAATGCTATTTTCAGCGCGATCCCCATCGCCTGTGCCCCTGCCGTGCCGTGAAGAACAGCAAGCGTGGGCAGGCGCACCGTGACAAACGGCCTTGTCGGATAATTGCCCATCCGTTGCTCGTCCATCGCGGCGGCGTAGTAGTTATCGCCGGCGACAACCCGTTCCGAAATCCGCTTATATAAAGCCAGATCGCCGGCATCCTCAGCCGGTTGTATCTGGTCGGCCGGTGGTGCTTCAAACGCACCGCCGCTCATGCTGGGTGCGAATGCCGCCCACACCAGGACAACGCCCAAAAGGAAGAGCACGGCGACCGCTGCCTTGCGTGGCATGCGCCGGAAAGGACGCTCCCGCGCTTTCCACCAGCCAATCGGATCGCTCCAAGTGTTCATCGATTCCTTCTTTCCTGCGCAGACGGCACCCTCAGTGACCGCGCGCCGAATTCCAAAGGCTGGCGAAAGCGCGCGGCACGAAAGCATAACCCACGAACCACACGGGCATCACAATCAACGCCCAGTAGAAATTGTTGTCCCGCCCGGCGATCATGAAAGCCACGCCATAGCCGAGACATAGCAGGAAACCCGTCACCCCGAACCAGCTGCGCCACCCCGCCCATCCCAGCAATGGCAGCAATGCCAGCGGCGCGGCAATGTAGGACGGTAACAGATAAAGCGGACTCGAGAGCACGATATTGGCGGTCCACCCGCCAAATCCGCGCAGGGCCAGCCAGCTCGGCGATGCAGGATCCGCCTCGCTTGTCACAGCGCCTACGGCAAGGAGATGCGCTGTTATCGCAATCCCGAAAACGATGACCACGCAGAGCCATGCAGCAAATTCCCCGCGATTGCCGCGCAGCAGGGCAATCCAGCCCATCAGTAGAACAAAGGGTAACGCCAACTCCCGAATGGCAAGCGCCAGCGTGCCCGCCAACAGCGCCCATCCCCAGCGTTGGGGACGATAGAGCCCAATGGACAGTGCAATCAGCATGCCTGACCACACTTCGTGCAAAGCGAGATATTGCGGCTTCAGGCCCGCGACAGAGCCGATCACGAGCAGGAGTAGCAGGTAGCGCAGCCGCCCCGGCCCGCCCGACACATCGCGCAGGCGGTAATGCCACGCGACAAGTGTGGCAATGCCGAGCACACCCGCAATTATCATCAACCCCCATTGGCCCACGGCGGCGTATATGTAGGCCAGGGTCGGCAGGCGAACCGCAAAGCCAGGCCGCACGGGAAAATCACGCGCGCGCTGCTCGTCTACGGCAACTTCGTAATAATTCTCGCCCGCAGCAACACGCTCGGCAATGGCATCATAGAGCTGGAGATCGGTGTCGCGGCGCGCAACATTCGCTGCTTGCTCCACCTTCTCACCCGTGGCGGCAACCGTGTTGGGACCGGCAAGAGAACTTTCAGTGGCATCGGGTGAGGTATCGCGCGCCGTCAAAGCTGCCGCGAGCAACACCGCCAGCACCAGCGCCAGCGCCAGAATGGCAGCACCCGGTGCCCAATGCGCGAACCTGTCCCAGTCCTTGCGACGCGATCTTAGCCTAACCACCCCGTCTCTATGCCCCCGAATACCAAAGCGCCTCCCACAAGCGCCGCCAGTATATAGCCCCACCAGCCGCGCCCCTGCCTTTCACGGCGATCCCATATCAGCTCGACATCATCAAGCGGCGGCTGCTCGGGCGCGCCACCTTTCGGGGGAAACTGCTCTTCCAGCCGACGGACAAGCTGCGGAATGCGGAGTAGCGTCTCGCCATCTTCGCGGATCCGATCGGCAATTGCGGCTTCGGGCCCCAGCTCGTCGCGCATCCAGCTGCGGACATAGGGGGCAGACGTCTCCCACATATTGATCGCGGGATTGAGCTGCGTCGCGATCCCCTCCACCATGACCATCGTTTTTTGCAGCAGCAGCAAATGCGGCTGGGTCTGCATGTCGAAATCGCGCGTGATGGCAAACAGGCCGTCAAGCATCTGGCCGACCGACAACTCGCTGACCGGCTTGCCGCGCATCGGTTCACCCACCGCACGCAGTGCCGTCGCGAATTCGCCGACATCGTGATAGCTCGGCACATATTGCGCTTCGAAATGGATTTCGGCGACGCGTTTGTAATTGCCCGTCGTCAGCCCGTAGAGGATCTCCGCCAGCCACATGCGCGCCTGCCGGTCGATCCGGCCCATGATGCCGAAATCGATGGCGGCGATGGTCCCGTCCGGTTTCACGAACAGGTTCCCCTGGTGCATGTCCGCATGGAAGAAGCCGGCGGCAATCGCCTGCTTCAGGAAGGCGAGGACGAGGCGGTTGGCCAGCTCTGCCGTATCGTGGCCTGCCGCGCGGATCGCCTCGGTATTGCTGATCTTGATCCCGTCGATCCAGTCGACGGTCATCACGCGGCCATTGGTGCGGTCCCAGTCGATGCCGGGGATCTCGTAACCCTCGGTGCCGACCATGTGCTCGGCGAGTTCGGACGCGCTGGCCGCCTCGCGGCGCAGGTCGAGCTCGCGATTGGTCCAGCGCTTGAAATTGGCGATGACGAGCCGCGGGCGCAGGCGCGACGCTTCGCCGCCCATCGCCTCGACATGGGCTGCGGCCCATTCATAGGTGTCGATGTCGCGCGCGAACTGCTCGCGCACACCGGGGCGCAGCACCTTCACCGCGACCTGCCGGCCATCGGTGGTGACCGCGCGGTGGACCTGCGCGATCGAGGCCGCGCCGACCGGTACGGGGTCGAATTCGGAATAGAGGCTTTCGAGCGGCTGTTCGAAGCTCGCCTCGATGCTCTGCTTGATCTTGTCGAAACCTACAGGCGGCAAATCGTCCTGCAGCTTGAGCAGGTTGCGCGCGGCATCCTCGCCCACGAGGTCGGGGCGCGTCGCCAGCGTCTGGCCGAGCTTGATGGCGGCAGGGCCGATATCGCGGAAAGCACCGGCATAGTCCGGCTCTTTCGGCTGGATCGTGCCGAGACGGGCGATGCGCGCGAGACGCTTGACCGGCGGCGGCGTGTTGGGATCACGCTCGATCCCGCGCAGCGCGCCGTGCTTCGCCAGCGTTCGGCCCCATTTGAGGAGCCGCCATATATGCGTTGCGGGGCGTGCCACGCCTTAGA
>CAYRBB010000026.1:0-32439 GCA_964422435.1 uncultured Sphingomonadaceae bacterium
TTCAAGCAGAACTTCGCGCAGGTCACCAATCCGCCGATCGATCCGATCCGCGAGGAGCTGGTGATGAGCCTGCTGACCATGGTCGGCCCGCGCCCCAACCTGCTCGGGATGGAAGCGGGCACCCATAAGCGGCTCGAGATCAGCCAGCCGATCCTGACCAATCGCGGGATGGAGAAAATCCGCTCGGTCGAAGCCAGCCTCGATGGTGCATTCCGCACCGAGACTATCGATATCACATGGGACGCGGAAAGCGGGGCAGAGGGCCTCGAAATGGCGATCAAGGAAATGTGCTGGGCGGCTACCGAAGCGGTGCTGCAGGACAAGAACATCTTGATCCTGTCCGACCGCAAGCAGGGGCCAGATCGCATTCCCATGCCTGCCTTGCTCGCTACCGCCGCCGTGCATCACCAACTGGTGCGCCAGGGCCTGCGTATGCAGACCGGAATCGTCGTCGAGACCGGCGAGGCCCGCGAAGTGCACCATTTCTGTGTGCTTGCCGGATACGGTGCAGAAGCGATCAACCCCTATCTCGCCTTCGAGACGCTGGAGGATATTCGCCAGCGCAAGGCTCCTGATCTGGCACCCGAAGAGGTCGAGAAGAATTACGTAAAGGCTGTCGGCAAGGGCATCATGAAAGTCATGTCCAAGATGGGCATTTCGACCTACCAGTCCTATTGCGGCGCGCAGATTTTCGATGCGGTGGGTCTGTCGTCCGACTTCATCGACCGCTTCTTCACCCGTACCGCCACAACGATCGAAGGCATCGGTCTGCCCGAAGTGGCGCAGGAGACTGTGCGCCGTCATGCGGCAGCCTTTGGCGACAACCCGATCTACAAGAACATGCTCGATGTCGGCGGGATGTATCAATACCGCCTCCGCGGTGAGGAGCATGCCTGGACACCCGCCAATATCGCCGAATTGCAGCACGCGGTTCGCAGCGAGCCTGGTCTCGACGCGCAGCAGAAATACCGCGCTTTTGCCAAGTCTGTGAACGAACAGGCCGAACGTCTGCTGACCATTCGCGGGCTGATGGAATTGAAGAAAGCGGAAGAAGCGATCCCGCTGGACGAGGTCGAACCCGCCGAAGACATCGTCCAGCGCTTCAGCACCGGCGCGATGAGCTTTGGCAGCATCAGTCACGAGGCGCATTCGACACTCGCCATCGCGATGAACCGCATCGGCGGTCGTTCGAACACCGGCGAGGGCGGCGAGGAACCGTTCCGTTTCCAGCCGCTCGAGAACGGCGATTCCATGCGCAGCCGGATCAAGCAGGTCGCTTCGGGCCGCTTCGGCGTCACGACCGAGTACCTCGCCAATTCGGACGATATCCAGATCAAGATGGCACAGGGCGCGAAACCGGGCGAAGGCGGTCAGTTGCCCGGCCACAAGGTGGACAAGCGCATCGGCAAGGTCCGTCACTCCACACCTGGCGTGGGCCTGATCAGTCCGCCGCCGCACCACGATATCTACTCGATCGAAGATTTGGCGCAGCTGATCCACGACTTGAAAAACGTGAACCCCGCCGCACGCGTTTCGGTCAAGCTGGTGGCCGAAGTGGGCGTGGGCACGGTGGCGGCGGGCGTCTCCAAGGCACGCGCTGACCACGTGACCATTTCCGGCTACGAAGGCGGCACGGGTGCATCACCGCTGACCAGTCTGACCCATGCGGGCAGCCCTTGGGAAATCGGCCTTGCTGAAACCCAGCAAACGCTGCTGCTCAACGATCTGCGCAGCCGCATCGCGGTGCAGGTCGATGGCGGCCTGCGCACGGGGCGCGATGTCGCCATCGGCGCGCTGCTGGGGGCTGACGAGTTCGGCTTTGCCACTGCGCCGTTGATCGCGGCAGGTTGCATCATGATGCGCAAATGCCACCTCAACACTTGCCCCGTCGGGGTTGCCACGCAAAACCCGGAACTGCGCAAACGTTTCGTCGGTCAGCCCGAGCACGTCATCAACTACTTCTTCTTCGTCGCCGAAGAACTGCGCGAGATCATGGCCGAAATGGGTTTCCGCACGGTCGAGGAAATGATCGGGCGCGTGGACCGCATCGATATGAATCGCGCGATCCGCCACTGGAAGGCCGACGGCGTCGACCTGTCTAAGCTGCTGCACACAGTCGAAGCGCCCGCAGGCAAGGCGCTGTTCCAGACCGAAGCGCAGTATCACGGGCTCGACAAGGCGATGGACGTCGAACTGCTTGCCGCCACGCGCGAGGCGGTGCTGGAAGGCAAGCCTGTCCAGCTCGATCGCACCATCCGCAACGTCAACCGCACCGTTGGCGCTATGCTTTCGGGCGAAATTGCCAAGCAGCACGGCCATAAGGGCCTGCCTGCCGATACCATCCGCGTAAACTTCACCGGAACTGCGGGACAAAGCTTTGCTGCATGGCTGGCACATGGCGTGACGCTCGATCTGGTGGGCGATGCCAATGACTATGTCGGAAAGGGCATATCTGGTGGCCGCGTGATCGTCCGCCAGCCCGACGGCGTGGAGCGCGATCCGCGCAAGAACATCATCGTCGGCAACACCTGCCTCTACGGCGCAATTGCGGGCGAGGCATATTTCTGCGGCGTGGCGGGTGAACGCTTTGCCGTGCGCAATTCGGGCGCGGTCGCCGTCGTCGAAGGCACCGGCGATCATGGCTGCGAATACATGACCGGCGGCGTTGTCGCAGTCTTGGGCCGAACGGGCCGCAATTTCGCTGCCGGGATGAGCGGCGGGATTGCCTATGTCTACGATCCCAAGGGCACGTTCGAGCAACGCTGCAATATGGCGCAGGTCGACTTGCTGCCAATCAACGCAGCGCCGAGCGATCCGGAGGGTATGGGCCTGCCGCAGCAGCGTGCCAGCACGGTCGACGATCCCGGGATGGGCGATCCGCTCTATCACGATGCCGCGAGGCTGAAGATCCTGCTCGAACGGCATAAACTGCACACCGGTTCTGCCAGGGCGGC
This sequence comes from uncultured Sphingomonadaceae bacterium, assembly GCA_964422435.1. Taxonomy (GTDB): domain Bacteria; phylum Pseudomonadota; class Alphaproteobacteria; order Sphingomonadales; family Sphingomonadaceae; genus Alteraurantiacibacter. The sequence continues at coordinate 2,955 of CAYRBB010000026.1, forward strand.
GGCGCTGCTCGACGACTGGGACAACACGGTCGGCAAGTTCGTGAAAGTGATGCCCAAGGATTACGCGCGCGCGCTTAAGCAGCTTGAGGCCGAGCGCGATGAAGCCGCGATGGAGGCCGCAGAGTAATGGGAAAAGAGACAGGCTTTCTGGAAGTCGACCGCGAAGATCGCACTTATGACGATCCCAAAGAGCGAGTGAAGCACTACAAGGAATTCGTCATTCCGCATGACGAGCCGGCGCTGCAAAAACAGGCCAGCCGCTGCATGAATTGCGGCATCCCCTATTGCCATAACGGCTGCCCGGTGAACAACATCATCCCGGACTGGAACCACCTTGTCTATGAGGGCGACTGGCAGAACGCGCTGGAAGTGCTGCACTCGACCAACAACTTTCCCGAATTTACCGGTCGCGTGTGCCCTGCCCCGTGCGAGGCGAGTTGCACCCTCAACATCACCGATGCGCCGGTGACGATCAAAAGCATCGAATGCGCCATCGTCGATCGCGGTTGGAAAGAAGGCTGGATCAAGCCGCAAGTGCCCGTGAAGGAAACCGGCAAGAACATTGCCGTGGTCGGCAGCGGTCCTGCCGGCATGGCCTGCGCCCAGCAATTGGCGCGCGCCGGACATTCGGTCACGGTGTTCGAGAAGAGCGACCGCGTGGGCGGTTTGCTCCGCTACGGCATCCCTGACTTCAAGATGGAAAAGACGCTCATCAACCGCCGCGCGGTTCAGATGGAGGCCGAGGGAGTCATTTTCCGAACCAGTAATGAAGTGGGCGTCGATACCTCGATGAAGTCGCTGAAGGAAAACTTCGACGCCATCGTGCTGTCGGGCGGCGCAGAACATCCGCGAAGCCTCGAAATTCCCGGCGCAGAGCTACCCGAAGTCCGTCTGGCGATGGAATTCCTCACCCAGCAGAACAAGCGCAATGCTGGCGATGACGAGACTCGCGCGGCACCGCGCGGGACGCTTACGGCAACTGGCAAGCATGTTATCGTGATTGGCGGCGGCGATACCGGCAGCGATTGTGTCGGAACCTCCAACCGGCAGGGCGCGGCGTCGGTCACGCAGATCGAGATCATGCCGCAGCCGCCGGAAAAGGAGAACAAGCTGCTCACCTGGCCCGACTGGCCGATGAAGCTGCGCACCTCCTCTTCGCACGAAGAAGGCGTGGAGCGCGACTGGGCGGTGTTGACCAAGGAAGTTGTCGGCGAAGGCGGCAAGGTAACCGGCCTCAAATGCGTGCGCGCCGACTGGTCCGGTGGCCAACTGACCGAAGTCCCAGACAGTGAATTCACGCTGAAGGCAGACCTGATCCTCCTCGCTATGGGCTTCCTCGGCCCGCGCCGACGCGGTATGCTCGATCAAGCAGGCGTCGAGTTGACCCAGCGCGGCAATGTCGATGCCAATGAGATCGATTATCGCACCAGCGACGAGCAAATCTATGCCTGCGGAGATATGCGCCGCGGCCAAAGCCTGGTGGTCTGGGCCATTCGCGAAGGTCGCCAATGCGCTGCCTCGGTTGACGAAGCACTGATGGGAGTGACAGAGCTTCCCCGGTGATCGGGAGCGACTCAGCCAACAAGCGTGACCATGCGCTCGCCGCTTTCGAAAAGCGCAGCGAGGATTGCGCCGCACTGTTGACTGCCGCCCTATCCGACAAGCCCCATGATGGTGCGCTGCTCCTCGCCGAAGCGGCTGCACTGGCAGAATGCGGGGCCGAGACGCCCTTTGCTCGTCTCGAAGACATATTGCAGCAAGCGCCCGACTGGGTGAGCGGCCATCGCGGCCTGGCGCAGCTGAAGATCGAGTTCGGCGCGCCAGAGCCGCTCTCCGTGATTGAGAACGCGCTCAAATCACTGCCCGATCATCCGGCCCTATGGCACGCCTATCTCAACCTCCTTGCTGCGAATGGAGAGCATGCACGCGCCGCCGATCTCACTGCCAACCTGCGTTACCGTATCGGCGATGTGCCCGAGCTGGCCTTGCTCGAAGCCCGCTATGCAGGATTGGCGGGTGATCCGGAACGCGGAGCGAAGCTGCTCGCAAACCTGCCAAAGGATGTGCCCGATCTGGATTACCAGCGCGCACGCAACGCCTTGCAACGCGGCGCGGTAGGGGAAGCGCTGGAAGCGCTCGATGCCGCGCCCGATGTGCGCGATATGCGCATCTGGGCCATGCGCGAGCTGTGCTGGCGCGAGAGTGCTGATGGTCGCCACAACTGGCTGATGCACGATGGCGCGCTGGTTGGCAGTTTCGATTTCGATCTGTTGGACAGCGAACTCGCGCAAGTGGTCGGCCACCTGCGCAGCCTGCACAAAACGCGCCTCGCGCCGCCCTCGCAAAGCTTGCGCGGTGGCACCCAGACACGCGGCCAATTGCATGTGCGTGATGATGCGGTGCTGCAGGCACTATTCGGACATTTCGAACGGGCGCTGGGGGAATATCCCGCGCGCCTTTCGGGCCTGTCAGTCGATCACCCGCTCTACCAGCTCACCCAACGCGCGCCGCGGATCGCGGCAAGCTGGTCCGTGCGGTTGGAAGGGGGCGGATATCACGTACCGCATCTGCATGATTCCGGCTTGCTTAGCAGCGCGTGCCATCTGGTCGTGCCCGACGCGGAGGGAGAGGGGATGCTCGAACTCGGCCGCCCGCCCGCGGACATCGCGCTCAATATCGAACCGTTCACAACCTTCGCACCGAAGCCTGCGCGGCTGATCCTGTTCCCGAGCTTTCTCTACCACGGCACCACACCGTTCGGTGCAGGCGAGCGGCTAAGCGCGGTGATCGACGCCGCCTAGCGGCGCATTGCCTCGTCGATAGCCGCACGGAACGCCGCCGGATCGTCCAGCCGCAGGGCAATACGGTCGACCATTCGATCACCGCCAAACAGCCTTGGCATCGGCACCGCACGGTTGAGCCGCAACGTCATGTTGGGACTGCTCAGGATCGTGCCGTCAAAGGTGGCTTTGCACTTGAGCGTCTCAGCATCGAACGTCTCACCAACGGCAGCGATCGCATGCATCGGTAAACGGAAATCCACCGGAGCGCCGACACGTACGCGGACGTAATCCTTCGCCACCAGCACCGGCATCAGCCGCAGGCTCTTGGTCAGCGCGATGAACCACAATAGACCTGCGAGCGTGAGCGTGAAGGCGAACCACGCCACCACCGGGTTCCACAACATCAGCAGCAGGTGGACAACGCCCAGCTCGATCACCTGCAATGCGATCAGCGTTGCCAGCATCGGGGTGAGATAGCGGTGATAGGCAAAGCCCCTCGCGCCTTCGGGCACATCCGGCGCGCGCCTCCAGACGAACAGCGCCAGGTGCATCTTGCGCAGTTCGATGAGAAAAAAGCGCACAAAGGGCCCGGGCGCGACTTCGGTAAGGGCATCATCCCAAGTCACACCGCTCCGCTTCGCCGTAGCAACGCGCCAGCAAGCTAGTACGACCCAAAGCGCCAGCGTCAGGCCGAGCGCAGCGAGCAATGCGGGCATCGTGTGGATACGTTCTCGAACCGCAGGCGCTGCGCCGATAATGACGATCACGGCTCCCATTGCCCCCGCTCCCAGCATGGCCAGCACGCCGGGCTTTTGCTGCTCCGCCTTGGCGATGGTCGAAAGGCACAGCGCGTCGACTACGATCCATGCGAAGAGCAGCGCTGCAAGCGTCACATTCGCCGCCGCCCAATCGGTGTGGGTCATCAATCGGGCAAGCCAGATCGCTGATATGGTGAGGGCGACCACACCCCATGCGCGCGGTATGCGAGGGAGGCGAAGTACGGTCATGAGGCGACCTTACTTCCCTAGCCCATTTTAGAAAGTGCCCATTTGCGCAGACCTGTTGCGCGATACGCAATAGCAAGAATGAGTTTACCGAGCACCAACAGCACAAATGCGAAAGTGAGGGCCATCAGGATCGCCTCTTTCCAAAACGGGGTCCACGATCCGCAACCATCAAAAACGAACGCATTCGGTGGGAAATTTTCCTCGGGGCATCCAATATCGTTCAACCAACCCGACTGATTGAAGAGCGCCGAAAGGCCTACGAGGCACAAGACGACGACCAGCAAGTGGTAGTTCCCCAAAAACTCGAACCAACGTCGCATAACGCGGTCAGGCTGCGCGAAATCGGCAAGGTGCCAAATCAGCAGAGCCCCAAAAAAGAATACGAAACTCGGCACGTTCCAAATGATTGCTTCAAGTATGAGCCACGCGCTCCCTTCATTGTAGGGTAGAATCAGCGAAAGGCGGTTGAACCAATCCATTGCGAACAGGGCCGCACAGATTGTATGCAAAACCAGCATGCTCGTCAGCCAGTTGACCAGCTTCTGGCGATACTCGGCACTCACCCCGCACATCCCACGCAGCGCGCGACGCTCGGGTCGTTCCTGAGACGCCCCTCGGCGATGGCCTCACCACACTTGGCGCAGTAGCCCCATTCGCCTTCGTCGAGCCTCGCAAACGCGGCTTTGATCCGCGCGCGCTCGGCATTGCGGCGGCGCTCTTCGGCTTGCGCCATCGCTTGCTGTTGCATGGCATCCATGCGGCTCAAACGCCCGACGCTGTCCTGTTGCAGGGTGACGGGTTCGCGGCCCTCGGCGCTCATCGCGTCGAGCCGGTCGAGCTCTTCCAGCCGCGCGGTGAGCGCTTTGCGGGCGTCGTCCTCTGTCATGGAAAACAGCTTTCCTACATTGGGCCGGATTGTCAAAGCCCGCCGGATGACGCGTCAGAAACTCTCGGCCTATCAGAAGCTTACAGAGGCCATGCGCATGGCAGGGCTGTTGCCCGGAACACTGTCACACCTGTAACACCTTCGCTGTCAAAGCGCCCAGTCGATGGCGCCGCGGCCGTGCTCTTCCAGAAATGCATTGGCCTTGCTGAAGGGCTGCGAGCCGAAGAAGCCGCGATGGGCCGACAGCGGACTTGGGTGCGGGCTCTTGATCAGCAGATGCGGGCCATCATCCGTCAGCGCCGGGACACGCGCCGCCTTGCCCTGCGCGTGGCTGCCCCAGAGGATGAAGACACATGGCCAATCGCGCTGCGCCACGGCGGCGACGCAGGCATCGGTGATCGCGTCCCACCCCTTTCCCGCATGGCTCCCCGCGCGCGCTTCTTCCACCGTCAGCGTGTTGTTGAGCAGCAGCACACCCTGCCGCGCCCAGCTTTCGAGATTGCCGTGATCGGGCCGCGCGAGACCGAGATCACTCTCCATCTCCTTGAAGATGTTGAGCAGCGAGGGCGGGGCTTTGACACCCTCGGGCACCGAGAAGCAGAGCCCGTGCGCCTGCCCCGGCCCGTGATACGGGTCCTGCCCAAGGATCACGACCTTCACGCTCTCCAGCGGGGTCAGCTCGAGCGCCTTCAAGCGGCAGCCGCGCGGCGGATAGATGCGCTTGCCTGCATCCTCCTCCGCCCGCAGCCAGCCGCCGAGCTTGCGCGCTTCGGGCGTGGCCAGCACGGGTTCGAGCACAGGTGCCCAGCTTTCGGGAATGCTCTCGCTCATTCCGCACGGTCTAGGCGCGGCTGCAACGCGCTGCAAAGCCACCCTTCCCTGCAATCCCCATCTGGCCTAAGGGGACACCGATGACTGTACACTTTCACGAAGAAGACCTGCCCGCAGGCGTGCTCGCGGATGGCCCCGTTGCCGTCGATACCGAAACCATGGGCCTTGTGACGCCGCGCGACCGGCTCTGCGTCGTCCAGATCAGTGATGGCAATGGCGATGAGCACCTCGTGCGCTTTGCCAAGGACAGCAGCTATGATGCGCCCAACCTGAAAGCGGTGCTGGCGGATCCGGAGCGGATCAAGATATACCACTTCGCACGCTTCGACCTCGCCGCGATCGAGCACTATCTGGGCGTGATGGCCGCGCCAGTGTTCTGCACCAAGATCGCCAGCAAGCTGACCCGCACCTATACCGACCGCCACGGCCTCAAGATAATCGTCGAGGAACTGCTGGGCGAGAGCCTCTCGAAGGTGCAGCAAAGCAGCGACTGGGGTGCAGACGAACTGAACGACGCGCAGCGCGAATATGCGGCATCCGATGTACGATACCTCCACCGCCTGCGCGAGATCCTGATCACAAGGCTGGAGCGCGAAGACCGGCTTGACATGGCGCAGGCCTGCTACGATTTCCTGCCCACTCGCGCGAAGCTCGACATCGCCGGATGGGCAGAGCACGACATCTTCAGCCATATGTAAGGCACCGCAGCCGATGATCGCGCATTGAAACGGAAATGACACTCGCCGCAGATCAGATGCGCACCAAGCGCCAGGCCTTCGCCGCACCGGGCAGCAAGCTCGACAAGGTTGTGCGCGCGCTGGCGGTGGGCCTGCCCGCTCTTGTGGGCGTGGTGGCGGCGATGATGCTGATCACCCCGCTCTCGCCGCGCGGCGAAGTCAGCTTCCTGCTCGATCGCAACAGGGTAGCGTTGGCCGAAGACCGTCTAAGAGTGGACAATGCCATGTATCGCGGGGCAGACACGCAGGGGCGCCCTTTTTCGCTTATGGCGGGCTCTGCCGTGCAACGGAGCAATGCAGTGCCGCTCGTACAGCTGAAGCAGCTGACCGCGCGTATCCTCCTACCCGATGGACCCGCCGTGCTTTCAGCGCCCAACGGTACCTATGACATTGACGGTGACCAGGTCACCGTTCCCGGCATTGTCCAGTTCACCGCCGCCGACGGCTATGCCTTTTCCGCGCGCAACGTCACGATCGACTTGCCCTCGCGCGTTGTGCGTGGCGAAGGCCGTGTGACAGGGGAACTGCCCGCCGGGCGCTTCTCTGCAGACAGCATGCGCGCCGACCTGGAAAATCGCGTATTCACTCTGTCCGGCAATGCAAGGATGACGATGGTGCCCGGACAAGTGCGGATGCCACGCGGCATGAGCATGCCCGAATGACGGAAACCTGGCCGCAAGTATGACGAGACACCAAGTATGACGAGGATCGTGATGAGCGATAGTGCAAGCAAACGTCCCACACTGCGCAAGCTGGCTTTGCGCGGACTTGCCGCCGGCTTACTGGCGGGCAGTATTGGTGCGGTCGGCTTCGGCTCGATAGCGGGCGCGCAGAACATCACCGGACTCAGTTCGAACCAGCCGGTGACCTGGTCTGCCGATAATGGTCAGTTGCAAGATCGCCAGAACCGTGTCGTGCTTTCCGGCAATGTCATCATCCAGCAGGGCGATCTTCGAATGACGGCCGAGCGCACCACCATCGCCTATGACGATACCGGCGCGCTGCGTATCCTGCGCATCAATGCGACGGGCGGTGTGGTGGTGACCCGCGGGAGCGAGCGAGCGCGCGGCGATGCGGCGGTCTATGACTTCAACCGCCGGGTGATCGTGCTGTCGGGAGGAGTATCGGTCAATCGCGGCCAGGATCGCCTCGATGGTGGCCGTCTGGTCATCGATCTCAACTCGGGCGTGTCTTCGGTCGATGGTGCGGGTTCGCGCAACGGCAATGGCCGCGTGTCGGGCACTTTTGAAGTGCCGGAAGACAACTAGCAGGTCCACTGGCCGCAAATATTGCAGCGCACAACATCAAGCCTTGCATCTGGTTCGCCAATAGGCTTGAGCGCCCGGGCACAGGAATCGAAAGCTGAGTAATCGACAATGAATTCAGGCAAGACCGCACTTATCACGGGTGTCACCGGGCAAGACGGAGCGTATCTTTCGCACCTGCTTCTTGAGAAGGGTTACGAGGTTCACGGCGTGAAGCGCCGGTCATCCAGTTTCAATACGGGCCGGATCGAAGACATCTACGAGGATCCACATGTCGATAACCAGCGTTTCCACCTGCACTATGGCGACCTGACGGACAGCACCAATCTCATCCGTATCGTACAGGAAGTACAGCCGGACGAGATCTACAACCTCGCTGCGCAAAGCCACGTCGCGGTGAGCTTTGAAACGCCCGAATACACCGCCAATGCCGATGCCATCGGCACGCTACGCCTGCTCGAGGCCATCCGCATCCTCGGGCTCGAGAAGAAGAGCAAGTTCTACCAGGCCTCGACATCGGAACTTTACGGCCTGGTGCAGGAAGTGCCGCAGCGCGAGACCACACCGTTCTATCCACGCAGCCCCTATGCGGCGGCCAAGCTATACGCGTACTGGATCACGGTGAACTACCGCGAGGCCTATGGCATCCACGCGTCCAACGGTATCCTGTTCAACCATGAAAGTCCGCTGCGTGGTGAAACCTTCGTCACTCGCAAGATCACCCGTGCTGCCGCGGCCATTGCGCTCGGCCGCCAGGACAAGCTCTATCTCGGCAATCTGGATGCGAAGCGCGATTGGGGCCACGCCCGCGAATATGTGCGCGGCATGTGGATGATGATGCAGCAGGACGAGGCAGACGATTATGTGCTCGCCACAGGCATCACGACCGAAGTGCGCGAATTCGTGCGCTGGGCGTTCGAAGATGCTGGTATCCCGGTTGAATTCCGCGGCGAAGGAGTGGCGGAAAAGGGCTATGCGAAGGATGATGGCCGCTGCCTGATCGAAGTCGACCCGCGCTATTTCCGCCCGACCGAGGTCGAACTGCTCCTCGGCGACCCGACCAAGGCGCAGGAAAAGCTCGGCTGGACGCATGAAACGTCCCCGCGCGATCTCGCCCGCGAAATGGTGCAGGCCGACTTGGAAGTGATGAAGGCTGAACCCATTGCCGGCGGTGACTGATGGTATACAATCTCGCCGGTAAACGCGTCTATGTCGCAGGCCATAAGGGTATGGTCGGCTCCGCCATCGTTCGGCGGCTGGAAAGCGAGAATTGCGAGATCCTGACCAGCACTCGCTCGACCGACCTGCGCGAGCAGGCGGCGGTGCGGGACTGGTTCGCGGCCAACAAACCCGACGCGGTTGTGGTAGCGGCAGCGAAGGTTGGCGGCATTTTCGCCAACGACACCTATCCGGCGGAATTCCTTTACGACAATCTCATGATCGAGGCGAACCTCATCGAGTCAGCCTATCGCAGCGGGGCAGAAAAACTGCTCTTCCTCGGATCGTCCTGCATCTATCCCAAGATGGCGCCGCAGCCGATCCCCGAGAACGCTCTCCTGACCGGTCCGCTCGAGCCGACCAATGAATGGTACGCGATCGCAAAGATCGCCGGGATCAAGCTCTGCCAAGCCTATCGCCGCCAGTATGGGGCTGACTTCATCAGTGCGATGCCGACCAATCTTTATGGTCCGGGCGACAATTTCGACCTCGAGAACAGCCACGTCCTGCCGGCGCTGATCCGCAAGGCGCATGAGGCCAAGGAAGCGGGGGAGGATAGCATTGAGATATGGGGCACCGGCACGCCGCGCCGCGAATTCCTGCATGTCGACGACCTTGCCGATGGCGCGGTGTTCCTGCTGAAGGAATATTCGGGCGACGAGCACATCAATCTCGGATCCGGCACCGACCTTCCGATTATCGAGCTGGCCGAAATGGTATGCGACGTCGTCGGTTTCGAAGGCAGCATCACCAAGGATACGACCAAGCCCGACGGCACGCTTCGCAAGCTCATGAGTGGCGAGAAAATCGCCGCTATGGGCTGGAAGCCGCAGATCGCACTGCGTGACGGTATCGCGAATGCCTATGCAGCGTTTCAGGCAGGCGAAGGTAAAGTCTAACGGCGGGCCGCAGCGTATCGGGCGATCTGCGTCAGCTCGCGAGCGAGCAAAAGCTCTGCCGTCTGGCTGTTGGCGAGCAATGACCGGTGAAGGTCGGCCAGGCGCGGGACGAGCCGTTCCAGCTTGCCACCACTCCAGCGCATCAACTGGTCGCCCACTTCGCGATGCTCCTTGAAGAACACGCCGTTCATCTTCAGGAATTGCTTCATATCGTCGCCACGCCGCAGCTTCGGTGACAGCACTGCGAGCTGCGCCGCCCGACGTTCCAGCGCCAACGCGACCCCCACCGGATTCAGCGAGACCTCGCGCATGCGCGCCAGCTCGCCCGGCAGCTTGCCCAACTCTCCGCCGAGCGCCGCATTGACCAGCGGCATAAAGCCATCTTCTTCTGTGCTCGCGCCGATAGCCCCCCACGCCACCATGTCGGCACGTTTGGGCGCTTGTGAAGAAGCGTCCAGATAAAGCGCGAGCTTGTCTACTTCGGATTGCGCCAGCCGCACATCGAGATTGGCGGCGCGCGCAATAGTCTCGGCGAGCGACCCATCAAGGCGCAAGCCCGCCGCGTCCGCCATCGCCCTCACATCGGTGGTGACCGAACGCAAATCGGGCGGGTAGAATATGGCAACGAGACTATCATCGCGCTTCAACAACAGTTTGGCGCTGCGTGACTTGTCCGTAGCGGACGTTGCGATGATAAAGATCGGCCAGCCATCCTGCACTTCGCCGCGATCCACCAGCTCGCACCAGCTCTCCATCGCATCATGCGCTTCCTCGCCCGAGACGCGAGCATAGATATGCCGGACATCTCCGAAGAGCGAGGTTGAACGCGCTTCATCAACCAGCCGTGACGGGTCGGATTTAAGATCAGCTCCTGCGAGCTCGACGCGTTCGCCGGCGTCGGGCAAATCGGCGATCAGCTTGGCAGCTGCAGCGGATGCCCCTGCTTCATCCTGCCCGCAGAAAAAGAACAGCTTGCACTTGTCGCCTGCCTGCTTGGCGGCCTGCGCATAATCGCGCTGGGTAGCCTTCACTGCTCTCGTTCGCTCAGGACGCGCGTTAATCGGACGACAATCTGGTCGGCGACTTCCACGGTAAGGTTCTCGAGGGCAGTCTGCTCCGCTGCGATTGTGGCATATTCGCTGTCGACTACATCGATACCGGCATCCGAGCCAGCGGTAGCGTCTACAAGGATTTCACCACTGGCAATGTCAACCAGCTGGTAGCGCGCGCGCAAGGTACGGCGTTCGCGGCCAATGGTATCGTCGGTGAGCAGGCCCAATCCTTCCAGCCGGTCATCGAGCAGGACTTCGAGACGGTATTGCGACCCTGCAGACCCTTCGCCGCGGCGAAGCCGATCCACCAGCGCATTGCGCATCAGCCAGCCTTCCTGACCTTCAATCGGACCAACCTCGATCCCCGCCAGCCCCCGCGCTACTGCGCCATTGCTACCGCCCGCATAGATCGGCTGCAAACCGCAGGCCGAAAGCAGCGCCAGTGCCGCAAACGAGGCGAGCAGACGCATCATGTGACGATATTGACCAGCCTGTCGGGCACCACGATCACCTTGCGAATATCAGCTCCGTCAATCGAACGCTGGACCTTCTCGCTGCCAAGCGCAAGCGCCTGGAGGTCCTCTTTCGACGATCCCTTTGGTGCGGTGAAAGTATCGCGCAGCTTGCCCATATGCTGAACTGCTATGGTAACGTCATCATCGACCAGCAAAGTTTGGTCGACTTCTGGCCATGCCGCTTCGGCGACCAGGCCTTCACCTCCCATCGCAGACCAGCCCTCTTCGGCGAGGTGCGGCATCATCGGCGATGCCATGAGCAGGAGCGATCGGATCGCATGGTTGCGGCTTGCAGAGGGCTTGGCCTTCTCAGTTGCGCTGGTGAGTTCGTAGAGCCGTGCGACCGCCTTGTTGAAGGCGAGCGACTCGATATCGTTCGCGACGGCGGCGATGGTCTGGTGCGTCTTGCGGGCCAGATCCTTGTCATCGCCGGTCGCAGCTGCATCGTATTGGCCAAACAACCGCCACAGGCGCTGCACGAAGCGACCGCAGCCTTCGATCCCGGCTTCGGACCACGGCAAGTCACGCTCAGGCGGCGAGTCCGACAGCATGAACCAGCGCACCGCATCGGCGCCGTAGTCGCGGATGATGTCTTCGGGATCGACGACGTTCTTCTTCGACTTCGACATCTTGATGACCTTGCCAATCTGCACAGGCTGGCCATCCGACATGAGCACTGCGCCTTCGCTCGAACGATCGACTTCGGCGGGCATGAAATAGATTTCGCGCGTGCCATCCTTCCGGGAGTAGGTCTCGTGCGTGACCATGCCTTGCGTGAACAGGCTGGCGAAAGGCTCCTTCACCTCCAGCTTGCCGCAGTGCGCCAGCGCGCGGGTCCAGAAGCGGGCATAGAGCAGGTGCAGGATCGCGTGCTCGATGCCTCCGATATACTGGCCAACCGGCATCCACCTGGCGACTTCTCCCGCGTCGAAGGGCTTGTCCGCCGGCTGACTGGCAAAGCGCAGGAAGTACCAGCTCGAATTGACAAACGTATCGAGCGTGTCGGTCTCCCGCTCGGCAGCACCGCCGCAACTCGGGCAGTCGACATTCTTCCAGGTCGGGTGCCGCAGCAATGGATTGCCCGGCTGCTCGAAGGAGACATCCTCAGGCAGCTTCACCGGCAGCCGGCCCTTTGGCACAGGAACCACACCGCAAGCTTCGCAGTGGATGAAGGGGATCGGCGTGCCCCAATAGCGTTGGCGCGAAACGCCCCAGTCGCGCAGGCGCCATACCGTTGTGCCCTTGCCCCAGCCGCCTTTTTCGGCGCGCGAAATAACCTCGGCCTTTGCATCCTCGACGCTCATGCCGTCGAGGAAATCCGAATTGACGAGAACACCCTCGCCTGCCTCAGCTTCGCCATCGAATGGCTTCGCTGCCTCGTCAACACTCGCTGCAACCACGCGTGGGATTGGCAGGCCATATTTCGTCGCGAATTCGAAATCACGCTGGTCGTGGCCGGGCACCGCCATGATCGCGCCGGTGCCGTAGTCCATCAGCACAAAATTGGCGATGTACAGCGGCAGCTCTGCACCGGTAAACGGATGGCGCGCGGTGATGCCGGTATCGAAACCCAGCTTTTCGGCGGTTTCCAGTTCGGCAGCAGTCGTGCCGCCTTTCTTGCACAGCGCAACAAAATCGCGCACCGCGTCGTTATCAAGCGCTTGCGCCACCGGATGGTCCGCCGCCACAGCGACGAAACTCGCACCGAAAATCGTATCTGGCCGCGTCGTGTAAACCGGCAGCTTTTCGCCATTCGACAGGTCGAAGGCGAATTCCAGCCCCTGCGACTTGCCGATCCAATTTTCCTGCATCAGCCGCACCTTTTGCGGCCAGTCTTCCAGGCCCTGAACGCCTTCAAGCAATTCCTCGGCAAAGTCTGTGATTTTCAGGAACCACTGGTTTAGCTTGCGCTTTTCTACCTCCGCCCCGGAACGCCAGCCCTTGCCGTCGATGACCTGCTCGTTGGCAAGGACGGTCATATCGACGGGATCCCAGTTCACTTCGCTTTCCTTGCGGTATACGAGCCCGGCATTGAACAGGTCGATGAACAGCGATTGCTCGTGGCCGTAATACTCCGGATCGCAAGTGGCGAACTCACGGGACCAGTCGAGCGCGAAGCCCAACTGCTTCAATTGCCCCTTCATCGTTTCGATATTCTGGTAGGTCCAGCCAGCAGGATGGACGCCCTTTTCCATCGCCGCGTTTTCTGCGGGCATGCCGAACGCGTCCCACCCCATCGGGTGGAGTACTTCGTGCCCCTGCATCTTGCGAAAGCGCGCCAAGACATCGCCCATCGTATAGTTGCGCACGTGGCCGATATGGATGCGGCCGCTGGGATAGGGGAACATCTCCAACACATAGCTTTTCGGCTTGTCCGAATTGCTGTCCGCTTCAAAACAGCGCGCGTCTTCCCAAGCACACTGCCAGCGCCCGTCAGCGACAGACGGATCGAATCTTTCGTTACTCATGCAGTCGCCCTAGCGGGACTTACATGACAGTGGAACGGCGAAGATCACGGGCCTTGGTCAGGATGATATCTTCCAGCCGCTGGATCGTAGCAGCCGCCACCGGCGCTTCCACCCACTGGCCGTTCTGCATCACCTGGCGCGTAGCATTGACACGCAGCGCATCGGCGCGGAGATCCTGGTCGAGAATGGCGACCGAAACGCTTACGCGCTCATTGGGGTTGTTCGGGCTCGCATACCAATCGGTGATCAATACGCCACCATTGCTGTCTGCCGTGGTCAAGCGGGCGAAAGACAAAGCTTCTAGGCTGGCGCGCCAAAGATAGGAATTTACTCCGATTGAAGTTACCTGCGATGCTGCGAGGTCTGCGCGCAACCGCTCGTCACTGCCACCGCCGCAAGCAACGAGGCCGGTCGTCGCCACGCCAAGAAGCAGGGCCGGACCCAGACGGCGGGCCGGGGCGAGAGAGCGGGTCATGATATTTGCCATTATGTGTCCTGTAAACTCGATCACAGCGGAAAACCGCCGCCTGTGTTGCCTCTATACAGCCGCATACACCGTCGCAAGGCGAAGCGGCAACTTTGCGCCCAATTGCGCGATCCGGGCGTGAATGCATGCTTAATATCGGGCAGGATCGGCAAGCGCACTTGTGTGCTGGGCGCAACACTTCGCGAAAAGCCACGTTTGGGCTTCGGTAACCATTGGCAAACCGGGAACGAAAAGCCTAGTATTCGAGTCGCTTGGGTAGGATATGGCGAGCTTTTCGTTCAGCACATGTCCATCAGGCGCGGGGAATATGGAAGTCATGAAACGGCAGAACAGCAAACTGGCAGGCAAGGTGGCGCTCGCGGCGTCGGCTACGCTGCTGGCTGTTGCACTGCCGAGTTCGGTTTTCGCGATCGGCCTGCTCAGCAGCGATGAGGCGGGGACAGAAAATGCAAGCCAGTTTGCTTTTACTCCCGCTCTCGCCGACCCTGATGTGGCTGAACTGATCGCCGAGCAGGCTGCCGGAAAGGCACGCATGATACGCTTCACACCCGCCAGTGTTGTCAGCTCCGGCGCGGAACGCTCGGTGACAGTGGCTGTGCGTGTCGACCAACAGGCTGCAGACGCACTTGCCGTCCGTTCCGGCATCGCCAGCGAGTCGGAAAGCACGCTGGAAGTCGCACCGACTCGCTACAATCTTGGGCTCGCCCGTGGCTTTGGCAGCTTCACGCGGGCTCCGTCCCGCTCGCCCACGCTCTCGTCAGCGCTTTCGAACGCCAACATTCCGGACATTGCGGATTTCTCACCACGCCAGAACAATCGTGATGAGCCGAGCCGCTTTGCCGCTCGTGTGGAGATGGAAGAAAGCCCGCTTTCCGGTCGCAGCGAAGATGCGCGTGGCACGATCGGGGACCAGATGCTCGATGTTGGCGGCAGCTATCGTCTGACGCGCAATCTCGATATCACTGCCGGCGTACGGTACGAGCAAGACCGCGATATCGTGCCGCTTCCCGATGTGGAGCAACAGGATAGCCAGGCCGTTTACATCGGCACGCAGTTCCGTTTCTAAGCGAACGATCGCGCCAGCGCGACAGAGCATTGCTATGCGCGCCCCGCTCAGGCGGGGTTTTTCTTTGCGGATTCACATTTCTCTGTCCTAGAATGGCGCAACACAAACAAACCAAAACACGTATGGAGAGCGCCCCATGGCAAAAGTTGCAGTAGTCACCGGTGGTACCCGCGGTATTGGCCGCGCAATTTGCGAATCGCTGAAAGACGACGGCTTTACAGTCGTCGCAAGCTATGCCGGCAATGACGAGGCCGCGCGCAAGTTTACCGATGAAACCGGCGTTCCAGCCTACAAGTTCGATGTGGGCGATTATGACGCAACACAGGCCGCCTGCGCGAAGATTGCCGAAGAAGTCGGCCCGATCGATGTCGTCGTCAACAATGCTGGCATCACGCGGGACGGTACGCTGATGCGCATGAGCTATGAAGACTGGAACGATGTGATGCGCACCAATCTGGGCGGCTGCTTCAACATGGCCAAAGCGTGCTTCGAGGGCATGAAAGAACGCAAGTGGGGCCGCATCGTCAATATCGGTTCAATCAACGGACAGGCCGGCCAGTACGGCCAGGTAAACTACGCCGCCGCCAAGTCCGGCATCCATGGCTTCACCAAAGCGCTGGCGCAGGAAGGCGCGCGCTACGGCATCACCGTCAATGCGATCGCGCCAGGCTATATCGATACCGACATGGTCGCCGCCGTCCCGGAGAACGTGCTCGAGAAGATCGTCGCGAAGATCCCGGTCGGGCGCCTGGGCCAGGCGCACGAAATCGCCCGCGGCGTGAGCTTCCTCGCCTCGGAAGACGGCGCCTTCGTCACCGGATCGACGATGTCGATCAATGGTGGCCAGCATATGTATTGAGGCCCCTTCGGCTTCGCACCACCCATCAGGAGCATGACAGGTGGACGAGATTTATCATCCACCGGTTAAGCGTTCGGTCGAAATCGCCGGACACAAGACCTCGATAAGTCTGGAGCCGCTGTTCTGGGAATTACTCAACGATGTTGCGCAGCGTGAAGCATTGCCGGTCAATGCGGTGATCGCGCAAATCGATGCCGAACGGCTGGAAGCGGATACGCCGCCGGGCCTAGCCACCGCAGTGCGTCTTTGGCTTGTCGCGAACTTGCTCAATGCGGGGCGCGAGGAATAGGCCCCGCGCGGCTTACTCGCCTTCCTCGATAATCGCCACGACCGCACGCAGGCGATAATGACCAGGCGGCAGCAAGAGATCGACCTGTTCGCCCGCGCGCACCAGCACCCGGTCCATTGGTATGGCTTCGTTCGGCTCGCCAGCAAGGCGCGCTTCAACTACATACGCCCCTTCGATAGGCACAAGTCCAGCCGGGACGGGTATGCGCATATCGCCTGCGTCACTCCGCCAAAGCGGGCGATGGCCGACGAACTGCGTCACTGGATGATCGATGATCATGTCGTAACTCTCCCCGGTCGGATCACTCACCGGATCGGCCAATCTCATTGCCCCGCCGTCCTGTCGGCATTGGAATTGCGAAATCGTCAGCGGGTCGATCCCGGTCAGCGCCTTTAGTCGCCCCGCCATCCAAACCGGCTCACTATCCACTTCATCTTCGCTCGCATGGGCGAGGCCGACATGGATAAAGAACCGCGCATCAGGCCCTGCCGTCTCGATTTCCTCGGCAAGGGCAGCAGCCTGAAAGGCCTCACGCGCCAAAATCCGCTGTTCCATGGAAGCGCTCTCATCGAGCGGCGTATTCTGTTCGTAGGCCACTGGAATGTAACTAAGAGCCCGGGCGCTCCGCCACAGCCGTCCAAAAGCGGACTCAACCAAATAGTTGCCCTCTTGATCGCGGGGATAGGACAAGCCGATACCTTCCTCGACTGGAGCCGGTCTGTCAGCAGGATGCGCAAATGTTTCAGCGGCAAAATGCGTAAAGCCTTCGCCGCGCAGGCGCTCCGCCACTCGCCGGGAAAAACCGCGATGCCGTGAGACGGTGTGGCTTTCATTGATGATGACCACACGCGTGTCAGCTGCCCACCTGCCAATTTCATCGACTATCGCCTCTTCACCTGCGATGCCTGAAGCGTCCGCTTCGCAGCGCGCAGGTTGGTATTCGTCACTTGAGGCCGCCGCCAGATCCTCCCGTCCAAGCTTTGAGTAAGCCTGCTCCAGCACCTGATCGGCAAAATCGGCATAGCGTGGATCGACCCGCAGATCATAAAGCATCGGATTCGCCGTATCCGCTGCAGCAACGATGGCCGGGTCAGGTTCAAAGCTGACGCTTTCTTGCTCCTCAAGCGTTCGACAGCCAACTACACCGGCGACCAGCGCGATTACGACAGCGGCCTGCTTGACCGTTAGAACATGAGCTTTCATGACGCGGAGTATGAGCAGTCACAAACCGATCCGCAAGGCCGTATTTCCCGTCGCGGGTCTCGGCACACGCTTTCTTCCTGCGACCAAGGCGATCCCCAAGGAATTGCTCCCGATCGTCGACAAGCCGTTGATCCAGTATGCGGTGGATGAGGCCCGGGAGGCGGGCATCGAGCAGATGATTTTCGTCACCGGACGCGGCAAGACCGCGATTGTCGAGCATTTCGATGTGGCCTACGAGCTTGAGACGACAATGGAAGAGCGCGGCAAGGATCTGGGCGTGCTCGATTCCAGCCGCTTTACGCCCGGCGACATCATTACTGTGCGCCAGCAGGTGCCGATGGGCTTGGGCCATGCCATATGGTGCGCTCGCGCCATCGTGGGGGACGAGCCCTTTGCCATTCTGCTACCCGACGAGATGATGGTTGGCGAACCCGGTTGCATGACGCAGATGGTAGAGGCCTATAAGGAGGTTGGCGGCAACCTGATCTCCGTGCTTGAAGTCCCGCATGAGGCGGTGTCCAGCTATGGCGTGATCGATCCGGGTGAGAGCTCGGGCGCACTGACCGAAGTGAAGGGACTGGTCGAAAAGCCGCCCTTGGATGAAGCGCCGTCGAACAAGATCATTTCGGGTCGCTACATCCTGCAGCCGGAAGTGATGCGCACACTGGAAACGCAGGGCAAGGGCGCTGGTGGTGAAATCCAGCTGACCGATGCCATGGCCAGGATGATCGGCAATCAGGCATTCCATGCGGTGACCTTCAGCGGTCGCCGTTTCGATTGCGGGAGCAAAGCCGGTTTTGTTGAGGCAACGCTGGCACTGGCGCTCGAGCGCGAGGATATGGGCGCAGAGGTACGCGCTATCGCCGAAAGGCTACTGGCGCACTAGCTGTTACTCAGGCACAGCCGGAAACGAAAAAGGCGGACCGCAAGGCCCGCCTTTTTCGTTTCCGGCTGTGTGCGCTCGACTCAATCGCCACCGCGGGCTGCCTGCTCACTGTTATCGGTGTCGAGATTGGCGGTCATGTAAGGAATGGGATTGACCGATTCACCGGCAATGCGGATCTCGTAATGCAGGTGCGGACCGGTCGAGCGACCCGTCGAACCGACATAGCCGATCAAATCCCCAACGCGAACCTGCTCACCCGACTGAACGGTATAGCTCGAAAGGTGCGCATAGCGTGTTTCCATTTCGCCGCCATGTCCGATTTGAACATAGTTGCCGTAACTGGAATACCATTGCGCCATTTCGACAATACCATCAGCCGTTGCATAAACCGGCGTGCCATTCGGAGCGGCCAAGTCGACACCGTGATGGCGTGCGCGGCGACGCAGGATCGGGTGATCGCGATCACCATATCCGCTGGTCAGGCGTGAATCGTTGAGCGGCATGCGCGAAGGCACCGAAACGGCAAGCCGCGGTACAACAGCAATCTCACCTGCCGGGGTCACAACACCGCCATTGTCGATGCTTTCCCAGCTGGCGAACAGCTCGGTGAATTCACTGTCGAGGCTGCCTTCGGCGACATTATCGGTATCGATAGTGCCTGAACGCTCTTCGTCTTCAGCCATTGCTGGCGTTGCGATGAACAGGGCGCCTGCGACAACAGCCTTGGCGAAATTGATAATCATACGAACCCTTTTAGTCTCTCTCAGTCTCCGAAAACCCGACTGCCATCCCATCGGGAGCAGCTCCTGCTGAAGGTTTTCAGGAACCGTTTCCGGACCCCACCGTTTATGCAATGCTGAGGTATGACCGGAAAAGTTAATCAAACAAGACCGGCGTAACTCTTGCGCGACAGACCGGCTGCAAGACGCGCCGAGTCGTTGAATGGTGGCCTGAGGGTCCCGCGAAAGTGCTTTTTCACCAGCATTTGCCAGGTTTTTTGCGGATTCAGGCGGTTATGCGTGCACCATGCGTCGAAATGCCTTGATCCGGCGGCGACATGACGGATTTCGTCGTCAAGGATTCGTTCCAGAATTCTTGCACCGCGCGAATCGCCTTGCGATTTGATCCGCTGGAGCGTTGCCGGCGTGACGTCGAGACCCCGTGCCTCCAGAACCATCGGCACGATGGCAAGACGCGCTGCGACATCATGCGCGGTATCACTCGCCGCCTGCCATAATCCTTCATGCACGGGCAAATCACCATAGCTTGCGCCCATCGTAGCAAGGTGCCTTTCGATCAAAGCGAAATGCATGGCTTCATCAGCTGCAACGGCGAGAAAGTCTGCGAGGAAGTCCTCCCCCATCTGCGCGCCGAAACGTCCGACAATGTCCAGCGCAAGGTCGATCGCGACAAACTCGATATGGGCTAGGCTATGCCACAAGGCGATGCGGTTCTTGGCCGATCCGCCCTTGCCCCGCCTGGGCATTTGGCCGGGCGCGAGCACCTGCAGCCCCGCAGGCCATTCGGGCCTGGCCGGCATTCGCGCAGAGAAGCCCGTCGCCAGGTTGCCACGCCGCCAGTCCCGTACCAGCGTCCGGGTGCGGATCACTTTCGCACGTTTGTTTCCCGTCAGCAGCGCGTGTCGGATAGCGGTGGAAAGATCATGGCTCACATCGTCTTGGCGGCGGCCAACACCTCATCCGCGTGCCCCTTGACCTTCACCTTGCGCCAGACCCGCGCGATCTTTCCGTCAGCATCGACCAGGAAAGTGCTGCGCTCCAGACCCATATAAGTCTTGCCATACATCTGCTTTTCTACCCAGACGCCAAGCGCTTCGGCCAGCCCGTCGGTCTCGGCATCCGTAGCAAGCGGCGCCTTCAGATCATGCTTGGCGATGAAGTTCTGGTGCTTTTTCGGCGAATCCTTGCTGACGCCAAGCAGCGCAATGCCTGCCGCATCGAATTCACCCTTCAGCGCAGAAAAATCCCTGTTCTCTGTCGTGCACCCGGGCGTGTTGTCCTTGGGATAAAAGAACACAACGAGCCTTGAACCTCGAAAATCGCTCGGCCTTACCGTGCCGCCATCGGGCGTTTCCATCGCTACATCGGGCATCATGGATCCGGCATCCGGGCGGCCGTTATCCTTGGCAACCATCATTCAATCTCCAATTCTTCGTCAAAGTGTCTGTGCCATTGTGTGGCGATCCCGCGCCGCGCTTCAAGCAGTGCCTGCAACAATCCGGCATAGCTTTCATATCCGCAGGCCTCGGCAAGTACGCCCTGGGTGGCTTTCGGAGGTTCCGAACCATCTGGGGCAAACAGCCGCTCTGCCACGAGAAAACGGTTAAGCGTCAGATGGTTATCGACATGCTCGGACGGCAGCAGTTCGGCCTCCGCCAGGCCGCGAATCGCCTTTTCCAGAGCAGCGTCGAGCGCGATCCCTTCGCGCAATTGCAAATAATGGATCAGGAACTCTGAATCGACGAGCCCACCGCGCAACAGCTTGACGTCGAGCGGACCTTGCGCAGGCTTCGCCGCCAGCACATCGGCACGCATGGCAAGGACATCTTCGCGCAGCTTCGCAGCGTCACGCGGTGCCTCCAGCACATCGCAGACAACCTGCTGCAACTTGGCCAATGCCGCTTCAGAGCCATAAAACGGCCGCGCACGGGCAAGCGCCATATGCTCCCATGTCCAGGCATCTTCGCGCTGGTATTTCTCGAATGCTTCCAGGCTTACAGCCAGCGGCCCCTGCTTGCCTTGTGGGCGGAGCCTGGTGTCGACTTCATATAGCGCGCCTTCCGCTGTCGGGACGCTCAACGCAGCCGAAACACGGGTGGCAAGACGGTTGTAATAGAGCGTCGAAGTGAGCGACCGGTGACCATTGGACTCGAGCCCGATAGCGCCGGTGAACAGGAACACGATATCGAGATCGGAAGCATGGGTCAGCGCGCCGCCGCCCAGCCTCCCGAGCCCGAGAATGACGAGCTCGCTGCCCGGAATCTCGCCATGCCTTTCCCGAAAATCCGCAATCGCCGCGTCCGCGCCGGTAATAATCGCCGCTTCGGCAATCCGGCATAGCCCTTCGGCAATATCGAGCGGGTCGTGGCGACATTCGATCATCTGTGCGCCAAGGGCAAAGCGCTCTTCACCCACAATCTGCCGAAGGCGATCAAGGCGCGCTTCGTAGTCGTCGACTTCGCACCGTGCCATACGGGCGGCGAGGGTCTTAACGTCGTCCGGCAGATTGCCTCCGCTAACGTCGATCAGCACATCAAGCAATTCAGGCCGTCGCGCCAAAGCATCGGCCAGCGGTTGAGCCAGAGTGAGGATGCGCAAAACGCGTTCGAGCAAGCCGGGCCGTTCTTCGAAAAGGCGGAAGAGATTGATGGCGGTTGGCAAGCGCATGAGAAGGGTTTCCCATCGCGCCAGTGCCCGGTCCGGATCGGGCGCCTCGGCGAGAGCTTGCAGCAAATCATCCCGCATCGCATCGAATGCTTTGAGCGCCTCGGTCGAGCGAAGCGCGCGAACCGTGCCTTTCCAGCTCTTCATCCGCCCTTCGAAGTGCTCACGGAAAGTATCCGGAACGGATACCGAAACCGGTGAGGGATCATCTTCGCCCAACAACGCGTCATAACGTGTGCCGACAACATCCGTGATCGTGCGAATTTCCTCGATCAATGCATTCCCATCCGCAAGACCTTCCAGCCAAGCGACATTATCGATTGCTTCGATGGACGAAGGGATGGAATGGGTCTGCCGGTCGTCGACCATTTGCAGCCGGTGCTCGATGGCGCGCAAGCGATCGTAGCTTTCACCCAATACACGCGAATCTTCCACATCGATTATTTCCTTCTGGGCAAGTGCATCGAGAGCGTCACGCGTGCCACGGCAGCGCAGCGCCGGGTTACGTCCACCATAGATCAGCTGATGCGTCTGCGCATAGAATTCAATCTCGCGAATGCCTCCGCGACCCTTTTTGATGTCGAAACCGGGTCCCGGTTCGCGCGGACCTTTGTAGGCCGATCGAATGCGCGCAGTAAGCCGGCGGATCGATTCAATCGCAGTGAAATCTAGGCTTTTGCGCCAGACGAACGGACGTATGTTCTCGAGAAACGCATTCCCCGCCGCAATGTCGCCGCCCGCCGCGCGCGCACGGATATAGGCGGCACGCTCCCATGCCAGCGCAGAAGTTTCATAGTGCGAAATGGCGCCGTTCACGGGAACGGCTAACGGGCTGACCTCGCTCGCGGGGCGCAGTCGCAGATCGACGCGCAGGACATAGCCATTGCCTGTCGGCCTGGAAAGCAGCTCGACGACATGGCGTGCATAGCGTTGCGCGGCTTCGCCAGGCTCGTCCCGCTCGCGCTTAGCGAGCCGGGTCGGATCGAATAGCAGGATCGGGTCGATATCGGACGAGTAGTTGAGTTCGCCAGCTCCCTGCTTGCCCAGCGCCAGCGCCATGAAGCCCGTCGTATCGGCGCCGTCCACTCGGCGTTGCACGGCTGCGAGCATCGCAGCATCCAGCGCACGGTCCGCAAAGTCACTTAGTTCCTGCATCACGCGGTCGAGAGGGAAGGCGCCCGCCAGATCGCCAACGCCCACAACCAAAGCCAGCGACAGCCGCTCCTTGCGTAAGGCGTCGCCAACGTCGGCAATGCCCTGACCACTAGCCTTGGCGGCAGAAAGTGCAGCTTCGCCATCGCCGGTCGCCAACAGCTCCGCCAATTCGGGTCGCCGCTCCAGCGCCAGACGCAGGAACGGTGCATGCGCCCGCGCCCTTTCCAACCCGCTTTGCCAGTCTGGAGCCATGGCGCATGCTCCTGCCTTCCAAGGGCGGTTCTCGCAAGCCTGCTTGTGCTTGGCGGCGCGCAGTGCCACATGGCTCGCAATAGTTGTGAGAGGTAAATCCATGCTGCGTATTCTCGCCCCTGCCGCGCTCCTTGCGCCTCTGTTCGTTCTCGCTGCCTGCACCACCGAAACGCAGGAGGTTGAACCGCAGATCTCGCTCGAAACCATGCAGGAGGTTACGCTTACGCTCTCGTCAGATGCGTTCGAAGGCCGCGAGCCGGGCACCCCCGGCGGCGAACGCACCGTGGCTTACCTCATCGAGCAATTTCAGGCCGCCGGCCTGCAACCGGGTAATGGCGATAGCTGGGTGCAGGAAGTACCGCTCGTAGAAGTCACGGGAAGCAATTTCGCGCCGCTGACAATTGGCGACCAGACCTTCGAGCATGGCAGCGAATGGGTCGGCGTATCCTATCCGCTGATCGAGCGCACCGAAATATCCGATAGCCAGCTGGTCTTTGTCGGCTACGGCATAAACGCGCCCGAGCGCGGCTGGAACGATTATGACGGCCTTGATATGGAGGGGAAAACCGCACTTATCCTCGTGAATGACCCTGACTATCAGGATGAAGGTCTGGACGGCACCTTCAACGGCAGGGCGATGACCTATTATGGACGCTGGCGATACAAGTATGAGGAGGCGGCCCGACAAGGTGCGACGGCAGCCATCGTGATCCACGAAGATTTCGCCGCCAGCTATGGCTGGAACGTAGTTGAAGGAGGCTGGACGGGAGCGCAGGCCTATGCTGATACTGGCGATGGCGGAGCGGGCAATACCGATATGAACGGCTGGATGACGCAGGATGCTGCTCGCCGTGTGCTGGCCGCAGAGGGTCTTGATCTGGACGCACTCGCCGAAGCGGCCAGCCAGCCGGGCTTTCAGGCCATACCGCTCGATCAGACCGTGTCGACGAGTTTCGACAATTCCATTCACCGCTTCACCTCGCAGAACGTCATCGGCATCTTGCGTGGCAACCAGGCCCCCAACGAATATGTCCTCCACACCGCACACTGGGACCACCTCGGCATTTGCGGCGAAGAGGGTGACGAGGATATGATTTGCAACGGAGCGGTCGACAATGCGACGGGGACTGCCGCATTGGTCGCTCTCGCCGAAGCACATGTCGTCGCTGGGCCGACTCAGCGCACACAGGTATTCCTGGCTGTAACCGCCGAGGAATCGGGTCTGCTGGGCTCGGAATATTACGGTGCGAACCCGGTCTTTCCGCTTGATCGCACGGTGGGCGGTGTGAATATCGATGCGCTCTACGTGCTTGGCGAGGCCGATGACGTAACCGTGATTGGTGGCGGAAAAAGCGAGCTCGACGATTATCTTGCCACGGCGTTGGAGGCGCAAGGCCGCACGCAAACGCCCGATTCCGCTCCGCACGCAGGACGTTATTACCGTTCGGACCATTTCAGCCTCGCCAAGCGCGGCGTGCCGATGTTTAATGTGAAGAGCGGCCAGACGCTGGTGGAAGGCGGCGCGGAGGCCGGTGAAGCCGCCTATCAGGACTACAACACCAATCACTATCACGCCGCGAGCGATGAATATTCAGAGGATTGGGACTGGGCCGGTGTGGCGCAGGATTTGGAACTGTATTTCATGCTTGCCCGCGCTCTGGGTGACACGGGCGCGTGGCCCAACTGGTACGAAGGCGATGAATTCCGCGCTGCACGTGATGCAAGCTGCGCTTCGGCCGAAACGGGCTGCTGATCGCATGACCGCCACAATGCCCGCTGAATGGGCGACACAGGAATGGATCTGGATTGGTTTTCCCGCTCATGCCGCTTTGTGGGAAGACAATCTTGAATCGGCGCAGCAGCAGATAGCCGCGTTCGCCAATGCGGTGTCCGAAGCTGGGCAGGATGTCCGGCTGGTGGTGCGTGATGATGCGGCTGAGGCAGCTGCACGCAAGCTTGTATCCGCCAAGGTTGCCGTCGAGCAACATCCCTATGGCGATATCTGGATCCGTGACACCGGCCCGCTGATTTTGCCTAATGGGGAAGGGGGCCGCCGAGCGCAGGGATTCGGCTTTAATGGATGGGGCGGGAAGTATTTGCTGCCTGGCGACCAAGAAACGGGCGCTTCGCTCGCTGCAGCTGGCGATTTTCCTTTCACCCAAGCCGACTGGACGCTTGAAGGCGGTGCTATCGAAACCGACGGCACGGGCCTCGTGGTAACGACCGAGCAGTGCCTGCTCAACGCCAATCGCAACCCGGAGCTCACACGCGATCAGATCTGGGCAAACCTCCAGCGCGATCTCGGGTTCGACCGGATCCTGTGGCTGGGCGAAGGACTGCTGGGAGATCATACCGATGGCCATGTCGACAATCTCGCGCGAATGGTCGGCGAAGGATCGATCGCTATACCGGTGCCGCTGGAGGACGATGATCCGAATGCTGCAACCTATGCGGATGCAAAGGCCCGTGCTGCAGCGTTCGGGCTGGATGTTCGCGAAATACCTTCTGCCGGGCGAATTGGCGAAGGCGACGATGTGGAACCGGCAAGCTTCATGAACTTCGCCGTGACCAACGGGGTGGTCGTGGTACCGACCTACGGCTCCCCACATGACGGCGAGGCCGTCAGAACGGTCGGCGCGCTTTTCCCCGACCGCGAGGTTGTTGGGCTGCGCGCCGATGCGGTCTTGACGGGCGGCGGCAGCTTTCATTGCGCCAGCCAACATGTTCCCACAGGCAACTGAAACAGCCCTTTTAACGTTTCGTTAGGGATTTGGGCGGACAGTGGTGGAATGGCTGCAATACTCGCCTTCACCCGCTCTAAGACCGCTTCGGCGCATGAGTATGCGCGTGTAGTGATTGTAAGCTTCTGCGGTGTCGCGCTGATTGCTGCCGGCCAGTTCCTGCCGCTGTAAACCGCGCAGCGTAACTTTCTCACATATTCAAGCGAATTTCCTCCTGACTGAAGCCGGAGCGTTATTCGATGAAGTATATTCTGAGCCTCGCTGCCGCCGGCGTGCTCGCCATGATCGGCGGCTTCATGCTGTACATGGACCGTGAGATGGATAGCTTGCACGCGGCGGAACTGGATTGGCCGGTCGCCCGGGCTGAATCCCCTCCGGTGGTCCTCGAACTTTTTACCAGCCAGAGTTGCTCTTCTTGCCCGCCCGCCGATGCATTGGCGCGGGAACTGGCGCAGCGTGACGATGTGATCGTCATCTCTCGACCGGTGACATACTGGAACAGGATCGGCTGGGTGGATACGCTGTCCGATGAACGCAATACGGATCTGCAGCGCGCCTACGCTCGGCGGGGGCTGGATGGCTATAACGGCGTCTACACTCCGCAGATCGTGATTAACGGCACAACTGGCGATGTCGGCTCGCGCGTCGATGCGGTCGCAGACATGATCCGCGTAGCGCGGGCGACCGAGCGACCCGATCTGACAATTTCCGACCGCGGAGTTGTGCTGATAAGCGGTACCGCCACAGCTTCCGCTCAACTGGTCATAGTGGCGGTCAATGGCGCAGAGACTGTCGATATCGCATCGGGCGAGAACCGAAATCGTACCGTCACCTATACCAATACGTGGCTTGGAGAAGCTCCTATAGGAATTTGGAATGGTGGCGAAGCAGCATTCGCGCTTCCAGCCATATTGCCGGTTGCGGATGAAGCCGATGCGCACGCCATCATCTTGCGCGAAAAAACCGCCAATGGCGCAGGCCGCATCCTTGCCGGGCGCTGGCTTTAGGAGGCGATCAACTTGTAGAGGGCCCCGAGGGCGGCGCCGCCGAGAACAAGCGCGGTGGCAACTTGCCACTGAGTCTTGCTTACACGGCCGAAGGCGCGATGGCCGAACCAGTCACCGATCAAGACTGCAGGGAAAAGCAGCGCGGCAAGCTCGATCTCTTCCCAGCCACCGATGCCCCGGCAGATGAAGAATAGCGCCGAGAGCGGTGTCACCACAAGGAAGATCGCCATCATGCTCGCGCGGGCGACGCGCGGCTCCAGTCGTCCACGAAGGTAGAAGGGCGCCATGCCCGGCCCCGGCATTCCGGCAAAGCCACCAAAGAAGCCGGTAAAAAAGCCGGATAGCCCCATCGCCGGATAACGTGGCAGGGCAACTTTGCCGAGCGGCACGACAACCAGCACGAATGCTCCCAGCGATACCAGCGCAATCAACACTCGCGCCCAGTCGGCATTCAGCGACACCAGTGCCCATAGGCCAAGGGGCATGCAGGCCAACGCGAGGAGCGCAATGGGAACTGCGCTCTTGTCAGCCTCCTGACGGATTCGACCGATATCGGTGAGGCCGATCAGGAAAAGCGAGATGATGCCGACGAGCACGGCGGCGCTGGGTGCAATCGCGAGTTGCAACACAGGAACCAGCACCACCGAAAGGCCGAACCCGGCCAAACCGCGGACGAAACCAGCGGCGGTCGCGGCGAGCAACGCTACAACAACCGCCTCAGGGGAAAACCCGAACATGTGGGACGACCTCTTACAGTTTGGCCAAGGCTGCCACCGCCGCAGCACCCAGAACAATACCGACAAAAGCGCGCCATACCGGATCGCTTACGCGGCCAAAAACAAGCGAGCCCAACCAATTGCCAAGCGCCATAACCGGAAACAGCATCAAGCCAAAAACGAGCAAATGCCATTCCAGCAGCCCCGTCACTGCTCCGGACGAAAGGCTCGCCAGGGCAGAAACGCCGAATACACCAATCATGGAGGCCTTTGCCGTCACCCGGGGCATGTCCTGACGGACATAGTAGGGGACGACGGAGATTCCGGGCATGGCGGCGAATCCGGTCATGACACCTGCGATCAAGCCTGTGGCTCCCGTGGCGACCTTCCCGGGGGCCTTGGGCTCCTTGCGCCGCGGAAAGATAACCACGACGAATGCTGTCAGCGCGGCTAGCGCAATAAGCACGCGTGCAACCGGCGGGGGTGTGGCAGAAAGCAAGAGCAATCCGGGCATCGTCGTCAGGATCAGCAAGCCCATGATCCAATAGGCCGACCTGTCCGCCTCACGCAGGACATACCGGATTTCGCTCAGCGCCAGCGAAAATGCGAGCACGTTCACCAGCAGAACCGCTTCGATAGGCAGCAGCGCGAGCGCGAGAATAGGTGCCAGCAGAAACCCGAACCCGAACCCTGTTAGCCCGCGGACAAATGCCGCGCCAAGCGTCGCACCAACAGCCGCGACTATCTGCGTCGTCGAAAATCCGTCGAGGATCTCCAAGCGATCAGGCCTTCAGATCGGGCGGTGTCGCGGCATCTTTCAGCAACGCAATCGCTTCATCAAGCGAAAGGAACTGCTGCTGCTTCTCGCCCAGCGTACGCATCGCAACCGTGCCTTCCTCCGCCTCCCGCTTGCCGATCACAAGGATGTGCGGGACCTTTGCGAGGCTGTGTTCGCGGACCTTGTAGTTGATGCTTTCGTTGCGGAAGTCGCTTTCCACGCGGATGCCCGCAACTTCGAGCTTGGCTATCGCTTGCTTCGCGTAAGCATCTGCATCGGAAACGATGGTCGCAACAACGGCCTGCGTCGGCGCGAGCCATACTGGCAGGCGGCCTGCGAAATGCTCGATCAGGATACCGATGAAGCGTTCGTACGAGCCGAAGATGGCGCGGTGGAGCATGACCGGGCGGTGCTTGTCACCATCCTCGCCGACATAGGTCGCATCGAGGCGTTCGGGAAGCACGCGGTCGCCCTGGATCGTGCCGACCTGCCAGGTTCGGCCAATGGCATCGGTGAGGTGCCATTCGAGCTTGGGCGCATAGAAGGCGCCTTCGCCGGGAAGTTCTTCCCAGCCGTATTCTTCGTTATCCATACCGGCTTCGCGCACGGCATCGCGCAGTTCCTGTTCGGCCTTGTCCCAGTCCTCGTCCGAACCGAAACGCTTTTCCGGCCGCAGCGCGAGCTTCACATGATAGGTGAAGCCGAAGTCCTTGTAGACGCTGTCCGCCAGCTTGCAGAAGGCGCGCACTTCCTCGACCACCTGCTTCTCGGTGCAGAAGATATGCGCATCGTCCTGCGTGAACTGGCGCACGCGCATCAGCCCGTGGAGCGCGCCATGCGGTTCGTTGCGGTGGCAGCAGCCCATCTCGCCAAGGCGGATCGGCAGGTCACGATAGGACGTGATGCCCTGCTTGAAGACCAGCACGTGGGCCGGGCAGTTCATCGGCTTGATCGCCATCCAGTCGGCGTCCTTGGCAACGC
>CAYRBB010000027.1:0-31601 GCA_964422435.1 uncultured Sphingomonadaceae bacterium
GAAATCAAGATGCGTCCCAACATCGACGATCACGATTACGACGTGAAGATGAAGGCGATGCACAAGTTCATCGACAATGGCGACAAGGTGAAGGTCACCCTGCGGTTCCGCGGACGTGAAATGGCGCACCAGCACCTCGGCATGGACCTGCTCAAGCGGGTGCAGGACGATATGCAGGAAGATGCCAAGGTCGAAGCGTTCCCGCGCCTCGAAGGCCGCCAGATGCTGATGGTGCTCGCGCCGAAGTGATGTGATGTGGGCAAGGCGAATGGCTATGCGATTGATCGCCACCGGCCTGCCCGCATTACTGCTGATTTCCTGCACCAGTGACGGCCCCACGGCGATAGGTCGAACTGCCCCCGCCGATCAGGCCGTCATGGTGGACCTGTCAGAGCAATATCGGCCCTGCGGCGCAGCTGCGGCGCGTCGTATCAGGCCCGATGGTACCTTCCCCAATATCGGCATTGGCGACACGGTCCGGCCATGCGAGCCAATCGGAGCCGAGGCTATCGCGCATGCCTGCCGCATCGAGGCAGGCGAAGTGGTCTATGACCCCGAGCGTCCAAATGACGACGCCTATGCAAGTTTCGTTGGCCCCGAGCTGACGGCCCGCGACGTATCGTGCCGTCCGACGCGCGAAGATGGCGGCGAAGTCGAATGCGATTTCACGATTGCCAATGATGGCGTGGCGCATCGCGTTTCAGGCCACGCTTTCAGCCATGTTTACTCCGAGTACCATGACGAGATTTCGCACAGTTACTGGGCTTATTGGAGCACGCGGCAGAGCTGCCTTGCTCCTGCGCGGGACGGCTAGTCTTCAGGCCTGCCCCAGGTCCTTCAGCAATTCGACGAACCATTCCTGGCTGGGATCGAAATGCTTGCCGCCCTTGATGCGGGTGAATTCGATGGCGCGCAGCACGTCGCCGCGTTCTTCGTCCTGGCCGATCACGCCGCTTTCACCGCGCAGCGCGGCATCGACCGCAAGGTTGGTGCATGACTTGATGAGCGCAAGGTCCGCCTCGTTTGCCGGGGCCGAGCGGGAGAAATAGCCGCTCTTCTGCACCAGCACCTTTTCCGCGCCGATCTGTTCGGCCAGCCTGGTGGCGAACCATTGGCCGGGATTGACCTTGTCCAGCTTCACATGGCCAAAGGCATCGCGCGGGACCTCTTCGCCTGCTGCTTCCATCGCGGCGACGATCTCCTCCACGCCGGCGCCTTCGGAAATGAACAGGTTCACGCCGTCCTGGGCATCAATCACGTCCTTCAGGCGCTTTGCCTCGGCAGCAATGTCGAAGGCGCGCTCCGGAATATAGACACCGTGCACATCCCAACGCGCAGCGGTGTTTTCGGGCCATTCGGCAAAGGGCGCGCTCTTGACCCAGCTGTGGTGGGCATAGGCCGTGGCGGCGGTTAGCCAGCCGCAATGGCGGCCCATTACTTCATGCACGATCAGCATGCGCGGATTGGCCGAATGTTCGGCGATGATGTTGCGCGCATAGACCGCGCCCTGCTCTGCCGCGGTGAAGGCGCCAAGCGACTGCTTGATAGGGATCACGTCATTGTCGATCGTCTTGGGCAGGCCGACCACCGTCAAGTCGTGCCCGTTTTCCTTGAGATAGGCGGCAAGGTCCGCTGCGGCAGTATTGGTATCGTCCCCGCCGATGGTGTGGAGCACGTCCACCCCGTCACGCGTCAGCTGTTCGGCCGCAACCTTGAGCGGGTTTTCGCCTTCCTTCACGAGCCCCCGCTTTACGCAGTCATCAACATTGGTGAGCTTCACCCGGCTGTTGCCGATAGGCGAGCCGCCAAAGGCGTGGAGCCGCCCCGCAGTCGCGCGGACCCGGTCGGGAACTTCGACATAGTCACCCTTCAGCAGCCCGGCATAGCCGTTGCGATAGGCGATCAGCCGGATGTTCGGCGCGACTTCGGTATAGCGCTCGATCAGTCCCCCGACTGCGGAGGAAAGGCAGGGTGCGAGCCCCCCGGCGGTAAGCATGGCTACGGTTTTGGTCGACATGGCTGGCGTTGTGCCAAGGGATGCACCGCGGCGCTAGGGGGAAATGCTAGTGCCGAATACCGCAATAGCGGCGCGGCCTGTCCTCGCAGTCGCGGAAAGGAGCCTGATCTGCAATTCTTCGCGCGCGGCTATTATCGTCGATCTGGCTTCCAACGATGCAGGACGTGCCATCACGATTGAGTTTGAAGACGGTGAGAAAGGAAGCGGGCTCGCCGTCTGCAATGCCAAACGGCTCGCGCATTCTGATGATTACGGCATATGGCTCGAATTCGAGCATATACTCGCTGCCGCGCCATTCGATGGGCCAATCATCACCTCTCTCGATCCCAAACATCCCGCTGGAATGTGGCACTACGCCAAAGCCGACATACAACCGTGCGGAGTCAGAATAGCGCCACCAGATCGGGATACCGTCCAGCCCTTCGCAGCGGTTCAACACAAAGTCTTGCTCGATGGCCGATGCGACTTCGGTACAATCCTCCACCAACGTGTAGCGGCTGCTTCCCAATGGCTCGTCACTCACCTGCGCTTGCACTGACGATGTAAGGACAATTCCGGCCAGAGCCATCACGCGAGCAAGAAAGTAATGCATCACGCAGGTTCCCACAGTTCGATCGGGTTGCCGTCGCAATCCTGAATGCGGGCGAATTCGCCCACGCCTTCCATGCCTTCGCGGTGGGTGTGCGCAACACCGGCTTCGGATAGCCGCGCCAGCAAGGCTTCAAGCCCCTCGACACGCAGGTTCAGCATCACCTGCCGCTCGCCCTGCCAGTAATCGCTATCCGCCTTGAACCCGGCAAACACCGTCGGCCCCGCTTCCTGCATCCATACCCATTCGCCGTCGGGCGTTGGTTGGCCGCTTTCGGTGGCCGCAATGCCGAGATGGTCGCGATACCATGCCGCCAGCCTTGCGGGGTCTGCCGAGCGGATAAACAATCCGCCAATCCCCAGAACCTTGCCTTCTGCCATGTGTCCCTCCTTGCTCTCACCACACTTCCGCCTAGGATCGTAGCCGAGAACACGAGCGAGGGGAATTCCGGCGAGATGACAGCTGCGCGCATTGGCTTCTGGCTTGGTCCGGCGCTGTTCGCGCTCACGCTGGTGGTGCCCGCACCTGCGGAAATGAGCGGTGCGGCCTGGAATACCGCCGGGCTGGTCGCGTGGATGGCGAGCTGGTGGATGACGCAGGCAATCCCGCTGACCGCCACCGGCCTGCTGCCTTTCGTGGTGCTGCCCTTCGCCAGCGCCGGGACGGCGGCGGAAGTTGCAAGTGACTTCTATTCGCCGATCATATTCCTTTTGCTGGGCGGCGCTTTCCTCGCCCTGGCAATAGAGCGGACCGGCCTGCACAAGCGGCTTGCGTGCTTCATCCTTGATGCGATCGGCGGGCGCGGCGGCAGTTTCGGCCTGTTGCTGGGCTTCATGATTTCGGCAGCGATCCTATCCAACATCATTTCCAACACCTCGACCGCGCTGATCATGATGCCGATGGCGCTGGCGATCCTGGCGGGCGGAGCTACGACAGCCAAGCAGGACGGAGAGATCGACCAGTCGGGTCTATCCGGCGCGCTGCCGATGGGGCTGGCCTTCGCAGCATCAATCGGTGGGCTCGGCACGATTATCGGTTCGCCCACCAATGCGATTGGCGTGGCGCTGCTGCGCGATATTTCGGGCATCGAGATCACCTTTGCCACCTGGGCCGCATTCGGCGTGCCGGTGGTGATCCTTGGCATACCGCTTGCCGCGATCATCATCGCCAAGGTCCAGCGGATCAGCGAACATCCGTTCGATATTGCCGCCGCGCGCAAGGCGATCACGCCGCAAGGCCCGTGGAGCGAGGCGGAAAGGCGGCTGGTCCCGATCATCGCCATCACCTTTGTGGCGTGGATGCTGCGCGGCTTTGTTGCTCCCTATTTCCCCGCGGGTTCGCTGACCGATGGCACCGTCGCCATCGCCGCCAGCCTCGCGCTGTTCATGCTACCCGACGGGACGGGGCGAAAACTGCTCGAATGGAAAGAGGCGAACCGTGCGCCGTGGGATGTGCTGATGATGTTCGGCGGCGGGCTGGCACTGGCTGGCGCGATGACGCGCACAGGGCTGGCAGACTGGCTGGGCAACGCGCTGCTGCCGCTCGCCAATGTGCCGGTGATCGTGATTGCCCTCGCGCTGGTGGCCATGGTCGTTCTGATCACCGAATTCGCCAGCAATGTCGCGACCGCCAGCGGCATCATGCCGGTGGTTGCCGCGCTGGCGGTCGCGATCAGCGGTGAAAGCGCAGGTGACGTGGTGCTGCTGCTTGCCCTGCCCGTGGCGCTGGCGGCAAGCTGGGGCTTCGTGCTGCCTGCGGGGACCGGACCCAACGCCATTGCCTGGTCAACCGGGCGCGTTGCCCTGCCGCGGCTGATCAAGGCGGGGCTGACGCTCGATATTGCCGGGATTTTCCTGATCGTGGGCGTCGTCTTCGCCATCGCGCCGCTGTTTGGCTGAGGCTTGCGGAGAATCACCACCCAATATAATTGCGCATGAAACTATCGCTGTCTGGTGGAGAGGCGTTCCTGCGGAGGTTAGGAACGGGAGCCCTGGATGCACATTAGCCCCTGCCTTCCTAGGGGTGAGACGCCAGGAAGGAGCCAGTCATGGCCGATGACAAGACGAACGACCCGCAGAATGATCCGCTGAACGCCGTCGACACCCCCACCCCGCGCCGCAAGCCCAAGCCGGAAATCGACGAGCTCGGCGGGCGCCCGATGAAGCCCAGTACGCTTATGATGGGGCACGGTTACGACCCGGCACTGTCCGAAGGCTCGTTGAAAGTGCCAATCTTCCTCACCAGCACTTTCGCATTCGAGAATGCGGCGGCGGGCAAGCGCCATTTCGAAGGCATCACCGGCAAGCGGCCGGGTGGCGCCGAAGGCCTTGTCTATTCGCGATTTAATGGGCCGAACCAGGAAATCCTCGAAGATCGCCTCGCCATCTGGGACGGAGCGGAAGACGCGCTGTGCTTCTCCAGCGGCATGACCGCGATCGCCGTGCTGATCCTTGCCGCCTGCAACGCGGGCGACGTGATCGTGCACTCCGGCCCGCTTTACGCTGCTTCCGAAGGCTTTGTCGCCAAGGTGATGGCGAAATACGGTGTCACCTATATCGCCTTCCCGGCAGGTGCCAGCCGCGAGGAGCTGGACGATGTGATGAAGCGCGCGAAGGCCAAGGCAGAGGAACAGGGCGGCGAAGTTCCGCTGATCTACCTTGAAAGCCCCGGCAACCCGACCAATGCGCTGGTCGATATCGAAGCCGTCAAGGAAGCGCGCGATGCGCATTTCGATCCCGATCGCTGCCCGATCGCCATCGACAACACTTTCCTCGGCCCGCTGTGGCAGCGCCCGCTGGAACATGGAGCGGACCTCGTGGTCTACTCGCTCACCAAATATGTCGGCGGACATTCTGACCTCGTCGCCGGTTCGGTCGTCGGCGGAAAAAAGTGGATCGACGCGGTACGCGCGCTGCGCAATACGATGGGTGGGATTGCCGATCCGCATACCGCATGGATGCTGCTGCGCTCGCTCGAGACGGTTGAACTTCGCATGCAGCGTGCGGGCGAGAATGCGGGAAAGGTCTGCGCTTTCCTGAAAAGCCATCCCAAAGTCGAAGGTCTCGGCTATCTCGGCATGATCGAGGACGAGCGCCAGAAGGACATCTATGATCGGCACTGCCTGGGCGCAGGTTCCACTTTCTCGCTTTTCATCAAGGGCGGTGAAGCCGAATGCTTCCGCTTTCTCGACGCGCTGAAGGTGGCGAAGCTCGCGGTCAGCCTTGGCGGGACGGAAACGCTTGCCAGCCATCCGGCAAGCATGACGCACCTTTCTGTGGCCGAAGGCCGCCGCGCAGAACTGCGCATCACCGACAATCTCGTGCGGATTTCCATTGGGATCGAAGACCCGGACGACCTGATCGCCGACTTCGATCAGGCTCTCGAAGCGGTTTAGCCTCGCGTGGCCCGGATCGGCTTCCTCGCCTGCGCCGACACTTTGCCGAATGGTAAAAATCGGCGCGGCGATGCTTTCGAGCATGATCTGCTGGTTCGGGCCCTGCGTCCCGCTTTTAACGCGGCGGGTATGCCGTTGATTGAGCTGGATTGGCGGTCTTCCATCGAAGCATTCAACGGGATTGCTCTGGTCTTGCTGGGCACGGCCTGGGATTATCAAGATCACGAGGCCGAATTTCTTGCCAGATTGGAAGAGCTGGCAGCACGCGGCATATCCCTCTGCAATCCGCCCGACGTGGTGCGCTGGAACTGCGACAAACGCTATCTGCAAAAGCTTGCCGCAGCAGGCGCACTTACAGTTCCTACGTTGTGGCTCGAGGATGCAGGGCGTCATGATGTAGAGGCAGCGATGGATCACTTCGCTGTGGAGCGGGTGGTCGTGAAGCGACAGGTTGGTGCGGGTGGCCTTGGCCAGCACAGCTTTTCCCGCGACACGCTGCCTGCCGCAGGCTGGCACATGGGCCGCGCCTGCATGATTCAGCCGTTTCTTCCGGCAATCGTGGATGAAGGCGAATTTTCCTTCATCTTCGTCGATGGCGAATTTTCGCATGGTGTAAGCAAGCATGCAGCGAAAGGCGAATACCGCATCCAGTCGCTCTTCGGCGGCACGGAAAGCACATTCACGCCCTCGCCAGCCGATCTCGGCCATGCACATGGGGTGCTCGCCGCATTGCCGTTTTCCGATTGGCTCTATGCACGGATCGATATGGTCCGCTTGCCGTCCGGGGAACTGGCGGTGATGGAAGCAGAGATGATCGAACCATACCTATACCCGGAGCAGGGTCCGGAGCTCGGCGAGCGTCTGGCGAACGCTGTTGCGGCACGACTAAACGCGAAAGGAAAGTAAAACCGCGCCAAATCACAGGGCTTTTTGCATCCTCCCTTGCCCCTTCACCTTTCAGACAGCTAAGGGAAAGCTTCGAAAGCGCATGGTCGCCGCGAATCTTCAGCTAACGGACGGAATTATTGTGATCCGGAAACTCGGTCTTCTTCTTGGTGTCGCAGCTTGCGGCGCGCTGGTTACCTCTTGCGGCGGGGACGATACACCCGCCCCCACGCCGACACCGTCGGGATCTGGCACTGCAACGCCCACGCCAACGCCATCGTCTAGCCTGGTCGACTTCAACCTTTCGATGGATTTCGAAGCGCAATCAACGAATGCCAACTTCATCTATGCGTTTTTCACGCCTGATGGCA
Organism: uncultured Sphingomonadaceae bacterium; assembly: GCA_964422435.1. GTDB lineage: Bacteria > Pseudomonadota > Alphaproteobacteria > Sphingomonadales > Sphingomonadaceae > Alteraurantiacibacter. The sequence goes on from CAYRBB010000027.1 coordinate 7,257, forward strand.
CGATGGATACCACATTCAACGGCGCCTCACGCGTCAATGGCAGCGCATTCATCTCGCTTGCCTTTTCACCTGAACTCGTCGAGTTCGTTTTCCCCGATCTGAGCGACTCGGTACAGTTCACCGACGCCGATTTCGAAAGCGAGACGGCAAACACCCGCCGCTATTCGCGGGCTGGTGAAACGCTGTTTATGGAACGCCCCTTCACGCACACGATGCGCGTCAACTATTCGCGTGAGGACGACTTCACCCGCGATACGGTCGGCGGCACGCTGATGGGCAACCGCACGACCATCTTCTTCAACACGGTCACGACCGATGATGATCTCGATACGGATCTCAGCTATACAGGAAGTGTCGAAGTCCGCGGCGGCACGCCCGGCGCGACAGAGCCTGGCGCGCTTTCTGCCGCAGACATCACATTTACTGTGGATGCCGATGATGCCGATGGTGATGACGCTGTGTCGGGCACTATCCAGATTATCGACAATTCCAGCGGGGCACCGGTGGTGGTTGCCACCCTGGTGATGGGCAAGGCGGAAGTAACAAGCGGTACGACGACGACAACGACCGGCATTGTCACAGCCAATGGCGGGTTCGGTGGTGATTTGACCGATACGGCAAATGCACTCACAGGCAGCTTTGCCGGTGCCCTGACCGGCCCGAACCGCGAAGAAGTGCTGATCCTCTTCTCTGTATCGAGCACGGAAACTGACAACGACACGACTTACATCGGCAGCTTTATCGGTAGTTGATCGCTTAATGGTTGCCGGCGCCGAGCTAGCAACGCAGGATCATCACCCATTCCATTCGCGCCGTTCTTCGGCAGCTTTCAGCACTTCATAGGCGAGCTGGAGCTTCTGGAACTCTTCCGCTGCTTCCTTGTCGCCCGGTTTGACGTCAGGATGGACCTTCTTCGCCCGGGCCCGCCACTCGCGCTTGATCGTCTGGAAATCGGCATCGGCTTCTAGGTCAAGAACGTCCAGCGCGCGCATTTCGTCTGCGCTGCGTGAGCCGTCGCCGGTGCCGCCCCACCCGTAATGCTGCGCTTCGGCATAGCCGGCATTCTCGGTCTGCTCGGCCTTGGCACGAGCCTTGGCCTCTTCCTTGTCGAGTCCCTCGAAATAATCCCAACCCTTATTGTATTCCGCGGCATGCTTTTCACAGAAATACCAGCGATCCTTGCTGTTGGGGCTTTTGGGGGCAGGGCAGTCGCCCTTTTCCTCGCAACCATGGCGGTCGCACAGGCGCACAGTCGTTGCCTCGCGGCTATCTTCATAGCCACGCCAGCGCGGAAAGCCCCAGTCGTTGGACCGACCAGATCGGGCCATTATCGATAGTCCCAAGTCATTAGCACACAGACCATATAGGACGGTGCCCCAACCTTTTGAACCTGCCTGTTGGACTATTGCCAAGCGGGAACCAAATCGAAACCGGTATGTTGCACCGCAACAGAACCTTCAAGGGCAAGACAAGACCGTGAGCAAGCAACTGGCCATTTCGACATGCGCATCAATCCTGGCGATGGCAGCCTTCGCGCTGTTCGCCGCGCCATTGCATGGCCTGGCATCGGCCACCGGCGCACAAAGCAAAGGCGCGACAACGCAAGTTGTCGCGCCTTCGGTAGACCGCCTCTCAGCAGCCTTGATGGATTGACCTGCTCACTTAGCGGGTGATCATCACCGTTACAGCGCGGCGATTGCGTGCCCAGGCGGTCTCGTTCGAACCGGTCGCGACCGGACGTTCTTCGCCATAACTCACCGTATTCAGGCTGGCTTCGGGCACGCCCAGGCTGACGAGGTAGTTCTTTGCCGCATTGGCACGGCGCTCGCCCAGTGCGAGGTTGTAGTCACGCGTGCCGCGTTCGTCGGCATGGCCTTCGACCGTGGCGCGTGCGGAGGGATATTGCAGCAGGTATTCGGCCTGACGACGCAAAGCCACCATATCCTCATTGTCGATATTGTAGCGGTCCGTGTCGAAATAGATCGTATCTGCACCCTGCATTGCGTTGGCAAAGTGGCCTTGCGAACCCGGCTGCGGCCCCATCGGTGTGGTCGCGGTCGGCGTTGGTGTCGGCGTCGCAATGTCCTGCGGCGGATCGGGTGTCACTTCAGGCGGGGTCCGGCTGCAAGCACCCAGCGCCAGCGCGCTGGAAACGGTAAAGGCAAGAATAATGCGATTCATGTTGTGGCTCTCCTTGAACCTAATGAACTTGGACTCTTTTAAAATTTAGCGGCCCATCGGGGATATAACGCACTTACGGCAAAACCGGTCCCCAGGCCGGGTCTGACGCGCCAACCGGTGTGCGCAAGCGTCGTTCGTTTTCACCTGTCAAGTCGACCTGCCAGATGCTCGTATCGCCCGAATTGCGTTCGGTCCGGAAGAACTGGATGATGCGGCCGTTCGGCGCCCAGCTGGGTCCTTCATCGTGCCACGCATTGGTCAGCTGGCGCATATTGCGCCCGTTCGGGTTCATCACCGCAATGCGGAAATCGCCCGCAATATGCGTGAATGCGATCTGGTCTCCGCGCGGGCTCCATTCAGGCGTGGCGCAGCGCCCGCCAAAGAAGGTTATCCGCCGCTGGTTCGAGCCATCAGCATCCATCACATAGCATTGCTGGCTGCCCGATTGGTCGCTTTCGAACACGATTTGGCGGCCATCGGGTGAATACGAACCACCAACCTCGATCGAGGGGGAATTAGTCAGGCGTTCGGGCCGCCCACCGCCAGCGGATGAGACGCGATAGATATCGGTATTGCCACTGACCGCCATCGAATAAAGGATCCAGCGACCATCCGGACTCCAGCGCGGGGCGAAAGTGGGGTTGGGGCTGTCTGTCACAAGCGTCTGGCGACCGCTGTCGATCTCGTAGACATAGATGCGCGGATTTCCGTCGACATAGCTGAGATAGGCGATGCGCGAATAATCGGGCGAATAGCGCGGCGAAAGTGCAGTCGACTGGCCATTGGTGATGAACCGGTGGTTCGCCCCGTCACTATCCATGATGGCGAGCCGCTTCACACGGTTATCCTTGGGACCGGTTTCGGCGATATAGGCGATGCGGCTGTCAAAGAACGGGCTCTCACCCGACAGGCGCGAATAGACGAGGTCGGCACAGCGGTGCGCAGCGCGGCGCCATTCGGCGGGCGACACAACCCATCCTTCACGCACAAGCTCACTTTCCAGCGCGACATCGTAAAGATAGCAACCAACCGTCAGTCGCCCGTCACCATTCGCGCGGACAAAACCGTGTACCAGCATCTCTGCCGAGCGGCCACGCCATGTGCCGAAGGCTGGCGAGGTGATTTGCGCGTAAGAGGGGCGCGGAAGGGCATCAGGCCCGACCGGACGGAACAGTCCGTTGAAGCGCAGATCGTTGTACACGACGCGCGCTAGCTCAAGCCCGAGCGCGGCAGTGCCGGAGGAGTTGGCAGGCGTCGGAACATCGTCATTGGTGGCGAATGACGCGATGGCGATGCCGAGGTCCTGCCAGCTATCGGCGGTCACGGTGACGGAGATACCCTCGCCATCGTCCTGCGTGTCGGCAGTATCCTGCGCATCGGCCTGGTCGATACCCGCCGGATCGAGATCGCGCGGCGTGTCCTGAGCGGCGACCGGTCCCGCAAGGACCAGTGCTGCTGCAAAAGAGGCGAGGAGATATCTGGTCATCATTGGGCAAGCCTGTTGTCGAAGTTCGAGGTGATAGTCCGCCAGCCGGAATAGTATTCCTCCGGCAGATTGAATGGAGCAGCAAGTCGCACTGCGCGCAATGCCTGTTCCTGATGGCGCGAGACCTGATTGCGGTTGGAATCGTTCTGGCCGGTGGTGCGCACGACTTCGGGTGCCCCGGCCAGCGAACCATCGCGGTTGAGGCGAAAGCGGACGATCGTGACCAGCTGGTCGACATCGACGCCAGAAGGCGGCGACCAGTGCGGGCGAAGCTGGCGGATGATGGCCTGCGCAATCGACGCCTGCTGGGCCGGACCGACGACTGCTGCGGGCGATCCGCTGTCTCCGGTGCTGTCGCTCGTCCCGGCAAGGAAATTGTCGTTGAGCCTGCTGCCGCGCGGCGCCTGCGTAGCTGTGGGCGCGGGTGTTGGAACGGAACGTGTCGTCGCACGCGTGGTCGGGGCGACGCGGGGCGTATTTGTCGGGCGCACTTCGGGAGCGCGCTGGGGGACCACGGCCGCTTCGGGCGGTGTCGGCAGATCGCTCACCTCGGGCGCCATGCTTGCTGCAGGCTCTGCAGAGGGATCGGGCGCAGTGGATTCGAGGCTGACTTCGGTGGCCAGGCTCACCATGACTCGCTCGGGCGGATCACTCGGGATCATGTCGCGCTGCTGCGCCACCCATGCAAGCCCTGCGGCCAACGCCACGTGCACGACAACGGCCGCACCAATGCCGATGCGCTCTTCCGTGGATTGGTGGGCGAGTGCAGCCATAATCGTGCAGAGCTATTCAGCCGCGCCTGAACCGGGCGTTACCGCCACGGTATCAAGCTCGCCGCCACTATCGGGAGCGGTATCGGCAAGCGGCTGTGCAGCGCTGGTTGTAATAAGCGAAATCGCGTTGAAACCGGCGCGGTTCAGCTCTCCCATCACCGCCATTGCGCGGCCCCAATCGATATTGCGATCGGCGCGCAGGTTGACGAGCGGGCGCTCTGCACCTTCCGGTCCGGCGAGCGCATCAAGAGCCTGCGGCAATGCACCGGTCTCGATCCGCACATCATCGATGTAGACAAAGCCGGCGCTATCGATGGCGACGGTGATCTGGTCCGGCTCCTGATCCACCGGATTGGCCCGGCTTTCGGGCAGGTCCACCGGAACGCCGCTCGCCAGCAAGGGCGCGGTGACCATAAAGATGATCAGCAGCACCAGCATCACGTCCACAAACGGCGTGACATTGATCTCGGCCATTGGCGTACGGCGGTGGCCATGCCTCCGCCCGCGCCTGCCACCTGCCATTCCCATGGCCATGATTACACGCCTTCCATTTCACGGCTGATCTGCGCGGAGACGCGATCTGCAAAACGTGTGAGACGCGCTTCGAAGCTGTTCACCGAATTCGACAGCCGGTTGTAGGCGATCACCGCGGGGATAGCGGCGAACAGGCCGATGGCTGTGGCGAACAATGCCTCTGCAATACCGGGAGCAACCACGGCGAGCGAGCTGTTCTGCTGCAGGCCAATCTGGAAAAAGCTGTTCATGATGCCCCAGACGGTGCCGAACAGGCCGACAAAGGGCGCGACCGAGCCGACCGTCGCCAGAAAGTTGAGGCGGTTAGCAAGAGAGTCGGATTCGTGGGCGACCTGCCCTTCCATCGCCTGCGCGATGCGATTGCGAGCCGCTTCCTTGTCCTTCAGGCCCGCCTTGTGGCTGCGGCGGAATTCCTGGATGCCGGCACCTGCGATACGCGCGGAGGGATTATCTTTGCCGCGCCCTGCATTCATCAGGCTATCCAAATCGGTGTGCGACCAGAAATCCTGCTCGAACGCGTCGCATTTGCGCCGGGTATTCCCCATCCGCAGGCTGAAACCGAAAATGATCGCCCACACCCAGACGGACGCGAGCAGCAGTCCGGCGATGACCAGCTGCACCACGATATCGGCCTGCATGAACAGTTCGATCGGATCGAGCCGCGTCGGGGCGCTTACGCTACCTGCGGCAAGGGTATTCAAAAGGCTCATTCGCTCTCTTTCGTCACAAAGGTCTCAAAGGCCTCACGCCAGGCGGCGGGTTGCCGCTTGGGCCGCCCATCGCTCGCCAGGAAGGCGGCTACGATATCAATCTCGCACAGCAATTCGGTTCCCCGAAATACCTTTTGTACCATGTTGCAGCTTGCCGCGCGCACCTGATCGCAGGTCGTCACCACTGTCAGCACATCATCGAGCTTTGCCGGGCGGCGCCATTTGATTTTCGCTTCGGACACGGCATAAAAGCCCTCACCCGCCTCGTTGGCGGCACGCTGGTCGATCCCCAGCAGTCTCAGAATGTCGGAACGGGCACGCTCGCACCATTTCAGGTAGTTGGCGTGATAGGCGATGCCGGACAGGTCAGTATCCTCAAAGAAAACACGCACCGGGAAAAGGTGGCGTGACCCTTGGATTTGCCCGGAGGGTGGCTGCAATTGCGGGTCCATAGATGAACGGATGCTTACAGATGGTGGCACCGAAGCAAAAGAGCGGAATTCGGTGAGCAGGGTCTTTACAGCGACAGAAAGTGCACCTTGAAGCGATAAATTATCGGGCCAGCATCGGCCCGAGCGGCCCGCCGCCGAAAAGATGAGCATGCAAATGCGGCACTTCCTGCCCGCCATTGTGCCCGATATTAGCCAGCACGCGATAACCGCGAACCACCAGCCCACGGTCGCGCGCGACATGGCCAACTGCGCGGACAAAGCCCGCGATCTCCTCATCCGATGCCGTAGCGGAAAAATCATCCCAGCTGACATAGGCACCCTTCGGGATCACCAGGATGTGCACATCGGCCTGAGGGTTGATGTCGTGGAAAGCAAGCGCGTGATCATCCTCATAGACTTTGTTGCACGGGATTTCGCCACGCAGGATCTTGGCGAAAATGTTGTCCGAGTCGTATTTCTCAGTGGGATCGATCGCCATCAGTCTTGCGTCCTTGCGGCTTTTTCGTCGAGGCCGGATGTCCCTTCACGCCGGTTCAATTCGTCCAGCACGGCAGATACCGGAATGCCCTTGGCATTGAGCAGCACCAGCAGGTGAAAGAGCAAGTCCGCAGCTTCGCAGGTCAGTTCGGCTTCGCTGCCCGCCAGCGCCGCGACAATCGTCTCGGTGGCCTCCTCGCCAACCTTTTCGACAATTTTGGACAGGCCGTTCGCGTTGAGTTTGGCCACATAGCTTGCATCGGGCGATGCGGCACGCCGCTGTGCGATTACGGCTTCGAGTCGGAAGAGTGTATCGTGCGAATTCTGGTTCATTGTCATTGCGAGGAGCCACAGGCGACGTGGCAATCCAGTAGCTGAGGAACTTGATTGCTTCGCTACGCTCGCAACGAAACGCATTCAAGGGCTAGCATCAGTCTTCGTCACCATCCGATTTGCGTATCGCGAGGCGGCGTCCGATCATCACGCCCAGAACCCCCAGCGCAAAAAGCGTAAGACTGGAACCTTCAGAGACTTGTGCGGTAGCGGCAGCCGGAGACGCGACGGACATGAGGAATGCCGTTGGAATGATGCGATAAAGCATGGGCAGCAGAGTCCGCCTTTTTTCGTAATTGCACAATCGGCGCGGCGCGTCTGTCCCGAAGAGGGACTGCCGTCCGATCAAGCGAAAATTCATGTCAGAACACGATCACGCAAAGAGCGCGATGTGAGCGATAATGAAGATATTTTCAGGCACTTCTTGCTGGAAGACCAGCCGCCCGCAGGGCTACATGCGCCTGCGCAATGGTGTAGCTCCCGAAGTGAAAAATGCTGGCGGCAAGCACCGCGCTCGCGCCGCCCTTGACCACACCATCCACGAGGTGCTGCAGATTGCCCACACCGCCGCTTGCGACGACCGGAATCGATACCGCATCGGCAATCGTGCGCGTCAGCTCCAGATCGTATCCGGCCTGTGTTCCATCGCCATCCATGCTGGTCACAAGTAGCTCTCCCGCGCCGAGCTGGGCGAGCCTGATTGCATGCTCCACGGCATCGATACCGGTCTCCCGCCGACCGCCATGGGTGAAGATTTCCCAGCGCCCGTCAGCCACCTTGCGCGCATCGACTGAAGCGACCGCGCACTGGCTGCCCATCCTGTCGGCAATATCGGCCATGATCTCGGGCCGTTTTACCGCTGCGGAATTCACCGCGACCTTGTCTGCTCCTGCCAACAGGAGCTTGCGCGCATCCTCCACACTCGACACGCCGCCGCCCACGGTCAATGGCATGAAGCACACCTCCGCCGTACGCCGCACGATATCGAGCAGCGTCCCGCGCCCTTCGTGGCTGGCCGAAATATCGAGGAAACACAGCTCGTCCGCTCCCGCCGCATCATAGGCCTGTGCCTGTTCGACCGGATCGCCCGCATCCTTCAGATCGACGAAATTGACACCCTTCACCACGCGGCCATCGGCCACGTCGAGGCAGGGGATGACGCGGATACGGACGGTCATTGGCGGATCACATAGACCAGATTGGAAACTAGAACGACGGCCCAGAACGCCAACATGCACCAGTATAGGACCGGATGGTCAGCCTGTCCCCTCCGCGCGCCAAACAAGGGCAAGGCTACCACAGAGGTTCTCAAGGCGTAATAAATCTCGATTGCCGCAAGGGCAGAGATCGCGCCGCAAAGGAAAACGAACCAGTCCATCACCGGTTCGCCATCGCAATCGCGGTCGCCAGGTCCAGCCGCCCTTCATAGAGCGCACGCCCGGTAATCACGCCTTCGATGCCCTGATCGGCCTGCAGCGCGAGCATGTGGATGTCGTCCAGCCCCTTCACCCCGCCGCTGGCAATCACCGGGATGTCCACGCTGCGCGCCAGTTCGACCGTTGCCTGCACGTTGCAACCCTTCAGCAATCCATCGCGCCCGATATCGGTGAACAGCAGGCTGGCAACGCCCGCATCTTCAAACCGGCGGGCCATGTCGGTAACGGGCACATCTGACACCTCGGCCCAGCCTTCGGTCGCGACCATGCCATCGCGCGCGTCGACGGCGACAACAATGCCGCCTTCCCATTCGCGCGCCATGTCCTTCACGAATTCGGGGTCCTTGAGCGCCGCCGAGCCCATCACGATCCGCGCCACGCCGAGGTTGAACCACGCCTCCACCTGCTCTGCATTGCGGATGCCGCCGCCGAGCTGGACATAGCCGGGAAAGGCCTCGACGATAGCTTCCACCGCCTCACGGTTCCTTGTCTCGCCGGCAAAGCTGCCGTCGAGATCGACCACATGCAGATGCTCCGCCCCGGCATCGGCAAAGATCATCGCCTGCGCGGCGGGATTGTCTCCGTACACGGTGGCGCGGTCCATATCGCCTTCGGCGAGCCGCACGACTTCGCCGCGCTTGAGGTCGATGGCTGGGAATACAATCATCAGGGCTTCCAGTCCAGGAAACGGCGGAGCAGGTCCAGCCCGTAACGCTGGCTCTTCTCCGGGTGGAATTGCACGCCAAGGATATTGTCGCGCGCAACCGCGGCGACAAGCCCGCCGCCGTGATCGGTCATAGCGGCGATATCGCGTCCGCTGTCTGGCTGGAAATGGTAGGAATGGAGGAAATAGGCCTCGCCTTCCTCGATCAGTTCGCTGCCATCGCCGTGTTGCGCGTGGACCACATCGTTCCAGCCCATATGGGGCACCTTGATATGCGGATCGGTGCGCTCGATCAGCTTTACATCGCCGGGGATCCAGCCGAGGCCCCTGTGCGTGCCATGTTCCAGCCCGCGCGTCGCGAGCAGTTGCATGCCCACGCAGATGCCAAGAAAGGGCACGCCCTTCTCGATCACGCGTTCTTCCAGCGCCTCGACCATGCCGGGAATGGACCACAGGCCCTTCTTGCACGCGCCGAAGGCGCCGACGCCGGGCAGGACGATGCGTTTCGCCCCGCGGACGAGGCTCGGATCATCGGTCACGGCAATATGCTCTGCCCCCGCAGCCTTCAGCGCGTTGTGAACGGAGTGAAGATTGCCCGCGCCGTAATCGATCAGCGCAATGGCCTCAGCCATTGCCATATCCAACGGTTGCGCAGCACCCGCAAGGGCGACCGCCCGCCCGCAGCGGGGCCGCAGCGAAGCGGAGGCCGTCTAGCGAGGACGCGCGCCCGGATGGGCGAGCGAACAACAAACGATTATCCACCCAATTGCCCCTTGGTACTCGGCACCGCCCCGCCCTTGCGCGCATCGAGCTCCACCGCCTGCCGCATGGCGCGGGCAAAGCCCTTGTAGATGCTTTCGCAAATATGGTGGTTATTGCTGCCGTAAAGCTGCTGGATGTGTAGCGTCAGACCCGCAGTCTGCGCCACCGACTGGAACCAGTGCTCGATTAATTCGGTGTCCCACTCACCCAGCTTTTCCTGTGTAAAGCGTGCCTTGAAAACGCACCATGGGCGGCCCGAAATATCGACAACCACGCGGCTCAGCGTCTCGTCCATGGGCGAATGCGCTTCGCCATAGCGCCCAATCCCGCCCTTGTCGCCCAGTGCCTCTGCCAGCGCCTGTCCCAGCGCGAGTGCGCTGTCCTCTGTCGTGTGGTGCTGGTCGATATGGAGGTCACCATTCACCTTCATCGTCACATCGATCAACGAGTGACGACTGAACTGTTCGACCATGTGATCGAGAAAGCCGATCCCGGTGCAAATGTCATAGCTGCCCGTCCCGTCGAGGTTCACTTCCACGACGATATCGGTTTCCTTGGTCTTGCGCTCGATACGGCCTGTTCGCATGGGCTGTGCCTATAGGGGCAATGTGGCAAGGTGCAAACCGTCTAAAAGGCCTAGAACAGCGGGGATTGCGGCCCATTTGCAGCTTGACCTGTGTCATCGGCCTCGCCACGTATCAAGCATGAGTGACGAAACGCCCGATAGCCTGATCCCTTACGATGAGATCGTGCAGGAAGCGCTGCGTGCCGTTGTGGGCCGCGTTCTCGGCTCCGTCGAGGAATCGGGCGGTACACTACCGGGCAACCACCATTTCTACATCACTTTCAAGACTGCGGCCCCGGGCGTGGACATTCCCGCCAGCCTGCATGAACGTTTCCCGGACGAGATGACCATCGTTCTGCAAAACAAGTTCTGGGATCTGAACGTCACGGAAACGGGCTTCTCGGTCGGGCTGAGTTTTAACCAGATCCCGTCCAAGCTATCCATCCCCTTTTCGGCGATCACCGCTTTTGTCGATCCTGCTGTCGATTTCGGCCTGCAATTCCAGGCCGCTGTAGAGGATGCGGAGCCCGCAGAACACGAAGATGCCGAAAACGATGGCAGCGCCGATACGGAACAAGGGGACGTGGCAGACATTGCCCATAGTGAAGACGGCTCGAATGTCGTGACGGTCGATTTCGGCCGCAAGAAGTAATACTGAGACGGCACGCGTCTCTCTGAGAGGGGCAGGACATTGTCCGACCAAGACTTATCCGACAAAGCGTTTGACGCAATCACGGAAGATCAGGGCACCAGCGAGCCTGTTCCCGGCCCCAGCCCTAACCCTGCCACCAATTTAATGATCAATGACATCATCCTGCGCAGCGTGGGCCGCATTGCGCGCATGACGGTGGAAAAAGCGATCCTCGGCAAGCAATATGGCAAGGAGCTGGCAAAGGACGCGGTCGAAAACCGTTCCACCGTGAAAACGTTGACCGCCTATGCAATCACCAAGGTGGCCACGCGCTCCATTCCCGGTGCGGCGCTCGTCACCACCGGACTGATCGTAAAGACCCTGTTCGATCGCAGCCAGCGCCGTCGCGAAGCGATACGGCGCGGCGACAAAACCATTCGCAATATTGCCCAGGGCGACGATTGAGAGCGACGACTAGCTGACGAGAACTTGCGGTGAGGCTTGATTGCCCCCGCCCCATCGGCCAATTGCTATGCATGGCAGACACGCAACCACTTCATCGCCGCGGCCTGATGTTCATCCTTTCCTCGCCATCTGGCGGTGGCAAGACCACGGTGGCACGGCGCCTTCTAGAAGAAGATGGCGAAATCGCCATGAGTGTTTCGGTAACCACGCGCCCGCCGCGCGCCGGCGAAATCGACGGGGTGCACTATTTCTTCATCGACCAGGCAGAGTTCGATCGCATGGTTGAATCTGGCGAATTGCTCGAATGGGCAGTCGTTTTCGGACACAGTTACGGGACTCCCAAAGCGCAGATCAAAACAGGCCTGAAAACCGGACAGGATTTTCTGTTCGATATTGACTGGCAGGGGACCCAGCAGCTTTACCAGCGCATGGAAACCGACGTCGTCCGGGTCTTCTTGCTCCCGCCAAGTATCGAAGAGCTCGAGGCACGGCTGCGCGGGCGTGCGAAGGACAGTGACGGCGTCATCCAGGACCGCATGTCACGCGCGGTGAGCGAGATCAGCCATTGGGACGGGTATGACTACGTGGTGATCAACGACGACCTCGATGACTGCTTCGCCAAGGTGCAGACGATCCTCGATGCCGAACGCATGCGCCGTGCCCGCCAAACGGGCCTTGTCGATTTCACCCGCGACCTGATGCGTTGAACTCCCGCCATCTTGTGCACGGCTGGCAGAGCAGCTAGCCGCTGCATGCACCATAGGAGACCGCACGAAATGACTGTCGAAATTGTTTCCGCCATCGAAGAGGCATGGGAACGTCGCACCGAACTGACCCCAGCCGACAGCGATGTACGCCGCACTGTCGATAGCGCGATCGAAATGCTCGATAGCGGAGCCGCGCGCGTGGCCGAGCCCGATGGCAATGGCGGCTGGCAAGTCAACCAATGGCTGAAGAAAGCCGTCCTCCTGTCTTTTCGCCTTCACGATAACCGCGTCATGGAAGGCGGAAGCGCCGGGAAGCCGGCATTCGACAAGGTATCCTCCAAGTTTGCCGGCTGGGGAGAGAAACGTTTTGCCGAGGCCGGTTTCCGCGTGGTGCCCGGCGCAGTTGCGCGACGCGGCTCTTACATCGCGCCTGGCACGGTACTGATGCCCAGCTTCATCAATATTGGTGCCTATGTCGATGAAGGCACAATGATCGACACATGGGCTACCGTCGGCTCCTGCGCGCAGATCGGCAAGAATGTGCACATTTCTGGCGGTGCGGGGATTGGCGGCGTGCTCGAACCGCTACAGGCCGAGCCTGTGATCATCGGCGACGGCGCCTTTGTGGGCGCCCGTGCCGAAGTGGCAGAGGGCGTACGCGTGGGAGAGGGCGCAGTGCTTTCCATGGGCGTTTATCTCGGCGCATCAACCAAGATCGTGGACCGCGCGACGGGCGAGGTCCATCGCGGCGAAGTGCCGCCATATGCGGTAGTCGTCCCGGGGTCGCTACCCGGCAAACCGCTGCCCGATGGCGCGCCCGGACCCAGCCTTTATTGCGCCGTGATCGTGAAGACGGTCGATGCCCAAACACGCGCCAAGACCGGTATCAACGAGCTTCTCCGCGAATAATTGGCCAACACGGGCTTTGGTCCGGTATATGGAACTTTAGCGGTTCGGGCCCGTATCGCAGATGGGTCTGAATTTGAGACGGAAGGCACGACCATGAGTTACAAAGAAGGCGATGAAATCCACATCGAGGACGATGACGCGATGGCTGCGACCTCTACAGGTCGTTTGCGCTGGATCCTCGGGCTGAGCTTGCTAGCCGCATGCGCATTCATGACCATCGCTTGGGTGACCGGTTCATTTTTCTTCGATCCCAATCCGGCCGAGCCGGCAGCGCAGGAAGCACCGGCTGATCCGGACAATACAATGGCCGATGATGCCGTCACTACGCCGACGGATGACGAAACAGTCGGCACGGACAGCGAAAGCTAACAACGGCATAAATGTTCAAGGCGGCGAGGACGGGGCACGAAAGGGGCCTCGACGCTTAAGCAAGGTTCAGCAGCAGGCCGCTGGTGCCGCACTGGCTTTCCAGCGCCGCGACGGCAGAGTCGGCGACATCCAATGCGCTTCGGAAAACATGTATGAAAGCATGTTCGAAAGCGAATTGGAGGAAATGGCCTCAACCGGCGCGAGCGATCTTCCGGGCAGCGCCTAAGGCCGGCTTCATTCCATGTCCTGCCGCTCATCGCTCTCATATGGCGGCACATCCGCCTGCGACGCCGCATAAGCCTCCGCCTCGCGCATCACGCGCAGCATATTGCCGAAAGCGATCTTTTGGAGGTCCTCCTGCGAATACCCTCGCCGCGCCAGTTCAGTGAAGAGCGCGGGATATCCAGTTACGTCTTCAGCGCCTACCGGTCCACTGCGCATCCCGTCATAGTCACCCCCGATACCAATCGCATCGATCCCGGCGAGATCGCGAACGTGGTCGATATGGTCGGCCCAATCGGAGATGGTGGCGTCGGGCATGGTATTGGCCGCATCCCATTCGACCATACCCGCCTCGACCAAATCAGGCCTGCCTTGCCACCAGGCTTCCAGCCTCGCCTGCTCCGCTTGACGTGCGGCATACCACACACGCTGCGGCTCGCTCAGATAGCCAGGCAGGCCGACCGTCATGACGATCCCGCCATTTTCCGCAAGGCGTGCGAGCACGCTGTCGGGGACATTGCGCGCATGCCCGTTCACCGCGCGCACCCCGGAATGGCTGAAAATCACCGGCGCTCCGACCACATCCAGCGAATCGTGCATAGTCTCTTCAGAGACATGGCTGAGATCGACCAGCATACCGAGCCGGGCCATTTCCCGCACGACCATCACACCGAATTCGGTCAACCCTCCATGTTCTGGCGCGTCTGTTGCGCTGTCTGCCCAAGGCGTGTTGCGATTGTGGGTAATTGTCATGTAGCGCGCACCAAGACCATACATCTGCCGCAGCACTGATAGGCTCGAACCGATCGAATGGCCGCCTTCCATGCCGATGAGCGACGCGATCTTGCCCGCGGCCTTTGCTGCCTCCACGTCATCGGCAGTCAGTGCCAGTGCGAGGTCATCGGGATTAGCTTCAATCAGCCGATGAGTGACATCGATCTGCTCGAGAGTCGCTTGTACCGCTTCGGGTTCTTCCTGCGCGGTCGTCACGTAAACAGACCACCATTGCGCGCCGACGCGCCCTTCGCGCAGGCGCTCCAGATCAGTGTGCATTTGCCCGGGCGTCCATTCATCGCCTTCCAGCGTGTCATGGAAGTCGAAATCACCAATCACATTGCCGAACCGGCCGCGCAGGCGCCCCGGCACATCATTGTGCCCGTCCCATACGGGCGCTGCCTCCAGGGCTGCCGCAGCCACATCTTCCGGCGCATCCTGTGCGAAGACAGGCGTTGCAGCGATAGACGCAGCAAGTGCAGCGGTGAAAGCAAGGCTGTGTATCTGGCGCATGGCGCGAACTCCTTTAGGGACCATATGTGCAGGCGCGGGTTATGCCGCAGCCAGCAGCACAAGCAAGGGAACAGGACATATGCGCGCCGAGCACCTGATAGCGAAGCTCGATCTCCAGCCCCATCCAGAGGGCGGATGGTACAGGGAAACATGGCGTGCGAAAGCGGCTGAAGGCGAGCGCGCCAGCGGCACGTTGATCCATTTCCTGCTCGAACGCCATCAAAGTTCCCATTGGCACCAGGTAGATGCGGCGGAGATTTGGCTGTGGCATGCGGGCAACCCGCTGAAACTTGAGCTGAGCACGCCGGGCAGCGGCGACGTGCGGACGGTCTTGCTCGGGCCGGATGTCGGAACGAACCATATGGCCCAACATGTCATCGCCCCGGGCGAATGGCAGGCTGCAAGGCCGCTGGACGGGGACCATGACTTCGTCCTTGTATCCTGCGTTGTCTCTCCCGGATTTCAATTTTCCGGCTTCACTCTTGCTCCGCCGGGATGGAAGCCTGCGCTCGAAAAAGGTGCCGAATGATCCGCTGGGCGCTGCGCTGGGTGTTGGCACTCTTCTATGCCTTTGCCGGATACAGGCATCTCGTCGATCCGGCACCGTTTCTTGGGATCACACCCGTTTGGGTACCCATTCCCGAAGCCGTGGTGATGTGGACCGGTGTGGCGGAAATCGCGGGTGCTGCGGCAATACTCCAACCGTGGTCGGGTAAACTCCGACAAGCGGGCGGTATCGGCCTGGCACTCTATGCGTTCTGTGTCTGGCCAGCGAACGTGAACCACATGATGATGGATATGACCCGTTCTGACGGTGGCTGGGGCTTGACCTATCACGTGCCGCGCATGCTCGCGCAGCCCCTGCTGATCTGGCTCGCGCTGTGGGTGAGCCATGCGGTCGAGTGGCCGTTCCGCCCGAAGCGCCGCTAACACAAAACGGGCGGAAAGCTCGCCGCTTCCCGCCCGCTTGTTTTGTCGTAATGACCGGTGAGCGTTAGCTCATGTGCTTGGAAACAGCACCCGTCATCTTGAACATCGAAATCTGACCGTTGCCGATCACCGCGCCAAGTTTGGCATCGGGATTGATCATGCGCTTGTCCTTGGAGTCCTGCAGGCCGTTGGCCTTGATGTGATCCCAGACTTTCTTGGTGACCTGAGCACGGGTCATAGGACCCTTGCCGACCACTTCCTCCAAAGCCGGGGTAAGATTCACCGGCTTGTTCAGAGCGTTGTTCTTGGCAGCCATTTCACTTCCTTTCACTCAAAAATAGCTGGCATGCAGCCTAGCACCGTTCAAATGTCTTCGTCTTCTTCATCCCAATCGTAATCCCCACCTTCTTCACGCGCATAAGTACCTGTAAGGATTGCCAAACCCATCACATGGCCCTCCATGGCCGCCATCAATTCTTCACGACTCGCGCCGGGCATGAGAGTCAAAGGCAGGTCAAGAGCGAAAAGCTGGAACACGTAATCGTGCGGATCATCGCCCGTCGGCGGGTCCGGAAGGAGCCATTCGGAATTGCCAAAAGCGTTCTTTCCGACGCGCGGCGGGGCCTCTCCTTCAAGGATCTGCCCCTTCTGTCCGGGCAGGCCCCAGACCAGCCAGTGGCAGAAGGGTTCACCTGTTTGCCAATCGGCATCTTCAACAATCAGGACGAGTTCCTGCGTGCCCGGCGGGGGCGCTGTCCATTCGATCGGCGGCGCAACCGCATCCTCTTCATCAGCAGTAAAGCACGGGTCCAGCACTCCGCCATTGCGGAAGGCCGCGGAAGACAACGTCATATTGCCTTTGCCGAGCAGCGCCTCGCTACCCAGTTTTACCGCCACGATCTTTCCATGGCCGGGACGCAGAGTGCTGATGGCTTGGCCAAGCCAGGCGGGGACGGTGTCAGACATGCAATTTCCTTGAACGGCACAATTTACGGATACGAGGCTGGGCTGTGCCGATTACAGCCATGCATTGCAAGGGGTGGTTTCGTTCATCTTGTCGAAGGTTTCAGTCTGCCATGGGTAGTTTGGAATTTCTTGTTACGCATGCTTTTGTGCAGCTTGTTTGCCGTTTGCTAAGCGGATAGGATTTTGCATCGCTTTGGGACTGTCCAGATAGCTGGAAAGCAAGAAATATGCGCACATCGAAAATTGCCCTGTCGCTCGCCTGTGTCGGTATGCTGGTCTCGTGCGGCGGAGGAGGATCGGCTCCTACACCAACTGCCACGGGTGGCGGAGGTACAACGGTCGACTGCTCGCTCAGTGGGCGTCTGGCCTTTACACAGGCGACCTTCAACGAATGGTATCTGTTCCCGAACCTGCTCGACACGTCACTCAATCGCAACAATTTCAACGATGTGCAGGACTATATCGACGCACTTGTCGCACCGGCTCGTGCACAAGGCCGCGATCGCTTCTTCAGCTATATTACCTCAATCGAGGAAGAGAACGCCTTCTTCAACAGCGGGTCGAGTGCGGGCTTCGGATTTCGGCTGGGCTACGACACAACCAACCGGCGTGTCTTCATTATCGAGACTTTCGACGCGACACCCGCGCTCGGAGCGAATATTGAGCGCAGCACCGAAATCATAGGCGTCGGCACGAATTCGAGTAACATCCAGTCAACCAGCAGCCTGCTCGCCGCCGGCGGACCACAGGCCTTCATCGACGCGCTCGGTCCATCGGATCCGGGCGTAACCCGTGTGTTTGACATCATTGACCAGGATGGCGTTCGCCGCCAGGCGTCGATCGCGAAAGCCGAATTCGATCTCGATCCGGTTCCACGCTATGGTGCGCAGATCATCAATGATGGCGGCAAACAGGTGGGCTATATTCGCCTTACCAATTTCATCGATCCGGCCGTTCCGGACCTTCGGAATGCTTTCGCCGATTTCCGTGCAGCGGGAGTTACCGAACTGGTGATCGATCTGCGATACAATGGCGGCGGCGGAATCGGTGTATTGGAAGCGTTTGCAGACCTTCTCGGACGCGGCAATGAAGGCGAGGTTTTTGAAACCATTGCCTATCGCAACAGCAAGTCCGACCGAAATTCCACCTATCGTTTCCAGACCGATTCACGATCCGTCGCCCCTACCCGCATCGCGTTTATCACGACGGGTGGCTCGGCTTCTGCCAGTGAAGCCTTGATCAACGGTATGGTGCCCTATCTCGACACCAACATGGCGATGGTCGGCACCAACACGTTTGGCAAGCCGGTCGGCCAGTCGGCTTTCGATCAGGCTGCCTGCGACGACCGCCTTCGCGTCGTGACGCTGCAATTGGAAAACGCCGATGGCAATGGCGACTATTATAACGGCCTTGCCGATACAGTGACGGTAACCTGCCGCGCAACCGATGATATTTTCAACAATTTTGGCGACCCGAACGAGGAAATGCTGGCCCAGGCGCTGGCCTTTCTCAATGGCCAGTCCTGCACAGCAATTGCCGGCGCGCCTGCCACAACGCGATCAGTCCAGATCGAGAGCGAAATGGAGTTGCTGGCGCCCGAGCGACCGACTTCCGTGCGGGAATTCGAGGTGCCTGGGCTGCACTAACTGCCGGTTTCGCCGCAGCAAACTCGAAAGCGGCCGTCCTGAAAGGGATCACCGTTTCGCTTCATGGTGTGCCCTATTCGTCCACGCCTTCGCGATAGGCGCAGCCCAAGCGCTGCTCCCCGCCAATTTCTATGGTCGCCGTGTATGGGTAGACCCGGTCGCTCATGCCATCGGAGCATTCACCCGGAGTGATCAGAGCGTCTACCTGTGCGCCGTCTATCTTGCCGCTGAAGGAAAGCCCGCCACGCCCGGCGAAACGGGTTACCGCGAAGCGTCTCCCCTCAATGTTCTCCGGCGTATTGTACATCATCGTCCCATCGACAATTTCTGCACCCCAGAATGGCTCCGTCCCGACAAGACGAAGCACCTGATCTTCGGTAATTTCGGCAAAGGGTTGTGTGTCCTCGCTATCTCCCGGCACCGCATCTTGCGCATCCCCGACACAGGCGGAGAGAACCAGGATGACGGGAAGAGCGATCAGTTTGGCACTTGTCATGGCTTCTTCTGTCCGGACTCAGGCAATGACTGCAAGCGCAAATGTGGTTGAGGCAAGACCGAGCGAAAGTGGAACACGCAGGCCCATCCACCAGCGCGGGCGAAGCGTAACCAACCGCATGTCGACAATCGGGCTTAGCAGGATGAACGTCGCTAGCATGGCAAGTGATGGTCCAGGCCAGGTTTCTCCCACTACCCAGGGGATATAAGTCGCCAGCGCAATCAGGCTGGGCGCAACGGCAGCAAGCCATATCCAAGCTGGCGCCCGGCGGGCTTGGTCTGGCGAACCTGCCGCCAAGCCCCACCACAAGCCTCCCAAAAAACTAAAGATGAGCGCAGCATAGGCCCATCCTATTGCCAATGCAGTCCAACGCCATTCGTCAGGGCCGAACCAGGCCGCTAGCGCACAAACGAGCTGTGGCAATATTCCGGCATACCCAAGCGAGCGAGCCAATGGCGGAGTGTTGTTCATGACGAACCGACTATCGGTAATAATAGCAATTGGCCAGTCAGACCAAAGCCTGTGAGGCGCTGCATCGGCCACCCAAGAAAAAGGGCGGGCCATACAGACCCGCCCCATCCCTTGCGAATGCTCTAAGCCTTACTGGGGCATCAGAACGCTATCGATAACGTGGATAACGCCATTGGATGCATCAATATCGGTTTGGGTCACAGTAGCCGTACCACCTGTTGCATCGGTCAGGACGACATTGCCATCAACCAGCGTCGCCGTCAGTGTGCCACCACCCACGGTTGTGACTTCGAGACCACCTTCGCCGGCACCTTCAATTGCCGAAACGACGTCAGCGGCCATCATGTCACCTTCGACAACATGATAAGTCAGGATTGACGTTAGAGTCTCGGTGTCGTCATTCACCAAAGTATCGACTGTGCCTTCGGGAAGTGCATCAAACGCGGTATTCGACGGCGCAAACACCGTGAACGGTCCTTCACCCGACAGCGTTTCACCAAGGCCGGCGGCCGTCACTGCTGCGACCAGCGTCGAGAAATCTCCGTTGCCCGATGCCACATCGACAATGGTGCCGGGTCCGGTGTCACCATCCATGGCATCATCGGTCATGGCCGTCTCGTCTGCCATTGTGTCGGCATCGTCTTCTGCAGGAGCGCTGCAGGCGACGAGCGCGAGCGACGCAACTGATGCGAGTGCAATCGAAAACTTTTTCATGAAATCAATCCTTTCGGGAACATATATTTATTGAGCGAGGCCGCAAGGACCTCGTTTTTCCACTCGCCCGGACAACGGCAGGCTGGGTCACATGTTCCGAAATTTACAACCTACTGCCCTAAAAGACGTAGTCTGCGCCACAATGCGCCACGCCCGGTTCAGCACCGGTCGATAACAGCCATGACCGGCAGAATGAACGGATCGTGCGCGGCGTTGCCCCTGCCAATCTGACAGCCAGAGAGACTGCACGCGTGGCGCGAAAGCAAAGCCGTATCGCAGCATGCCCGGCGCGGAGCCGAGCCGATGGGTGGAGCTTCGCGCTGCGCGAGCGTGCTCGCACCGATTGGATGCCGCGCAATGACCAGGCAACGTAGACCTCATACGGCTTGCGTTGCGGTCCCGATTGGCGCAGCATCACATGCATGACGACCAATCGCTTCTCCAGCTTTGACGAGTTCTGGCCTTATTACCTGCAGGAGCATGCCAAGCCACGCACGCGTGCGCTGCACTATGTCGGCACGACACTCGTATTCATAGTCGCGGCGTTTGCGCTGGCGAGCGGCAATCTCTGGTGGCTGCTTGCCATGCCGGTGGCCGGATATTTCTTCGCCTGGCTTGCCCATTTCACGGTGGAGAAGAACCGTCCTGCCACCTTTACATACCCTGGCTGGAGCCTTGCTGCGGATTTCAAAATGTACTTCATGTGGCTTTCGGGAAAGCTTGGGACCGAACTTGAAAAGGCCGGGGTAAAGTAATCGACCGCCAACGCCTCGCCGTTCGGGCCGCGTTAAGGCCGGACGGGGCGGCAGCGGCACTACCTGCAGCGAAACTGGCCCCTATGCGGACCCGGTCGGCCAAGGGTGCGGGCCCGCCTAATCATATCGCCTGATTACATGACTTTATCAGGGCGGGGATCGTGCTTGTGTTTCTCGCCCTTGCCCAAGATGCGCTCCAGACGCTGTACCAAGGTATTGGCCGCTTTGCGCGCGGCATCATCGACCTTCGCCGCGTGTTCCGTCACGCCAATCGGCTTGCCGCCGCGCGGCCGTGCCTCGATCGTGCAAGTCTTGTCATCATCTCCGCCCTTATGGGCGTTTTCATCGGAGACATGAACCTCCAGCCGCGTCACCCGATCCTCAAACCGCGCCAGCTTCTGATGAAGCATGGCTTCGATGCGCTCAGCAACGTTTTCCGTACCCATCACCGAGCTATCGGAATTGAACTGGATCTGCATGGGGCTCTCCTTCAGCTTTGTGATCTTTCCCTACTGAAATGGGGATGATCGGGTCGAGTGCCAGCGAAATCGGGGTGTTCGCCAGGGCGGTTAAGGCGATGGCCCGGATTGTCAGCAGTGAATGGGAAAAGCCTGCCCGGTCACCCCTTGCCCAACACCGCGTCCGCCAGGATTGTGTCCATATATTCGCGCACTTCCACGATCTTGCCGTCCGCCATGCGGAACACGAAGCAATAGTCGTTGTCGTACCGCGCGCCCTCGACGGTCTCCGCATCCCCCTTTGCCAGCACGACGACATGATCGCCATCGGCCAGGATCAGCTCGGGGATGTTGAGATAGGGCCCTGCAAACCGCGCAAACAACGGCCCCACCAGATCCCGCTCGACCGCCGCAAGCCCCTTCGCGTGCTTCGACCACGCCGAAGACCCCATCACCCGCCATTCGATGTCGTCATGGAACAACGGCATGAAATGCGACGGGTCCCCGTGGCGGAGACCTTCGAAAGCCTTGGTGATGAGGGCGCGGTTGGTTTGGGTCATGGCGTGAGTGTTCTCCCGACCGGCGTGCTAGTCAATATGCGAGCGGAACCAGTCGGCGAGTTCGGTTTCGGTGAGCTCTCCCCCTGCGAGGGCCACGAAGGCCACGACCAGTTCCGCATCGCTCGCACCGAGCGAGTGGCCGTTGAGCATCAGGAATGTTTCGCTGACCACTGCCGCTGTGCGCTTGTTGCCGTCAACGAAGGGATGGTTGCGCGCGATGCCATAGGCGTAAGATGCGGCTAGCGCGGCGATATCCGGCTCGCCATATTGCGCCAGGTTTTGCGGACGCGCCATCGCGCTGTCGAGCATTCCCGCATCGCGGACACCATCACCGCCACCGTGTTCGGCCAATTGCTCGGCATGCGCGGCAAGCGCCACTTCAGTGGCGATCCACGTCCGATCAGACAATCGCCCCTCCCGCTTGCGTGAGGGGTCGGGGGTGGGCGCGCAAAGCGCTGGGCCGAGAGGCCCACCCCGCTGCGACTAGGCGGCAAGCCGCCAAGTCTCGCTGCCCCTCCCGTGAACGGGAGGGGAAAGGATCGGATGTCACTTTGCCAACTCGCGCAGTGCGCGCTTCCGCTCGGCCATAACCCTGCGCGCGGCCGCCATCTGCTCCTCGAAATCGGGATCGCCCGAAACCAGCTCGATCCCGCCCGGCTTGAGAACAAGAGTCAGCTCGTCCCCCACCTTGGTTCCGAGATGCGCGAGGACTTCCTTGGGCAGGATGACCCCGGCGGAGTTGCCGATCTTGGTGACTTTGAGCGGTGCGTTCATACGGATGTTATAACGCGGGTTGGCTTGTGCGGCAAGGTTTAGTAGATAACCATACTGTCCCCGGAATTTCTCATTCCTTCTTCCGCGTTCTCGCGGGCTTTCAACGGGGCCTCGCTCCCCACGTTCTCGCGTCCTTCCCGGGTCCCTTCGTACCGCCCCGGGTAAAGAGGATTGAGTATCCAGAATGCGACCGTGGCGATTATCATGGTTGTGAACAGAGCTATATGCACCCATCCGGCTCGCGATTTCGGCATGGGCACGATGGCTTTGCCATTCACATCATCACCCGCCACAACGCTTAATTTCCGCCGGAACGCCGTCCATGAGCGGTAGTTCTCAAACACCACCAAGCATGAAACCAGCGCTACCAGCGATACAAGAAGATTGGCGGAGTTGGCGTAAGATGCTGTTTGGTCTGCTCCATATTGCAGTCGTATTGCAACGCTGCCTCCAAGGATGGCGGCATACAATTGAACGAAGTGCTTGAACCCGTCCATCATCTGCGCATTCTTGTCGCGGATGTGATCAGTCAACATCGCGCAATGAGCATCAACACCCAAACTAGCCATGGTAGTGTTTTTCATTCGGCCCTCGCTGATCTCTCACTTGCTGGGCATATAGAGATCGCCGCCCTTGCGATACTTCTCGCTCATTTCCTCCATGCCTTTCAGCGCGGCGCGGCGGCTGGCTTCAGCGGTTTCGGCGCCCGATGCGGTGGCTTCAAGGAAGCTGTCGGGATCGGCGTTCTGCTTCGAGGCAAAATCGCGCACTTCCTGGCTGATCTTCATCGAGCAGAATTTGGGGCCGCACATCGAGCAGAAATGCGCCGTCTTCGCGCCTTCTGCGGGGAGGGTCTGGTCGTGATATTGCTCGGCGGTGTCGGGGTCCAAGCTGAGGTTGAACTGGTCGCGCCAGCGGAATTCGAAGCGGGCCTTTGACAGCGCGTCGTCGCGCACCTGTGCCGCCGGGTGGCCCTTCGCCAGATCCGCCGCGTGGGCGGCCAGCTTGTACGTCACCACGCCGACTTTCACATCGTCACGGTCGGGCAGGCCGAGGTGTTCCTTGGGCGTGACGTAGCAAAGCATCGCGGTGCCGTACCACCCGATCTGTGCCGCACCGATGCCGCTGGTGATGTGGTCATACCCCGGCGCGATATC
This sequence comes from uncultured Sphingomonadaceae bacterium, assembly GCA_964422435.1. GTDB lineage: Bacteria > Pseudomonadota > Alphaproteobacteria > Sphingomonadales > Sphingomonadaceae > Alteraurantiacibacter. Next base: position 31,147 of record CAYRBB010000027.1, read on the forward strand.
GGTGACGAGCGGGCCCAAGGTGTAGAACGGCGCTTCGCCGCACACTTCGAGCTGCTTTTCCATATTCTCCTTGATCTTGTGCATGGGCACATGGCCCGGCCCTTCGATCATCACCTGCACGTCTTCCTTCCACGCGCGGTGGGTAAGCTCGCCCAGCGTGTAGAGCTCGGCAAATTGCGCTTCGTCATTGGCGTCCGCGATCGATCCGGGGCGCAGGCCATCACCCAGCGAATAGGCGATGTCGTATGCCTTCATGATCTCGGTGATCTCGTCGAACTTCTCGTACAGGAAGCTCTCCTTGTGATGCGCGAGGCACCACTTCGCCATGATCGATCCGCCGCGGCTGACGATGCCGGTCACGCGCTTGGCGGCCATCGGGACGTAAGGCAGGCGCACGCCTGCGTGGATGGTGAAATAGTCGACGCCCTGTTCGGCCTGTTCGATCAGCGTGTCGC
>CAYRBB010000028.1:0-30650 GCA_964422435.1 uncultured Sphingomonadaceae bacterium
CGCGCGGTGCAGCCGGAATGCCGACGAGGTCGAACTGGCCGAGCAGCTTGTTGTCCGCTGCCATTTCACGTTCACCCTGGAAAACGCGGATGGTCACGGCGTTCTGATTGTCTTCAGCCGTCGAATAGACCTGAGTCTTCTTGGTCGGGATCGTGGTGTTACGGTCGATCATACGGGTGAAGACACCACCCAGCGTCTCGATACCCAGTGAAAGCGGGGTCACGTCGAGCAGCAGTACGTCCTTCACGTCGCCCTGCAGAACGCCGGCCTGAATGGCGGCACCCATTGCAACGACTTCATCGGGGTTCACGCCGGTGTGCGGCTTGGAACCGAAGAACTCTTCAACGACTTCGCGGACCTTGGGCATGCGGGTCATGCCGCCGACGAGGATCACTTCGTCGATTCCATCCTTGGAAACGCCGGCGTCTTCCAGCGCCTTTTTGCACGGATCGAGCGTACGCTTTACCAGATCTCCCACCAGCTGCTCGAGCTTCGAACGCGAGATTGTTTCAACAAGGTGTAGTGGCGTAGACGTGCCGTCTTCCATTCGCGCGGTGATGAACGGCAGGTTCACTTCGGTTTGCGCGCTGCTGGAAAGTTCAATCTTGGCCTTTTCGGCAGCTTCCTTGAGGCGCTGCAGCGCAAGCTTGTCTTTACGCAGGTCCATGTTCTCGGCAGCCTTGAACTGGTCGGCAAGGTATTCGACAATCGCATTGTCGAAGTCTTCACCGCCCAGGAAGGTGTCGCCATTGGTGGACTTCACTTCGAACACGCCATCGCCGATTTCAAGGATGGAGACGTCGAAAGTCCCGCCGCCCAGGTCATACACCGCAATGGTCTTGCCGTCTTCCTTGTCCATGCCATAGGCGAGCGCTGCCGCAGTCGGCTCGTTGATGATGCGCTCGACTTCAAGGCCCGCGATCTGGCCGGCATCCTTGGTTGCCTGACGCTGCGCATCGTTGAAGTAGGCGGGAACGGTAATAACCGCTTTGGTCACGGTTTCGCCAAGATAGCTCTCGGCGGTTTCCTTCATCTTCTGCAGGATAAAGGCAGAAATCTGACTGGGGGAATATTCTTCGCCACCGGCTTCGACCCATGCGTCTCCGTTCTTCCCTTTGACGATGTCATAAGGGACGATGTCCATATCCTTCTTGGTGGTCGGATCGTCGAAACGGCGGCCGATCAGGCGCTTGATTGCGAAAAGCGTATTGTCCGGATTGGTCACGGCCTGACGCTTGGCAGGTTGGCCGATCAGGCGCTCACCATCCTTGGTAAAGGCGACGATAGACGGTGTGGTACGCGCGCCTTCAGAATTCTCTATAACCTTGGGTTTGCCGCCTTCCATCACAGAGACGCAGCTATTGGTTGTGCCAAGGTCGATCCCGATAATCTTACTCATAATTCCCCATCTCTTTCATATTGGACGCTGCGAAGTCGGCCTCCCTGTCCCGGCGAGGCCCGTGCCGCAGCTCTAAAAAGCTGTGTAACGAGGGCGGATATAGGTGCGCTTTTGCTTGGCACAAGGGACACAAGCCCCTAGAAAATTCGCATTGTCCAAGAGGGGAACACGATGAACAGCAAACAGGTATTTTCGGCTTTTGCCGCATCGTTGGGTGCGGTTGCGCTGGCGGCTTGCGGCGGTGAAGCGGATGCGCCGGTAGAGGAAATTGCCGCAGGCGATTGTCCTCCGGGAATCTCGGTAGAGAATGGCTGGGTGGCCATGCCAGCCGTGGCCGGAAATCCGGCCGCCGCCTATTTCACCATCACCAATGATACCGATCGCACGGTCTACATTCGCGCTGCGAACATGGTCGGCTCGGAAAGTGCGGCGCTGCATATGACGGTCGAGTACGACTTCGAGATGCAGATGCAGGAAGTCGCAGGCGGTGTAACTGTGGAATCCGAGGCGACATTTGAATTCGAACCGGGCGGCACGCATGTGATGGTGATGGGCATGAGCGAAGAAATGGAAGCGGGCGCCGAAAGCGAATTGACGCTGACGTTTGCCGGTGGCGACAAGTGCAGCTTCCCGGTCAAGCTTTACCCGGCGGGCACCGATCCGCGCGAGGAAGAGGCAGAAGCGGCTTGAGTGAAGGCGGAGCGCTTGCCTGCCCGGTTGGCGGAGAGCGCCCTCTCGCCCCGGGCGAGATTGACCTTGCCCGATCTATTTTCGGCAACGCGATCGACTATTCCAAGGTCATGATCCGCCGCCGCAAATGGGCGTTCTTCCAGCCCAAGCGGGTGACGATGGCGCCGCGCGGGCATATCCACTTCCACCCTTTGGGCGATGTCTATTGCGAGGATTTTTCGGAAGCCCCGCTTCACCGTCAGGCGCTTTTCATCCACGAAATGACGCATGTCTGGCAAACGCAGACGCGCGGCGATTGGTATCTCGTGACCCGCCGGATGCCGTGGGCGCGATACGATTATGCGCTCAAGCCCGGTTGGCCGCTGGAGAAATACGGCATCGAACAACAGGCGCGGATCGTGGAGCATGCCTTCCTGCTGCGCAAAGGTCGCAAGCTCCCCGGCGTAGCGGACAAGAGTGCCTATGATGCACTTGTCAATTTCTCAGGAGCCGACCCGGCGTGACCGACTTCGAATTTATCTTTGTGCTTTATGCGCTGATCCTTGGCCTTTCGCTGGTCGAGCTGCTCGGTGGCCTTGGGCGGGCATTGGAATATGAGTTCGCGCGCGATGCCGAGGGTGAGGAAGACCAGTTTGTCATCGGTTGGCTGACGCCGCTGATGGCTGTTTTTGTTATGGTCGACCTGATGAGCTTCTGGATGTTCGCATGGACGGTGCGGCCCTTGGTCACCGTTTCCCCGCAAATGCTGCTTGGTGTCATGGGATTTGCCAGCGCCTACTACCTCGCCGCGCGACTTGTTTTCCCCGGCGATCCGGAACGGTTCCGCAATCTGGACACGCACTACTTCCGCGTTTCCCGAACGATCTTTGGCATCCTTCTCGGGCTTGTCGTGATCCAGTGGGGGTATCTGCTCACGATACCGCAAATTCGCGACGCGTTGATGAGCCCTGTTAGCATAGGCGTAACCGTCCTATTCGTTGCAATGATGGCCGCTGCCATGGTCTTCCGCAATCGTCATATCCAGGCGGTTTTGCTTGTGGCGCTGATCGTGCGCTATCTGGTACTCTACCTGTTGCCCTAGCCGGGATCGCGCGTTGCCAATCCCAGCCAATTTGGTAGTCTCGACACGTCATGAACGATAATACACCAATCGTTCATCTTTTGGGGTAAATAACTGAACGATACGGGTCGCGTCGTACCGACTGGAAGGTCGCGACAAGCTAGGGGGATCATTTAATGATGAAGAAATTTGCTGTGTTTAGTGCGCTGGCGGCTGCCGTCTGCGCCAGTGCGTCCGCTATTCCGGCAATCGCGCAAGACACAGGTGCCGATCCGACATACGACACCGTGCGTTTGAGTGGTGGCTTTACGCCGGACCCATACACCATCCCGATCATGTCGGGCGGCCTCACCGATGCAAGCGAGTTGGGGAACGGCTGTCGTGGTTACATCGCAACGCGCCCTGATGTGCGTCTGCACTTTGAGCCAGGAAGCCTGCCGCTTTATATCTCGGCAACTTCGGAAGCGGATACGACAATTGTGATCAATGCACCCGACGGGCGCTGGTACTGTGATGATGATTCCGGTGACGGCCTGGATCCGGCATTCAGTTTCGAAAACCCGATGGGCGGTCGCTACGAAATCTGGGTCGGGACTTATGGCGAAGTCGAGAATTACGAGGCCGAGATCCATATTTCGGAACTCGGTTCTGGTAGCGATTCGATGTATGAAATGTCGGCGACAAACCAGCAAAGACTTCCGAATACTTCCGATCCGATTTATGAGCGTATCCGATTGAATGCAGGCTTTTCGCCGGACCCGTATACGGTGCGTTTGTCATCGGGCGGTAGCCGCGATGCGTCGGAAGTGTCGTCCGGTTGTCGGGGCTATATTGCCTCCTCGCCAGATGTCACTCTCGATTATACTTCGGGGACATTCCCGCTCTATCTCTCGGTAGATTCTATGGCCGACACCACGCTTGTCGTACAGGCGCCCAACGGCTCTTACTATTGCGATGATGATAGCGGTGAAGGGCTCAACCCGAGCGTCCGTTTCGAAACCCCGCTTTCGGGCAATTACCGCATCTGGGTGGGCACCTATGGCAGCACCGAGCTGCAATCGGCAGAGCTCAACATCTCCGAACTCTACAGCGAGTAAGCAAGGCCGCCCTTTTTGCTCGCTGAAGTCTCGACTAGTCCGGCTTTTTGGCTACGCCGACCATACTCGGTCGCAGGAGCCGATCACGGATCGTATAGCCGGCCTGCATTTCCTGCACGATTGTTCCCGGTTCTGCTTCGTCGGTCGGCACTTCCATCATTGCCTGATGCTGGTTGGGGTCCAATGGAAGCCCCACTGCGGCGATCCGGCTGATGCCGTTGTTGGCAAAGGCCTTGTCCAACTCACGCATTGTCGCTTCGATACCTGCGACAAGACCCTTGAATTTGTCGTCTTCACGCAGCTCGGCTGGCACAGCGTCGATAGCGCGCTTGAGATTGTCGGCTACGCCAAGAATATCCCGGGCAAAACCGGTGGCGGCATAGTTACGGGCATCGGAAACTTCCTTTTCCGACCGGCGACGGACATTCTGCGCTTCCGCCTTGGCGTACAGGACCTCCTGCTGGGCAGCCTCAAGATCGGCCTTCAGCGATGCGAGCGCTTCTTCCAGACCGCTCTCGCCTGGTTCGTCCCCGTAATCATCGGACAGGAATTCTTCGGGAATGCCCTCCAACTCCTTTTCGACCGCTTCGTCGCGTTCGCCGCCATTTTTGGCTTCGTCTTTCTCTGACATTGTACCTGTCTAACCTAGTCTCTTGCCCAGCGAGTGGGCGGTGAAGTCCACGATGGGAACGACCCGCGCGTAATTCAACCGCGTTGGACCGATCACACCAAGAACACCAACAACTTTTCCCTCGCGGTCGCGATAAGGCGATGCGATGACGGAAGAGCCGGAAAGCGAGAACAGCCGATTTTCGGAGCCGATAAAGATGCGGGCAGATTCCGCCTCCCTCGCACTGTCGAGAAGCTCCGCCACCGACTGCTTGTTTTCCAGATCATCAATGAGCGATCGCACCCTTTCGATATCCCCCAAAGCTGCTTCGTCCAGCAAATTTGCCTGCCCGCGCACGATCAACACCGGGCGCTTTGCCGAGTCCTCGCTCCAAACCGCGATGCCCGCTTCGACTAGGCTCGCTGCCGCTTCGTCCAGCGCGCTACGGCCAGATGAAATCTCCTGCTGCATGGCGGATGCTGCCTCGGCAAGCGTGCGCCCGGCCAAATGCGCCGAAATGTAGTTTCCGGCTTGCTCCAGATGGGCAAGTGATGCACCGGCATCCAAGTCCAGCACGCGATTTTCGACATGCCCGTCTTCATCTACCAACACGGCAAGCGCCCGGGCTTCATCGAGCGGCATCAGGCGCATTTGTGCCAGCCGCGCTTCTCTCTTGGGTACCATCACCATACCCGCTGCGCCTGAAATGTCCGACAGGATTGAACTGGTTTTCTCCAGCGCCGCCTCGATCGGCCCCGGCTCGGCCAGCTGTTTCTCGATCGCGGCGCGTTCCTCTCGTGTCGGTTCGGCTACCTGCATGATGCCATCGACAAACATCCGCAGTCCACTATTGGTCGGCATACGCCCAGCGCTCGTATGCGGCGCAGCAAGCAGGCCGAGCTGTTCAAGCTCGCTCAAGACCGAACGGATCGAGGCAGGTGAGAGGTTAATGCCGCCCTGCTGCGCAATCGCCTTCGATCCGACAGGCTGCCCGTTCATCAGATAATCTTCCACCACCAGACGGAATATGTCCTGCGCACGGGTGCTGAGTTCGGGGATTGGCGGGGATGGCATGACAGCGCTCTATCTAGTCGCTAGGGCCATTGACGCAAACCAGTTCGGAGATTCTTATGCGACCTTCCGGCCGCGCGCCCGACGAAATGCGCGCTATCACTATCGAGACGGGCTTCACCAAACATGCAGAGGGCAGTTGCCTGATCAGTTTTGGCGACACGCGGGTGCTGTGCACCGCCTCCATCGAAAACAATGTTCCTCCTTGGATGCGTAATAAGGGGCGTGGCTGGGTTACGGGCGAGTATTCCATGCTGCCGCGCGCCACGCATACCCGTGGGTCGCGTGAGGCGGCGCGCGGCAAGCAGAGTGGCCGGACGCAGGAAATCCAACGCCTCATCGGTCGCAGCCTGCGCGCAGTGGTCGATCTGGAAAAGCTCGGCGAACGCCAGATTACGCTCGATTGCGATGTCATTCAGGCCGATGGCGGGACTCGCACGGCCTCTATTTCTGGGGCATGGGTGGCGCTGCGGATCGCGGTCAACAAGCTGATGGCGGAAGGCGCTATCAAGGAAGACCCAATCACTGCCAAGATCGCGGCGATTTCGTGCGGTATCTATAATGGCACGCCCGTGTCGGACCTCGACTATGCCGAGGATTCCAATGCCGATGCCGATGCCAACTTCGTACTGATCGAAGGCGGCCAGATCGCCGAGGTTCAGGCCACCGCGGAAGGTGCGACCTATGACGAGGAGGGACTCCTGCGCTTGCTCCGTCTTGCGCAGATGAGCTGTGCGGAAATCTTCAAGGCACAGGATGAGGCGACCAAATGAGCCGTAAGCTCGGGGGCGGGAAGCTGGTAATTGCCACGCACAATGCGGGCAAGCTGAAGGAGATTGCCGCCCTTCTCGCGCCTTACGGGCTCGATTGCATTTCGGCGGGTTCGTTGGGACTTCCCGAGCCGCCCGAGACCGGCAAGACCTTTGTCGCGAACGCCCTGATCAAGGCGCAAGCCGCTGCGGAGGCATCGGGCCTCCCCGCGCTTGCCGATGACAGCGGTCTGTCGGTCTCGGCGCTGAACGGGCGCCCCGGTGTCTACACCGCCGACTGGGCCGAGCGGCAGTGGTTTGAAGGCGAGCCCGGGCGCGACTGGTATATGGCGATGGGCAAGGTCGAAGGGCTGTTGCATGCGAAGGGGCCTAGCGCTCCGCGTGATGCGTGGTTCTCCTGCGTCCTCGCCCTCGCCTGGCCTGATGGGGAAACCGCGGTTTTTGAAGGGCGTGTCGATGGTTCGCTGACCTGGCCGCCACGCGGCGAGCTGGGGTTTGGCTATGATCCGGTTTTCGTGCCAAATGGTCACGATCAGACCTTTGCCGAGCTTGAGCCTGAAGAGAAACACGCCATGAGCCACCGGGCAGATGCCTTTGCGAAGCTGGTGGCGGAGCAATTCGGCGGCTAGACTGCGCGATCATGGCGCGCGCGCTCTACATTCATTGGCCTTTCTGTCTCGCCAAATGCCCTTATTGCGACTTCAATTCGCATGTCCGTGATGGCGTAGATCATACAGCCTGGGAAAAGGCGCTACTCGCCGATCTGCGGTACGAAGCCCAGATTTCAGGTAATGAACCGCTGCATTCCATTTTCTTCGGCGGCGGCACACCTTCATTGATGCCGCCAGCGCTTGTTAGCAATTTGTTGCAAGAGGCGGAAAAGTTATGGAATTTTGCTCCCGGTGTCGAGATCACGCTAGAGGCCAACCCATCGTCAGTTGAGGCAGCGAATTTCGCCGATTTGGCTTCTGCGGGGGTAAGCCGCGTGTCGCTTGGCCTGCAATCGTTTGATGATGATGCTCTCACGTTCCTCGGACGATTGCACAATGCCAAAGACGGGTTGCAAGCATTAGAAACCGCGCAAGGCGCGTTCGAGCGTGTGAGTTTCGACTTGATCTATGCCCTGCCCGATCAATCGCCGCGCCATTGGCACAACCAGCTGTCCCGTGCACTCGACTTCGGCACCGATCACCTCTCGCTTTACCAACTGACCATTGAACCGGGTACAAGGTTTGAAAGTATGGTGCGACGCAAGGATTTTGTGCCGCTTGATGACGACGAAGCCGCCGACCTATTTGCTATCACAAGAGAACTGACCGAGCAGGCCGGGCTCCGCGCCTATGAGATCAGCAACCATGCTCGACCAGGTCAGGAAAGCGCGCATAACCTTACCTATTGGCGTTATCAGGAGTATGTCGGGATCGGCCCGGGTGCCCATGGGCGGCGCGGCGGCATGGCGACGACGCGGCACAAAAAGCCGGAAAACTTTCTTGGCGCAGTTGAACGCAACGGATCAGGTCTCAGGGAAGAGCGTGTACTCCCCGACCAAGAGCAGGCCTCAGAGGCTCTGCTGATGGGATTGCGGCTCACCGAAGGTATCGACCTTCCGGCGATGTCGGAACGTTTTGGAGTCCCCGAGGCTGCTTTACTGGATCCTGCGGAAGTGCGGCGGCATCTCGATCTCGGCTTTCTTTGGCAAGCGAATGGCAGGTTGGGTATTACACCACGGGGTATGCCGCTCCTCGATGCTCTGCTCCCGCGTGTCGTTGCCGATGAGCTGGTCAGTTCGTGAGCACTGAAGCCGATCTGCTGGACGAGTGGCAGGCGCACCTCGCTATCGCACGCCGTCGCTCGCCGCATACGGTACGCGCTTATGTCGCGACCGCAGCGCGCTTGCTTGGCCGTTTGCAGCTGAGCGATTGGGCGAGTGTTGCCGCCCTCACCACTCGTGACTTGCGCGGACAACTGGCAAGCCGACGTGCGGAAGGCATCAGCAACGCCTCGGCAGCCCGTGAGCTTTCGGCGCTCAAGAGCTTCCTCTCCTTTGCAAGAGACAAGCTTGGTGCCGACCCCGGCACTGCCCCCCGCATGCGCGGCCCGCGTATCAAGAAGGGCCTTCCTCGTCCGGTTACGCCAGATGAGGCAGCGCATATGGTCGAGACGGTATCTGACATGGCGACAGAAGACTGGGTTGGCGCGCGTGATGCTGCCGTGCTGTTGCTGATGTATGGCGGGGGGCTCCGTATTGCCGAAGCACTGTCACTCAGGGCGAGCGACCTGCCGCTGGGTGAAACGCTTGTCGTCACGGGAAAGGGCAACAAGCAGCGCGTTGTTCCACTGATCCCGATCGTGCGTGAAGCGGTAGCTCGATATGTCGCGGCTTGCCCTTTCTCGCTAGACAATCATGACCCGATCTTTCGCGGCGTGAAAGGCGGCGCGCTGAGCCAGGGTATGGTGCAAAAGGCGATGGCGCGCGCTCGTAAAGCGCTTGGTTTGCCCAGCACAGTCACGCCCCATGCGCTGCGTCATAGTTTTGCAACGCATTTGCTTGGCTCGGGCGCGGATTTGCGCAGCCTGCAGGAATTGCTTGGCCATGCGAGCCTCGGCTCGACGCAGATCTACACGAAAGTGGATGCGGCCAAAATGCTCGAAGCCTTTCGTTCCGCCCACCCCAGGGAGAGCGATTAGGTTTCGCGGCGTTTGTCCCGCGGCTTCCAGGTGAAGAAACGCCAAAAGTATCCCGCCACGGCAGCGAGGGTAAGGCCGATAATGATCCAGCCGAGTACATCCTGCGATTCTCGCAGGTATGCGCCAAGCCATTCGCCACCTTTGATCAGCAGCGCGTTCCACACCAGCGAACCGGCAAAGGTGAAGCTCAGAAATTTCCATTTCGGCATGTGCACCAGCCCCGCCGGCAGCGAGATGATCGTGCGCAGGAACGGACTGAACCGCAGGAAAAACACCACCCAGTGACCGTGCTTCGAAAAGAACGCCTGTGCCTGGTCGATATGGTCCCAATCGACAGTCAGCCAGCGTCCCCAGCGGTCTACGAATGGCTCGAGCCGCCTGTAGCCAAATTTGTCGCCCAGCCAGTACCAGAAGTAATTGCCGACAACGGTACCGAGCGTGCCGATAATCAGCAGGGGCCAGAACGCCAACTGTCCCCGCTCGACCAGAATACCGCCAATCCCCATTATCACTTCGCTGGGTACCGGCGGAACGACATTTTCCAGCACCATCAACAAGAAGATGCCGAGATAGCCCCCGCGGGCAATCAGTTCGATGATGAGGTCGTCCATGAGGGTTCAATGCGCGAACGCAGCGTTTGTTCGATCACATTGCGGCGTGCCGTGCCTCCAGCGCGTCCCAGATCATTCCGGCGGTGTTGGTATTGTTGAATGTGTCGATAGCAACGATGCCGGTGGGAGACGTAACGTTGATCTCTGTCAGCCACTCGCCGCCGATCACATCGATGCCGACGAAGGTCAGTCCGCGGCGTTTCAGGTCGGGACCCATAGCGCTGCAGATCTCCTGCTCACGTTGAGTCAATTGTGCGGCCTCGGCAGACCCACCTCGGGCGAGGTTGGAGCGGAACTCTCCTTCGCCCGGTTTGCGGTTGATCGCGCCGGCAAATTCGCCATCGACCAACACGATGCGTTTGTCGCCTTCGGATACGCTGGGCAGGAAGGGCTGGACCATATGCGGCTCCGGCCAGGTCTGGTTGAAGACTTCGAACAGCGCGGACATATTGGTGCCCTGCGCATCAATCTTGAAGATCGCCTTGCCGCCATTGCCGTGCAGCGGCTTCACCACGACTGCGCCGTATTCTTTCTGGAACTCGCGCACATCCTCCAGAACGCGTGTGATTAGCGTTGGCGGCATGAAGCGCGCATAATCGAGAACATACATTTTCTCTGGCGCATTGATCACTTCGCGGGGATCGTTGCTTACCAGCGTCTTGCCTTTTAGCCGGTCGAGGATCAGCGCGGCGCTGATGTAGCCGAGATCGAAAGGCGGATCCTGCCGCATGAGGATTACGTCGATATCTTCACTCATATCGATTTTGCGCAGTTCACCTGCTGTAAAGTGATCGCCCTGCTTGCGCTCGACCCGGGTGACCGGCCGCGCCCATGCGCAGACCTTGGCGCCTTCCCAACTGAGCGTCCGCACGTGATATTCCCAGAGCTCATGCCCACGCTCCTGCGCGGCGAGCATCAGCGCAAAGCTGGAATCGCTCGCGATATTGATGCTTTCGAGCGGGTCCATCTGGACGGCGACGCGTAATGACATTCGTGGTTCCTATGGCTGCCAGGCGTTGACGATGTGGCGTGGCATACTGCCGGGCGCAAGGAGTATGACATCCAGGCGGATATCTTCGCCCTTCGTTGCGTAAGTGTGCGCCACTGCCTCCACCGCCGCCGCCACGCGCGACAGGCGGTATTCGTCGATAGCGTGGTCAAGGTCGGCCTTCCTTGCGCGCCACTTCACTTCAACGAAGGCAACGATATTGCCGCGCTTGGCGACAATGTCGATCTCCCCTGCAGGAGTGCGTACGCGTTTGCCGAGAATCCGCCAGCCTTTGAGCTGGAGCCAGGCGGCGGCCCTGCCCTCGCCCTGCCTTCCGCGCTTTTCGGCAAGCTGGCGCTTCATTCGCCCTTAATCTCCATTGCGCGGGCATAGAGCTGCTTGCGGTCGAGCCCCGTCACCTTGGCGACCTGCGCCACGGCTTTGGATGCCTTTTCCGTTGCGAGCAGTTCGCGCAGCATCGCGTCGGCATCGGCTTCACTCGCCTCTTGCTCCACCGGAGGACCAATGAGGAGTACGATTTCTCCCTTGGGCGGGTGCGCAGTGTAATGTTCGGCTAGCTGGGCTGCGCTGCTGGTTCGGCATTCTTCGTAAATCTTTGTCAGTTCACGCGCGACAGAGACCTCGCGGTCCGGGAACAACACCGCAATAGCAGAGAGGCTTTTGACCAGTCGCGGTGCGGTTTCGAAGAAGATCAGCGTCGTGCGGACTGTCGCCAATTCCTCCAGAATATCGCGCCGCGCCTTCTCTTTCGGTGGCAGAAAACCTGCAAACATGAAGCGGTCATTGGGCAGCCCCGAAAGCGCCAGCGCCGTCAGCGGAGCATTTGCACCGGGCAAGGCCGTAACTGCGATGCCGGCCTCTTTCGCCTCGATTACAAGGCGATAGCCGGGATCGCTCACCAGCGGCATTCCGGCATCACTTACCAGTGCAACCGCCTTCGCGCGCATGCTTTCCACCAGACGCGCACGATCATTGGGCGCTGAGTGATCATCATACCGCCACAGCGGCTTTGACACTCCAAGATGACGGATCAGCTTCTGCGTAACCCGCGTGTCTTCGCAGGCAATCCCATCACACCGCGCCAGAACATCGGCTGCCCGCATCGTGATATCACCAAGATTGCCAATCGGGGTGGCAACGATATAGAGGCCGGGTGAGAGAGGATCGCGGGGTTTTATCACGTGTGCATCCTTGGACCAGGTTCAGTGGAGACAGCAAGCATGTTCGGTAAATTCAAGCGCCTGCTCGCAGTGGGTATGGGCAGCGTATTGCTGGCAGCGTGCCAGGTTATTCCCGGCGGTGATGGCGGTTTGGCGGATGCCGGATCGACCACTGCGGACAATACGCCGGTTGCCGGACCAAGCGCTGATGTACTGCCGCAGGATACAGAACGTCACCGTGTTGCGCTGCTAATTCCGCTGAGCGGCAACAATGCGGCGGTAGGTCAATCCATTGCAAATGCGACCACGATGGCATTGCTCGACACCGGTGCCGAGAACCTGCGTATCACCACTTACGACACTGCAAGCGGGGCGAGCGACGCTGCGCGTCGTGCAATTTCCGACGGTAACCGGTTGATCCTCGGCCCGCTCATGCGCGACAGCGTGGGTGCCGTGCTGGAGCAGGCACGCTCGGCCGATATCCCGCTGATTACATTCTCGAATGATACAACCGTCGCTCGCAATGATGTGTTCGTGATGGGCCACATTCCCGAGCAATCTGTTGCTCGGACGGTGAATTTCGCTTTCGATCAGGGTGTGCGCCGCGTGGCTATTCTGGCACCGCGGGGAGACTATGGGAACCGCACGGTAGCGGCCGCAGAGCGTGCAGTGGCGTCGCGCGGAGGGACGGTTGTGGACATCCAGCGCTACGATCGCTCAAACACCTCGATCATCAGCGCGGCGGAACGGCTCGCAGCGACTGGCGGCTTTGACACCGTCCTGATCGCGGACAGCGCGCGGCTTGCCATGATGGCTGCACCGCGACTGAAGGATGCTGGAGACACGCTACCCTCGATCATTGGCACCGAGCTTTGGAGCCGTGAAGGCGAACTTACCCGCAACGCCACGATGCGCGGTGCCTGGTTTTCCAGCGTTTCGGATGATCGCTATATCCAGTTTGCGGAAAGCTATGAGAGCCGCTTTGGCGGCGAGCCCTTTCGGATTGCCACGCTTGGATATGACGCTGTGCTGCTCACCCTGCGCCTGACGCGCGATTGGCAACCCGGCCGCGACCTGCCCGATGGCTTGCTGACCAACAGCGAAGGCTTCCTTGGCCTCGATGGCCCATTCCGCTTCATGTCGAACGGTGTCGGAGAACGTGCGCTGGAGGTCCGTCAGGTGGGCAATGGTGTTTTTACCGTGGTTGATGCCGCACCTCGCGGATTCTGAAGTCGGATAACTCGTACCAGCCCGCTTGAAGCGCACGATTCCGTGCGCCTATAGCTGGAGCATGAGTGATGACCTTTTTGACGGACCCACTGCTTCGGGCAGCGACTACGATTCCTCCTCCATCGAAGTGCTGGAGGGACTCGAACCCGTAAGGCGCCGTCCGGGAATGTATATCGGCGGCACTGATGACCGCGCGCTGCACCACCTCGCCGCCGAAGTGCTCGACAATGCGATGGACGAAGCGGTGGCGGGCTACGCCAATCGCATCGAGATGCATCTGGAAGAAGGCAACCGCCTGACCATCACGGATAATGGTCGCGGTATCCCTGTGGACGAGCATCCGAAATTTCCAGGCAAGTCGACCCTCGAAGTGATCCTGACGACCTTGCACTCTGGCGGCAAGTTCTCTGGGAAAGCCTATGCTACGTCGGGCGGCCTGCACGGCGTGGGGGTGAGCGTCGTCAATGCGCTTTCCAGCCTCACCCGCGTGGAAGTGGCGCGCAACAAGGAAGTGTTTGCGCAGGAGTTCTCCAAAGGCCAGCCGCAGGGCAATATCGCCAAGGTCGGCGATACGCCCAATCGGCGCGGCACCAGCGTCACTTTTGTCCCCGATACCGAAATTTTCGGCGATCGCGCCTTCAAGCCTGCGCGGCTGTTCAAGCTCGCCCGCTCGAAAGCATATCTCTTTGCCGGGGTTGAAATCCGCTGGAAATGCGCGTCCGCGCTGGCAAGCGAAGATGTCCCGCAGGAAGCGACCTTCCAATTTCCGGGCGGCCTGGCCGATCACCTGAAGGAGCAGGTCGGTAACCGCGAGTGCGTGACCGCCGATTTCTTCGCCGGCAATCAGGACTTTCCAGAGAATGGTGAAGGTCAGCAATTGGGGCGCGTTGAATGGGCGGTCGCCTGGCCGCTCTGGTCCGATGGGTCGACCAGCTGGTATTGCAACACCGTACCTACTCCCGACGGCGGGACGCATGAAGCGGGGCTTCGGGCTGCACTGACCAAGGGGTTGCGCGCGTTCGGTGATCTCACCGGCGTCAAGAAGGCCTCCAGCATCACCGCTGACGATGTGATGAATGGCGCGGAGATCATGCTCAGTGTTTTCATCCGTGATCCGCAATTCCAGAGCCAGACCAAGGATCGACTGACCTCGCCCGAGGCCGCACGCCTGGTCGAAAACGCGGTGCGCGATCATTTCGACCAGTTCCTCACTGATAATATGGAGCGCGGCAAGGCGCTGCTCGGCTCGGTAATGGAGCGGATGGAGGAACGCCTCAAGCGCAAGCAGGAACGTGAGATCAAACGCAAGACCGCGACCAATGCCAAGAAATTGCGGCTCCCGGGCAAGCTCACCGACTGTTCGGGCGACGGTGAAGGCGAGACCGAACTCTTCATCGTAGAAGGGGATAGTGCAGGCGGCTCGGCCAAGCAGGCGCGCAACCGCAAGACGCAGGCGATCCTACCGATCCGCGGCAAAATCCTTAACGTTGCCAGCGCCACCGCTGACAAGATCCGCGCCAACAGCGAGATTGCGGACCTCACGCTTGCACTCGGATGCGGGGCGCGCAAGGAATGCGATCCAGAGAACCTCCGCTACGACCGCATCGTCATCATGACAGACGCCGATGTCGACGGTGCTCATATCGCGACGCTTCTGATGACATTCTTCTTCCAGGAAATGCCCGAACTTGTGCGCGGCGGACATCTCTATCTTGCGCAACCGCCGCTCTATCGTCTGACTGCCGGGAAAGAGAGCCTCTACGCCCGTGATGACGAGCATCGTGCAGAGATCGAGGCGAACGAATTCAAGGGGAAGAAGGTCGATGTAAGCCGCTTCAAGGGCCTCGGCGAAATGAACCCGGGCCAATTGCGTGAGACGACGATGGATCCGGCCACCCGCAGCTTGATCCGCATCACCCTGCCCGACCAGCACGAACAGCGTTTTGCGGTCAAGGAACTGGTCGACCAATTGATGGGACGCAACCCCGAACACCGCTTCAATTTCATCCAAAACCGCGCCGGAGAAATTGATCGCGAAATGATCGACGCCTGATGCCAGAAAGCGCTTCGAAGGCGCACACCCGCTTTGCGGCGATCCGGGCGCGGCTTGAGGCTTTTGAACCGCCACCCGGTCCGACCGCTTGGCTTTATGAGTTTCTGCTGTTCGGCTTCAAACAGGCATGGGCTTGCCTGTTTGGCGGGCTGATGCTTGCGCTGCTGGTAGGCACGCATCTGTTTTATCCGGACGATTCGGCGATGCATCGCTACGATTTTCTCACCTTCTCGGCCCTCACCATCCAAATCGCTATGCTCGTTTTCAGGATGGAGACATGGGACGAAGCCAAGGTGATCCTCGCCTTCCACGTCGTCGGTACGGTGATGGAGATCTTCAAAACCGCCGTCGGCTCATGGGTCTATCCCGAAGAGGCTATTCTGCGGATTGGCGGTGTGCCGCTATTTTCCGGATTTATGTATGCCGCTGTTGGCAGCTACATCGCGCGGGTCTGGCGCATTTTCGATTTTCGGTTTGCACCGTATCCGCCGATCTGGGCAACATGGGTGATAGCGCTGGCGATCTACATCAATTTCTTCACGCATCATTATCTGCCGGACATCCGGTATCTGCTGTTTGCGCTGATCGGTACGCTGTTCTGGCGTACGCGCATCTATTTCACCAATTGGCGGGATCGGCGCTGGATGCCACTCATTTTGGGCTGGCTGCTGGTTGCGCTGTTCATCTGGCTAGCCGAGAATATCGCTACCTTTGCCAACGCATGGGCCTATCCTGACCAACAGGATGGCTGGCGAATGGTCTCCTTCGCCAAATTCGGTTCATGGGCGCTGCTGATGTACATTTCGTTCGTTTTGGTGGCTTTTGTGGCGAAGCCGCATGCGCCCGAAAATGCGCTTTCGTCTGCCTCAGAATGACCTTTGCAGATCGATACATTGACGGTGGCGTACAGGAAGCGCCATTCTGAGCGCATGAAGATGATACAGCTCACAGGCGCGCTTGCGGTCGCCACTGCCGCGTTCTTTGTACCTCCCGCCAGTGTTCTGGCGCAGGATGCGGTTGTGCAGACTGAAAACGTCGAACAACCGGTTATCGAACGGGCCGATGACTTGATTCCCGCAATGCGCGGCGATCTGCCATACGCAGAGGTTTTCGCCGACAATTTCCGTGCCTCGGTCCCGGAAGCGCAGTTCCTGAGCAATTTCGGACAACTTCAGGGTCAATTCGGAGACTATATCGGCATTGAGTCTTCAGAGGCACTTTCCCTCACCTCGGCGCGCATAGCCTTCCGCTTTGAGCGAGCGATTGTGGCCGGGAACGTGACAGTGCAGGAGGCGGCGCCTCATGCAGTGACCGGATTCCTGCTCAATGACATTCAACCTGTCGATGACGATTTAGACAGCCTGCTGGCCGACATCCAGGCGCTGCCAGGAGAAACAAACCTTCTGATTGCCCGCCTCGGTGCGGACGAGCCATTGCTGGCGCACAATGCAGACAGTCCGATGGCACTTGGCTCTACCTTCAAGCTATACGTACTGTCCGCACTCGCACGGTCGATCGCCAATGGCGAGCGGGCGTGGGACGATGTGGTGCCGCTGACAGAGGCCAGCTTTCCCAGCGGGCAGCTGCAGGATTGGCCGGAAGGGTCTCCGCTCACGCTCCACACGCTTGCGACATTGATGATCTCCATCAGCGACAATACCGCGACCGACCAGCTCATCACGGTATTGGGGCGCGATGCCATAGAGGCGGAAGTGGTCGCATCAGGACATTCCGATCCTGCAGCCACCTTCCCGATGATGACGACGCGAGAGCTTTTTGTCCTTAAATCCGGCGAGGATACGCTGATTGACAGCTATCGCGCGATGGACGTCGAAGAACGCAGGGCTGCACTCGCTGCATTGGATGGCGAGCAGCGAACGCACGGCGAGATTAGGGCCGCCTTTACTGGCGGACCAAATGCGATCGATCTCGAATGGTTGGCATCGGGTACTGACATTGCGCTGCTGTTCAGCCGCATGATCCAGACGCGGGACCATACTCTCCTTGGCGTGATGGCGGTCAACCCATCGATGAACGATGCGACCGCAGAAAATTGGGACTATGTTGGTTTCAAAGGAGGTTCAGAACCGGGAGTGCTCAACCTCAGCTGGTTGCTTCGCAGCGAGGCGGACGAATGGTGGGTCGTGTCGATGGGCTGGAACAATCCGGAGGCCAGCCTTAACACCCAAGAGTTCGAATTGCTCTCGATGCGAGCGATCAGTCTCGCTGCCGGGCAGTAGGCTAAATCAGCGCCGCGTCGCGCCAAGATATAGCCAGTCGCCCTGCCCAATCACTTTTCCAAGTAGTGCGATTGGCGCGAACAACGCCGCGTAAACGATCATCTTCGGGCTTCGTTTCCAGCTTTTTGGCGTGCCGAAATTATAGCTGAGATCAATAGCGGTGTGCTTTGCGCCCTCGACGGTAAAACCGGCATTTTCCACTATCGCTGTCAGCGTTTTCTCAGAGAACTGGAACAGGTGATGTGGTGGCTCGGGGTGCGGCCAGTAATCCAGTTTGTTAGCAAAGGGATAGGATGCGCGAGGGAACAGCCCGTCAATATCTGGCGTGGATTGCAATAGCAGCCCTCCAGGTTTCAGCAATCGCTCCAAGTCTTTCAGCTCTCGCTGCGGATCGCGCAAATGTTCGATAACGTCGAACAAAGAGATGACATCAAAGAAACCGTCCGCATATCCGGCCGATCGCCAATCACCCTGATGAATCTCGAGGTCGTAATGTTTGCGTGCGAAGGCACTGGTTTCAGGAGAAATTTCCGTTCCGTAACAATCCATGCCATGCGTTCGGGCTTCGGCGAGGAACAGTCCGGATGAACAGCCGACATCTAGGATTTTGAGGCCCGCAAGCTTCGGACGGAAATGCTTCAACATCCGCAAATGCTGATGGGCCGTGCGGCGCTGGCGTCGATACTCTTCCGAACGGGGGTCGAGCAAACCTTCATGGTAATTCGCACTGGCCGTATAGATCGCTTTGATCGCCTCCTCATCCGGCGGGTTGGCAATATAGGCAAGTCCGCATTCGTTGCAGCTGACCAAACGATATCCTTTCTTGGTGAAAAGATGCCTGCGCTCGCTCGATCCGCACAGGTTGCAGGCGACGTCATTGCCGCCGTCAGCAGAGATACCGGAATGCTTGCTCATGGTTGGCGCGTAGCAGATGTTACGCAAGACAAGGTTAATCGAGCAGAATATGCCACTCATTTGGTTCTTGAGACATTTTTTGATAGCTTGCTGACAGGAGGAGTGGGCATGATAAAAACCCCTGCAGTCGCGCTCTTGATATCCGGTGTCTTCCCTGTTCTTGCATTGGGGCAGGACATACCGCTGCAGTCGCAAGACGAACTTGAAGACGGCGAATTGATTGTGCTTGGCGATCCGTCGGTAATTCTGGCGCAACGTGCCAATTGCCGTGACATGGTGATGCATGTGCGCGAAGAGCAGGGTTTGCCGCTTTTGCGACGCGAGCCAGTCAGTCCTGACGAGCCGATGCTTGTGGCGACGGTAGATTACGACCTTGACGGTTGTGATGTTCTGCTGACATCCGACGGCCCCCAATCGCCGCCCGACTTCAACGAAGGTCCGGCCCGGCGATATCCCGCTCAATAGAGCAACAGGTCAGCCACTTCTTCGCGCCACTTCGCTTCATCCGGTGCAGTAATTGCCTCGAGATCTGCGGGTGTGGCTGAGGGATCGTCAACCCATTGTCGCAAGGCTGGTCCGCCATTGATCACGTCGATGGCGAATACATTTTCGGTGTATTCATACTTGAATTCACTCCCGCGCCAGATCGGGTAATCTGGATAGAGTGATCGGATCGCCTTGAATGCCAACGCCTGCAATCGCCAAGGGCGGAACGCATCATGATCGTAGTGTGCGCCTTCCGCATGGATCATCAGGGCATTACAGAGCTTGCCGGAATGCTTGTGAAAGGTTGGTTCGAACCAGCAATCACGCAGCGCGCATCCCGCCAGCCATTCGGATGCCATTCTCTCCATTTCGGAGAGTACAGCCTTGGCATCCACATCTGGGGCGCCGAACAGGACTTCCAGCGGGCGCGTTGTCCCTCTGCCCTCGCTCAGGGTCGCACCCTCGATCATCACCGTCCCGGCATACGCTCGCGCCATGTTCACGTTGGCGGCGTTGGGGCTGGGATTGATCCAGGTGCGGCCTTCCGGCCAGCCATGTCCCGGTCCTTCCGGCAACCAATAATGCATCGTGACGACGTGATAGTCGACATCCAGCTTAAAATGACGGATGAACCAGTGACCCATCTCGCCCAGCGTCAGGCCATGACGCATCGGCATCGGCCCGGCCCCTACAAAGCTTTCGTGCCCAGGCAGGAGGATGGTCCCTTCAACGGGCCTGCCGGCGGGATTGGGACGGTCCAGGACCCAGACGCTCTTGCCGTGCTTCGCCGCTTCCTCCAGCAGGTAAAGCAGCGTGGTGACGAAGGTATAGATCCGGCAGCCTAGGTCTTGCAGATCGAACAGGAAGACGTCCGCGCTGGACATCATCTGCCCGGTCGGACGACGTACTTCGCCATACAGACTGAAAACGGGAATGCCGTAGATTGGGTCGTTCTCGTCTGCCGTTTCGACCATGTTGTCCTGCTTGTCGCCTTTCAGACCATGCTGCGGACCGAAGGCGCTGGTCACGTTCAAACCCGCTCCGACGAGTGCATCGAGGCTATGGGTCAGGTCCGCAGTCACCGAGGCAGGATGCGCCACGAGTGCAACGCGCTTGCCATCGAGCCTTGCGCGCAGTTCCGGTTCTGTCAGGAGACGATCAATTCCAAATTTCATGCAGCGCGAGTTCGCGCAAGTACGGCTGTGAAGCAAGAGGGATCGTGAAAATCAGGTTCGTCCTTGGTATGCGACAGGGCCCAATAACTCTTCACCCCACCCACCTCTTCGAGCACCGCATTGAGCCCGATAGCGCACGGTGGCTCGGGCACTTGCGAACGCGGGATCGAGGCATCGAAGATCGCCATCGCTTGCCCGGTGCGCATCGTGCAGTCGGGCTCGCGGGGAAATTTACGCTCTGTCATACCTTCGCGATAATCGGAAAAGTCGTAGGCCGCCCAGCGTTCGGAAGGCGACAGGTTGATTTCGGAATATCCAGGTGTGCCGTCCCTCGGCATCATAAACAGTTCGAAACAAGTCGTTTGCCAAAGATTGTCCGCCCGCCCTTTCCCGGCAAAGGCAGGAATAAGAAGTTTTCCGGGGCCGTCGATACGCCAGCGCACGCGTAGCCATTGGTCCGTAAGAGAAAGCACCCGCGCCTCGACACGGCGGATAGCCAGTGGAGGGTGGGCGGCATGGTAAGCCAGTTCATGCGTTTGCAAGCAGAGTTCCCCGTGCTACGCGCCCCCAAGTCCAACAATAAAGGCGCCAAATCCCCCGAAATGACGACCTATACTTCCGATTTGCTGCGCTTGCTCAATGAGCGTGGCTATGTCCATCAGATGACCGACGCTGAGGGATTAGATGCCCTTGCCGCGCGACAAACCGTGCCAGGCTATATCGGTTTTGACGCCACGGCGCCGTCTTTACATGTTGGGTCGCTGGTGCAGATCATGATGCTGCGCCGACTCCAGCAGACGGGGCACAAGCCGATCGTGGTGATGGGAGGCGGCACGACGAAGATTGGCGATCCTTCAGGTAAGGATGAGAGCCGCAAAATGCTCACCGCGCAGGATATCGATGACAATATCGCCGGTATTCGCACCGTGTTCGAGCGCCTTCTGACTTTTGGCGACGGCCCGACGGATGCGGTGATGGTGAACAATGACGAATGGCTCGACGAACTCGGCTACATCGAGTTGCTTCGCGATGTAGGCCCGCATTTCACGGTTAACCGGATGCTGACCTTCGATTCGGTGAAATTACGTCTCGACCGCGAACAGCCCCTTACGTTTCTTGAATTCAATTATATGATCCTGCAGGCATATGATTTCCTCGAGCTTGCGCGGCGCTATCAATGCCGGTTGCAAATGGGCGGAAGCGATCAGTGGGGCAATATCGTCAATGGCATGGAGCTCGGCCGCCGGATGGAAGGCCATGAGCTGTTCGGATTGACCACGCCGCTTCTGACAACTGCCGATGGCTCGAAGATGGGCAAGACTGCGGCGGGGGCTGTATGGCTCAACGAAGCCCAGCTACCCGCCTATGACTTCTGGCAGTACTGGCGAAACGTTGATGATCGTGATGTCGGGCGGTTCCTCAGGCTGTTCACCGACCTACCTTTGGATGCGATCGCCAAGCTCGAGGCGCTCGTGGGCAGCGAGATGAACCACGCCAAGATCGTTTTGGCAGATGAGGTCACCAAGCTGGTGCGCGGTGAAGAGGCCGCGGCTTCTGCCAAGGCAACAGCTGAGCAAACTTTCTCCGATGGCGGTATGGGCGAGGATCTGCCCACGCTCGAACTGCCTGCGGAGGGAATGCGTGTCGGTGCTGTCCTGACAGAGCTTGGCTTTACGGCATCAAACGGAGAGGCAAAACGCAAGATCGCCGAAGGTGCGGTGAAGCTGGATGGTAAATCCGTTGCCGATCCGGGACTGGTGGTTACTGCCAACGATGGTGCAGATTTGCGTCTCAGCCTCGGGAAGAAGAAACACGCGATCCTCCGCAAGAGTTAATTTTACACAATATCCACCATTTCCTGCCAAACGGATTTCCTGATGAACTAAATGGGAGGTCAGCAGCTTATGGCTGGGGGCGCACAACTTTCAGTAACGGACATGCGTCGCGCTTCGCGGCACCCTGTCGACTTCTCGGTTATTGCCGAGCACTTGATGCATGGTGACGTGAAGCTGCACGTCTCGAACATCTCTGCCCATGGCTTCATGATCGATAATGTCGAGAAGATTGATCGCGGTGATCGACTCATCATACGGCTGCCCACAGTCGGCCGTATCGAAGCCTATTGCATCTGGGTGACCGATGATCGCGCCGGTTTCCAGTTCGAACGTATCATCCGTCTGGATAATTTCCAGTCGATGATCCAGGAAATGCAGCCGAATCCAGCGCTCCGCCGTCGGGGCTGAACTTTACCCGGCTAAATCGAAGCTAGCTTGGCAAGCGCATCGCGCGCTGCCATTGGCGTAGCGTGCGCGAACCCACCCACCCTTTCCATATCGCCAATTTCCGCGCCTACGTGGTGTCGCGCTTCGCGAAGATGCTCGCGCAATATGCGATGCTGCTGATTATCGGGTGGCAGACATACAATCTCGCGCGGGATGGCGGGATGAGCGTGGGCGAAGCATCGGGCCAGCTGGCCCTCATCGGGCTCTTTCAATTTTTACCACTGTTCCTGTTAACGCCTGTCACCGGTCTTGTTGCCGATCTCTTCAACAGGCGGAACCTCGCGAGGACCACCCTGCTCGGGCAGATTGCATGCGCGGGCGTTCTTGCCACCGCAACGTGGCAGGAGGCGGTATCACTGCCATTGCTCTATGCTGTAGCAATTGTTCTGGGCATTGTGCGCGCTTTTGCCGGGCCGGCCTATTCCGCTCTCGCCCCGAATCTCGTGCCGCCGAAACTCTTGCCGCAGGCAATCGCGCTGTCCTCCATTGCCTGGCAGACCGGTAGCATTATCGGCCCCGCAATGGGCGGGTATTTGTATGTGGTTTCTCCTGCCCTGCCCTATGCCGTTGCCTGTGCGCTCTATCTGATCGCACTGATTGGCATCACTACGATCACAAATCTGCCGCCGCGCAAGCCGACCCCCAAGGAATCGCCGATCAAGCAGATTCGCGACGGCCTTGCCTATGTGCGCGACAACAAGATGGTGCTCAGCACGATTACGCTTGATTTGTTCGCTGTATTCCTTGCCGGAGCGACAGCGCTCTTCCCGGTTTTCGCGCGGGATATCCTTCAGGTAGGCGCAACTGGCCTGAGCCAGCTGGCGATGGCCCCGGCTGTCGGTGCCGCTGTCACGGCAGTGATTTTCAGCTTCCGCCCATTAAAAAGCAATGTCGGCCCATTGATGCTGGTGTCGGTGGCCGTGTTCGGTTTCGCGACCATCGGTTTCGCTTTTTCGCGGACGATGATCCTCAGCCTTGCCCTGCTCTTCGTGGTTGGCGCGGCGGATATGTTCTCCGTCTATATCCGCCAGTCGCTAATCCAGCTGCATACGCCAGACGAGAAGCGCGGCCGCGTCTCGTCGGTGTCACAACTTACGATCAGCGCCAGTAATGAGTTCGGCGATTTCTTCTCCGGCAGTCTCGCTTTTATCCTTGGTCCCGTAGCCGCCGTTGCCCTAGGTGGTGCGGGCGCGGTGCTGACCGTAGGCCTTTGGAGCTATCTCTTCCCCGTTTTGCGCAGCACCCGGACCTTCGATCCGCCTGAGGAGTTGCAAGAGCAGGATCACACCCAATCTACCAAAGAGCCCGCCAAAGAAGGGACCTGAGCCATGAAGTTCGACAATGTTCTCCAATCCATCGGCAACACGCCGCATATCCGCCTTTCGCGCTTGTTTCCGGACCATGAAGTCTGGGTGAAGAGCGAGCGCGCCAATCCCGGCGGTTCGATAAAGGACCGTATCGCACTGGCGATGGTCGAGGATGCGGAAGCGGCGGGGGCTCTCAAGCCCGGCGGTACTATTGTTGAGCCGACAAGCGGCAATACCGGTATCGGTCTCGCGATGGTGGCTGCGGTTAAGGGCTACAAGCTCATACTGGTCATGCCCGAAAGCATGAGCCTGGAGCGCCGCCGTTTGATGCTCGCCTATGGTGCCACGTTTGATCTGACACCCAAGGAAAAAGGCATGAAGGGCGCCTTGGAACGAGCAGAAGAGCTGGTCAACGAACTCGACAATGCGTGGATGCCTCAGCAGTTCGAGAATGGCTCCAACCCGACGATCCATGCGCGCACGACAGCCAAGGAAATCCTTGCCGATTTCGCCGACGCGCCAATCGATGCGATGATTACCGGTGTTGGCACGGGCGGCCACCTGACGGGTTGCGCGGAAGAGCTCAAGAAGAGCTGGCCAGACTTCAAGGCCTATGCTGTCGAACCGGATCTTTCGCCCGTTATTTCGGGTGGGCAGCCCGGCCCTCACCCGATCCAGGGAATTGGCGCAGGCTTCATCCCCGGCAATTTGCATACCAAATCCATTGATGGCGCGATCGCTGTCGATGCCGAGGAAGCAAAGGAAATGGCGCGGCGATGTGCCGCGGAAGAAGGACTGCTGGTTGGCATCAGCTCGGGCGCGACGCTGGCAGCGATTGCGAAGAAGCTTCCTGATCTGCCAGCAGGTGCGCGGGTGATGGGCTTTAACTATGACACCGGCGAACGGTATCTTTCGGTGCCCGACTTCCTACCGAACGAATAGTCCTTCAACCAGAGTGATTTGGAAGGGGATGCTGCCGATGTCGCGTCCCCTTTCCGTGTAGGAGAAATACTTGCGAATTCCCGCAAAAATGGCAACAATCTCCTGATGGGTCGCAGATGAAGGTATCCGAGGGGGGGATCCGACATGTCGTGCGGCGAAGTCTTGCCCAAACGGTCATTGTTGTATCGCTTGCTGAAGAGAAACCGCTTCAGGCTCAACGCGTTTGCCGCCAGCTTTTCACAAATTCCAAACGATCCGGTTCTCGATGCCGCGCAGTTCGACTGGGCGAAGGCAATCGCGAAGCATTGGGAAGACATCCGAGACGAAGCGCTGGCAATTTACGCTCACCGCGATGCCATTCCTCCGCTGCGCAAGATTTCTGCCGACCACCGCCGGATCGCGACTGACGATGCATGGCGCAGCTTTTTCCTGATCGGCTATGGCAATGTGGTGGAGGACAATATCGCCCGTGCGCCGAGAACCACGGCTCTCGTAAGGCAAATACCGCTGCTCAACTCCGCCTTTTTTTCCATTCTCGAACCGGGCGCGCATATTGTTCGGCATCGCGGTGTGTCGAAGAGCTTCTTTACTGCGCATCTCGGTCTGTCCGTCCCTCGCGACCACAAAAATTGCGTGATGCAAGTCGAGGATCAAAATCTGCATTGGCGAGCAGGTCAGTGGGCGATATTCGATGACACTTACGAACACGAAGTCTGGAACCGTACGGACGAACCGCGCATCATCCTGCTGTGCCAGGTTGGCAGGCCGCTTCGTGCGCCGGGAAGCTGGCTTGCACGCGCCTTCGAGTGGTACCTGCGTCGCAGCCCCTTCGTCACTGAAGCGCGGCGGGAATTGGCGCATTGGGAGGACGCTTACAAAGCGTCCGAAAGGAACGCCGGGTGATCGCTGCTAAGCCGCGGCGAGCGTATCTCCGTCGAGCTTTCGGTAAAAGCAACTGCGCGCTCCGGTATGGCACGCCGCCCCGGCCGCTTTGACTTTGAGCAGCAGCGCATCCTGATCGCAGTCGACCAGTATACTCTCCACGATGAGCACATTGCCCGATGTCTCGCCCTTTTTCCAAAGCTTCCCCCTGCTGCGCGAATGGAAATGCGCTTCGCCCGTTGCAAGCGTTGCAGTGAGTGCTTGTTGATCCATAAACGCCACCATGAGGATCTCGCCGCTGGTGTTGTCCTGGACAATCGCACTGAGAAGCCCTGCTGAATCGAACTTTGGCATGAAGTTGGTGCCATGCTCGCGATCATGATCGTGCGTTGAAATTGGATCCGCCCTTTCTGAAGCTATTACTCGGTTGCAATGTGCATACCGTTTTGTTGCACGATAATCACAATAACGTCTCAAAATCTATCACTGCGCGACAATGCGGTTTGATTTTGAACCTTTCAATGAGATGAACGGGTCTTCGGCTTGACGAGCCGGCTGTCATTCCGGCCAAGGAATGGGAGGTTGGGACCGCCACAAGGCGGGCCGAACATGAGGGTTTGGGACTGACGCGCTCACTGGGGGGTGGCGCGAGGTTCCAGCGATATCGTCACGCGAACGCCCGGGAGGTTACTCCCGGGCGTTTTGCATTGGCAGGTCACAAAGCGTCGTCGAGTACGCGGGAGAAGCAGGCGATTTTCACTCTGGCTGCCCCCGCACGCTTGAGCACCGATACACAGGCATTGGTGGTGGCACCGCTGGTAAGCACGTCATCGATAAGCAAGATATTAGTGCCTTTAATGCGATCCTTGTGCTTTGCATTGATCGCAATAGCTCCTTGCAGTGCCTTTGCTCTCTGCTTCTTGTCGAGCCCGCCGAGTGACGGCGTCGGTTTTGCGCGGACTAGGCCATCCACCAGCAATTCCATCTCGGACCCGGCCGCGATCCGGCGTGCCAACAAAGCGGACTGGTTGAACCCGCGTTGCCAAAGACGAAAGCGATGCAGCGGCACCGGGATGGCCAGCCAAGTGCCTTCCAGCCCGGAAAGTCTTGTCTGCATCATGCCCGCGAGCATTGCAGCGAGCGCGATCTTGCGACCATGCTTGAAGGTCAACACAAGCTCGCGCGCTGTATCGTTGTAAAGCGTTCCTGCCGCGATCCCGTCATGCCTAGGAGGGTTTTCCATGCACGGGCCGCATGTCATTCCATGCTCGGGACCATCCTCCCGAAAGGGACGCTGGCATGTATTGCAGCAAGGCTCCCCCGGTATTACGAGCGCGCTCCAACAGTTGATACAGAGTCCTTTCTGCTCTGCCAGCCCATCCCCGCACAATGGACAGCGCGGCGGATAAACGAGGTCTACCAGTGGAGCGAATGCCTCTGAAATTGTGCGGGAAACGGACATTGGGGCTATGCTGCACAGGGAGCGGTCTATAGGCAAGCACCCATGAGTTCGACGCCTCCTTGTATCTTCTCTGCCAAGCGTAAACTGGCGCGTAAGCAGCGGGCCTCGTCCCTTGCGGATGCGGGTGATACGGCGCGGTTCCTGATCGACAACATGGCAGAGGACCTGTTTGATAGACTCGCCTTCCTGCGCGCCGAACCCGCCAAAGTGTTGGTTGAAGGATGGGGCGGATCGACCTTTGCCGATTCGCCATGGGAACACGATGTGAGCTTTGATGGCGATTGGGAGAACGATTTCGACGAGCCTCTTCCGTTCACCTCCGGCACCTATGAACTTGTAGCGAGTGTCGGCAGCCTGGGGACGGTCAACGATCTTGTTGGCGCGCTGATCCAGATGCGCGAGCTTCTGAAACCCGGTGGCTTGGCGATGGCCAGCTTTGTTGGTGGCTCCAGTTTGCCATGTCTTCGCCAAGCTATGCTCGCCGCAGAGCCTGACCGGCCGGCAGCACGGATGCACCCCCTGATCGACCCACGGTCCTGCCCCCAACTCCTCGCGCGCGCCGGTTGGACTGACCCGGTGGTGGACAGCTACCGTCTCACCGTGCGCTACACTTCTCTAGACCGTCTCGTGCAAGATCTACGCGAGATGGCTATGGGCAATGCTCTGGCCTCACCTGCACCGCCCCTGACCCGCGACAGCGTGCGTCTTGCGCGCGATGCCTTCATGGCGATGGCAGACGATGACGGAAAGGTCAGCGAAACCTTCGAAATCATAACACTCACTGGCCGGCGATCACTCGCCGGAACGTAGTGCGGCTTGGGCCGCTGCCAGCCTTGCGATAGGCACGCGATAAGGTGAGGCGCTGACGTAATCGAGGCCAACCTTCTCGCAGAAGGCGATGCTTTCGGGGTCGCCGCCATGCTCGCCGCAAATGCCGAGCTTGATATCACTGCGGGTTGCGAGGCCGCGTTCTACCGCGATCTCGACTAGCTGGCCCACCCCGTCGACATCCAGGCTGACGAAAGGGTCGCGCGCATAGATACCCTTATCGACATAGGGCGCGAGGAAGCGGCCCGCATCGTCACGGCTGACGCCTAGTGCGGTTTGCGTGAGGTCGTTGGTGCCGAAGCTGAAGAAACGCGCTTCTTCCGCAATCTCGCCTGCCATCAGCGCAGCACGCGGGAGTTCGATCATCGTTCCGACAAGGTAATCGAGCGTTGTGCCCTTTTCAGTAAAGACCGCTTCCGCCACGCGGTTCACCAGCGCGCGCAAGATCTGCAATTCGCGTTTGGTGGCGACGAGCGGGATCATGATCTCCGGCACGACGGCGCTACCGCCTTCGCCTGTGACTTCACAGGCCGCCTCGAAGATGGCGCGCGCCTGCATCTCGTAAATTTCGGGGAAGGTAATGCCGAGACGGCAGCCGCGATGGCCAAGCATGGGATTGAACTCGTGCAGTTCGTTGGCTCGGCGCTTGAGGTGGTCAACGCTCACATCAAGGTCGTCAGCAAGCGCTGTAAACTCCTCGTCGCGCGTCGGCATGAACTCGTGCAGCGGTGGATCGAGCAGGCGGATCGTACATGGCAGGCCTGCCATTGTGCGGAAGATTTCAGCAAAGTCGCCGCGCTGTTCGGGCAGCAACCGCTCCAAGGCCGCACGACGGCCAGCCTCGTTATCGGCCAGTATCATCGCCCGTACTGCGCTGATGCGCCCGGCATCGAAGAACATGTGTTCGGTGCGGCAAAGCCCGATGCCTTCCGCCCCAAAGCCGCGTGCGGTTTTGCAGTCTGCCGGCGTCTCCGCATTGGTGCGCACGGCC
The DNA here is from genome assembly GCA_964422435.1 of uncultured Sphingomonadaceae bacterium. Classification (GTDB taxonomy): domain Bacteria; phylum Pseudomonadota; class Alphaproteobacteria; order Sphingomonadales; family Sphingomonadaceae; genus Alteraurantiacibacter. The sequence goes on from CAYRBB010000028.1 coordinate 28,959, forward strand.
ATGCGGCGGTGCCTGTCCGCCCACTCCATCAGCACGCCGAAGTCACCGGCAAGTTCGGGCTCGATCGTGGGTACCTCGCCTGCCATCACTTCTCCGGTGGCTCCATCGAGCGTCACGACATCGCCCTCTTTCAATTCTCGATCGCCTATGCGCAACGTGCGCTCTGCAATATTGATCGATACAGCCGACGCGCCAGACACGCAGGGCCGCCCCATGCCACGCGCTACGACAGCGGCGTGTGACGTCATACCGCCGCGCGCGGTCAATATGCCCTTCGCCGCGTGCATGCCGTGAATGTCTTCGGGACTGGTCTCGACCCGCACGAGCACGACCGGCACATCGCGCTTGGCCCATTCCTCTGCGGTATCCGCATCGAGCACGATCTTGCCGCTCGCCGCGCCGGGAGAGGCCGGAAGCCCCCGCCCCAGCACATCGCGCGTGGCCTTTGGATCGAGCGTGGGGTGAAGCAGCTGGTCGAGCGCCATTGGATCGACGCGGAGAATCGCGGTTTCCTCGTCGATCAGGCCCTCGCCCACCATGTCCACCGCCATCTTGAGCGCGGCCTTGGCGGTGCGCTTGCCCGAACGGGTCTGCAGCATCCACAGCTTGCCCTGCTGCACGGTGAACTCAATGTCCTGCATGTCCTTGTAGTGACCTTCAAGCAGGTCGAACACGCGCGCCAGCTCGGCATAGGCTTCGGGCATGGCTTCTTCCATGCTCGGCTTCTCTGCCCCCGCCTTCTCGCGCGCGGCCCTGGTCAGGTACTGCGGCGTCCGGATACCGGCGACCACGTCCTCGCCCTGCGCGTTGACCAGCCACTCACCGTAGTAGGCGCGCTCGCCGGTCGAGGGGTCGCGGGTGAAGGCGACGCCGGTTGCGCTGCTGTCGCCCATGTTGCCGAACACCATGGCCTGCACGTTGACCGCGGTGCCCCATTCGCCGGGGATGGAGTTGAGGCGGCGGTAGACCTTGGCGCGGTCGCTATCCCAGCTGTCGAACACGGCGGCGATGGCGCCCCACAGCTGCTCGTTCACATCCTGCGGGAACGGCTTGCCCAGCTCGCGTTCGGCGATGGCCTTGTACTCGCTGACGAGCGCTTCCCAGTCCTCTGCCTCCAGCTCGGTATCGCTGAAGTAGCCCTTGTCTTCCTTGGCGATCTCCAGCGCTTCCTCGAACAGCCCGTGATCGAGGCCGAGCACTACGTCAGAGTACATCTGGATGAAGCGGCGGTAGCTGTCCCACGCGAAGCGCTTGTCCCTGCTGGTACTGGCCAGGCCCTGCACGGTCTCGTCATTGAGGCCGAGGTTGAGCACGGTGTCCATCATGCCCGGCATCGAGACCCGCGCGCCCGAGCGGACCGAGACGAGCAGCGGATCGGCAGCATTGCCGAAGCGCTTGCCCACGGCTTCCTCGATATGCGCCAGCGCTTTCGCCACACTGCTGCGCAGCTCGTCGGAGAAGGCCTCGCCCTGGTTGAGGTACCGGACGCATTCCTCGGTGGTGATGGTGAAGCCCGGAGGTACCGGCAGGCCGATGCCTGCCATGTCCGCCAGATTGGCGCCCTTGCCACCGGTTACGGTCTTGTCCTTCTGCCGCGGATCGTCATGCGCAGCATTGCCGCCGAAGGGGTAAACCGTAGTAGTCATAAGGCCTTAGCCTCCAAGGTGTGACAGGTGTGACAGTGTCCTGACG
>CAYRBB010000029.1:0-30473 GCA_964422435.1 uncultured Sphingomonadaceae bacterium
GCTGACCCGCTTCGACCAGCTCGAACTCCGGGTCGATTACGCCGAAGGGCGTGCCGACTCACTGCAGATTGCCGATGGGACCGGCAACTCGCTCGCCGATGAATTCGCCGCTCTCGAAGGCAGCGACCGGATCGACGAGGAACTGGAGGAAATGAAGCGCGCGCTCGGCAAGAGCAGCGGTGCTGAGAAGAAAGACAAAGGGGAATAATTGTGGAAGAGTTCATTGCCATTCCAATCATCTTGATCGGCTTGCCATGGTTGATCCTTCACTACGTAACCAAGTGGAAGACCGCCGCGACCATCACCACCGATGACGAAGCGTTGCTCGAAGATCTCTACAGTCTCGCCAAGCGCCTTGATGAACGCATGGACACGGTCGAGCGCCTCGTCGCTGCCGATCACGCCGAATTCAGCGCCCCTCGCCTGCAATACGACAAGGAAGCCGATAACCAGCCGCTGCGCGAGCTTGAAGAACTGCTCGCCGAGAAGAAGGAAGCGCGCCGATGAATACTCCCCGCACCACGCTGTACAAAGACAAGCAGAACGGCAAGATCGCTGGTGTTTGCGCCGGGATCGCCGATTACACAGGTGTCAACGCGATATGGGTTCGGATTGCTTTCATTGTTGGCATGTTGACGCCGGCAATCAATGGCGTGCTCTTCCTTGCCTACATTGCCATGGCCTTCCTTCTGAACAAGAAGCCGGACCACCTCTACTCTACCGACCCGAAAGAGACGCAGTACTGGCAGCGTGTGCGCCAGAACCCGAAGCGTACGGCTCGCGAAATCCGCGCGCAGATGAAGGATGTCGATCGTCGCCTGGCCGCTGTCGAAAGCTTCTATGTCGACAGCAACCCGAGCCTCGACCGCGAAATCGCCAAGCTGCGCTAAGACGCGCATAGGGAGGAACAATATGTGGGACTGGGCCTATCTCATCCCGATCATGGGCATCTCGATACCCTGCATCGCAATCTGGGCGAAGCATCGCAAGGACGTGATCCAGATGCAGATCGAAGCAACCGCCAGCCAAAGCGCCGAGAAGGCCGCGCAATATGCTAGCAAGGTGCAGGCTCTGGAAGACCGCGTGCAGGTGCTCGAACGCATCGTGACCGACCGCGGCTATGATGTCGCCACCCAGATCGAAGCCCTGCGGGATACTCGCAGTGTGGAAAGTTCGGGCACAGGCGTTCCGCTGAACTTTGAAAAGAAGGCAGAAGTATAATGGAATGGGGAGGTCCCGGATTTATCGTCACGATCATCGCGATCAGTACGATTGGCTGGCTGATCAACAATTGGATCCGCGCCAAACACGGTTATTCGCTCGAAGACGAATGGGGCGGCAAGACAGAGCGCGCCGATACCGAGGCGAGCGCCAAACTTACCGAACAGAACCTGAAGCTTCTCGAAACAATGGAGAAAATGCAGGATCGGATGGTCGTGCTCGAACGCATCGTGACCGACAAGGGTTACACCGTAGCTGAGGAAATCGAGGCACTGCGAGACAGGCCCACCCCCTCTGCCGACACAGGCGTGCCGCTCAATTTTGAAAAGAAGGAAGAAGTCTGATGGACTTTGGTGTCATCACACCTGCAGTAATGGGCCTTGGCGTCGTGTCGATTTCGATCGGCTGGGTTATCAATACCTGGATCCGCGTCAAGCACGGCTACCCGCTGGAATCGAGTTGGGGCAAGGCGGTCTATCCCAAGAGCACCGAAGCAGAAGAGCGCGTGAAGCTGCTGACCAACGAGAACGCGCAGCTTCGGGCCGAGCTTGGTTCGCTCAAGGATCGTCTCGGCAATGTCGAGCGCATTGTGACCGACAGCGGATACCAGCTGACCCACGAGATCGAGAGCCTGCGCAGCGGCAAGACGGAGACCAATTGATGTTCGGACCCGACACCGCCCTGATAATGGACGCGATCCAGATCGGCCTGCTGGCGCTTGGTGCTGGCGCAGGTGGCGCCTGGCTGATGCTCCGCCATCGATCGTCGCATAATTCCGATGCGATCACAAAGGCCCAGTCCGGATCGCTCGAGGAACGCGTCCGCGTGCTCGAACGGATCGCCACCGACCGCCCGAGCGAACTCGCGGCCGAAATCGAAGCGCTGCGCGACAAGAAAGCGGAGGCCAAGTGATGGTTGACCCCGAACTGCCGATTATCTTCAGCTTTGTCTTTGCCTGCGCAGTGCTGGTGCTGGTCATGGCGCAGATATTCCACCGCCGCACGGTGAAGCACGAAGAGCGCAAGCTCGAACTGAAGCTGGAAATCGAACGCGCCAAGGCGGCGCAGGGCAATGTTCGCATCGAAGACCATTCGCATCTGGAAGATCGCCTGCGGGTGCTCGAGCGAATCGTTACTGACCCGACGGCCGACCTTTCACGCCAGATCGACGATCTTCGTCAGCTCCAGCCTGACCAGGAGAAAGTGCGTTGAGTTTCGGCACCGCCCTCGTCGCCATAGCGATGATCATCGCGATCGCCATGATTGTTATCCAGCGTGCCGATAATAGGAAGGAAATGCAGGACAAGGGCGACACGCGCCGCCAGCGCCAGCTTGAACAGGAGCGCGACGAAGCCCGGGCCGAACTAGAGGACCTGCGCGAACGGGTGAAGGTGCTCGAACGGATCGCCACCGATCCTTCTCGCCGCACCGCCGAGGAAATTGAGAAACTGCGCGACGAATAGTCGCCATTTGGGAAGGCCTCGAAAGGGGAAGAATGATGATGGAAGTCGACATGCTTATTGCCGGAACTGCGCTAGTCGGGCTGGTAGTCATGGCTGGGGCCGCCCTAACGGGCTGGCAGGGTTGGCTTGCGCTCAAGAACCGCGAACTGGAATTGCGCCGCACCCCGCCAGAAATGGAAAACGGCTCGGCAGAAGGAATGGCGCGGATCGAAATCGCCGACCTGAAGGAACGTATTCGCAAACTGGAGGCGATTGCCAGCGGGGTGGACCTCTGAGCGAAACTCACTAGATGCGCAGCCATGCGCACTCTCGAAGACATTTACGAAGAATATGATTTCCTCGATGGCGATGAACGTTATCGCTTGCTGATCGAGTTGGGCCGCGAGCTTGAGGAGATGCCGGCCGCGCTCAAGACCGATGCCACGTTGGTGCGCGGGTGTTCGGCGCAGGTCTGGGTCTATCCCACCGGCAAGGCAGGTCAGCTCCATTTTCTCGCGGACAGCAATGCCGCCATTACCAAGGGTATTGTCGCGCTGGTCATTTCCGCCGTGCAGGATAAGCCAGCGGCCGATGTAGCAAAGATGGATATTGCTCAGGCCCTCGCCCCGTTCGATCTAAAAAGCCAGTTGAGTTCAAACCGTACACAGGGCGTTCCAAATATGATTGCGCTGGTGAAAGAGCATGCCACGCGCATCGCTTCCGTATAGCTATTCACAGGTCTGATGATTGCGGTTGCTGCGCGTTTGCGCCATGAATCGCCCATCACAAGGGAATGCCCATGCGCGAACACGAGCTCCGGCGACAAGTCGTATCCGAAATGCACCTGCGCCGCTGGCCGCAACTCAGCGTGCCCGGCAAGGTCATTCAATGGGTGCTGATGGTCGACAAGGAGGAGCGGCAGGACGAGGCGGATTATCTTGAATCGATCCTTCCCGCCCCGCTCGACAACCCGGGGGCAGCCCATCGTTCGGGCAGCTTCGCGCAGGGTGTCTCGGTTGCTTGGGAACGCCATAGCGAAGGCAGCAGCCTTGTCATGTTTGCCGAGGGAGTCGATCCCGATCTGACCAGCGCACTGACGTGGGCTCGTGGCCTGCCCAGCCGGATCGTCCGTGCTACCAGCATCACCATCGTGAAAGATGACAAGGCGGCGGGCAAATTGTTGCCGAAGATGAATTTCGCCGAGGATGAAATTGTCTCCTGCATCATCGGCGGCAAGGCCCGCATCTGGGGCGATTTCCGGCTAAAGGATGATGGCTTCGGCCACATCCTGATTGCCGCGAACGGCATGAATGACCGCGATTTTTCGCGCACGGTGCAACGGCTGCAAGAGTTGGGGAATTATCGCAACAAGGCGCTGCTCGGCCTTCCAGAGGCGCAGGAGCATTGGCCGCGTCTTGACGCGATCGAGGCCGAACTCGCCAAGCTGGCTGACCGGCTCTGCGCCAATAACGGACGGGACGATGATCTGATGACAGAGCTGTCATCGCTCTCGCTCGAATTAACCACCGTGGCGACGATGACCGGGTATCGGATGAGCGCCACCCGCGCCTATGCCAAGCTGGTGCAGGAACGGCTTGAGGAACTGCAAGTGAAGCCGATCGAGGGGTTCGCCTCGCTCAACACCTTTACCAAGCGGCGCTTTCTCCCCGCAGTGCGCTTCTGCGATGCACTGGTCAGGCGCGAGCAGCAATTGTCCGAACGCGCGGATCGCATGGGAAGCTTGTTGCGGGCACGGATCGATACGCGGATCGAAAACCAGAATGCTGAATTGATGCGGAGCATGGATCGTTCTTCGAGGCTGCAATTGCGCTTGCAACAACTGGTTGAAGGTCTCTCTGTCGTCGCGCTCAGCTATTACCTGCTCGGGCTGGTCAAATGGGGGCTGGAAGGCCTGGATGGCGTCGATGTCGAGCGGACCATCGCCTTGCTAGTGATGCCGACTGTCCTCGTCATGTGGACTGGGGTGCGCATCGCCAAGCAACGACTGCTAGACCAGCACGGCAGCTAGCGTTCGATTTCGATTTCCACGCTTTCGATGCGTTCCCCTGCGATTGCCGCAGTAACCTCGCGCGTCATTTCAAACGTGCCGTTCATATGTAGCAGGCTCCACACGCCGGTGATACAATTGTCACCGTCGCTCAGCTGGCCAGAATAATCGACCGGGTTTTCCTATCCCAGCGAGGCCTTGAGATATCTCTTGGTGAAATCCACCACGTCACCGCCGACAATCCCGACAATCGCCGCTTCTGCAGATACGCCCGGCGTGTAAAGATCGGGCTCCACGATCTTACCGGCAAAGCGACCATTTTGCTGGCTGATCTGGGCAAGGAAAGGTGTCGCAGGCCCTTATTCCTGCGGGTCCGCGAAAGTGCCATCCCATTGGCCCGTCAGATCATGCGATTGCGACCTTCAGCCGGCCCGCGCCATGGTGAATGTGCCGCTATCATCGGGCAATCGCCAGACACCGGAAATCCGGTCGCCTTCCGCATTGAGTTGACCTTCATACTCTACGGGACGGGCATAGACGTCACCGGCCTTCACATATCTCTTGGTGAAGCGAACGGCGCGCCCGTCAATCGCCCCCTCAATTTCGGCACGGATGGTGCCAGTGCCCTGGTTGATATCTTCTTCAACCGCCAGACCGGACACATGCCCTTCATTTTCTGTCAGCCTGAGCCGGAAGGGGAATTCGCCCACATCGGAAGAGGAAGAGTACTGATAGGTGCCTTCCCACATGCCTTTGATAGAAGAAAGGTCGTCCGACATTCCGTCGCTTCTCGAACCTACAGTCCGGCGCTCTCGCGCAGCTCGGCCACCCCGCTCTTGCGTTGTTCGCGCAGCTCGGCCTTGAGCTTGGCCGGATCGCGCGCGAACAGAAAACCGAAGCTGACGCCGCCTTCCTTGCCGATCGTCGCGTGATGCAGTTTGTGTGCCTGCACCAGCCGCTTGGCATAGCCCTTTTTCGGTACCCATTTAAAATAGCGCTGATGTACCAGTCCATCATGGATCAGCGTGTAGATTATCCCGTATCCCAGGATACCGACGCCGATCCAAGTCGCTGGCGCCCAGGCATATTCGCCCATCAGCACCGGCCAGCCCCACATAAACATGGAAATGCTCATAATCGCGCCGACAATCCCATAGAGGTCATTCTTTTCCAGAATGTTGTCATGTGGTTCGTGATGGTCGCGGTGCCACGCCCAGCCAAAGCCGTGCATGATATATTTGTGGCTCGACCACGCCACCATTTCCATCGCCAGGATTGTGGCAGTAACAATCAGGATGGGAATGAGAATGTCCATTTGGGCGATATAGGCTGCTCGGGCCTGTCACGCAAAGGGGTCAGTCGCCCGTATAGGGCGTCTGTTTGCCGATGATGCCGAAATGCTTCTCTGCGACGTCGCGATCAATGCGGGCCGGGCGCAGCGTTTCGCTGTCGATGCAACACCACATGCTTTGCACTTCTGCCAGCACTTCCTCACCACGCTTTATCACCGTGTTGTAGAAACTGCGCGCGCCGGCAATCTTTTCCAGCACCGTTTCAGCGATCACTTCATCATTAAGGAATGCAGGCTTGCGATAGGTAATCTCGTGCTTGAGCGCGACCCATGCCTTGCTTGCCACTTCTTCCGCGGGTGCAAGCTTTTCCCAATGTTGCAGCACTACGTCCTGCACCCAGTTGAGATAGCGTGAATTGTTCACATGGCCCATGAAGTCGATATCTTCAGGCAGGATGCGGATCGGGATCGAGAAGCTTTTGGCTGACATACATGTAAGTTAGGCAGGAAAGGTTAAGTTTCCAAGACATCAAAAACCCTTTTTTTGATATTCTTGGCGTAACCATGGACGCGCGCTATTGCCGAGATAATGAAACCGCGCACCCTCTATGAGAAAATCTGGGATTCGCACGTTGTGGAGCGGCGCGATGACGGCACCTGCCTGATCTTCATCGACCGGCACCTGGTGCACGAAGTCACTAGTCCGCAGGCTTTCGAGGGGCTGCGACTGGCAGGCCGCAAAGTGCGCCGTCCCGAACTCACCCTGGCTGTTCCCGACCATAACGTGCCCACCACTCCCCGAATTGCGGCAGACGGCACTCGTCTCCCCATCGAAGATACGCAAAGCGCTGGGCAACTTGCCGCGCTTGAGCGCAATGTTGAAGAGTTCGGCATCCACTATTTCGGCGCGACGGCGCGCGAACAGGGCATTGTCCATGTTGTCGGCCCCGAACAGGGTTTCTCGCTCCCCGGCGCCACCATCGTGTGCGGGGACAGCCATACCGCGTGCCATGGCGGTATCGGCGCGCTGGCTTTCGGCATCGGTACGAGCGAAGTCGAGCACGTCCTCGCGACGCAAACCCTGCTGCTAACTCCCAGCAAGACGATGGAAGTGCGCGTGGCAGGTGATCTTGGCCCGGGTATCACACCCAAGGACCTCATCCTGCACATCATTGGTGTAATCGGCACGGCTGGCGGAACCGGACACGTGATTGAGTATCGCGGCAAGGTTTTCGAGGAGATGAGCGTCGAAGGTCGCCTCACCGTGTCGAATATGAGCATAGAGGGCGGTGCACGCGCTGGCCTGATAGCGCCGGACGAGACAACTTTTGCCTATCTCAGAGGTCGCCCCTTCTCGCCGCAGGGCGAGGAGTGGAAGCAGGCTGTCGAATATTGGCGGACCCTGCAAACCGATGATGGCGCCGCATTCGACAAAAGCGTAGTGATCGACGCAGCCGAGGTCGAACCGACCGTCACTTGGGGCACAAGTCCTGAGGACGCCATCGCCATTGGCGGCGTCGTTCCCGATCCTGAGAGCTTTTCTGAACGCTCCAAGCAGGCCGCTGCCCGCGCGAGTCTAGATTATATGGGCCTCACACCCGGCACGCCAATGCGCGAGGTGGAGATCGAGAACATCTTTATCGGTAGCTGCACCAATAGCCGCATCGAAGACTTGCGCGCCGCCGCCGATGTGCTGCGCGGCCGCAAGAAGGCGCATAGCGTGAAGTGGGCCATCGTCGTGCCCGGATCGGGCCTCGTAAAGGCACAGGCCGAGGCCGAAGGGCTGGACAAGGTCTTCACCGAGGCCGGCCTCGAATGGCGCGAGCCAGGCTGCTCGGCCTGCCTGGGCATGAACCCGGACAAGGTGCCTGCCGGTGAACGCTGCGCCTCGACATCGAACCGCAACTTTGTCGGGCGCCAGGGGCCCGGCAGCCGTACCCACCTCGTCAGCCCCGCAATGGCCGCCGCCGCAGCCGTGACAGGCAGGCTGACCGATGTGCGGGAATTGGCGCGATAGTCCTTGCAACCAAACGCGTGCGGGACCATTTTGGAAACATGACAAAGAACATCAAAGGCAAGGCCGCTATCGCTGCAGGTGCCATCGGTTCAGCCGCTATCGCGGCAGCCCTTCTGTATGTGACGAATCGGCGCAAGAAGAGCGAACCGAACCAGCCCGGTCCGATTCCCAGTGGTGAAAAGCCGGAGACCGATTGATGCAGGCTTTCCGCCAGCTTGAAGGAAGGGCGATCCCGTTTGGTCGCAAGAATATCGATACCGATCTGATCATTCCGGCTCGCTGGCTGAAGACCGTGAGCCGCGAAGGATTGGGCGAAGGTGCCTTCGAAACGATCCGCGCGAACGACCCGGATAATCCTTTCGACAGCGAGGAGTTTGCCGGCGCACCGATCCTCATCGCAGGCGACAATTTCGGCTGTGGGTCCAGCCGTGAACACGCCGCATGGGCGCTTCTCGATCTCGGCATTCGCGCGGTCATCGCGCCCGGCTTTTCGGACATATTTGCAGGCAATGCCTTCAAGAACGGGATCCTGGCCGTGGTGCTGCCGCAACAAGCGATTGACCGCTTGCTGGAAGTTGCTGCGACGCATCCCCTCAGCATTGATCTTGAAGCGCAGAGCGTAACAACCCCGTTCCAGGATCGTTATACTTTCGATGTCGACCAGTTTCGGAAGCATTGCCTGACGAAAGGCCTCGACGAGGTGAGCCTCACACTGGAACGCAGTGATGCGATTGGCGCTTACGAAAAGGCGCTTGATTCCGAAAAACCCTGGCTGGCACGCGGAACAGGCATTGCGGCCTGACGCGACACATCCTATCCCGTCGATACGAAGCTTGTCGAAACGTCGATCTTCTTTTTGGACCAAAAGCGATCCTTCGACAGGCTCAGAATGAGCGCAAATTTGCAGAGGAATGATCTGAAAATGACCGATTTCAAAGACCGCGAGCGCGGCGAAGAAGCCAAATTTGCGATGGACGAGGAAACCGCCTTCAAGGTTGCCGCGCGTCGCAATCGTCTGCTCGGCGAATGGGCCGCCGGTTTGATGGACCTGACGCCCGAAGAAACCGAGGCTTACAAGAAGGCTGTCGTCCAGGCCGATTTCGAGGAAGCCGGTGACGAAGACGTGGTCCGCAAGCTGCTCGGCGATCTCACCCAGGCCGGCTGCGATGTCAGTGAAGCCGACGTCCGTGCCCGCCTGCTCGAATGTGCGATCGAAGCGAAGCGCCAGTTCATGAGCGAAGGTTAAGGCCAGCATCCATGCCCATGCCCGCCGAAGATATCGCCACCATGATCAAGGCCGCCATTCCCGACGCCCAGGTCGAGATGGAAGCGCTGGCCGACGATAACGACCATTGGCTCGCCCGCGTCACCTCTGCCGAATTTGCGGGCAAAAGCCGCGTGCAGCAGCACAAGATGGTGTTCAATGCGCTGGGTGGGCGCATGGGCGGAGAGCTGCACGCCTTGCAACTCCATACCAGCGTCCCCAATTGATCTGTCACACACTATAACCCATCGGGTGGGACTTATGACCGATACCAATTCCGAAACCGGCGAGCGCATTTCGAAAATCGTGGGCGACAGCGATGTCGTGCTTTTCATGAAAGGCACACCGCTCTTCCCGCAATGCGGCTTTTCCAACCGCGCCGTGGCTATCCTCGACCACTGCAATGTCGCATTCGAAAGCGTCGATGTACTGCAGGACATGGAAATTCGCCAGGGCATCAAGAGCTTTTCGGACTGGCCGACCATTCCGCAGCTATACGTCAAGGGCGAGTTCATCGGCGGTAGCGATATCATGATGGAAATGTTCGAGGCGGGGGAGCTGCAACAGCTGCTCGAGGAAAAGAACGTGGCGAAAGCCGCGTCCTGATCGCCCTGCCCTCGCCAATTTGCTCGAGGGAATTGCGATGATCCGCATACTGTCTGCCGCCGCACTTGCGTTGGCCCTTCCGACTACGGCTTATGCGCAGGAGGCGAGCGATGCTGATGCGCGCGTGCAAATGGCGCAGGATGCGCAAGAGACCGCCGCGCTGATGGCGCAGGTGCAAAAAGCTGTCGGGCTGGCGCAAGTCCAGTATGCCGGAATGACCGGCCAATCACCCGATGCAACCTATCGCGGCGCTGTCGCCATGCCGAGTGGAGAAGAAGGCGTATGGGACACAGTCGTCATCGGCAGCCTCGGCGACGCACTCGATGCGCAGCTGGTTGCGCTTGCCGAATATGAGATAACCGATGGCGAGATTCGATCCGAACTGATCCACCTTCCCGGGCAGACCCCGCTGATCGACGGACCAATTGCAGCAATGGCACAAGCCCGAGGGTTTGCACCGCGCGCCGTTTTGGCTGCGGGCAACAATGTATTTTGCGCAGATGACAGCGAAGCCGCTAGCGGCACGCCTTCGGTCACTTTCACCACCATCGTTCTTCCACCGCGCGAAGACGGTAGCTTCGATGCTTATGTGCTTAACGGCCCGATCGACGAAGGCGCGATCCCGCTCGGCAAGCATTTCCTTGTCGGTTTTGACGCATTCGGAATTTCCGGCGAGCCGGAGCTGATCACGGACACATGCGAGGTCATCACCTGGGATGCGAGCAATCCCGATCTGGCCATGAGCGTCTACGTTACCGAATATGATGGCGATGCCCCCACGCCGATCCACGCTTTTGTCTCCAGCCTGCTGCCCATGAGCATGGGCGTGGTGACGGGCGATATCATCTGGCCGATGGCCGGTGGTACCATAGCTGCGCCAGTACCCGCGGCCGAAGCTGGTTACGTACCGGGGGAGTAACCGTCCGGATGCGCCGCGAGGCGGCCAGACCGCGATATTCAAATGTTGGGAGAAGGGCTTCGGGGAGGCGGGGCCGGGAGACTGGTTGGGGACCATTTGGAAAGTCGGCCCCGCCTCTATCGAAGACTTTGGGTACGCGGCATCCGTTGCACACCCCGTGCCAGTTTTGTCCGCCCGAGGATTTCTGCGGATGACGATGGTTGGCGAAAAGTTAACAGCAAGCGAGCGTGTAAGATATCCCGACAGGTAGTGGCGCGCCCAGCAGGATTCGAACCTGCGACCTCAGGTTTAGAAGACCCGTGCTCTATCCAGCTGAGCTATGGGCGCGTGTGCCAAGGCCCATAGCGATGTTTGGCTTTTGCGCAAATGCGGTTAGGCATGGCGCATGACCGATGAACCACAAAAAATCGATGGCAGGGCTTTGGCAAGTGCGCAGTTCCGCTATTTTCCCTATGTCATGGCAGCATTCGTTGCGATCCTGCTGCTCAGCAACATTATCGGCGCATCGAAGCCGAGCTTTATAGCGCTACCAAACGGTGCCGAGTGGGCCTTTGGCGCGGGCGTGCTGTTCTTCCCGATCAGCTACATTATCGGGGACGTGCTGACCGAGGTTTACGGTTACGCCAATGCGCGCCGAGTGATCTGGACGGGGTTTGCCGCGCTCATCTTCATGGCGTTCATGGCCTGGGTCGTCGTTTCGCTACCGCCCGCTGATGGATGGCCGGGGCAAGAAGCTTACGAATTTGTGTTCGGGAATGCTTGGCGCATCGTCGTGGCCAGCATTGTCGCCTTCTGGGCGGGCGAATTCGCCAATGCCTTTGTGATGGCGAAAATGAAGATCTGGACCAAAGGAAAGCATCTTTGGACCCGCACAATTGGTTCAACCGTGGTCGGCCAGGGGCTCGACAGTCTCATCTTCTACCCGCTTGCCTTTTACGGGCTGGCGGGGTGGCCGATCGAACAACTTTGGGAAGTGGTTTTGTCCCAGTGGCTCATCAAGACGGGGTGGGAAATCCTCCTCACGCCTGTCACCTACCAGTTCATTGGATACCTCAAGCGCCGCGAAGGGGTGGAGGTGTTTGACACAGATACCAACTTTTCGCCCTTCGGTTCTCGCGATAGAACAGCCTGAGGTGCTGGCTGCTGGCCGTTGCCCCGTGGGGCTTACTTGGCCAGCAACCAGATCGCGAGGTAGATCAGGATGAAGCTGCCGAAACCGGCCACCGCACCCACGGCAAACACCAGCCGAACGATCAGCGGGTCGATGCCCATATATTTGGCGATGCCGCCACAGACGCCGCCGATCTTGCCGTCGATCTGGTCGAGGCGGAATTTCTTCGGCGTTCCGGAATTGTGGTTCTGGATATTCCTCATGCCAGCATACCAGAAACAGTTGTGGCAGGCGGTGCAAAGCTGGTGACGAAAAGCGTCATGGTCATTGCGACGGCTCCAAGGGCAGCAAATACGCGGCCGAGAAAATCATTGTTGGTCATGGTTATTCCTTTTTCGATCCGGTGTCAGGTTACGCAAGCAGCGTGGTCACCGAAGTGGCAGCGGGGTTGGCGAAGCTCGAAACAAGCAGCGTCATGGTGATGGCGAGAGCGCCGAAAGCAGCGAAGACCTTGCCTGCGAAGTCATTGGTATTGGTCATGTCTATTCTCCTCATTTGGGCTCGAAACACCGTGTTCCGTTCCATGCTCCAAACATTGCAGGAGGTGTGCCAAACCGAAAAAACCCCAGAATTCTGCCGTTTTTGTTCAGCGACGATACATGTATCCTTAGTTTACATCCCACTAATTGGGATAAATTACCAACTATTGGATTTGCGATTTCCGGTGGTCTCGCGCACCCGGCTCGCTTAGAGCCCTAATGGTCCTATGGCGCTTGATCGCATCACCCTTTCGACCTTCCGCAACCACGCCGAGACCCGGCTTGATGGCGCACGCCAAATCAACCTGCTTGTCGGTGAGAATGGAGCCGGAAAGACCAATGTGCTTGAAGCTTTATCGCTGTTTGCACCGGGACGCGGCCTGAGGCGCGCTGCGCTGGCAGACATGGCGGGCAAATTCGGGCACGGCGGATTTGGTGTGAGCGCACTGCTAGATACTGGCGATGGTGCGGAGCCGGTCAAGCTTGGCACGGGGATGAAAGCAGAACGCAGCGGGCGGCGCATCGTGCAGGTAAATAGCGCCGAGGCGACCGCGATCAGCCTCGGAGAGTGGCTGGCCCTTGGCTGGCTGACCCCGGCAATGGATCGCCTGTTTGCCGATAGTGCGGGTGCGAGGCGGCGCTATTTGGACAGGCTGACGGTAGCTATTGATCCCTCCCATGCCCGCCACGCCAGCCGCTATGAGGCAAGCCTGCGAGAGCGCAACAAGCTGCTGTCAGATGATTTGCCGCCCGATCCGGTGTGGCTCGATTCGATCGAAGCACAGATGGCTGCAGCAGGGGCGATGCTGGGCCAAGGCCGCGCGCGATTGGTTGACGCGTTGTCAGCAGAACTCGCCGCTTATCCGACCGAACCTTTCGCACGCCCTGCGCTCACTCACGTTCCTGGCGGAGATCTCGAACAAGCCGCCCTCTGTCAGACACTCGCCGCCAATCGCCAACGTGATCGCGCAGCCGGGCGCACGCTCATCGGGCCACACCGTGACGAGCTTCAGGTGACCATGGAGGGCAAGAGCATGCCTGCCGCAGAATGCTCGACGGGAGAGCAGAAGGCGATGCTGATTGCCATCACCCTCGCGCATGCGGCGCTCTCTGCCAAGGGGCGCCCCAGCCTGTTGTTGCTGGACGAAGTGGCGGCGCATCTCGATCCGGTCCGCCGCGAAGCGCTATTCGACCGATTGCGGTCCAGCGGCACGCAAGTCTGGCTGACAGGCACCGAGGCTGCGCCGTTCGAGGGCATATTGACCGAAGCTTCCGCCTGGCAGGTGACCGCCGGAGCGGCGGAACGCTTCTAAAGCCTAGCTGTCTTCCTCGGGAAGCGCGGCGATCACTTCGTCGACAGTCGCTGCAACCATCGCCCGCACGCCCTCTGCGGTCGGGTGAATGCGATCACCCATCAGCAGGTCCGGGTTCTCGATCAGCGGCGCCATGAAGAACGGCACCAGATCGGCATCATACTCCGCCGCCAGCTCGGAATACATATTGTCGAAAGCCGTCTGGTATTCTGGCCCCGCATTGGGCGGTGCGCGCATGCCCATCAGGATGACAGGGATATCGCGCGCGGCGAGCGCATCGAGAATACCGGAGAGGTTTTCGCGCGAGACGGCGGGCACCACACCGCGGATAAGATCGTTTCCGCCAAGCTCGACAATCGCGAGGTCCGGCGTTTCGTCCAGGTTCTCGAGTACGAATTCTATCCGCTGCAATCCTGCGGCGGTTGTATCGCCCGATACGCCGGCATCGATAATTCGCGCATTGATGCCGCGCGAACGCATGACCGCTTCCAATACCTCGGGATAGCCCTGATCCTGCTCCAGCTGGTATCCAGCCATCAGGCTGTCACCAAAGCCCAGGATGACGCGCTCCGGTCCCATCACCGGCATAACGTCTTCGATAGGCGCATCCACCTCGGTTGCCGCCTCACTCGGCGGCGCTTCCGCGCCGCATGCCGAGAGCGCAAACGCGCCTGCGAAAATGGCGGCAATCGACGAACTGCGCATAAGCGTCCGCCACGGGCTTTTGTATGGCTTGTTCATAGGCACTAGCTATGCCATCGCACGCCCGTGACAAGCCCCTCTGATAATTCCGCCAATCCCGACACCGTAATCTCCGCACGCGATCTTCGCCTTACACTAGGCGAAGGGCAGGCTGCGGTGGAAATTTTGCGCGGCATCGATCTCGATGTTTCCGCTGGTGAGACGCTGGCCCTGCTTGGCCCGTCCGGCAGCGGCAAGAGCTCGCTGATGTCCGTGCTGACCGGTCTCGAACGCGCGACATCGGGCAAGCTTGATGTGGCCGGCGAAGACTTCACCTCGTTGGACGAGGACGCGCTGGCACAGGCACGCCGTGGCCGCATCGGTATCGTGCTGCAGGCCTTCCACCTGCTGCCAACGATGACGGCGGTAGAGAATGTCGCGACACCGCTCGAACTGGCGGGGATCAAGGGCGCGACCGAACGCGCGAGCGAGGAATTGGAAGCCGTGGGACTTGGCCATCGGCTCACCCACTATCCCGCGCAGCTTTCCGGCGGGGAGCAGCAGCGCGTTGCCATCGCTCGCGCCATCGCCAGCCGCCCCCCGCTGATCTTTGCCGACGAGCCGACCGGCAATCTCGACACCACCACCGGTACCAGCGTGGAAGACGTGCTCTTCCGCCGCCGCGAGGAAACCGGCGCGACGCTGATCATCATCACGCACGACCGCAAGCTGGCCGAACGCTGTAATCGCGTCGTGACGCTGGGTGATGGCGTGATTGCCAGCGATACCGCCAAGTCGTGAGCTGGGCGCGCGCCTGGACCATTGCTCGGCGCGATTTGTCGAGCGGTTTTCGCGGCCTGCGGCTGCTGCTGGTCTGCCTGTTCCTTGGCGTGGGTGCGCTTGCCGCGATCGGAAGCCTGACATCGGCGATCCAAACCGAGCTGGATTCGCAAGGCCAGGCAATCCTCGGCGGTGACCTGGAGATCGAGCTGTGGCAGCGCTTCCTCTCTGAGGAAGAAACCGAGTTTCTCGAGCAATATGGCGAGCTCTCGCCCGGCTATCGCATGCAGGCCATGGCGACGACCGAAGATGTGGCAGTTCCCATCGAATTGAAGGCCGTAGCGCCGAACTATCCGATGTACGGCGAACTGCTGATCGAGGGACAGGGCGTTTCGAATGCACCATCCGGCAATGAGGCCTATCTGGCGGCAGGAGCTGCTGAGCGACTGGGCATTGCGGTGGGCGAAAATTTCACCGTCGGCACCGAGCAGCTGACCGTCACCGGCATTATTGAAGAAGAACCCGACCGGCTGAGCGAAGGCTTTGCGCTTGGCCAGACGATTATCGTGGCGCAGGATTTCCCGGAAGCCGCCGGCCTGACTGCTCCTGGCGCGCTGTTCGAAACGAAGACGCGGGTCGCTTTCGACGGCAACTACAATGCCGAAGAGGTAGAAGAAGCCCTGTTCGAAACCTTCCCGGGCACGCCGTTCGACACACGCACCGCAGACCGCGCATCACCTGGTGCAGAACGCTTTGTCAGCCGCATGGGCGAATTCCTGACGCTGGTAGGCCTGGCTGCTCTTGTCATCGCAGGGATCGGCATTGGCGGCGGAGTGAATTCCTATCTCGAAACACGGCGCAACTCGATTGCGACGCTCAAGATCCTTGGCGCGACATCAAAGGACATCTCGCGGATTTATGCGCTGGAAGTGGGTGCCGCAGCCATAGTCGGTTCGCTGGGAGGGCTGTTAGCAGGCGTACTGGTGACCCCGCTGCTCGCCAATGCATTGGGTTCGCTGCTTCCCGTGAATACCAATCTCGTACTCGACCCGTGGTCGCTGGTGCGGGCGATGGCATTTGGCTTGCTCGTCGCTCTTGTTTTCGCAGCGCCGCCGCTCGCGCGGGCGAAGACGTTCCCGGCGATGGCACTCATGCGCGCCCGCGTTTCTCCGTTGGCACGACAGTGGAAGGCAGCCGCCCTACCCGTCGCCCTTGGTCTTACGGGAATTGCCGTGCTCGCCATCGCCTTCTCGCCGCAGCAATTGCTGTCTGCAGGGTTCCTCGCGGGCGCAGCGTTGATTCTTGGCTTTCTCGCTTTGCTAGGGCGCGGCATCCGATATGCTGCGTCCAAGGCACCCCGCGCCTCCGACCCCATCATGCGCGCCGCCATCGCCAATCTGCATCGCCCCGGTGCAGCAACAGGATCGCTGGTCACCGCACTAGGCTTCGGCCTTGCTGCATTCGTGCTGCTGGCCGGTGTACAGACGAGCCTGGGCGGCAATATCCAGCAATCGGTTCCGGAACGTGCGCCTGACTATTTCGTGCTCGATATCCCAAAGGATGGGCTGGACAACTTCAACACCATTATCGGCGACGTTTCCGAAGATGCGGTGGTCGAAGCGGTGCCAACCCTGCGCGGCTTTGTCGTCTCTTACGGACCCGAGAATGATCAGAAAATTGTCGCAGAGCTGGAAGAGCTTCCGGAAGGCGCATGGGGTCTAAGTGGCGAACGCGGCCTGACCTATGCAGCCGATTTGCCGGAAGGCAACGTCCTGACCGAGGGTGAATGGTGGGAAGCGGGCCATGAGGGCGAAAACCTCGTTTCTATCGACGCCGATCTTGCAGAAGCCGCTGGCATTGAGGTGGGCCATGTGATCACCGTCTCCATCCTCGGCGTGGAGCGCAGCGCGCGCGTGGCGAGCATTCGCCGGATCGATTGGGAGAGCCTCGGCTTCAACAATGTCTACATCTTCTCGCCCAACACGCTTGAAGATACGCCGCACAATCTCGCCGCCACGGTAGAGCTGCCAGAAGGCACAGAGACCGGCGGATTGCTACGCCAATTGGTGCGGGCCTTCCCGTCCTCGAGCGTGATCGAAGTGGGCCCAATCCTGACAGAGGCTCGCGCGATCCTCGACCAAGTATCGCTTGCAATCCTTGCCGCCGCTTCTGTGGCTGTGCTGGCGGGTATCGCCGTGCTGCTCGGTGCCATCGCCGCCGCACGGCAGGCGCGGATTTACGACACTGTGATATTGCGGGTGCTCGGAGCGAGCCGTCGCCAGCTTCTGGCGCTCCAGTTTGCTGAATTCGGCTTGCTTGCTGGCCTTCTTGCCGGCGTTGCGCTGGCGCTGGGCACCGGCGTCGCGTGGCTCATCGTCGTGCAATTGTTTGAATTCGACTGGCTGCCCGACTGGACTGAGATCCTTGCCGTGCTGGGTGGCGGTCTTGTGCTGGTGCTGGCCTTCGCCTTCGCCGCATCGCTCCCTCTCCTGAGAGCGCGCCCGGCGCAGACGCTACGGTCCTTGTAAGGGACAAAAGAAAAAGGGCGGCCACGAAGGACCGCCCTTGTTTCTTCGTTAGCCAGCTTGGGATTTTCCCATTCAGGAGAAAACCTCCGCCTCGCTGGGATCTTTGGGATTCGGGCCGAAGCGGTTCGGCCCATCGGTGCCGGGCAATAGGAAAATCACGAGCATCGCAATAGCAGCGATGAAACCCAGGAACGGGATGAAGCTCGCAACAATGAATCCAAGATACCACCAGCCCGACATGTCGCGATCATGCAGGCGTCGCACGGCAACCGCAATTCCGGGGATAAGCGCGAACAGCCACCAAACTATAAACAGCAGCCCCGCACCACTGAACAAGCCGGAATAGAGAGCCGTCGGGTTGTCCGGATCGACATTATCCATCAATCCTTCGCCGGCGCCCGCCAAACCGAAAACGACCACGGAAAGCAACATGAAGACGATGATGTTCAGCAATACGAACATCCAGTATTCCATACGCCGCGATCTTCCTGAAAAGTCGGCATAGCGTTTGAACGGCAGAAGCATCCAATTCATGTCATAGTCCCCTCTTTCAAACCAGAGGAGGATGCCACCACAATTCCTGTCAATTTACAAGGGGTTCGGAACTGCGCAGTGGACAAAGAAAAAGGGGAGCCGAAGCCCCCCTTGCCCTTCCTCCAAAGAGGATATCGG
The DNA here is from genome assembly GCA_964422435.1 of uncultured Sphingomonadaceae bacterium. Lineage (GTDB taxonomy): Bacteria > Pseudomonadota > Alphaproteobacteria > Sphingomonadales > Sphingomonadaceae > Alteraurantiacibacter. Next base: position 18,392 of record CAYRBB010000029.1, read on the forward strand.
CGCTTTGCTTAGAAGCGGAAGCGGCCGGTAATGCCGTAGGTGGTCGGATCGTTCGGGTAAGCCGAAACCGCACCTGGCTGTGCCGGGCTGTCGAACACCGTACCGAAATAGCGGTCATCCAGAATGTTGCGGCCCCAGACCTGCAATTCAAAGCCACAATCGCACTCATAGGTGAGCGAGGCCGTGAGATTGTTCTGCCGCGCAGTGAACGGCAGGCCGGCTGCAATCGCCGGACCACCATCCGCAATCGTGCCGTCCGGTGCGCGGACCGCAAAGGCCGGCAGACCTTCCACCAGCTGGTACTCGGAGGACCAGAGGTAGTTCACACGCGGGATCAGTCTTCCGCTGCCGAGATCGGCTTCATACTGGGCACCGACAATCACAGTCCATTCCGGAATGCCCGAAGGCGTGGTGCCCGAAATGTCGCCCTGCGCCGACTGCGTGAAGTTGTCGAACTTGGGATCGAGATAGGTCACCGCCGTATTGATGGTGAGCCCCTGGGCCGGGTACCAAAGACCTTCGAATTCAACACCGAATGTCGACTGGCTGCCGGCATTTGCAAGCACGAAACCGGAACCGGTGAAGATGTTGGACTGGAAGCCTTCGATCTCCTGGTCGAACACGGTGAGGTTAAGCGCAGCGAAGTCAAAATTGGTCTTGATCCCGGCTTCGATAACGGTCGATTCTTCCGGGCCGGCAAAGCGCGAACCATAGGTCTGGTTTGGCTGGTCGAGACCGGCAGCCTCGATCGCCGGGCGATCAGCAAGCGTCGGACGCGCATCACGCGACAGGTTGATCGAGCTGGCTTTGAAGCCCGTCGCGTAGCTGGCGTAGATGTTCACATCAGGCGTGATGTCGTATGCGAGACGGACCGTATAGCTGAAGTTGTCATCATTTGTCCGACCGTCTTCAACAGTGTTGGGAACACCCAGGAAAGGCGGAAGGAACTGAAGGGCACGCAGCGGACCAAGCGGGTTCGCCTGCGGGTTGTTCACATTTGCCCCTGCAAACGCCTGTGCGCCCAGCTGGATCTGTCCGAAAATGGCCGGCTGTGCAGCTGCAAATCCGCCAATTTCAGCGGCAGTCGCAGGACGACCGAGCATCAGCGCATCGCCAACACCCTGCGCCAGGGCACCCTGGAACAGAACCTGCTGGCGGAACGGAGCCAGCTGCGGGGCATCGAAATCGATCGACGAAAAGACGTCGGTCGAAACAGCCTCCTGCGTGAAGGTCTTGCTGTCATCCGTGTAATTGCCACCCAGCGTCAGCACGAGACCATCGACGATCTCGAAATCGACCTGGCCAAAGATCGAATAGGCTTCCGAGTCCAGCGTATAGGACTCTGTAAAACCCTGACCCTGCAGGAAGGATTGACCGACAAAGTTCTGCCCGAAACTGGCAGAGAACACCTGCTCCAGGCCGGGCAAGTTGAAGGCACCGCCCGATGCGCCCTGGATCAACAGGTCGGCATAGGTGCGGAAGTCTGCGCCGTATAGCAGTTGGTTCGACTGCTCGACATCTTCATTGATGTAAAACAGGCCAAGCAGCACATCTATGCGGTCAGCAATCGTGCCGGTGACGCGAAATTCCTGCGTAAACGTGTCGAGACGCAGATCCTGCGAGTTCGGGAAGATCAGGTCAGCGGTCGAGAAGTCCGAATCCTGGACCGTCACGGCTTCCGTCGTGCGGCTTGCCGTGATCGAGGTGAAGGTGAAATCACCAAAGTCCTTGTCGATCTGCGCAGAGATACCATGGTTTTCGATATCGTTTGTGGAATCGAAGTTGTTGTAGACCACATCGGCAAAGGGATTGTTGGGATCGGTCACCTGGCCGCCAAGAGCCTGGATGATAGCAGTCGGCGGACCGCTTTGGGCATTGACCACGCCGCAGCAAATTTCATCGATGCTGTCATAATCGGCGATCACGCGAATGCGCCAGCTTTCGCCATCGTCCAGCAGCAGCTGACCGCGTGCATACCAGCGGTCACGATTGTTTACGCCGTTGCCAGTGCCAAGGTCATCGAAAAAGCCATCGCGGCTGTTGAGACCAGCACCAACGCTGAAAGCTATCGATTCAGACAGCGGGCCGGTTACGTAGCCACGCGCAACGATCTGATCGAAATTGCCATAGGTCAGCTCGGCATTGCCGCCGAAGTTGAACTGCGGTTCTTCGGTCACGACCGAGATAACACCGGCCGATGCGTTCTTTCCGAACAAGGTCGACTGCGGACCGCGAAGAACTTCAACACGCTGGACATTGGGAAGATCGGAGATCGAGGATGCGGTACGGCTGCGATACACGCCATCGATAAATACGCCGACAGACGGCTCGATACCGGCATTGTTGGCACCGTTACCAAAACCACGAATGAAGAAACCCGTATTCGCTGAAGACTGACGCTGACCAACGGTAAGCGACGGCACGACCGTTTGCAGATCGCGGATGTCCCGGATCACGTCGCGATCCAACGTTTCGGCACCGGTCACCGACACCGCGACGGGAATTTCCTGCAACGTGGTTTCGCGCTTGGTGGCGGTCACCAGAATGGTATTGCCCTGCGCTTCTTCTTCTTCTTCTGCTGCAACCGGATCGTCCCCGTCTGCGTCCTGCGCCAATGCGATTCCAGGTGCGGCAAGCGCAAGTGCAGCTGCACTGCAAAGAAGATTGCGTGAAAGACCGGCTACGCCGGCAATCGTAGTTTTCATTGAGTTCTCCATCTCTCCCTAAGGAGCCGGAATCGCCACCCTTTTGATGATCCATCCCAGTCCTTCAGCGACTTGATTTAGTCGATTTCTTCTACTCGGCGCAAATGCTTCCTACAATTGGCCTTCTCGCTTCGATCCACCGATGAATTCAGACCTGTAGCATTGGCGCAACAGGGAAGAACCTTACCATTACGTAAGGCAGGCTCGTGTCCTTTGCATACGCATGCGCCGGAGATAGCCGAATGCTAGTAGCTTGCCCCGCAAGCGCCCTTAGGCTAGAGGCGCGCGAATTCGCAGGTGCAGCATGATTTGCCCTGCTCGATACAGGAAAAACCGAAATGTCTGCGCCCCTCCGCAACGTGGCGATCATCGCCCACGTCGACCATGGTAAGACCACTCTGGTCGACCAGCTCTTCCGCCAGTCCGGCACCTTCCGCGATAATCAGCGCGTGGAAGAACGCGCGATGGACAGCAACGAGCTCGAAAAGGAACGCGGGATTACCATCCTTGCAAAGCCGACGAGCATCGAATGGGCGCCAGAAGGCGGACAACACAATTACCGCATCAATATCGTCGATACACCGGGCCACGCCGACTTCGGCGCCGAGGTGGAGCGCATACTGAGCATGGTCGATGGCGTAATCCTGCTTGTCGACGCTGCAGAAGGCCCGATGCCGCAGACCAAGTTCGTGACCGGCAAGGCCCTCGGCCTCGGCCTCAGGCCCATCGTCGTCGTCAACAAGATTGACCGCTCCGATGCGCGCGCCAGTGAAGTGCTGGACGAGGTGTTCGACTTGTTCGTCAATCTCGACGCAAATGACGAGCAACTCGATTTCCCTGTGCTTTACGCCTCGGGCCGAAGTGGCTACGCCAGCGAAGACCCCGAAGTGCGCGAAGGCGACCTTCTACCGCTGTTCAACCTGATCGTGAATCATGTGCCCGAGCCAGATCTCGACCCCGACGGCGAGTTCGCCATGCTGGCAACACTGCTGGACCGCGATGCATTCCTTGGCCGTATCCTGACTGGCCGGATCGAGAGCGGCCGCCTCGAAACCGGCATGCCGATCCACGCGCTGGACGTGAATGGCAAGGTTGTCGAGACTGGCCGCGCGACCAAGGTGTTCGCTTACAACGGTTTGGACCGCGAACCTGTGCTCCACGCGAAGGCAGGCGACATCGTCGCCATCGCGGGCCTTACCGATGCGACGGTTTCTAACACGCTGTGCAGCCAGAGCGTCCACACGCCGATCCACGCGCAGGAAATCGATCCGCCAACGCTCAGCATGACCTTTGCGGTAAATGACAGCCCCTATGCCGGACGCGAGGGCGACAAGGTACAAAGCCGCGTAATCCGCGACCGGCTGGAGCGCGAAGCTGAAGGCAATGTCGCCATCCGCATCACCGAAAGCGCCGGCAAGGACGCATTCGAGGTCGCTGGCCGCGGCGAGTTGCAGCTTGGCGTGCTGATCGAAACGATGCGTCGCGAAGGCTTCGAACTGTCGATCAGTCGCCCGCGCGTACTGTATCGCGAGGGAAATGGCGAACGGCTGGAACCCTATGAGACCGTGGTGGTCGATGTAGACGACGAATTCTCCGGCACTGTCGTCGAGAAGATGGCGAAACGTAAGGCCGAGATGACCGAAATGCGCCCTAGCGGAGGCGGCAAGACGCGCCTGACCTTCACCGCACCCTCGCGCGGCCTGATCGGTTATCACGGGGAATTCCTCTCCGACACGCGCGGCACAGGGATCATGAACCGCCTGTTCGACAGCTACGGCCCCTACAAAGGCAAGATCGAGGGACGGCAGAACGGGGTCTTGATCAGCATGGAACAGGGCGAGGCGATGGCCTATGCGCTCAATACCATCGAGGAACGCGGCGTGTTGTTCGTCTCCCCGGGCGAGAAGCTCTATCAGGGCATGATCATCGGCGAAAACGCCAAGCCGGAAGACCTTGAGGTCAATCCGCTCAAGTCCAAGCAGCTCACCAACTTCCGCGCCAGCGGTAAGGATGAAGGCATCCGTCTGACCCCACCGCGCAAGATGACGCTTGAGCAGGCGATCGCTTATATCGGCGATGATGAGATCGTTGAGGTGACGCCGGAGAGCATCCGTTTGCGCAAGGTCCACCTCGACCCGCACGAGCGCAAGCGCGCCAAGCGGGCAGCGGAAAGCTGAAACCGCAATTCACTGCCGGAAAACGATAAAAGGCCCGGTCACAACCGAAGAGTGATCGGGCCTTGGCACCTGAGTCGGGAAAAAAGGGGAAACGGCTCAGAAACGGGTTGTGAATTCCACCAGCGCTTGCGGCATGTTGTTGAGCGCCCAGATTTCGACCACCTTGTCGAAGCCCGTCAGCACCATAATGCCGACGAAGAGGACCGCACCGCCGAACATGGGCTTGGCGTACTTCGCAAGCGCCTGAAGCGACTTGCCACGCTGGCCGAGCGCCTTGCGAGACCCATACGCGAAAACGAGGATGGAAGTCGCAACGCCAAGACCGAAAACCAGGAAGATACCGAAGGCACTGAACAGGTCTTCACCCTGCGCTGCCGCGGCAATGGCTATACCGAGTGTCGGGCCGACGCACGGTGCCCAAACCAGCCCGAGCAGTCCACCGACGACAAACTGACCAACGGCGCCCTCGCCGCTCGTGCGGCCGAGTATACGCTGACCGGCGCTGGTGACCGGCGCGGCTGCAGCACTTAACGCCATCTGGGCACCAGGGACCAGCATGACGGCGCCCGCAGCGATCAACAGGCCGCCCGCCGCGGTCCGGACAATCCGCTCATCGATACCGATGGAGAAACCGAAGGCGAGGACGAGCAGCCCAAAGACCGAAAAGCTCAGTACCAGTCCAGCAGTCAAGGCTGCCGGTCCCATGTTGCTCTTCCCCAAAGCTGTAGCGATGATGATCGGCACGAGAGGAAGGACACAAGGATTCAATATCGTCACAAGGCCAGCGACGAATGCAAGGGCCATACTGCTGAACATCTCGCCGAGCTCCGGACGGACGTTTCGAAAAGCGGGTCAGAGGTTGCTGAGGACGAAGGAGCGCAGGCGATCGCGATTGGTTTCGGCAATCGATCGTCCTGCTTCTTCGCGGCCATTAAACACCAGAATGGTGGACTGGCGCGGGATGCGGTGGGCTCTCAGGAAGGCACGTTCGCTATCGAAGTCAACGCGAATGAAGAGTGCATCAGCCAGACGCGGATCGTCACGCAATTCCCGAAGGATCGGTGCCTGGGCGCGGCAAGTCGGGCACCAATCAGCATGTACATCAACAATGATCGTGCGGCCCTCTGCCTGTGCTGCGCGAAAACCGCTCTCGGAATATTCTACAAAGGTGGCTTGCGCGGAGGCTGCAGCCGGGATCGCGACAAAAAATGCCGCGATGGCAAGGATGAACGATTGGAACTTGGACATGAGGGAAATCTCCGAAATGGTTGCCGTGCTACCCATTTCGCCCGATTGTGCACGGCGGTTACCTGTTGCCCAAAAAATTCTGCCTTGAAGCATTTTCATCCGCCTCGCCGCCGCCCTCTCGCAATCGCTGCAGCACTCGCCTAAAGGCACCGTCAATGGACGTTACCGATCTCCGCGTCGCGCTGTTCAGCGGCAATTACAATTATGTCCGCGATGGGGCGAACCAGGCCTTGAACCGTCTGGTCGATTACCTGCTGCGGCAGGGTGCCAATGTGCGGGTCTACTCGCCGACGGTGGATGAACCGGCTTTCGAGCCTGCAGGCGATCTGATTGGCGTTCCGAACGTTCCGATTCCTGGCCGTGGTGAATATCGCCTGCCGCTAGGATTCAACAAGACAGTGAAGCGGGATCTTGCCGCGTTCAAACCCAATGTAATGCACGTCTCCTCTCCCGATTTCACCGGACATGCGGCAGTGCGTTGGGGGCGCAAACGCGGCTTGCCGATCCTTGCCAGCGTCCACACGCGGTTCGAAACCTATCCCCGATATTATGGCTTCGCCTTTGCAGAACCCTGGGCGGAATCGATCCTCAGGCGCTTTTACAATCGCTGCGATGCATTGGTCGTCCCGTCCCAAAGCATGGCGGATTTGCTCGAAGAACAGGGGATGGGAGAGGACATTTCGATTTGGGCTCGCGGTGTAGATCGGGAAACCTTCGACCCCTCCCGCCGCGATATGGAATGGCGCCGTAACCATGGGATCGCGGACAAAGAGGTTGCCATCGGCTTTCTCGGACGGCTTGTGCTCGAGAAAGGTCTCGATGTTTTCACCGAGACAACCGACGAGCTGAAGAAGCGGGGCACTCCGCACAAAGTGCTGGTTGTAGGTGAAGGCCCGGCAATGGAATTCTTCAAGGAGCACTGCCCCGATGCGGCCTTTGTCGGTTTCCAGAAAGGGGCCGACCTGGGCCGCGCGGTGGCGTGTATGGATATGCTGCTCAACCCTTCCGTCACCGAAACCTTCGGCAACGTTACGCTGGAAGCGATGGCAAGCGGCATTCCTGTGGTCGCCGCCCGGGCGACGGGCAGCACCAGCCTTGTCACTGATGGCGTGACAGGACGCCTCGTCGAACCGGGCAATGCCGCAGCTTTTGCCGATGCGGTCGAAGCCTATATTCACGATGCCGCCTTACGCGAGGCGCATGGCCGCGCTGGCGAGAAGCGGAGTCGCGACTATGCGTGGGATGCCATCAACTCCGCCGTGGCCGATGCTTACCTGCGCATCCTGTCCGAACACGGCGGAGTGAAGTCGAAAGGATCAGCGTAAAACCCCGCGTGCCGTCATGGTCTTCGCATAGACAATCAGCAGTACCAGCACGAGCGCTATGCCCGCGGTGAATACCCAGGCAAAGGTCGTGTTGAGCTCCTCCGGCATTCCGCCGATCAACTGATAGGCCGTAGATACCGCAAGCCCAGCCAGCGAAATGACAAAGGCATGCAATGCAAGACGGCTGCGGAAAAGCAGCAGTAGCGAACCAGCCAGGCCGCCCCATACGCCCAGCGCCCACGCGGCATCGGCCCAGGCGGGAAAGTTGGTGAAATATTCGAGCATGACATCCAGCGGCACCTCGGCACCATCTGCAGCCATTTGCAGATAGTCCAAATTACGCGTCTGCGTCATGGTGTAGTCATAGGTGCCGCCCGCATGCCAAAGCGTTGTGACAATGCCGATTACCCACAGGTGCCACGGCGTGGCCGGTCGTACGTCATCCATAAAATTCTCCCCCGAAACTCAGTCCCGGGAGAGAAGCTAACACCAGTTTTCAAGGGCGCAAGCCGATTGGCTTACATCCCTGGTAATCAGAGTTTTTCGATCTTGCGCGCGAGTGCGTCGATCAAGTCGATCACCTGATCTTTTTGTACTTCTTTCAGATCGCCCTTGGCTGCCTTGTTGGTCAGCACGGTGGCAAGATTGCCAAGCGAGCGGAACACGTCCGACGAACCCGCAGGCCGAGCACGCTCTGCCTTGCGTCCAAGGCGCTCCCATAGCTCGTCAACCTCGTCTCCACGATCTTCCAATTCGGAAAGACCCGCCTCGCTCGCTTGATAGAGCTTGCGCGCATCTTCGCTCTCTTGTTCCTTGATCGCACCTTCATCGCTGAGCAATTGCAGCGTTGGATAGATCGTGCCCGGACTGGGCGTGTAAGCACCACCGGTCATATCTTCCAGCGCCTTGATCAGCTCGTATCCGTGGCGCGGTTCTTCTGCCAGCATGGCGAGAAGGACAAGCCTAAGCTCGCCTGGACCGAACATGCGCTCACGTCGACGTGCCGGCCCGCCATCGCGCGCACCATTTCGGCCGCGATTGCGGTTGTTGCCCATGGTGAAAAGACCACCCGGGCCGAATATGCCGGTAGCGTTGAACGGGCTATTCCCACCAAACGGACCACCCGGCCCGAACGGTCCGCCATCGCCGAACAGGTTGTCCATATTGAACTCACGTTTGAACTCACGCTTGAACTGTCGCTTGAATCGCTTGTGTCGGCGGCGACGTTCCGCGCTTTCGTCTTCATCGTCGATATCGACATCTGCGTCGAAGTCTTCACCTTCCGGGTGACCCTCGACCTCGACTTCCACCTCGATATCCACGTCAAAGTCTTCGCCTTCTGGCGGAGTATCGCCTTCTACCGGTTCCATATCTTCCGGTTCGATCACTTCTTCTTTCGGTGTGGTGGTACGGCGCGTTGTCTTGCGGGCTTTGGTTGTTTTCGTGGCCTTGCGGGCTTTGGCTGCTTTTGCGCCCTTTACAGGTTTCTTGGCCATGATGTGGCTCCAAAATGTCTCGTCCCAGCCCTTAAGATATATCTTAGAGCTATCGTAACAAGAGCTGGTGCAAAATATTTGTTTGGCGCTACCGCCTGCCGTCGTCTTCAGGCTAGAAGACCGCATGTCCGACCTTTTCCCCGACGATGTTCCACAAAGTATCGGACCGGGTGAACCGGCAGCGGACGCGCCACTGGCCGACCGGATGCGACCGCGCTCGCTGGCGGAAGTGATCGGGCAGGATCATGTAACCGGACCGGAAGGCGCGATTGGACGGATGATCGCGGTGGGCAAGCTGTCCAGCATGGTGCTGTGGGGGCCGCCGGGTACGGGCAAAACGAGTATTGCGCGGCTCCTCGCTGCCGAAGTCGGCATGCGATACGAGGCTGTGAGTGCAGTCTTCTCCGGTGTGGCCGATCTCAAAAAGGCCTTCGCCGCTGCCGAAACCGCCAAGAAAGCAGGGCAGCGCACGCTGCTCTTCGTGGACGAGATCCACCGCTTCAACCGTGCGCAGCAGGATGGTTTCCTTCCCTTTGTCGAACGCGGCGTGGTGACGCTGATTGGCGCGACTACCGAGAATCCGAGCTTCGAGCTGAACGCCGCCCTGCTCAGCCGCGCGCAGGTCCTGACCCTGCACCGCCTCGATGCAGAGGCGCTTGGCCAATTGCTTGAACGTGCAGAAGAATTGGAGGGGCCCCTCCCCATTTCGCCCGATGCGCGTGATGCCCTAATCGCCAGCGCCGATGGCGATGGCCGCTTCCTGCTCAACCAGGCTGAAACGCTGTACAATGCAAAGATCGACACACCGCTAGATCCCGCAGCACTCGGCCAGTTCCTGCAGCGCCGTGTCGCGGCATACGACAAGGATCGGGAGGGGCATTACAATCTCATTTCTGCCCTACACAAAGCCGTGCGGGGGTCGGATCCGCAGGCAGCACTCTATTACATGGCGCGCATGCTGGTGGCGGGCGAAGAACCGCTATTTGTGGCACGGAGGCTCATCCGGATGGCGGTCGAAGATATCGGCATGGCCGACCCTGCAGCACTCACCCAATGCATAGCAGCCAAGGATGCCTACCAGTTTCTCGGGAGCCCGGAGGGCGAGCTCGCCCTCGTTCAGGCCTGCATCTACCTCGCCACAGCTCCCAAATCGAATGCCGTCTACAAGGCCCAGAAAGCTGCCTTCAAGAGCGCGAAGGATACCGGCAGCCTGATGCCGCCGATGAATATCGTCAACGCGCCCACCAAGCTAATGAAGGATGCCGGATACGGCGCGGGTTATTCCTACGACCACGACACCGACGAAGGTTTTTCCGGTGACAATTACTGGCCAGAAGAGATGGAACCGCAGACATTCTATAATCCCGTTCAGCGTGGGTTCGAACGCAAGGTTCGAGAAAGGCTCGATTATTGGGCCAAGCTGCGGGGGGATAGAGTGAAATGATGGAGACAGTCTCGAAGATCTTGGCGGGCATATGCCTTGCTCCTGCATTGCTCGCTGCCAACCATGCGCAGGCGCAATCCGAGCCTGACCCAGCGCAATGCGAAGGACTCCGCGCTGACGAGGAACCGATCGGGCGAGAGGATCTTTCGATTACGATACCACAGGACTGGTCCGACCGCGCTGTGCAGACCGGTCGATGGCTTGCCATCGCCACTGCGCGCGGCGCGACCCTCTGCGAATATCTTGGCTGGATGTCGGAAGCTGAACCAGCCGAAGCCTTGTCTGAACGCCTCCTTGGCATTGCATGGACCGGACACGAAGGCTGGGGCTATCTGCTCATCGATACCGGGGCGAATGGCGGCATTATCGATACCGGCGCACGCCCTGTTCTTTCGCCGAGCGGACGAAGGCTGGCTTTCGTCCAATGGTCCGATGCCGGATGGGGCGGGTTTGAAGGGTTCGCCGTCTACGATATCCGCTGGAGCGATGTGGCACCGCTTCATGTGGATACTGCCCTTCCTGAATACACCGATTGGCAAGTGGACAATTGGGAAGGTGAAGATTGCGTGGTGCTCTCTGCAGTGCCGTGGGACAGACTTGTCGGCAGCCATGACCGGCTGGCAGAGGCCGAGCGGGACCGCTTCGTGGCGCGTGCCGGAGACGGGTGGCGCCTGACACCGGACGGTGAGTGCCCGCCCGAAAGGCATTGATGATCAGGGAATTCAGCCATTTCATCGCCATCGACTGGTCAGGAGCGCAGGGAGAAAGGCATTCCGCCATCACCATGGCGGTGGCGCATGCGGATGGCGGCCCGCCGGTTCTCGTCGAACGCGAGCGCGGCTGGAGCCGGGCAGAGGTCCTTTCGATCCTGCGCGATGACCTGCCTGACAATTCGCTTGTTGGCCTCGACCTTGGCATTGCACTGCCACACATGGATAAGAGCGCGTATTTCCCCGGCTGGGAACGCTCGCCACAAGATGCAAGATCGCTTTGGGCACTGATTGATGCGATTTGCGAAGGCGACGACCATCTTGGCGCGGGCAGTTTCGTCGATCATCCGCAAGCCAGTCCCTATTTCCGCCGTCATGGCGGGCGTGAGGGCGACCAGTTCGGCGGCGGGCGCGGACGCTTCCGCGTTACCGAGCGGGAGCAGGAAAGGATCGGTTGCAAGCCCTATTCCAATTTCAATCTGGTGGGCGCGGCACAGGTAGGCAAATCCAGCCTGACCGGAATGCGCGTGCTGCACGCCCTGGCCGGCCAGTTGCCCGTCTGGCCGATCGATCCGTTGCCCTACGATGGTTCGGTGATCGTTGAAATCTATACCGCTCTGGCCGCGATGGCTGCAGGGCGCAGTGCCTCCAAGAGCAAAATCCGGAGCTACGAGGAGCTCGACGAAGCGCTGATCACCCTTGGTAGCCCACCGCTTGGCCGGAAAGGGCCGGTGGACGATCACACAAGCGATGCAATCGTTACCGCCGCTTGGCTGCGCCAGGCCGCGCAGGACAACGCATTATGGGCGCCGCGCGCAATGACTCGTCAAATTGCGCAAACAGAAGGCTGGACCTTCGGCGTTCCTTGAGGCAAAGGCGCGCACCAGCCCTGATTCAGCGAAAGCGCGGGGCGAGAAAGAGTGCCGGCTTAGCTCAGTTGGTAGAGCAGTTGATTTGTAATCATCAGGTCGCGGGTT
>CAYRBB010000030.1:0-27486 GCA_964422435.1 uncultured Sphingomonadaceae bacterium
TGTCCGCCCGGCAGTCAAAACCCTGATGCGTAATTGGGAGGCCCATCCCGATATTCAAAAGTCTATCAGCGATCTAGATGCTGGACCGTCGAGAAGTGTAAGGAGAGCTCCAATTGAGGTCGAGAAAGAGACCACAAAGGTCCAGACACTGCGCAGCGAAAATCGCGATTTCCCAACCAAACTTCGGGAATACGCTGAGAAGAAATATCCACACCCTGATAAAATGGAAACGAAAGCGGGTGCGAATTTCACCCGTCTGTTGCGCAAGCTAGCTCCGGAAGATGAACTGCGGGAGGCAGCTCACGAAGTGTACTCGAGCACCTTGGCTCGCCGCGATGTTCATCAACATGGCCCCGAACTGGCAAAGGCATATAAAGATCACAGCAACGGATTGCCGCCGAGCCTATTGCGACAGGATCGGGCAAAAAGGGCGCGAGAATAATGTGCCTGAGTTGGTTCCATGCCCTACGCTTCTCGCCATTGGATAGAGTATCTGAGCGTCCGTGGCGCTATGTCGAATTCACGCGTTGGTATTTCTGGACGCCGTTGAGCTTTTCGAGATTTAATGCATTGTGCGGGTGTGAAATCAGTCCGCTAATGCCAAGCGCCAACCTGTTTCAGATATTCCTCGTGGGTTGGCAGACTCTCGGCAGTACGGCGGTAAGCAGAGCGCATATCATTGAGTGCTTTCGTCACGTGCTCGACAACCAGATTATCGGCGATGGGATCGTAGCGGTCAGGCCACATATTCTGCCCAATTAGGACCGATGCCCAACTGGGAGTAACGAACATGTCGGCTTCCTTCGGGAAAATCCTCGCATGCGCCTTCCACAACTCCAACCGGTGCTTCAGGCTGTCGGGAACTTCCATAGCCCCCATTTGACGCCAAAACTCGGTGTCGTTCCGCTGGGTCGCCTTATAATGCAGGATGACGAAATCGCGGACGTATTCATAAACGCTGCGCAGATTGCGATTGTACTCATCACGCTCCGCTGGATTGATATCCTTCTGTGGGAAAAGCGAGGCGAAGCGGGTAACTCCGTGTTGAATCAGATGGATACTAGTGGATTCGAGGGGTTCGACGAACCCGGATGCCAACCCGAGCGAAACCACGTTATGGCTCCATGTCTGCTTTCGCATTCCTGTTTCGAATTTGAGCAAGCGAGGCTCTGACAGAATTTCGCCTTCGACATTCTCGCGCAGGATTTGCTCGGCCTCATCTTCGCCGATGAAAGAGCTGCAAAAGACATGCCCGTTGCCGGTGCGGTGCTGGAGGGGAATACGCCATTGCCATCCCGCATCATGAGCCGTTGAACGGGTAAAGGGATCAGGTGGACCGACATTCGCGGTTGGAACTGCAAACGCGCGGTCCATGGGCAGCCATCGGCTCCAGTCCTCAAAGCCTGTTTCGAGTTCCTCCTCGATCAATAGTCCGCGAAAGCCGGAGCAATCGAAGAAGATATCGCCTTCGATCCGCTGGCCGCTTTCCAACTCGACCGAGCTGACGTTACCACTCTCTCCGTCGCGGTGGACTTTTACGATGCGCCCCTCTTGCCGGACCACATTCTGTCGTTCGGCGATCTTGCGCAGGAGTGCCGCATAGAGGCTGGCATCGAAATGGTAGGCGTGAGCGATGTGCTGAAGTGGTGATCTTTCTCCGGGCTTCGGCTGCCCAAAGCGCCCCGCGCGCGCTGCATTGATGCACATCGAATAATCGGCAAGTTCTCCGCCGCGGCCGCAATTATGCTCTCTTAGCCAGATCTGGTGAAACGGAATGCCATGGAAATCCTGTCCATGTGCGCCGAAGGGATGCATGTAGCGATCGCCGATTTTGCCCCAGTTTACGAATTCGATGCCGAGCTTGATCGTGCCTTTGGTATTACGGAGGAAATCCTCCTCTGGAATTTGAAGGAGAGAGTTGAAAGTGCGGATTGGCGGGATAGTCGCCTCTCCTACGCCGACGATGCCGATGGCGTCCGATTCGACCACCGTGATGGACCGCTTCGAATTGCCAAAGAAGCGGGAGATGCCCGCGGCTGCCATCCAGCCAGCTGTTCCTCCGCCAACGATGACGATGCGTGCAAGCGATTGATTATCTGCCATCTGGCTCGTCATCGAGTTCACTGTCTCCCACCCCTCATTCTGGTGCCGCCGCTTTCATGGCTTGCGGTGCAATTGCTTGAAACGTGAACGACGCCGCGTCCAGCTCGCCTGGCTGAATGGCAAGCATGATAGATCCTGCGATTTGACCGGAGAAAAGAATGGCACCCACAAGTCTTCCATGAAAGGTTGAGCGAAGTTCTCACGAGATCAGCCTGCCTGCATCGCGAACTTGGCGAACATGTCGGCAAAGGTAAGACGTGTATCGATGGCAGTGTAAATTCGCATGGGACGGGCTTCGGCTCGGCTCGTGTAACGCCCGTTTTCATCCAGCGTGGGGGTGGGCCGCAGCTGGTATGCGCTCGATGCACTATCAGGCTCGAAGGAACTGAGCAGAGCAGTGAGCGTCACTAGAGGATTGTCGCCGAGAATAAATGTCTCACCCATGTGGTCATCCCAGCGGTGGCGTAGCTGATCCAAGGCGTCGATCAGGAAGCTCCCAAGATTGCCAGCACCCTCAAGCCGCAGCCTTAACTCGGACATGGAGACGATCATTTGGCGATAGACCTGTCGGGGGATTTGCCAGATCTCGATATCGGATTCGTTGAAAACGAACTGAGCGGCTTGGGAATTGATGTGAAAATTATATTCCCATTCGCCCCGCGCTGGGACGGCCAGAGGCATTTCGGTCCATTCCGGCCCACCGATCCAGACCAGCCGCATTTTGGCACCGACCTCCGGTGCTACCCGCAATGCCGCTGCAAGTTCCGTGAGTCCAGCACCACATGCGTAGACCAAAGGAATGTCCGTGTCGGTTCGTTGCGCTTCGGCAATTATCTGATCGGTCAAGGCAGTGCGATCGTCCCCAGCGTTGTTTCGACCCACAAAAACCCGAGGTTCATTCGCCAAATTCATCGCTGCGTAGAGATCGCGGACGCGTCGCACCGCGTTTTCGGCCTGCGTTTCAGACCGGTCGATGAAGTCGTCTTTGTGGATATGCGAGCCGATGACCATCGGAATTTCGATGGATGGGGAGAGGAGATGGTGGGCGAGCTGGAACAATCCGTCAGGATCGCCGGAATAGTCGTTGTCGATGATGACGCGCTGGCGGGCCCTTCGCAAAGCGGCAAGCGTCGGCACCGCCCAGGTCGCAGAGGCCAAAGCTGCACTCGCCAGAAAATTCCTGCGATCCAAAAAAGCTTCCTCTCTCGTTGACACTATTTGTAGGACAAATTAGAAAATGCGGCAAGTCTCAAGGGAAGGGAAATTCGCGTGGCCAGATTTGTAACGAATGTAGCAGTATGCGCTGCGGCAGCATTGGCATCATCCTGTGCGCACTTGCCTTCGGGAAAAAATGCGCAAGCAAATCCACTTTTCCACGACCGCTTCACCGCCGACCCTGCTCCCCTCGTCGTTGGTGAACGCCTCTATCTCTACGCTGGTCACGATGAAGGTGATGAACATTTCCGCATCGACGAGTGGGTTGCCTATTCCACTGCCGACATGAAAAACTGGACGAACCACGGCGCTTTCATGAAGCCGACGGATTTCGCTTGGGCGGAGGGAGAAGCTTGGGCATCGCAAATGGTCGAGAAGGACGGAAAGTTCTATTTCTTCGTTACGGTCGAACATGACGATACCAACCCTGGTAAGGCAATTGGCGTGGCGCAATGTGAGACTCCGATTGGCCCCTGCAAGGATGCGCGTGGTTCGGCGCTGGTAACCGATAATCCCGAAACCTGGCGCGCATGGAGCGACATCGATCCGACAGTGCTCATTGATGATGATGGCACAGCATGGATGGCATGGGGCAACTCGAACCTCTACCTCGCCAAGCTGAAACCGAACATGACCGAAATCGATGGTGAGATCGAAGAACTGTTCATCACGAACTATCTCGAAGGCCCATGGCTGCACAAACGCGACGACCTGTATTATTTGACATATGCGTCGATCATCGAGGGTGAGCAGGAGAACGAACGAATATCCTATGCGACCGCGCCCTCGATGCACGGCCCCTGGACCTATCGCGGCGAATTGACCGGCGAGGCGACCAATAGCTTTACGATCCACGCCGGGATCGAGCAATTCAAGGACCAATGGTATTTTTTCTATCACAATGGCATTTTGAAGATCGGCGATATCGAGGGGATGCAGTATCGGCGTTCAGTCGCTGTAGAGCATCTGGAGTATGACGAGAACGGATTGATGAAACCGATAATTCAGACTCACGAAGGTGTGTCGATACCCGTGGGGCAAGTAGGCACTCCAACTAAGTGAGTTTCGGATCAATGAGTACTTTAGACTATGGTTGAAGCTGGGTTATTAGCGGTATTTTGCCTCGGATGACTTTCTATCCTATTTTTAGCCACGACTTTCCGATCAAGTATTCTGGTGCATAATTATATACTAACGCTGCTTCGCGGCTGCCGGCAGTCTTAGGGCAATTGCCGGAGAGTCTGGTAAGTCGTCGGGCAGATGAACGATAAGTTCTCCTTTTTCGTGTGTGAAGTTAAGCGGAACGGCTTCACCCAACATTTGAACCACCTTCACGTCTCGCTGGGCCAGTGTCTTCATGCGGATAATTTTATCTCGTGGCGTCCCAAGTGCGATCGCATAGAGATCGTCACCTTTGCGCGTATAGCGGATGTCGTTCGCGGTGAAGGGTTTGGCAGAATGTTCATCAAACATGCCGCCATTAACTTCGGTTGGGCCCTCCCCGAAAACGTGTGCCGGACGGGTGCCGAATATAGCTTCCGAGTTCACCTGCATCCAGTCACCGATCTCATTGAGAATTTGATGTTCGTCGACATCAAGCGTGCCGTCGGGACGAATCGGGACGCTCAACATGAGGTTCCCGTTCTTGGAGACCGTATCGCAAAGCCTGTGAATCACTGACTTTGCGGTTTTGTATTCATGGCGTCGGAATACTCCCTCGTCGTAAAACCAGTCGCCGATACATGTGTCGGACTGCCATGGCTCGGATGCGATTTGTGCCAAGTTACCGCGCTCAACATCGTCGATTACCGCACGTGCTTTCTCGGGCGGCATCACCTTAGCCGTAGCGGCGACTTGGTTCGGTTCTCCATGCCATTCGATGCCGCGATTGTAGAAATGGGCGGTTACGTCGAGGCCGGCCTGCCCAAGCGGCAGGTCGCCGGTGTTATCGTAATAGAGCAAATCAGGCTTATAACGGTCGATCGCGTCGATCGCGCGGGCCTTCCAGTGCTCCGCGAAGTAGCGGTCGTGCGCCGGTGCCGCTTCGGTCCAGACGCGGTCATTTGCTTCGTGCCATGCGTTAGCTTCAGAGATGGAATTAAACCCAGATGGCATGACCATATGACGCCCGGTGTAAAGCGCCTGCGGGTCCAGCCCTTCCCATGATTTTCCCCTTCCGTCCGCTTTAGAAAGTCTCCACGCATCGTAGCGGATTCCGCGAAGCGGTCCCTCAGGATCATAGCCATAGGAGGGCTGAAACCAGTGCCAGGCATGCGAGCCATGGTTGGAGATAGCAAACTTCATTCCCCGCTCGCGAGCGAGCCGCTCCCAGGTGCCGACAATATCCCGCTTCGGCCCAATGCGTGTTGCGTTCCACGGATGGTGTATCGAAGCAAAGGTGTCAAAATTGTCGTGGTGAACGGCGAGTGCCATAAAGTATTGCGCGCCCGCTCGCTGATAGAGATCGAGCATCTTCTCGGGCTCCCAGCGCTCGGCTGTCCAGCCATCTAGCAAATCGACATAGCCGGTTTTAGTTGGGTGCCCGTAATTCTTGAGGTGGTGGTCGTATTTCCAGTCACCCTGGAGATACATACGGCGCGCATACCAATCGCCAGCCATTGGCACACACTGCGGTCCCCAGTGTGCCCAGATACCGAACTTGGCATCGCGAAACCATTCGGGGACGGCAAAGCCAGCAGTCAGTGATGACCATGTCGGTTTGAAGTGCGACGGGACCGCTGCCCGAGTTGGCGATGCCAGAGCGGTCGCACCAAGTCCGGCTGAGGCGCCCACCATAAAATCGCGACGATTTATCATGATCGAGTCCATGTTCCCATTAGAGCAAAGTGTAGTATTCACCACAATTCAAATGTCTGACTTAATTTGCAAACAGGCTCGTGGCCGGGCAAATTCGGTAAACCAGGTAGGGCTCTACAATTTAGTGATGAGTATGTTTGGAGCCATTGGTTGGAGTTGGCGATTAAAACCCATATACCATTCCAAATCGAGTTAGCGTGTCTGTGCCGATCGTGCCTCCAACCGGGCGCGTTTCGTGTTCGACCGAGTAGCTAACTCGCGCGGCAAGTCCTTTGCTGACACCAGCTTCAAGTGCGGTGACTGATGTGATCGTCGTATTGCTAGGTTCGATGAACGCATTGGCGTCCTGCATCAATTTCATCGCCTCACCAAATTTCCATTCTACATCGAGCGAACCTAGGCCCGACAGGTGGCTTTCGTCGGCGCCGACTACGAAATCGGTCACACGAAGCGCTGGACCGGCCTCTACCGCAATTTTGAGATCGTCTTGGTCTGCAAGGCGATAACCAAATCCCCCAGACAGCGAATAGCGAGCATCGAAGCCCTGCAACTCGTCACTCTCAAATTGTCCCCGACCATAGATAAAATGATCACCTTTCAGGGAATACCGCGGACGATAGGCAAATACGTACTGGTCACGCTTCGTCACATCGTCCTGAATGTAATCGATCCTGGCGCGGATGTGATGCTCCCAATCGATCCCCTTACGCTCTGCAGTGACCCCAAGCGCGACGCCAATGTTTGAAGAGTTGCCCGTCGAGCGAAAGGCACCGAGTTCGCCCTTACCATCCCAAAGTTCGAACACACCGGCCTCGCGGCGCGCAACAAGAGCTTCTTCAGCAGTGCGTGAGACTTTTCGCTGGTGACGTTGGCGATAGTCTTCGTGAAGAGCGTCAATTTCACCAGCAGCTTCAGGATTGGTGGCCTTGGCCAGTTCCACCACGGTATCGACCTTGGTCGGATCATCCGTCCTTATGGCTTCATCTATCATCGCCTTTACCGACTTCGGAATATCAGCCGCGACGGGACATGCGGATAGGAAAGCAGCGCAAGCGAAAGTTATCGAGAGTGGATGTCTCACGGCTCGAACTCCCTCAGGTCTTTGACAGGCGAAGCGGTCCATTGGGCGCGGGCTTTCCGAAAACTGGAAAACCCGCATCATCAAAACTTACTGGCTGAACACGAGCATGTCGATTTGGATCGTATAGGGGGTCACCCTCGATATCCTTGTAGCTGCGAGCATGAAACACCAACATGTCTCGCCCGCACTCATCCTTTGTGAAGCTATTGTGTCCGGGGCCGAAGATACATCGTTCCGGTGCACTGACGAACACCGGCTCCTGCGATTTCGTCCAATTGGCAGGGTTCATGAGATCCGCATTTGCGTCAGCCCAGAGTAGTCCCATTGCATAGCGATCGTCCGTCGCACTCCCAGAATAAGTCAGGAACACCTTGTCGCCATGGGCGAGAAATGCGGCCCCTTCGTTGACCTTGTACCCTTGGATTTCCCAATCGAGTGTCGGGACAGTCAGCCGTATTGGTGTGCGCGCAAACGTGGTCGGAGTGGCAAGCGGCGCGAGATAAAGGTTTGAGTTCGTCTCGATACCTGGTTCTTGCTGTGCCCAGCAGAGGTAATCGACATCCCTATGACGGAATGCATGAGCGTCGAGGGTAAACGTGTCCCATTGCGTTTCAAGTTGGCCGAGAACTGTCCATTCATTGTGCATCGGGTCATCGCCTTCACAGGCGAGAACATAGGTTCGGATATGGAAGAGCGCGTCGCTGTTGCCGGCCGCGAAATAGATAAGCCACTGGCCATCGATTTTGTGGATTTCCGGCGCCCAGATATGCCCGCCCATCACGCCTTCCTGAGGTCGGCGCCATATCGTCTTTTCTGTCGCGCTGCCGAGTCCTCCGATGGTTTCAGCACTGCGAAGGATAATACGGTCGTACTCGGGAACAGACGCCGTAAATAAGTAACGACCCGTATCGGATCGGAGGATGTGAGGATCTGCCCGTTGAAAGACGATGGGATTAAGAATGACCCGATCCTTGCATTCCACATGCGCAAGTGCCGCTTGAGGAGCGCTCATGAGGCCGGCTCCGAAGGCGGATGCTGCAAGAAATCGTCTTCGCGCTATGGTCGGGTGCATTAAAACTCGTCCTTTGGGTTGCTTGCTGTCGGCCAGCCATTCGCATCCCAGGATAACTCGGCGATGCGTAACGTGGGGCGGCCTTTGTTTGCTGAATCGTAGGCGTGAAAGACCAGAAGGTCGCGACCACTTCCGTCTCGATAATGACCCGCATGTCCCGGTCCGCGGAAACGATCGTTACTAGCGGCTTCGATCAGAATATCTCCTCCGCCGTTGAGCATCGATACTCCGCTACTATCTAAGTATGGCCCATAGATCGTGCGCGAGCGACCGATGGCCAAGCGATAGGTGCTGTCCGAACCGCGGCAACAGTGGTCGAAGGACACTATAAGGTAATACCAGCCTTCGCGCTCAAAGATGAATGGCGCTTCAATTGCATAGCTGTGCTCGCCGTTACGTTCAGCGATGGCTATCAGACGAGCGCCTGGCAAAGGCTTGCCTGTCGAGCTGTCTAATTCAACGAGCTTCAGTCCACCCCAAAAGCTGCCGAAAGATAGCCAGTGGCGTCCATTACGGTCGATCACAAAATTAGGATCAATCGCGTTGTGATTATCAGCATCACTCGACGCCACGACTAGGCCCTCGTCACGCCAGCCGTAGTCTGGAGACGCCGGATCGAGACTGGCCGATGTGGCAAGGCCTATTGCCGAATGTTTCGAGCCGAACGTCGATATCGAATAATATAGTCGGTATCGAGCGCCGACCTTTGCGATATCTGGTGCCCAGAAGCCCTTTGCCCCGGGAACTTGCTTGGTTGCCCAAGCGGGCATTTCGAATGGCGCAGGCATTTCCTCCCACGTGACCAAATCATCTGAGCGGCGCGCGGTCAGTGGTAGGCGTCGTCCCAGCCCTGTCCCGTACACATAAAAGGATCTTCCTTCCGCGATCATCACGGGGTCGTGCATCGAAAGGACGTCACCGACCGGAGCCTGAATCTGGCCAAGGTGAGGGTCCGCCGCCGCGCAGGAGAGGACGAGCGCGGCGGCGGGCACGACAGGGAGGTATCGTGCAATTTTTGTCATGATGTCAGCGGATCTCAAGCATGACGACCGATTTGGAAGGTACGGTTAGCGTAACCGTATCGCCCTTCAATCGCGCACCGTTAAATGCTGTCGGCAGCACGACATTCGGTCGGTCGAAAGTATTATGTGCGTCGATTGCAGCTCCGGTAACGATCCGCCCTGAAACCGAACGCCCTGTCGCGCCGTCGAGCTTGACAGTGACTTTCTCCGCTTTCGACGGATCAACATTGGTCAGACCTACGCGGATCACGCCGTCAGTGCCTCGGACCGCGCTGGCGCTTATGATGTCGAGCGACCATTCGTTCTTCGAGTATCTGCCAGTAGAAATTTCAACCGGATAAACCGTCGCGTCTTGATATCCCTTGTAGAGATCGAAGACGTAATAAGTTGGCGTCTTCACCATGCGTTCGCCGTCGGTGAACATCATCGCCTGAAGGACGTTGACCATTTGCGCAATGTTGGCGCCGCGCACGCGGTCGGTGTGCTTGGCGAAAATATCGAAGTTAAGGCTGGTGACCAGCGCATCCCGCAACGAGTTTTGCTGGCGGAGAAAGCCTTCATGCGTGCCGGGGTCTTGATCATACCACGTACCCCATTCGTCGATCAGTAGGGCGACGCGCTTTTCCGGATCATGCTTGTCCATGACCTTGGAGTGTTCGACGATTAGCTCGTCCATATGAACAGTTTTAGCGAGTGTACGGGCCCACTGGTCCTCATCGAACCCGATGGCAGATCCCTTCTTCGACCAGTCGTATGGAATAGTGTAGTAATGGACGCCAATGCCGTCGAACATCCAGCCGGCACGCTCCATCATGACATCGGTCCAGTTAAGATCCATGTCATTTGCGCCGCTGGCTATACGCATGACCTTCTGGCCAGCAGGCACCTTGATAAAAGTTGAGTAGCGGCGCGTCAGGTCGGCGGCATACTCAGGCCGCATATTCCCGCCGCAGCCCCATAGTTCGTTGCCCAGGCCGAACATGGTCAGGTTCCACGGTTTTTCCCGACCGTTTTGGGAGCGCTCTTGAGCCAGGCTCGAGCCGATGGGGGCGGTCATGTATTCCACCCATTCCGCCATTTCGTAGGGCGGAGCGGAACCGATATTGCCCGACACGTAAGGTTCTGCACCCAGTGCTTCCGCAAAGTCCATGAATTCGTGCGTACCGAACTTGTTGTCCTCAGTTACGTAACCCCAATGGGTGTTGATCTTGACCTTGCGACCCGATTGGTCGCCGATGCCTTCACGCCAGTGGTATTCGTCTGCAAAGCATCCGCCAGGCCAGCGAACGACCGGTACGTTGATGGCGCGCAAAGCCTCCATGACATCGCTGCGATACCCATTTTCGTTGGGGATAGGGCTGTCCTTGCCGACCCAAATGCCATCCTCGATACCCGTTCCCAAGTGCTCGGCGAACTGGCCAAAGATACGCTTGTCATACTTGGGCGCCGGTGTGTCGGCATTCACTGTAACAGTCGTATCGGCAAGTGCGGGTGCCGCGATGGCGAGCGCGGCAGCCGCGCAGAATAGCTTAAGCATTAGTTGTTCTCCGTTGCGCGGGCAGGCCGCGCCTTTTCGGGTGTCGTGCCGTTGCCGGCGAAAGGCGTGAAACGGAAGTTGACACGCGTCGGCGTCGAAATCGTACGATATTCCTCGAGCGGCCATCCGTGATCGCTCCAAGAAGTGTCGCCTCCAACGCCCCATTGTGCTGAATCGATAAGAAGCGAGCCCTGACCGTGCGGCACAATATCAGTCGACTTCCAGGTACCGGGTTCGCGCCGGTAAAGGTCCTCATAAGGGAAGGCGAGGGCATTCATCATGAGCGGAACATTCCCCTCAATCCTGACGCCATGGCCTGCTCCGCCAACTTCCATCCAGCGCACATCGACCTTGTTGCCGGTCTCCATCGGACGGATGAAATCATGGTTTTGGTCCGCTAGCTTTCCGCGCCACAAGCCAAGCGCCGCAGAAGTCTTGCGGTCGACATAGCTTTCGTGTGGGCCGCGACCGTACCATTCGACCCAGTCGAATTTTTCGCCCATGTCGTAGGACAATCCGACCCGAAAAGGTGGGGGCAGGTCCTCAGCAATAGGCTCGAGCAGACCGACCACATCGACAGAACCGTTCCCGAGCATCGTATATCGGGTCGTAAAGCGTGCCTGTCCTTCGCCGAGTAGGTGCACTACCTCGATTGTATCGCCCTTGGCCGAGACCGATTGGACTTTGCGCTTGGTGGAAAGTTCCTTCCAGACCGCGAACGCCTTGGCAGTCCCCACACCCAGATCATTATCCGTAACCGCCCGCCAGAAATTTGGTTCTCCACCATCCAGCAACAGCTCTCCTTCATGAGAGTAGCCCTCGATCAAGCCTGTACGTCGGCTTAGTTCGAAGGTCGCTCCGGAGGCTGACAGAGTGTAGCTATCGCCTCTTCGGTCTGCACTTACGCGACCAGAGAAAGCATCCTCGCGTTGAGCTTGAGGCTCATTGAGGGCGAACTGTTCCCAGGCGACAACCGAGCCGGCAGCCACAAGCGGAATGGAGTTCGTCTTCGTCTTGGCGCGAACGGTCACCAGATATTCTGATCCCGGTTCCATCGAGACCTGGTCAAGCGGAACTTGCGCATAGCTCACTTCTCGTGAGGCGATTGATGGAACCTGAAGCGAGCCTGACGCAACGAGTATCCCATCTTGGTCAATCTGATATTCGAACTCGAATTCAGATAGATCGCGGAAGTCGTACCGATTGCGGATCAGGAAGCTCCCGCCATCCGGTTGAAATTCTTCGAATGCGATTGGTGCGTAAACTTTCTTCAGCTCGAAAAGCTGCGGATTGGGTGTCCTGTCCGACTGAAGCAACCCATCGCCGAACTCGATATCGCCGCCCGGGTTTGGACCGTACTCGCCCCCATCGCCCCAATAGCGCCGCCCGTCGTTGGTATAGCGGTACATTGACTGGTCGACCCAGTCCCAGATGAAGCCGCCTTGGAGCTTGTTTGGGTGGGCGTAGATGGTGTCCCAGTATTCCTTGAGATTGCCGCCCGAATTGCCCTGCATATGAGCATATTCGGATTGAATCATCGGCTGTTTGTAGTCCCAGTTTAGCGCGTAATCATGCATTTTGGCTGCAGGATCGTACATCGGCGCATAGATATCGGCATACCAGTTTGGCCGGTGGATATGGACGTCGTCCCACGTGCCCCAGCCGAGATAGCTAACAAGACGCGACGGATCGCGAGCCTTGGCAGCTGCGGAGGCTTTCTCGAATGCTGGGCCAATGCCAGCCTCATTTCCAAGGGACCAGAAAATGATCGAAGGGTGGTTCTTGTCCCGTTCGACCATGTTCATGACCCGGCTTACATGCGCATCGTACCAAGCTGGATCAAAGCCAATCTGGAAGTAGCCGCGCTCATCCGGATTGTAATTGGCATAGTCCATGTATTTGTGGCTCTCGATATTGGCCTCGTCCATGACGTAGAGGCCGTAGCGATCTGCCAGTTCGTAGAGATAAGGATCGTTGGGGTAGTGTGATGTGCGGATCGCGTTGACGTTGTTCTGCTTCATCAAGGCGATGTCGCGCTCCATCGACTCTTGCGATATAACGTGGAAAGTCTCGGGGTCGTGCTCATGTCGATTGACGCCTCGAACCGTAATCTGCCGCCCGTTGACCATCACCACGCCGTTCTTGATCTCGACGGTCCGGAAGCCAATTTTCCGCGCCGTTGACTGGAGAACTCGGCCACGACTATCGAGTAGCTCGGTAACCAACGTGTATAAATGCGGGGTCTCCGCACTCCATGAACGGACATTCGGAAGCTCCGCCGAAAGCGACGCCTCGCGCGCGCCTTCAGCAAGTTTGGCGGATCGCGATGTCAGCTGCTTGCCATCATCCAACAGGACCATGCGAATTTCGCTCGACTGGCTCCCAGTCAGGGTGAAATCGACTTTGAGATCTCCGTTACGATATGTTTCGTCCAAAGAGGCGTGAACGAAAGTGTCAGAGATCCGGGACTTCGGAACAGCGTAAAGATAGACCGAGCGTTCGATACCCGAGACACGCCAGAAATCTTGATCTTCAAGATAGCTTCCATCTGCCCAACGATAGACCTGAATGGCGACGATATTGCTGCCTTGCTTCAGGTGAGGGGTAACATCAAACTCGCTTGGGAGCTTGGAGTCCTCAGAGTATCCAACGTGCACTCCATTTACCCAGACATAATAGGCAGCGCCAGCAGCGCCAATGTGGAGGATCACATCATGGGGGGACCAGTCTGCCGGGACGACGATTTCCCTCCGGTACGAACCAACCGGGTTGGCATCATGGGGAATCAGTGGTCGGTTTGCGGGGAAGGGGTAGGTTATGTTGTTGTATCGCGGCTGGCCAAATCCTTCTGCTTGCCAATTGGCAGGAACTTTTATGTCGGACCAGTTCGATGCATCAAATTCGGGCTGCTCGAAACCCGTCGGCAAATCGATAGCGTTTGGCGTGAGACGGAATTTCCAGGTGCCGTTGAGAGAGAGATATCGAGATGAAGACTCTTGATCGCCAGACAACGCGAAGGTGCGACTTTCAAATGGGAAACCGCTGGCGCGGGCAGGCAGCTTTCCCCGCTCATTTACAGCGGGATTTTCCCAGTCAGGCCGAGCCGGGTCGACTTGGACGGGATCGACTTTGGGATCTTCCTGCGCAACCGCGACAGGCGCAATTACGGCAAATGCGATTGCTAGAATCGATGTACTAATCCGCCTCATAAACCCCTCATCCGCCAACTTCGTTGTTTGACTTTCTTGTCTGACAATATAGAATGAAGCGGGTAAATCAACCCGGTTTGTGGAACGCGGCTATTGCAATTCCGCGATTGAAGTGCGCATGAGGGGTCCGACAAATGAACAAACTCGGCAGGGTGGGCCCGGTAGTAGGTATGGCGAAGCGCGAACCGTCGCATATCAAGATTTCACGTGATCTCGGGACGGCAATTGTCACCGGTCAGCACGAACCGGGTACGGTGCTTCCGGGTGAAATTGAGATAGCGGAAAAATTTGGCGTATCTCGGAGCGTCGTTCGAGAGGCATTGCGGATGTTGTCCGCGCGCGGCTTGATTGAAAGTCGTCCGAAAATTGGAACGCGGGTAAAGGGTCGTGAAGCCTGGAACTTGCTAGATCCCATCCTATTAGAATGGATGTTCGATGCCGCCCCATCAGCAAACTTCGTCAAAGCGCTTTTCGAACTGCGCCTCATTGTTGAGCCGGCCGCGGCAGAATTAGCTGCAAAGAAGAAAACGGCCCGTCAATTAGCTACTATGGGCCATGCGCTTGAAGAAATGGCGCGCCACAAGCTTCATACCGCCGAAGGCCAGTTGGCTGACCAAGAGTTTCATGCGGCAATCCTCGAGGCAACGGACAACGAACTACTCGTCAATCTTTCGGCGAGCATAGGGGCCGCAGTGCGGTGGACGACATATTTCAAGTTTAAGACCTCGAAAAAGCCACGTGATCCAATTGAGGCGCACCGGGAGCTTTTCGAGGCAATTGCGGATGGCGACGGACCGCGAGCTCGCCAAGTTACGATCGAGTTGATCGAGCAGGCTGAGAAGGACACGCAAATCGCGCTGCAGGCCTAATGGTCATCGGTCCGCTGCATACCAGGAGCCTATTATGATTAGACAGCTCGGCTCGTTAGCGGCCTGCGCCGCTTTGCTGCTTGGCTGCGCCCATGCTAACGAGCCAATGGCGACCTGGGGGAAGCCTGGAGTGGATTTCGATCATTATCGATCCGACTCAATCGAGTGCGCGGTTGCAGGCGCAACCATCCCTGTGCAGCAAACCGAAGAATATGGTGAGATCGATCGTGGGTTGAAAACCCAGCAACGCATTCTTGAGCAGCCGACGGGCGATCAGTTCGATCAGATCCGTGACTACAGTATGACCTATCAGCGCAATATCCGCGCGAACGTGGAAGACATTCAAAATATAATGGTCAAGCGCGTCCACATTTGTTTGCGTGCCAAAGGCTACAAAGAGTTCCTGCTTAAGCCGGCGCAGGAGGCGCAGCTCGACACCTATCGCAAAGGTACTGACGAGCGTTTCCGTTACCTGCACTCGGTCGCTAGCGATCCGGCTAACATCCCTCCTGACTTGCCGGAATCGATTACTCGTCCGGAATTGGATGACCCGAAAATTTAGTGGCTATCGCGAGGTATGCCCCGAGTTTGGGCTATTCGCTGATACTTTTCTGCGCCCTCTAGAATAGCGCCGGTCGACATGTCGCCAACCACGCCGCGCTGAATTTCCTGCCACGGCGTCTGGCTTTCTGGATATTTGTAACCGCCACTCGCCTCGAGCGCCTTCATACGTTCGGAAAGTTCCTCGTCCGAAATGATCATGTCGGCCGTGCACTTGCGCAGATCGATGCGAATACGGTCGCCTGTTTTGAGCACTGCGAGACCGCCGTGAGCGGCCGCTTCGGGACTTGCGTTTAGGATAGACGGGCTGCCGCTCGTCCCGGACTGCCGACCGTCGCCGACACAGGGAAGGGAATGGACGCCTTCCGCAAGAAGATAGGCCGGCGGGCGCATGTTCACCACCTCAGCCGAACCGGGGTATCCGATCGGTCCTGCGCCGCGGATAAAGAGAATTGTTTCCGGCGTGATTTCGAGGGACTTGTCGTCAATTTTCGCGTGATATTCTTCTGGCCCATCAAAGACGACGGCCTTGCCTTCGAAGGCTTCGGGATCATCGGGATTAGAAAGATAGCGGTTTCGGAATTCCTCCGAAATAACGCTGGTCTTCATTATCGCGGAATCGAACAGATTGCCGGACAGGACGATAAATCCTGCACGCTCGCGGATTGGCTGGTCGAAGGGGCGGATAACTCGCTCATCTTCAATTTCCACGCCACGGCAGTTCTCACCGATGGTCTTGCCATTTACCGTAAGCGCTGTCTCGTCAATCAGGCCCTGCTCAATGAGTTGTCCGGCTACGGCACAAACGCCGCCAGCGCGGTAGTAGTCTTCGCCCAGATACTCACCTGCAGGCTGCAGGTTTACGAGCAGCGGAATGTCATGACCAAGACGCTCCCAATCCTTGATCGGCAAATCCACGCCAATGTGGCGTGCGATTGCTGCCAGGTGGATGGGGGCGTTCGTGGAGCCGCCGATCGCCGTGTTGACCCGGATGGCATTCTCGAACGCTCCGCGGCTGAGAATGTCTGAAGGCTTGAGGTCTTCCGCCACCATTTCGACGATACGCTTGCCAGTAAGGTAGGCGTTTTCCTGTCGATCTCGATAGGGTGCTGGAATCGCCGCAGAACCTGGCAGCGACATGCCAAGGGCTTCCGTAAGTGAGTTCATCGTCGTCGCCGTGCCCATCGTGTTGCAATAACCGGTCGACGGAGCCGAGCTTGCCACGAGCTTGATAAACTCCTGGTAGTCAATCTCGCCTGAAGCGAGCATTTCACGAGCTTTCCAGACGATCGTGCCAGAACCGGTCCGCTGACCCTTGAAATAGCCGTTGAGCATGGGACCGACCGAAAGGGCGATCGCTGGTATGTTTACTGTCGCAGCGGCCATGAGCTGAGACGGCGTCGTCTTGTCGCAGCCAATGGTGAGAACAACACCATCGATCGGATATCCGTAGAGCGTTTCAACCAAGCCGAGATAGGCGAGGTTGCGGTCGAGGCCAGCGGTCGGACGCTTGCCCGTTTCCTGGATGGGGTGGACAGGGAACTCGATCGCGATGCCGCCGGCTTCGCGAATGCCTTCGCGCACGCGCTCTGCCAGCACTAGATGGTGCCGGTTGCAGGGACTGAGATCGCTGCCCGATTGAGCGATGCCGATGATCGGTTTTCCGCTCTGTAGTTCTTCCAAAGACAGGCCGAAATTCATGTAGCGCTCGAGGTAGAGCGCAGTCATGTCGGCATTATCCGGATTGTCGAACCAGGCCCGACTACGCAGTTGGCTTTTGGCGTTGGCGTCGCCCATCATCCCAGTCCTCAGTTCTTAACCGAAACGCGGTAAATCATCGTGTGACGGTAAGTCTCGCCGGGATTGAGCTGTGCTGAGCCGAATTCCGGTTGGTTGGGCGTATCGGGGAACTTTTGTGGTTCGAGCGCAATAGCATCGCCCATGCGATAGAGGTATTTGTCCTTCCCCACGAGCGTGCCAATCAGGAAATTACCTGAATAGAATTGTAGGCCCGGCTCAGTCGTGAGCACTTCGAGGACGCGCCCGCTCAAATCGTGTTCTACACGTGCGGCCAGTTCAGGCTTGGAGGTGGCGCCCTTATCTAGGATCCAATTGTGGTCCCAGCCGCGGCCGAGCACTATCTGCTCGTCGGAGGCATCGCGGACGCCGTCATACAGCATCCGACCATTGCGGAAATCGAAGACCGTTCCTTGCACAGGGCGGCGCTCACCGGTTGGTATCAAGCCGGCATCGACCGGCAAATAATTGCTTGCCGGTATAGTGAGCTTCTGATCGTAAGTGCCGTAAACCCACCCATCTCCGCCGAGATTGAAAAGGGCATGGTTGGTCAGGTTCACCACTGTCGGGGCGTCGCTCGTCGCCGAAAAGTCGATCGTGAGTGAGCCTGCGTCATTTAGCGTGTAGGTGACGGTTACGTCCATATTGCCGGGATAGCCCTGGTCGCCACTGGGGCTCCGCAGCGACATGACAGCGACCGCCTTGCCGCCAGCATCGGATACCGAAACGAGCTTCCAGTTCCGCTTGTCGAAGCCGACCGTTCCGCCGTGGAGGGTATTGGCATCGTTGTTGAGCGTGATTTGATAAGGCTGGCCATTGATTTCGAATTGGCCTTTGGCAATACGATTGGCGTAGCGGCCAATTGTTTGGCCCCAATAATTGGGAGCATCGAAATAGTCGGCTACATTGTCGTAGCCAACCGTGATGTCGGCAACTCGACCGTTGCGGTCAGGGACATTGAATGCCTGGATCGAAGCGCCCAGCGTTATCAGGACAACACTTACGCCGTTTTCTCCTGTCAGGGTGACCGATTGGACGGTCTCACCATCGGCCATTTCGCCAAAGGTCGATTTCTCTGCCGTTGCGGCAGAAACCGGGCCTGAAACGGCCAAGGCAATCATCGAAACGAACGATGACAAAACGCCAAAACCTGCTTTTGTCATATCTACCCCTTCCCGTTTTCTGCGATTTTTTGCCGTTGACCGGCTTCGTGAATCGCATATAGTCAGACATATAAAAATTTAGCAATGCCCAATTTCGCGGGACAGCGGTCGGGCAAATGGGAGTTAAGGATATGGCGGGTCCAGTGGTCTCTACTGACGTTACGGATTCGGGTGGTCAGCCCGTTACACAGACCTACGGAAAGGCTCTTGCGCTGCTTGCGAGCCTTTTTTTCATGTGGGGCTTTATTACCGTCATCAACGGTACGTTGCTGCCGCATCTGCGTAGCGTATTCGAACTGAGCTATTTCGAAACCACAGTCATCGAATCGGTGTGGTTCATTGCCTATGGCGTGATGGGTATGCCCTCCGCCTTCTTGATTGAGCGTATCGGTTACAAAAAAGCGCTCATCGTTGGCCTGTCGGTAATGGCTCTGGGCGCACTCGGCATGATCGGTGCGGCAGAGCTCATTTCGTACCCGGTTACGCTCTTCTCTCTCTTTGTAATTGCGAGTGGGATCACGTTGCTTCAGGTCGCTGCAAATCCGTATGTGGCGGTAATTGGCCCTGCGGAGACTTCAGAATCGCGCCTGACGCTTGTGCAGGCATTCAATTCGATGGGCACCTTCTTCGCTCCCTACTTTGGCGGTTATCTCATTTTGAGCCGTACTGTGGGCGGGACATCGCTTGAGGGCACTCAATTGTCTCAGGCAGAGCGAATTGCCGATGCGCAAGCTACCCAGCTTCCCTACTTCCTGGTCGCAATCGTTCTGGTCATCATTGCTGTCATCATCTGGCGTGCCAATCTGCCGCAAATGGGAGATGGCACCCGCAAAGCTAATCGCGAACAGCGCAAATCACTCTCGCTCTGGTCGCATAAAAACCTAGTGTACGGCATCCCGGCGATCTTCATCTACCTGATCGCAGAGATCGGTGTGGCCAACCTTTTCATCAATTTCGCCATCCTACCCGATATTGGTGGGATCACACCGGCAGAGGCTGCGAAATACCTTACCATGATGTGGGGAGGTATGATGGTTGGACGCTTTGCTGGCAGCTTCCTGATGAGCCGCTTAAATCCCAGCAAGGTATTGGCGGGCTTTGCACTCTTCGCACTTATCGTAATGGTTGGAGTGGCAACGCTTGAGGGTCAGATCGCGCTTTGGTGTCTCATTCTCGTGGGACTAGGGCACTCCATTATGTTCCCTGCCATTTTCGCGCTCGGCATTAAGGGGCTTGGTCCGCTTACTGAAGAAGCGTCGGGTCTGCTCATTACGGCAATCGCCGGCGGTGCCCTCGTTGCAATTCAGGGTCTTCTCGCCGACTGGTACGGCCTCCAAAATAGTTTCTGGCTAACGGTCGCCTGCGAGGTTTATGTATTGTGGTATGCGCTCTACGGCTCGAAGCCGACAAATGCCCTGCCTGACCAAAACGTTGCAGATGAAGCTGCCGTATCTGGCGAGGTATGACACTGCGGATCAACCGACGGGAGTGGTTGGCTGGCAGCAGCCTGCTTGCCTTTGCGGGGATGGCGCAAGCCGTCCCCGCTTCCGCTTTGGGCCTGACCAGAGCGCATTCAGAGTTGATTTCGGCTCCGCTTGGAGCGGTCAAGCTCACGCCTTCGATATTCGCCGACGCCCAGACCGCCAATCGCAATTACCTTGCCTCGCTCGACCCCGAACGCCTGCTCCATAACTTCTACCTTTCCGCTGGCCTGGTAGCTCCGAAGGAATCCTACGGCGGCTGGGAAGCAATGG
Source organism: uncultured Sphingomonadaceae bacterium (assembly GCA_964422435.1). Taxonomy (GTDB): domain Bacteria; phylum Pseudomonadota; class Alphaproteobacteria; order Sphingomonadales; family Sphingomonadaceae; genus Alteraurantiacibacter. Next base: position 20,201 of record CAYRBB010000030.1, read on the forward strand.
GCATTGCCGGGCATTCTCTGGGCCACTGGCTAAGTGGGGTTTCACTGCTTATCGCCAATACCAGTGATCGGGAGCTTTCAGCTAAGCTAAATCATTGCCTCGCCGAGATGGCGCGAATCCAGGCCGCGCATGGCGACGGCTATTGTGGGGGGACGACAGTTGAACGTCGCGGCAAGACGATCGACGGAAAGATCGTATTCGAGGAAGTCCGCCGCGGCGAGATCAGCAGCCATGGTTTTGATCTGAATGGCGGCTGGGTGCCGCTCTACACTTGGCACAAGGTTCATGCTGGTTTGATCGATGCACACCGGCTCGCAGGTAATTCGCGGGCGATGGATATCCTGCTTGGCGTAGCGGGATACCTAGCTGGTGTGCTCGAGCCGCTCAACGACGAGCAGATGCAGCGTGTACTGGCGGCCGAATACGGCGGCCTAAACGAGAGCTATGCCGATACATTTGCACTTACCGGCAACCCACGCTGGTTGCGAATGGCGCAGAGATTATATCATCGAGCCGTACTCGATCCCATAGTGCGAGAGGAAGACAAGCTCGATGGCCTTCACGCAAACACACAGATTCCCAAGGTTATAGGCCTTGCGCGCTTGCACGACCTTACACGGGAAAAGCAAGCCGGAGATGCGGCGCGATTCTTTCATTCTACCGTTCGCCACCATCATAGCTATGTCATCGGGGGCAATTCGGACCGCGAGCACTTCGGTCCGCCCGACCGGCGCGCCAACCGCATAACGGAAGCAACGTGCGAAGCGTGCAATAGCTACAATATGTTGAAGTTGACCCGCTCGCTCTATGGGTGGAGCGGGGATGGAAGCTTGTTCGATTACTTTGAGCGCATCCATCTCAACCATATCATGGCGCACCAGCGCCCCAGCGATGGTCGCTTCGTCTATTTCATGCCACTCGCGGCTGGTGCTCGCCGTATCTATTCCGAGCCTGAGGACAGTTTCTGGTGCTGCGTAGGCTCGGGAATGGAGAGCCACGCGAAGCATGCCGAGTCGATCTATTGGGGGACCGAGCGCGCACTTCTTATCAATCTCTACATTCCGTCAGAGCTTGATTGGCGCGAACAAGGCATAGGGCTGAAACTCAACACGGATATGCCGTTCGGCGGCAATTCAACGATCACGATCAATAGGGCGCCGGGCAAATCGCGGGCGATTGCCCTACGAATACCAGATTGGGCCCGCTCGTACGAGTTGAAGCTAAACGGGCAAACGATGCAGGGCGAACCGCACAGCGGCTATGTCAGCGTCGACCGCCGCTGGGAACAGGGCGACAAGCTCGAGCTTCGATTGGAGATGGGGCTCGATGTTGAGCGAGTACCAGATGATCCGTCGCTCGTGGCATTCCTGCACGGACCTCTCGTGCTGGCTGCTGATCTCGGCTCCGCGAATGAAGATTTTCAGGGCTTGGGCCCGGCTCTGGTTGCTAGTGAGAGCGCCTCACGCGAGCTCACTCGCATTGCGGGCGCGCTGCCACAATACATGGCCAAGAGCGCGACGGGCGAGGTCCTTACTTTCGCACCATTCTTCGACAAATATGACCGCCGCAGCGCCGTCTACTTCCCGACATTCACGCCTGGCGAGTGGGAAGCGAACCGCGCTGACTTCCTCCGTGCTCAGCAAGAGGGCAAGGAACTCGCAGCGCGCACCGTGGACACGATCTATCTCGGTGAGATGCAGCCTGAACGCGACCACATGCTCGATCCCGGAAAGAGCGAGGTGGTCAACTGGAACGGTAGATCGGCGAGACGCGTGCTCCCGGGAGGCACGATGAAACTGACCTTGGCACGGCGGCCCGGACCAGCAACGCTGCGTCTGATCGTCTGGGAATGGGATGCTGCCAATCCTTTCGACATCGCGGTCGACGGAGACAGGATAGAGGGCGACTGGCCGAAACCAAATGGCGAAAGCGGTTACGTCGCGCTGGACTTTCCGATCCCATCAACTGGCGAACAGGGGCGTGACAAGGCGCTGGTGACCGTAACCGCACAGGATCATCACGCCCTGATTTACGAGATGAGGATGCTTGAAGGCTGGGATTAACCGCGCGCCGATGGTGTCGGAATGCCGGGCACATCGACCTTGAAGGCAAAGAGGTTACCTGCATCTGGTTGCTGGGCCAGTTCCTCTTCGCTCAATCCCGCCCTTGCCGTGGTGACATATGCGGTGGTCATGTCTTTTCCGCCCAACGCGACTTTGGTCACGTTTGACACAGGTAATCTGACTTCCCGGATGATTGTCCCGTCCGGTGCATAGAGGCGAGCTCGCCAGCCGCCCCAAAGACCCAGCCAGACATTGCCGTGAGTATCAACCGAACAGCCGTCCGGGTGGCCGTCTACGGGGTCGATCCGCGCGAATTCACGCGTCGAGATTACGCTGCCCTCGGCAGTGAGCTGCGAAGCATACACAATGCCGCCAGCGGTATCGACATGATAGAGCGTGCGCTGGTCTGGCGAGAGCGCGGGGCCGTTTGTTATACAGACGGGATCTAGCTCCACCGGCGCTATTTTCGTTTCATTCCAGCGATAGAAGCGACCCGTCGCTTCAGTTTCCCCATCATCCATCGAACCGAACCAGATCGACCCGTCGGCGCCGGTGGTCGCATCGTTCAGGCGATTGCCCGGAAATTCACTTTCCACCTCGGTAAGGTGTATGAAGGCGCCGCTTTCGGTGTCTAGCTTTGCGAGCCCGGTCTGAAGCCCTGCAAAAAGCATCCCGTCACAGGCGGGCAATACCCAGCCAATCTGAGCAGGCGCATCCCACTGATCGACCTCGCGTGTGCAGGGATTGAAGCAGTGAACCTTGCGCTGTTTGATATCGACAAACCACAGCACTCCGCGAGACGGATCCCAAACGGGCCCTTCACCTAACGTTGCGTGGCCATCCCACAGCATGCAGACTTCAGTCACCGGCACTCTCCAAACCTTGCGCTCAGTGCCGCCAGCACATATAGCAGCCATATTGTCTGACTTAATATATATGGAGAAATCATGGATCAGGTCAATCCGAAAGCGTTCCGCGGTTACGATGCGTCGACCGGGGATCCAATCGATCCGGAGTTCTCCGTCAGCACTCTAACTGATGTCGATGCTGCTTGCGCCGCGGCGGCTGGTGCATTCGAGGCTTACCGCAACACATCATCCGAAAAGCGCGCAAGCTTTCTGGAAGCGATCGGCGAGGAGATAATGGCGCTTGGCGATGAGTTGGTCGAGCGTGCTATGCTTGAGAGCGGCCTTCCGAATGCCCGGCTTACTGGAGAGCGTGGCAGAACCGTCAATCAACTTCGCCTCTTTGCCGACGTTGTTCGGGCCGATCGCTGGCGAGGGGTCCGAGTCGACCCGGCAATGCCTGAGCGTGAGCCTCTTCCTCGTTCCGATCTTCGCATGCGGATGATCCCGCTTGGACCCGTGGCTGTTTTTGGAGCATCGAACTTCCCCTTGGCTTTTTCCACGGCAGGGGGCGATACGGCTTCGGCACTCGCAGCTGGCTGTCCAGTCGTTGTGAAGGGGCATCCTGCCCATCCGGGAACCGACGGCATGGTCGCGGGCGCTATTCTAAAGGCAGCTGAACGAACGGGAATGCCGGAAGGTGTGTTCGGCCATGTTCGCGGCCCTGGCAATGCTCTGGGCCAAGCCCTGGTCCAAAATGAGCACATTGCGGCGGTAGGGTTTACCGGCTCACGAGCAGGTGGTCTTGCTTTGGTTGAGCTGGCGCAGGAAAGGCCTGTTCCCATTCCGGTTTATGCGGAAATGTCGAGCATCAATCCTGTTGTCGTACTGCCGGAAGCGCTCGCTGCACGCGGCGAGGCGCTGGGTCAGGCATTCGTCGGTTCGCTTGCTATGGGGGCGGGCCAGTTCTGCACCAACCCGGGCCTGGTCCTGGTTGTTGAAGGTGAAGGATTAGAGCGATTCATTGCCTCAGCGAATGGAGCTGTCGCAGAGCAGGGCGCTCAGACCATGTTGACCACTGGCATTCGGGAGGCCTTCTCGAGGGGTAAGGCGGCTCTGGGTGGTCTCGACGGGGTCGAAACGCTGGCGACAGGCGTGGCGGGCGATGGAAAAACCTGCGATGCTGCGCAGCTGTTTTCCATAACGGCGGAGACAGTCCTCACCAGCCCGGAAGCATTGGAGGAAGTGTTCGGCGCTTCTTCGTTGATTGTGCGATGCGCGAATTTTGCGCAGCTCGCGGAGGTCCTGGCTTCGCTTGAGGGTCAGCTAACCGCGACTCTTCATATGGATGAAGGGGATTACAAGGCAGCCGCAAAGCTACTGCCGATTCTCGAGAGAACTTGCGGGCGGATCCTGGCAAACGGTTGGCCGACCGGTGTCGAGGTGTCCCATGCGATGGTGCATGGAGGCCCCTATCCTGCGACTTCCGATGGCCGGACAACCTCAGTCGGCACTCTGGCGATCGATCGTTTCCTTCGACCGGTCTGTTATCAAGACATTCCGACGGAATTGCTCCCGCCTGAACTGCGTGAGAGTGCCGGGGTGCCTCGACTATTAGACGGCAAACCTGCTTGACGAAACTCTATGCTGGTATATTGTCCTACAAATAAGATATTTGGGAGTGGGACTTGTCCGGCGGCGATTACATCGCAATCGATTGGGGAACGACGAACCGTCGCGTGTATCTGATGCGCGGCGACGGCTCCGTCGTTTCTAGCGAGAGAGACGATCGCGGGGTGATGAGGCTGGCTTGCGCCGACTTTCCGCTCGAAGTGGAAGATATCCGCGGCAGGTTGGGTAACTTGCCGGTTCTTGCGGCTGGGATGGTGGGTTCCAGCCGCGGCTGGCGAGAAGTTCCCTATTGTGCCGCTCCCGCATCAATCGAGGACCTGGCTGCAGCGACCGCAATCGTGGGAAACCGTATTCATATTGTGCCTGGCATCAGCGTCTCGGATGTGTCTGGTGATGACGTGATGCGTGGGGAGGAAGTTCAGGTCTTGGGGGCTCTGCGAACAAGCAAGGGCAATTCTTGTACCCTTTTTTGCCAACCGGGTACGCACAATAAATGGGTCGCAACGGAGGGCGAGAAAATCGTGTCGGTCGCGACGTCGATGACTGGCGAAATATTCTCCCTTCTGAAGAACAACTCAGTTCTGTCTGGTCTGCTAGACGGCAGTGTGGAAGCTGGAGATGCATTTAATGACGGGTTGAAGCGAGGCGCCGGAAGTTCAGATCTTCTGACCGCTCTCTTTCGTGCGCGCGCATCGGTCCTGCTTGGTACGTTACCCCAAAACTACGCCGCATCTTACGTGAGTGGGTTGCTGATTGGCTCGGATGTCGGTGCCCGCTCGGACATTTCTGGGCGGAGTGTTGGTCTCCTCGCTGCCGGACAATTGGCTGAGCTATATTCCATCGCGTTAAAGTGCCAGGCAGCGGAGGTCGAGCTGATCGACTCTACGACCGCTTTCGCTCTCGGCATTCATGCAATCTGGGAGCGATTGACTTGACTACGGACGATTTCGACAATGCGTTCGCCAAGTGTCCATTGGTGGCAATTCTGCGCGGTATAACTCCCATGGAGGCCCTGGATGTGGGAGAGGCGCTTGCGGATGCGGGGTTCACGCTGATTGAAGTTCCGCTCAATTCGCCGAACCCTCTAATTTCTATTCAATTGATGGCCGAAAAGCTCGACGGCAGAGCTCTCGTTGGAGCGGGAACTGTACTCAGCCCTGAAGATGCACGTGACGTTTCTTTGAGCGGTGGCCGGTTCGTTGTTTCACCCAACGTCAACGTTGCTACCATCGAGGAAACACTCTCTTGTGGGATGAACAGTTTGCCCGGCTATTTCACGGTTAGCGAGGCTTTCACGGCCCTGGACGCCGGAGCTACTGCACTGAAACTTTTCCCGGCTGACGGAGCGAGTCCTGCGATGCTCAAGGCTCAGCGCGCAGTATTGCCACGCGACACACGTATCCTCGCCGTCGGTGGTATTGATACAAGCAACATGGAGCAATGGCGCAGCGCCGGGGCCGATGGCTTCGGGCTAGGCTCCAATCTCTACAAGGCGGGTAAGAGCGCGGCCGATGTGGCTGCGGATGCACGCTCGCTCGTGGCCCATATAAGGAATTTGCGATGAGCCAACCCCGACTGCTTCAGCACAGGGCACAGGACGGAACCAAGCGACTGGTCCTCGCCGAGGATGGTAAAGCCTTCTTTCTTTCGGGACCGACGAATACACGCCAGCTTGCTGAGGAAGCGATATCCGACGACCAATCACTAGCCGAAACGGCCCGATTCTATCGCACAGGCGACCGAGTAGACTTGCGTGTCGAATATGAAGCTGGACGTTTTCTGCCAGCTATCGATCATGAAGATTCCGCGCACATTCTTCTCACTGGAACCGGGCTTACGCACCTTGGATCAGCGGAGGGGCGCGACAAGATGCATCGCGAATTATCCGATGCCGATGTCCAGACGGATTCGATGAAAATGTTTCTCGAAGGTCTAAAGGGTGGGAAGCCCGCACTAGGTCAGGAAGGGCAGCAACCCGAATGGTTCTACAAGGGCGATGGTCAGTCGCTGGTCGGTCCGCGCGATGACCTTGAATCGCCGCATTTCGCCCAGGATGGTAGTGAAGAACCTGAATTGGCTGGGATATATCTGATCGGTCCCGACGGCTTACCCTACAGGTTGGGCGTCGCCCTTGCCAACGAGTTCTCTGACCACATCACCGAGCGCCACAACTATCTTTGGCTCGCCCATTCCAAGCTGCGGTGTGCAGCGTTGGGAGCGGAATTGCTTCTCGGTGACCCGCCTGATGACATTCGAGGTACTAGCCGCATACATCGCGATGGCAGCTGTATCTGGGAGAAGCCGTTCCTCACCGGGGAAGCTAATATGTCGCACAACATCGCCAATCTCGAAAGCCACCATTTCAAATATGCGGGTTTTCGGCGGCCTGGTGATGTGCATGTTCACTTCTTTGGGACAGCAACGCTCTCATTTGCGGACGACGTCCGGACCGCGGAGGGGGATGTATTCGAAATTGAAGCGGGGCCATTTGAATTGCCGCTGCGCAATCGGCTGACAATAGCGCCGGCCGCACTGCGCGGGGTAAAGGTACTGTGACCGCCCCGATAAAGCTCGCGGTCGTTGGTCTCGGCAAGATCGCCCGTGACCAACATCTGCCTGCCATAACGGCCAGTTCGCATTTCGAACTGGTAGCCGCAGTTGATCGCCATGGCGAAGCGGGTGACGGCATAGCATTTTTCCAACGGATCGAAGATCTTGCCGAGAGTGGCATGGATGTCGATGCCGT
>CAYRBB010000030.1:27586-29747 GCA_964422435.1 uncultured Sphingomonadaceae bacterium
CATTTTTCCAACGGATCGAAGATCTTGCCGAGAGTGGCATGGATGTCGATGCCGTGGCGGTTTGTACGCCCCCACAGGTACGACATGATTTGGCCCAATTCGCGCTTGAGCAGGGCTGGCACGTATTACTGGAAAAACCGCCGGGAGCCACCTTGGCCGAAGTAGTGGCGCTCCGCGAAAGTGCTGCCGAGCGCGAGTTAACGCTTTTCACTGCCTGGCATTCCCGTTTCGCGCCAGCCGTCGAAGCTGCGCGAAATTGGCTCTCAGGTCGAGAAATCACGCAGGCAAAGATCACATGGCGCGAAGATGTTCGTGTCTGGCATCCCGGTCAAGCATGGATATGGCAGCCGGGCGGCTTCGGAGTGTTCGATCCCGGCATCAATGCCCTCTCGATCATCACGCGAATTCTGCCCAATCCGATGTTTGTGACGCGGTCTTCGCTATCGATACCTGCCAACCTCAGCGCGCCGATCGCGGCCGAAGTCTCTTTCCGTGATCGCAATGGTATTCCAATCGAGATGGACTTGGATTTCCGTCAGGAAGGCCCTCAACATTGGGATATTGAAATCGAAACCGATGTCGGGCCTCTTAAACTGAGCCAAGGTGGAGCGGCGCTTTCAATAGGCGGCGCGGAGCCGGAGCAGGCTGAAGGCGAACTCCCTGGCGAATATCCTTCCTTATATCGTCGATTTGCCGCGCTGGTCAGGGCCGGTGTTTCGGAGGTCGATGTCGCGCCGATGCGGCTCGTTGCTGATGCCTTCCTGTGTGGCAAGATTCAAATCATCGAGGAGTTCCACGAATGAGCCCTAGCCTAACGCGCCGCGGAATGCTGGGGGCTACTCTTGTTGCAAGCGCTGCTCCTGCACTTCCACAAAGAGTTTCCGTCTCCGGGGCGAGACCATCACAGTCCGCTCGCCTAGCCCCTACTCCGCCGATGGGGTGGAACAGTTGGAATAGCTTCGCCACCACGATAACCGAAGAGCAGTCGGTTGAGACAGCTAAAATTATGGCGCGCGAATTGTTGCCTGCCGGCTATGACATATTCACCGTCGATATTCAGTGGTACGAGCCAGAAGCATCAAGCTACAATTACAATGAAAAGCCGGTGCCAACCATGGATGGTTATGGTCGCCTTTTGCCCGCGCCCAACCGGTTTCCATCAGCAGTGAAAGGCCGTGGTTTCTCGCCCTTAGCCAAAAAGGTACATGGCTTGGGCTTGCGTTTCGGTGTGCACCTTATGCGGGGCATACCGCGTTTGGCAGTCGAACGTGATCTGCCTGTATTCGGTACCGCCACAACAGCCCGGCAGATCGCCGATACTTCCAGTACCTGTTCATGGAATCCTGACATGTACGGGGTCGACATGTCCAAGCCTGGCGCGCAGGCCTATTACGATAGCGTTTTCGCACTTCTCGCATCGTGGGGAGTCGACTTCGTCAAAGTCGATGACCTTTCACGCCCTTATGACGCGCATGCTCCCGAAATTGAGGCAATCAATCGGGCGATCGGCAATTCCGGTAGGCCTATGATACTCTCGATGTCGCCGGGCGAGACACCCGTGATCCGTGGTGATCATGCCCGGACTTATTCCGAGATGTGGCGAATTTCGGACGATTTCTGGGACGAATGGCCGATGCTGGACGACCAGTTTACGCGGCTGGAAAACTGGAATCCATTTATGGGTGCCGGAAGTTGGCCGGATGCCGATATGCTCCCGTTGGGCCGCCTTCATCTCGGCGAGCGTGACACAAAATTCACTCCGGATGAACAGCAAACGCTAATGACATTGTGGTCGATTGCGAGATCGCCCCTCATCATGGGGGGAGATCTGCGACATCTCGATAGTCCAACGAAGGCCCTCTTGACCAATCCGGAAATCATCGCCGTCAATCAGCATTCCAGCGGAAATCGTCCGCACTTCCTCGACGATTGGACTCGGGTTTGGTCGGCGAGAGCGGCGAATGGTGACCATTATCTCGCTCTGTTCAATAGGGGTGGTAACCCTTCCAATGTCGGCATTGAGCTTAGCGCACTAGGAATTCATCGCGACGTTTCAGTCCGGGATCTCTGGTTGCGCCAGGATATTGGAACGGCTTCGGCAAGGTTTGAACGAGAGATCGCGCCCCATGCTTCGGCAATGTTTCGGCTTTCGTAATGCGTC
>CAYRBB010000031.1:0-29675 GCA_964422435.1 uncultured Sphingomonadaceae bacterium
TTCCACTTGAGTGCGGCGGCGACCATGTCGTCGATCAGGCGGTGTTCGTAAGTGATGTCGGCTTTTTCGAACTTTTCCTTGTAGCCTTCGGTGTCGAAGACTTCCTGGAACAGGTCTTTGAAACGGCCATCATACTTCTTCATGATGGTGTTTTTGGTCGAGAGATAAACCGGCCAGCCCCGGTCGAGGCCGTAATTGAAGCTGGCGCGCGCGAAATCGCGGATGCTCTCGTCATGGTTGTACATCGTCATCGCGACACCGGGCTGGTCGAAAGTATGCACTTCGAGGTCGATTTCCTCGCCGTCTTCACCTTCGAAAACCATGCGTAGCTTGCCCGCGCCGGGGATCAGCGTGTCGGTGGCGCGGTACTGATCGCCAAAGGCGTGGCGGCCAACGACGATGGGATCTGTCCAGCCGGGCACGAGGCGCGGCACGTTGTCAATCACGATCGGTTCGCGGAAGATCGTGCCGCCCAGAATGTTGCGGATCGTGCCGTTGGGCGAACGCCACATCTTCTTGAGGCTGAACTCCTCGACGCGCGCTTCATCCGGCGTGATCGTGGCGCACTTCACGCCAACGCCATGTTCCTTGATCGCGTTGGCGGCGTCGACAGTGATCTGATCGTCCGTCTCGTCACGCTTTTCAACCGACAGATCGTAATATTTCAGGTCCACGTCGAGATAAGGCAGGATCAGACGCTCGCGGATCCACTGCCAGATGATTTTCGTCATTTCGTCGCCATCGATCTCCACGATGGGGTTCTTGACCTGAATTTTCGCCATGGGGCTTGCCTGTCTTTCGTATCTTGCAAATGTGTGTGAAGTCGGGCGCGTGTTAGCAGAGCATTACGTGTGCGCAAGGGCATCGGGCGCCTTGATGCGTGCCCAATCGGCGAAATTCGCGATCAAACCGGGGGCGAAGCGGGCCAGGGCCAGGGCAGCTTTGGCACCCAGCGGATTCTCGGCCGCGTGCCATAAGGCGGTTGCGAGGCGAACAGGGCGCTGTGCGCGCTTGGCGAACTGGCGCTGGAACGCCTGTCCGTCCTCCCCTTTCAGATAAGCCTGTGCCGCCGCAACACCGCTGGCGATGGCGATGGAGTTGCCTTCTCCGGCCAGCGACGGAATCACGGCAGCCTGATCTCCGAGGCGATAAATCTCTTCCGTAGTTCCCCTTGCGATATATCCGTAAGGAACAGAACCGATGGCATCCATTTTCGCGGATTCCCAATTATCGCCCAGCCGCGCCGACAATGCTGGGCTTTTGTCCGCTAGATGCCGGAAAAGCTCTTTCGGCGAGCCACCGGCGCGTTTGAGAGCCGATTTGCGCACGGCAAGGCAGACGTTGGCGGACCTGCCTTCTTGCAAGACGATCCCGACATAGCAGCCCTCGAACAGATGCAACTCAATGGCGCCACCCAGCAGTTCGTCGCGCTGCGGTGACGATGGCAAGCGAATGCGCAGGCCGGTCGTCGGGTCCTTGGCGTTTCGCGCGCGCCCTCCCTTGGGCAAATCATGCTTGCCGGCCGCGAGAAACAGCGCCGGGGCCGCGTAGTCTTCGCGCGCGCCTTTTGCGCAACCCACATCGAGTCTGCGCACGCTGTCGAATATCATCCGCGCCCCAACGGCTACCGCAACACGACGCATCTCGGTGTCGAGCGCGTGACGGCTGAGGCCAAATGCGCGCTGCGGGAGGGCGACTTCGGCAACCCGCCCATTAGCGAGCAGGCGTAGCTTGCTGATCGGGTGAGCGCCGAGTTTTGCCAAGTCGATGCCAAGATCGGTCAATTGCGCGACGGTCCGCCAACTCAGGAAGCCGCCACACAACGGATCGCCAACCACTTGGTGGTGATCAAGCAGCGTACAGCCCTCTCCGTGCTGCCTCAAGGCAATCGCTGCCGCGCATCCGGCGGGACCGGCACCGATGATCAGCGGATGCGGGAAACGCATAGGCGAAACGGGAAATGGCGTTGGACATTCGCGTCGCTTACACCGGCCTCATCAAGGAGGCTTTGCCACTCGGCCGGACGAAAGGAGCGGGCGATCGAAGTGCGACCATCAGAACGGACGATGGGATGCCAGCGGGCAAGGGTGGCAAGCACCGGATATCCTGCATAGCTGACCGCGTGACGGTGCAGATCGTTCACGAACCAGCCCAGCCGCGCCTCGGCTTCCATGAAGCGGAGGAACAGCACAAGCTCTTCGCGGTTCATGTGGTGCGCGACAAGACTGGAAGTGACGAAATCCCAATTGTCGCCAATCAGATCGGCATAGTCGCCTGTGCAATAGTTGATCGGCATATCTGACGATGTCGCCGCCTTGGCTGCGGCGGAGCTGCGTGAATTGAGGTCCACGCCAACAAGCTCTGCCTCCACGCCGCGAGCCTTGGCCCATTTTGCTATTTCGCGCAGCATATCGCCTTGGCCAAAGCCGACATCGAGCAGTTTGAGGCGTTTGCGCGCACCGAGCGACTGATCAAGAAAGCGTAAAGTGGGGCGGTATGCGAGCGTGATGCGATTGACTTGCGCAAGATCTGCAAGCACGGCGTGATAGGTTTTTTCCGGCAACTCCGGATCATCCATCAGTTCCTTGGCCAAAAGACGTTCCTCAAGCATTGACCCAGCCATAGCGCACCCCCTCCATGGCGAGTCCCGGCCCGAACGCCAGCGCAACACCGTTTGCCGGTTTTTCGCGCATCAGGCGTTCGAGCACGAACATCACGGTCGCAGATGACATATTGCCGAAATCGCTCAGCACACCGCGCGAGGCGTTGAGCGCATCGGCAGGCAGGTTCAGTCCGCGCTCAACCGCGTCGAGGATCGACTTGCCGCCGGGATGTATTGCCCAGCTTGTTGGTGTCTCTTCACCTGTTATTACAGCCTGGAGATCGGCGCTGTCCATCGCCTCGGCCAGTCGACCGGGCACTGTGCCGGACAAATGCATCGCAAAACCGGTATCGCCGACAGTCCAGGTAATGAGATCGTCGCTTTCCTCCAGCGTCGTGGAGATACCCTCACCGAGAACTAGGCCATCACCTTTGCCGCTCAACAACGCGGCGGCCGCGCCATCGGCAAATTGCGTCATGGCCAGCAGGCGTTCGAGATCTTCCGTTTCCTGAAGGTGCAGCGTGCAAAGCTCTACCGCAATCGCGAGCACACGTGCTTCGGGATGCGACCGCACGATGTGGCCTGCCGTACGCAACAGCGTAACCCCAGCATAGCAGCCCATGAAGCCGATGCTCACTCGCTCGACATTAGGGGCAAGTCCCAGCTTTCGTGCAATCACCTGATCGAGGCCGGGCGCCATAAAGCCGGTGCAACTGGCGATCACGAGATGCGTAACGCCTTCAAGCGTTGGCAGTTTTGCCACAGCTGCCAACGCCAGATCCGGCGCGGCGGCAGCGTAGTGCTCCATGCGAGTGGCTGTCCCTGGCGCCCCGCCATTCTGGTAAAAACTGCCCGGCTCCATGCGCGCATCCGCCGCGTTCAGCACCGAATAGCGATGGGCAATGCCGCTGCGCATTTCCATGCGCTCATACAATGCGGCCTCGCGCTTTCCGGCGAGACGCTGCAGCACCCAGCCGGTATACAGATCGTGCACATCACATTCGGGCACTGCCGTGCCTATCGCGTTGATACGAGGAGAGATTGCGGGGCGGAGCTTGGCTGTCATGGCGTTCGCCGCCGCGCCCGGAACGTCAGCCGATTATCCGCAAATTTTGGCCTTTGCCGCGTCATACTCGGCAATCAGTTGCTCACAGATTTGCTTTGCTGGCAATACGTCTTTTGTAGCGCCGACACCGTGTCCGGCGGACCAGATGGTCTTCCACGCCTTGGCTTCTTCATTGAGTGACATTTCGCCCGGTGCATGCTCGATGCTGGCTGCTTCAAGGCTTGGGGTGAGGAAGTTTGCACCAACGCCGGTCACCTTGTCGGTATAGGTGATATCCTTGGCTTCGGATGCAATCATCATGTCCTTCTGACCCTGCACCGCCATGCTTTCCTGCGCAGCGATGAAGTGGCTGCCGATGTAGCCGAAGTCGGCGCCCATCGCCTCTGCGGCGAGAACGTGCCCGCCTTTGGTCATACAACCAGAAAGCGCGATGGCCCCATCGAAGAACTCGCGAATTTCGCTCACCAGCGCGAAGGGGCTGAAAGTCCCGGCATGGCCACCGGCACCGGCTGCGACGGCAATGATGCCATCGACACCTGCTTCCACGGCCTTTTCGGCATGGCGGCGCTTGATCACGTCGTGGAACACGATGCCGCCGTAGGAATGCACGGCGTTCACCAAATCGGGAACCGCCCCCAAAGATGTGATGATCAGCGGAACCCTGTGCTTCACACACAGCTCCAGATCGGCCTGCACGCGCGGGTTCGACTGGTGGACGATGAGGTTGACGCCATAGGGCGCATCATCGTCTCCCAACCGGTCCTGTATTTCCTTCAGCCAGTCCTCGAAGCCCTCGCTGGTGCGCTGATTGAGGGCGGGGAAGGTTCCAGCAATGCCGGCCTTGCAGGTTTCAACGACAAGGTCCGGGCCTGAACACAGGAACATCGGCGCAGCGATCGCAGGAATGCGACACCGTGCCTTGAAGTCCAGAACCGCCTGGTTCGGGCCGCTCAAAATGCGTCCTCCGGCATGTCCATCATGCTCGCCTTGCCGCTCTTGATAGCCATGAACTTGGCGGTTGCGGGCGGGAGAAGACGATCAAAAAAGAACTGCGCGGTCGTCAGTTTGGATTTATAGAACTGCTCGTCACCCGTACCGTCAGCCAGCTTCTGTTTGGCAATCTTGGCGGCTTTTGCAAAGCAGTATCCCATCGCCACGAAGCCTAGCAGGTGGAGGTAGTCGTAAGCGGCAGCGCCCGCTTCTTCCGGATCCTTCATGCCCTTTTGAGCTATGTGGCCCGTGCTCAGCTGCAGCGCGCCGAAGCTCTGCTGCAGCGATCCGACCATCTGTCCGATATGCTCGTCCTGCGCGTGATCCTCAATGAAATGGCTCACCGGATGGAAAAAAGAGCGCAGGTTTCGACCCATGCGGTCGGGCAATTTGCGGCCAACGAGGTCGAGCGCCTGGATACCGTTCGCGCCTTCGTAGATCTGCGCAATACGCGCATCGCGGGCGAACTGTTCGATGCCGGTTTCCTGGATATAACCATGGCCGCCATGCAGCTGTATCGCCAACTGAGCGGATTCGTGGCCAAGATCGGTAAAGAGCGCCTTGACCACCGGTGTCATCAGCGCAACGAAATCCTTGGCACGCTCACGAGCTTCGGGCTCGGACGAAGCGTGCTCTGCGTCGAGCGCGCGGCTAACCCATGCGGAGACCGAACGGCAGCCTTCATTGTAGGCGCGCATGGTCATCAGCATGCGACGCACATCGGGATGCACGATGATCGGATCGGCGGGCCCATCGGGGTTCTTCACGCCCGAAAGCGAGCGACCCTGCAGGCGATCTTTTGCATAATAGACGCTCGATTGGTAGGCGATCTCGCCCATGCCGAGGCCCTGGATTCCCACGGCCACACGCTCGGTGTTCATCATCGCGAACATGGCTTCGAGGCCACGGTTTGGCGGGCCCACGAGCCAGCCCTTGGCACCGTCGAAGCTCATCTGGCAGGTAGCCGATGCCTTGAGACCCATTTTGTGCTCGATGGCGGTCGCAGTGACCGGGTTGCGATCGCCTAGCGAGCCGTCGTCTTTTGGCATGAACTTGGGTACGAGGAACATCGAAATGCCCTTCACGCCGGCAGGCGCATCTGGAAGCCGCGCCAGCACAAGGTGGATGATGTTTTCCGCCAAGTCGTGATCGCCGGCAGAAATGAAGATCTTGTTGCCCGTGATCAGGTAGCTGCCGTCTTCCTGAGGTTCCGCCTTGGTGCGCAACATGCCGAGATCGGTGCCGCAATGCGGCTCGGTAAGGCACATAGTACCTGACCATTCGCCGTTGGCCATCTTCGGCATGTAGAAGTTCTTCTGATCTTCGCTGCCATAGGCTTCGAGCGACACCATCGCGCCACCGGTGAGGCCGGGGTAGAGTCCGAAGCTGAGATTGGTCGAACAGCTCATTTCCTCGACGCATTTAGCCAGGGCATGGGGTGCACCCTGGCCGCCCCATTTCTGGTCAACGACGAGGCCGGCCCAGCCGCCTTCGCAGAACTGCTTGTATGCTTCGGGGAAGCCGTCGGGCGTGCGCACGACGCCGTTCTCGATACGGCAGCCCTGCTGATCGCCGGGCCAGTTGAGCGGCAGCAGGACATCGCGGCACAATTTGTTCGCCTCTTCCAGGATCGCCGCGGTCATGTCTTCATCGAAATCCTCGAATCCTTCGAGATTTCCGAAACCGTCGTCTTCGTGCAGCTCTTCAAGGTTGAAGCGCATATCGCGGATGGGGGCTTCATAGACTTGCATTGGACAAATCCTTTCTAAAGTTAATTGCGAAGCGGCTTGTTCGTCTCGAGCATGTGCTCAATCCGCGCCTGCGTCTTGGGATTGCGGGCCAGCGCCATAAAGGCTTCCTGTTCCAGCTTCAGCATCTGTGCTTCTGTAACAGTTTCCACCGGGTCGGTGTCCCCGCCCGTTAGGACGTATGCCAGATGTTCGGCAACTGTCGCATCGTGCGGGGTGGCCATGCCGCGATTCCGGAAGCTGTCCACTGCCAGCATGAGCGCAGCCTTGCCCGAAGGCCCGGGCAGGCGGAATTCCGGCTTTTCCGGGGCTTCATAACCATCGACCATGGCCAGCGCGCGCTCCTTTGCGTCATAAAGCAGGCGATCACGGTTCATGGTGATCTCGTCCGTATGGCGAAGGAAGCCAAATTCCTTCGCTTCCGCAGCCGATTTCGCCACGGTGGCGACCGAGACGATTTCGAATACCTTGGAAACGGCAGGCATCGGCCCTTTCGGATGGCGCGGATTGTTGCGCCAGCGGTCGATCATTTCGCTGCATCCGCCCCAGCCGGGGATCAGGCCTACGCCGGGCTCGACCAAGCCGATATAGGTTTCGGCATGCGCCTGCACCGCATCGGAATTGAGACAGATTTCGCAACCGCCACCAAGTGCCATACCGGCCGGAGCCGAAACGACGGGGAAGGGCGCGTATTTGAGCGCCTTGTAGGCATCCTGTCCGCTCTTGATGGTCTTGTCGACTTCGCTCCATGCGGCAATGTTCAGCGCAAAGATGGCAAGGCCGAGATTAGCGCCTGCCGAGAAGTTGCTGCTTTCGTTGTAAACGACCAGCGCCTTGTAGTCCGCCTTTACCAGCGGGATCGCTTGCTGGATCAGCTTCATCACCTGATCGTCGAGCGCATTCATCTTCCCCGTGAATTCCAGTGCGACGACGCCGTCACCAACGTCCCACAGCGCGGCAGACCCGTTCTTGAGGAGCGGTCCGGAAGACAGCTTGATATCTTCCAGCAGCAATACGCCGTCTGGGCGTACCACGTCGTGATATTCACCATCGGTGCCGAAATACTGGCGCTTCCCGTTTTCGATGCGATAGAAGGTGCTGCCTCCAACCTGTTCGAGGATAGGCGGAACCGGATAGCCGCTTTCCTTGAGCCGCTCGACGAAGTGCGCCGCACCAATCTTGTCGATCATTTCAAAAGGGCCCTGCTTCCAGTTGTAGCCCAACTTCATTGCGTCATCGACGCCGACCACGGTTGCGGTCGCCTCTGGAACGATGCTGGCGGCATAGGACAGGGTCGGGCCGAGGATCGCCCATGCGTAGTCGCCAACTTTGCCCTTGGCAGAGATCAGCGCCTTGAGGTCACCCTTGGCAGCGGGGCCACGAACAAGGCCAGGACGCGCAGCCGGGCGGTATTCGCCGGACTTCAGGTCCTTTGCCATCTTCGTGCGCGAACCGTCTTCGCCCTTTTCCAACGTGTAGAAGCCACCCTTGCCTTTACGGCCTGTGTAGCCTTCCTCGATCATAGTCTCGATCAGCTCTTCGCTGCGGGCGATCTTCTGGTACCAGTCCTCCGCCGGAAGTGTGCTGGTTAGCGACTTCATGAGGTGCGGCATCAGGTCAATACCGATGAGGTCAATGAGGCCGAACAAGCCGGTCTTGGGCACGCCCATGGGTCTGCCGCCGATCTCGTCAGCCTCTTCCACCGTAATGTCCAAGTCGAATGCGGAATTCACCGCCTGCTGGATCCAGAAAGTGCCAACGCGGTTGGCTATGAAGCCGGGAGAATCCTCTGCATCGACCACTGTCTTGCCGAGCTTGCGATCGACGAAATCACTTACCATTGCCACAGTGTCAGGATTGCTCTGCGGACCGGCGACGATTTCGATCAGCCTCATATAGCGCGGCGGATTGAAAAAGTGCGTGATCAGGAAGTCCTGCTTGAACTCGTCGCTGCGACCATCGGTTAGCTGGGCGAGGGGGATGGTAGAGGTGTTCGACGATACCGCCGTGCCCGGCGTGCGGACAGCTTCGAGCTTTTCATACAGGTTCTGCTTGATATCGAGCCGCTCGATAATCGCTTCGACGACCCAGTCGCAGTCAGCGACCTTGTCGAGATGGTCCTCTATATTGCCGGTTTCGACGAGCTTCGCCGCACGCTTATTCATGAAAGGCGCGGGACTGGTCTTGAGCATCTTGGCGACCGCACCTTCGGCCACGGCATTGCGGTTATCGCCGTCCTTGGGAACGATATCGAGCAACAGCACGGGGACGCCGGCATTGGCGACTTGGGCAGCTATGCCAGCCCCCATCGTGCCGGCGCCGATCACGCAGACTTTATTGATGGTCTTATCCGCCATTATGCTTTCTCCAGGATCGTAGCGATGCCCTGTCCTCCGCCGATGCACTGTGTGCTGAGCGAGTACTTGCCGCCTTCACGCTGGAGCAGTTGCGCGGCCTTGCCAACGATCCGCGCGCCAGTCGCACCTAGCGGGTGACCGATGGCAATCGCGCCTCCATCGAGATTCACCTTGTCGATATTTGCGCCAAGATCGCGAAGTGTGGCGATGGATTGACTGGAAAATGCTTCGTTCAGCTCGATCACGTCCATATCATCAATAGTAAGACCAGCACGTTCGAGAGCCTTCTGGCTCGCGCCGACCGGGCCTATGCCCATGATTTCAGGGGCGCAGCCGGAAATGGCCATACTCTTGATCTTGGCCATAACCTGAAGGCCGTTCTGCGCGGCATAGTCTGCCGAGCACACGAGAACTGCAGTTGCGCCATCGGTCAGCGGGCTGGACGTGCCAGCTGTCACGGTGCCGTTCTCGTCGAAAGCGAGCTTCAGGCCGGCGAGGTCTTCAGCCGTCGTGCCCGGGCGCGGTGTACCGTCTTTGTCGACCACCGTGCCGTCGGGCAGGGTGAAAGGAATAATTTCATCATCGAACGCGTTTTTTGCGATTGCGGCGCCAGCCTTTTGCTGGCTCTTTACGGCGAAGGCTTCCTGCTCTTCACGCGAAATCCCGTACTTCTTGGCGACGTTCTCTGCCGTGTCACCCATACCGAGATAGGCAGCGCTCTTCTTGGCGAGTTCGGGATTCGGCATAGGGTTGAAACCGGTCATCGGTACGCGGCTCATGCCTTCAACGCCGGCGGCAATGAAAACATCGCCTGCGCCCATGGCGATCTGCCCGGCTGCATAGTGGATGCTGCTCATTGAAGAACCGCAGAAACGGTTCATGGTCACGCCGCCTACATCGAGTGGCAAGTCGGCCAGTAGGCCAACGAGTCGAGCAATGTTGAAGCCCTGTTCGCCTTCGGGAAAGGCGCAGCCCATCACAATGTCTTCGATATCTTCTGCCTTAACGCCGGTTTTTTCGATGAGGCCGCGAATCGTGTTCGCTGCCAGATCGTCAGGCCGCGTTTTCGCGAGGGCACCCTTATAGGCGAGGGTGAAAGGAGAGCGGACATAGCCCGCGATGACGACATCACTCATGGTTTGTTCTGCCTTTCCAAAATTCGATTCGTCTGGTCGATTGACCTTTTACGTCGAATGGTTACGATAAAGTCTATTGTTTGACGTATACGTTAAGCAACGAGGAATCAAGATGCTCTGATGCATTCGCTAGACTTTTTATTCGGCAAAATCAGGGCGAGGGATGGAGAAAGGAAATTTCATGATCGAGGTGCCCGAAGGGTTCCGACTGATGGACACAAGCCGCTTTATGGATACGAATGGGAAAATTCGTCCGCGTTTGCTGACGGAAGCGCTCGATCATGCTGTTGCCAAGTTTCCGAACCGTGTCTGTATCGACTTCCTTGGGCGTGAATGGACCTATGCAGAAGTCGGCGAACTTGTTGATCGTATCGCCACCGGCCTTCAGGCTGAAGGACTGGGTAAGGGCGATAGGTTCGGCCTGTGCCTACCCAACACGCCATACTCGGTCATTGTCTATTATGCGGTGTTGCGCGCGGGTGGAATGGTGGTGAACATAAACCCGCTCTATTCCGAGAGCGAGGTCGAATTTCTGATTACCGACTCGGGTGCGAAGATGATCGCCGTGCCTGACCTCGAACTGCTGCATTCGAAGGTTGTTGCCGCCTGGGGCAAGGCTAACGACCATGGCACTGTCGCGCTGGAAAAGGTCGTGCTGTGTCCGATGGCAGACGTGCTGCCCTTCTGGAAATCGGTTGGCCTGCGTACACTGAAGCGCTCGGCGCTTGCCAAAAAGCAGGCCCGTATCGTCTATGTCGACTACCGCGATCTCGCGGCGCACGAGGCAAGTCCTGCCCAAGTCGAACAGAACCCAGATGATGTGGCGGTACTGCAATATACCGGTGGTACGACTGGCCGACCGAAGGGCGCGATGCTCACTCACGCCAATCTTTCGGCCAATTCCGCGCAGATGATGTTGCATGTCGGGGTGGAGCGGGACCAGCAGGAGCGCACGCTAGGCGTGTTGCCACTGTTCCACGTCTTCGCACTCACATGCGTGATGAATTTTGGCGTCGACACGGCTTCAGAGCTTGTTTTGCTGCCGCGGTTTGAAATGGACGAGGTTCTAAAGACGGTGAAGCGCAAGCCGCCAACGCAGATGTTCGGCGTTCCGACCATCTACAATGCTTTGGGCTCGCTGTCGGATGACAAATTGCCCGACCTGTCCTCGGTACTCACGAGCTGTTCAGGAGGTGCGCCGCTGCCGCTTGATGTTCGTACCAAGTTCGAAGAACGCACCGGCTCGCCGGTTTCGGAGGGCTATGGCCTTACCGAAGCGTCTCCGATCATTACGAGCAATCCGCTGTTGGGCCGTCAGCCGGTAAAGGAAAATTCCGCCGGGCCGGCATTCCCGCACACAATCATCGAATTGCGCGACGAGGAAGGGAACCTTGTTAAAGGCATCGGTCCCGATAATCGCGGTGAAATTTGCGCCCGTGGACCACAGGTGATGAAGGGGTACTGGAACCGTCCCGGCGCGACCGAGAAGACATTTTTTGGTGAGTCCTTGCGTACCGGCGATATCGGTTATCTCGACAAAGACGGATATCTGTTCATCGTTGATCGCATCAAGGATTTGATCCTGTGCAGCGGGTATAACGTTTACCCGCGCATGATAGAGGATGCCGCATACGAGCATCCGGCGGTTAAAGAGGCTATCGCTATCGGCGTTCCCGACGATTATCGCGGCGAGGCGCCCAAGCTTTTCATCGCGCTGCACGAAGGCGAAGAGCTGGATGCAGGGCAATTGCATGAATTTCTGAAGATGCGGCTCAATCCGATCGAGATGCCCGATTCTTACGAGTTTCGTGAGGAATTGCCCAAGACACTCGTCGGGAAGCTGGAGAAAAAGCAGTTGGTGGCAGAGGAGAAGGCGAAACGCGAAGCGGCTGCAGCTGCCCAAAAAACCGCAGGCGAGGGGGATACCACATGACACAAACCGACCGAGAAAAGCTTGAGGATGCTTACGCTTTTGAAGGCATGGGCAAGGACGACCTGAAGAGTATAGCCGAAGCCTCGGAAGCGCTGGGTGTCACGCAGCGAACGCTCCGCTTTTACGAAGACAAGGGGCTGATCCAGCCGAAACGCGTAGGCTCAATGCGCGTCTATTCACGCCGCGAAATGGCGCGGATGCAACTTATCATGCGCGGTAAGCGCCTGGGCTTTTCCATTCGCGAAATTGGTGAGTTTCTAAGCTTGTACGATCACGATCCTGATCAGGTGGTGCAGGCGCAGCGCATGATCGAAGCCACCCAGCATCGTTTGACCGAATTGCGTCAGCAGCGCGAAGCGATCGACCAAACGATTACCGAACTCGAAAATCTGGAGGCGCTATCGATGCGCCATATCAGGGCGCGCGAAGGCAAGGATTGAGGCCCGAGCAGCGATTGTTCTCAATTGTCTGGGGGAGCCGAATGGTGGGCGTACCAAGGTTCGAACTTGGGACCCCTACGATGTCAACATAGTGCTCTACCACTGAGCTATACGCCCGCACCATTCGCTTGCCGCACATCGCGCGGCAGGCGCGCCGTCTAGCGCCGCCTTCGCGCTGTTGCAAGTGTCTTCAAGCGTGATTTTACCGATCAGAGAGAAGCTGCAGCCGCATCCTGGAATAGGCGCTCGACTTCCATCACCAGATCCTTGAGATGGAACGGCTTGGATAACATCTTGGCATGTGGTGCTTCGCGGTTTGCGCGGAGAGAAACTGCGGCGAATCCGGTGATGAACATCACCTTGGTACTTGGGCTCAGCTGGTTACAATGCTGTGCCAGCTCGATCCCGTCCATTTCCGGCATGACGATGTCTGAAAGGAGCAGGTCGTAGATTTCGGTCTTGAGCATAGGCAGAGCTTCAGTGCCTGAAGCGACGGCTACCACGGAATAACCAGCCTGTTCCAGCGCACGCGTCAGGTAGGCACGCATCGCGTTATCGTCTTCGGCCAGCAGAATGCGGATCATGCTCTCGTCCTTGTTTTTACTGTGTCTGCAAATCTGGCGTCTCCCTACGCACCAACTCGTAACAAAGTCTTGTGCGTCGTGCGGAGTGGCCAGCTTTGACACAGAGGATAATCGCGGCCAGCACATATAGTGAATGATCCGAAACGAGACATCCAAGAGTGATTCGCTTAACCGGGGCGGAGGCCGTATCCCCGGAAGCGACAGTGTCCCGGCCTTTACGTTGTGGCGCGAACGGTCTTTGCCGATCCCGATCCTTATCGCGGTTCCGCATGCCGGACGGCACTATCCCGCATCACTGACGGACCGAATGCGTGCTCCCTCGGACGCGACACTCAGGTTGGAAGACCGCTATGTTGACTTGGTTGGTGAAGCTGTAGCGAGAGAGACTGGCGCAGCCCTGCTAATAGCCAATGCGCCACGCGCGATGATTGATCTCAATCGTTCACCGGATGATGTCGATTGGGAAATGGTTAACGGACGTGCGCCTTCGCCGGGTCGTCGTCTTGCAGCGGGGCGCAGGGCGCGTAGTGGCCTAGGTCTTGTTCCGCGTCGTCTTCCGGGGCTGGGCGAACTATGGAGTTCACGGCTTTGTGCATCCGATCTGTCCGAACGCATCGATTGTGTACATCAGCCATATCACACAGCGCTGGCGACAACCCTGGAAGCGATGCGGGACAAATGGGGCACCTCGCTGCTGATTGATCTACATTCGATGCCCCCGCTCGGTCCGAAACGGGGTATCAACGCTGCCGTGGATTTCGTGATCGGTGATCGCTTTGGCGGATCGTGCGAAAGCCGATTAACTTCGGCAGCTTTCGGCCATTTCAAAGCGCATGGCGTGTCTGCAGCGCATAATCGCCCCTATGCAGGCGGATACGTACTTGATCGCCACGGCGCGCCCAATCGGAACATCAATGCGATGCAACTGGAAATCTGCCGCACGACTTATCTCGACCAGCAATTGCGCGAGCCCGCAGAAGGGCTGCATGATGTGGTACGCGTAGTAACCGGCCTTGTTCGGCGCCTGGCGGACGAATTTGCCGACTCAGGCTTCCAGCAGGCTGCTGAATAGATGAAAAAACCGCCCCGTACATACAAGTACGAGGCGGCCAAGGTTCAGGGAGGAGGTGCACGGGGGATCGTACACCTGTCCGGCCAGGCCATGAGGGGAGCGCCGACCGAACTCTTTCAAGATAAGATCGGTTTTGGCGTGTTCAAGACATGAAAAAGGGCGCAATCCGCATCTGGAATGCGCCCTTTTCAACCATTTGTGCCGCAGGGTCAGGCGGCGGGCGGCGGCATTGTGCCGTTTGCCGGAGCGCCGGGGTTCGGTCCCTTGCCCATTTCCACCTGCTTGGCGAAAACGGTGCGCATCAGTTCGAGCGAAAACAGGTGTGCAAAGATTAGCGGCAGAAGTCCGTTCTCGTTCCACTTGCGCAACTGGTCACCGCGCAATTCGCGCAGCTTTTCCTGGTTGACCATGCGGAAACCGCGATAAACGAAAGGCTGTTCCGGATTGTCGCGACGCTGAATTGAGATTTCACCATCCATCAGCAGGTCGTGATCGGCCAGTTCCTGCATAAACATCTGCGTCTTATTGCCGGCATCTTCGAACTTTTCGCAGAAGTTGAGCAGCTGCTGAGTGTGCTCGGAAGGCTCCTTTTCCTCGTTGAACAGCGCGTTCCCCTCGTCAAACTCTCCAACCAGCTCGCTGGTCGGGTCGAAGCAGAGCGAAAGGTTGTCGCTATCCGGCTGCAGCTTGGCGAGAAGGAACGGGTAGCGGCGCACATAGGCGGGAACGTATGGTGTGCCGATTGGCGACCCGTCGTCGTTGAAGAACACATTCACGCCTTCATTGAGGCCCATCAGAGCCAGCGGAACCGGACGATCGCCGGAGGAAAACACTATCGGGAAATCGCGCTGGGCAATCGGGAATTCTTCCACTGTCAGCGGAATTGCGTGCTGCTTGGAAATCCACGGAGCCTTGTCCGTCGTGCGGCCTTTCCAGGTGGCATGGTCATTGCTGTTGAGCGGAACGAGTTCCTTGTAAAGAACGGGCATACTTGCTTTCGGCGCGCTGGCCATATTGGTCTCTCCGATAAGGATGATCGATGTGGTGTGAAACGCCCGGACGTTTGTCTCGGTTGCCACCCCGTAAATGTCAGGGCGCGGCCTTAATGGCTGGAGCCTTCCGAAGCAAGCGCCTCTGCGCCTTCAGGTGCAAAATGCACGAGCTTGCCCGGGTTGAGCAGGCCATGGGGGTCTAGCGCTGCCTTCACTTGCCGGAGAATGGCCAAGTGCACAGGGTCCGCCAGCCGCTCCAGTTCGTCGCGTTTCATCTGGCCGATACCGTGCTCGGCGCTGATCGAGCCGCCCCAGCGCGTGACTTCGTCGTGAACAAAGCGGCTGATGTTCTTGCCCTCGGCCTCTTCCCATTCGCCTGATGTTGCCGATTTGGGTGCAAGAACGTGAAAGTGGACATTGCCGTCACCCAGATGCCCGAAAGCGACCGCGCGTGATCCCGGGAACGCCTGTTCTACCTTCGAAACGGTCTCGGCGACAAAATCTGCCATTCGGGCAACCGGGACAGAGATATCGTGCTGCATCGCCGGACCGAGAGCACGCTCGGCGGGCGATATGTCGTCACGCAATGTCCAGAAGTCTTCCGCTTGCTGTTCGTTGGCAGCAATGGTCGCGTCTTCAACAAGACCGGCAGAAAACGCGCTTTCGAGCAGAGATCGGGCAAGAGCGGGCAATTCTTCTGTCCGTGAAGCATCGGCAACCAGTTCGATCAATGCGTTCCATTCATGCTCGCCTTGCAGCGGTGAGCGGGCTTTTGGATTGTAGGCAAGCACCGATGCAAGCGAATGGCGCGGAATGATCTCGAATCCTTCAAGCGCTCCACCTGCCAGCCTTTCGGCGTGCAGCAGCAGCTGGCGTGCCTTGCGAATATCGGAAAGGCCCGCCCACAGCACTGCGCGATCCGCCAGCGCAGGAAGCAGGCGCAGTGTTGCTCCTGTGACAATTCCCAGCGTGCCTTCCGACCCGATCAACAACTGCTTGAGGTCAAATCCGCGATTGTCCTTCTTCAGCGGCGTCAGTGCATTGAACACAGAGCCGTCGGCCAACACTGCTTCTACACCAAGCACCTGCGCGCGCATGTTGCCATGACGTAGTACCTGCGTTCCCCCGGCGTTGGTCGAAATAAGTCCCCCAATCGTAGCCGATCCCTTGCCGCCGAGCGTGAGCGGGAAACGCAGTCCCTCGGCCTCGACCGTTTCGTGCAGTGCCTGCAGGATCAAACCGGCATCGCAGGTGATTTCTTGCGCATCGGGATCGAATGCCCGGACGCTGTTCATTCGTCTCAGGGAAAGCACGATCGCCTTGCCGGTCGCGTCGGGCGTCGCCCCGCCAGACATGCCGCTATTCCCGCCTTGCGGCACGACAGGAACGGCGAACTTCTGGCAAAGCTGCACGAGTGCCGACACCTGTTGTGTGTTCCCTGGCGAGGCGAGAGCGAGCGCGCGCCCGGTATAGCGCCCACGCCAATCGGTCAGCCACGGCGAGATAATCTCGGGATCCGTCGAAATCCCGCGCTCACCCAGTATGTCCTGGGCGGCAGACAGGAAGGTTTCGGCATTGCTCATTCGATGCCAAATGCCAGCGGATCACCACAGATGCAAAGGATTGAGCCACTTCCTGCCAACCGGGTTAAGCCACCATTCAATCCTCGCTGCTAGGACGGCGCAATGTTGACGCGGGTAAAACAATCCGCGACGCAGCGGTTATAGATTGATGAAACGCATTATTGCCCTCCTTGCCCCGGTCGCCCTGATCGCTCCGCTTCTTGCCGGGGCGCAGGACGCCGTGCCGGTGCGGCCGGGACAGAGTTACACACCCGTGCTGGGTTTTGATCCTGACAGCGCGCCTCCTTTTGATATGCTCGAAAGGGCTCGCGGCCCGCAAAGCCAGCATCAGGTTCGTATTGAGAGCCGCGTCGTCATACGCGTCAGCCCTGCTTCCTCCGTTCGCCGGTCCGAAATGCTTGCTGAACTGCCGCGCAGGCCGATGAACACGCGCTTTGAAGAAATCGACTATGGCAATTGCGTCGATGCGGAAAGCATTCTCGGCGTCCAGCCGACCAACGATAATCGCCTGCTTTTCTTTACTGATAACAGCATGATCCTGGCAGCGCGGTTGGAGGACGGTTGCTCGGCCAGGGCGTATTACGCGGGCTTCTTTGTCGAGCGCAATGAAGATGAACGGCTGTGCGTTTCGCGGGACCGCCTGCAATCGCGTGCCGGTGGCAGTTGCCAGATCGCGGATTTTTCCCGGCTCGTCGCCGTTGCCAACTAGGCACAACGGACTGGCGCAATGTCGCCAAACTACCCGTAAATCTTGACTTTCGCTTCCTTGACTGCGTAGGGGCGCGCAGCTTTGCTGATTTGTCCGAGTTGCGGCAGGTCACCTCTTTCTTCCGGAAACACACGATTTGACAACTTTCGCCGATCTCGGCCTTTCTCCTGAATTGCTCAAAGCAGTGGAAACTGCGGGGTATACCCAGCCCACACCCATTCAGGCCGAAGCCATTCCTGCTGTCCTGATGATGAAGGACATGATCGGTATCGCGCAGACGGGCACCGGCAAGACAGCCAGCTTTGTTCTGCCGATGATTGACGTGATGGCGGCCGGTCGCCGCCGCGCGCTCATGCCGCGTTCTTTGATACTTGAGCCGACGCGCGAACTCGCGGCGCAAGTTGCAGAGAATTTCGAGAAATACGGCAAGAACCATGATCTTACCATGGCGCTGCTCATCGGCGGCGTGCAGATGGGAGAGCAGCTCAAGGCCCTGAACGAAGGTGTCGACGTGCTGATCGCTACCCCTGGCCGCCTGATGGACCTGTTCGAGCGCGGCAAGATCATGCTCAACGGGTGCGAACTGCTGGTGATCGACGAGGCGGACCGGATGCTGGATATGGGGTTCATTCCCGATATCGAATTCATTTGTGACAAGCTGCCTGAAACGCGCCAGACGATGCTGTTTTCGGCCACCATGCCACCGCCGATCGAGAAATTGGCGAAGAAATTCCTCAACAACCCGAAGCGGATCGAAGTGAGCCGCGCGGCATCTACGAACGAGAACATTACCGCGTTCAAGATCCCTGTTTCGAACAGGGAAAAACGATCTACGCTGCGCTGGCTGCTTCGCAACGATCATGTCGAAACCGCAATCATCTTCGCTAACCGCAAGACGACCGTTCGCGAACTGAACAAGAGCCTGCAGCGCCATGGCTTTGCCAGTGGAGAGATTCACGGCGATATCGACCAAAACCAGCGCAACAAGGAATTGCAACGCTTCAAGGACGGCGACATCAACATCCTCGTCGCCTCCGATGTTGCCGCACGCGGACTCGACATCAAGGGCGTGAGCCACGTTTTCAATTTCGATACGCCGTGGCATCCGGATGACTATGTCCACCGTATCGGCCGCACGGGCCGCGCGGGGAACAAGGGTCGCGCATTTACCTTCGTTTCGCCGGAAGATGCCGAGGCCATCGAGAATGTCGAGAAATTGACCGGCAACAAGGTGCCCGTCTTCGGCAAGAAGGATGTGCGGGTTGAACTGCCCAAAGAGCAGCCGAAGACAAAAGAGGACGCAAAGGAAGAGCGCGAGGAACAGCCAAAGCGTTCACGTGGCAAGAAGAACGATATGTCGGGCAAGAAGCCAGCCCCGAAGAAGGAAACACGTGCGGAGAAGCCGCAGCGCGAGCCATCGCCAGGACGTGGCAAGAAGGACGAGGATGAACCCGTTCCCGCCGGCGAATGGAACGGACCAAAACCCGGTTTTCTGGACGTCGGCTTCGACTGAACTGGGCACGCTGTCCCGTGGCATCAAAGCCGTGGCCGTACCAGCAGTCCCTTGAAGAACGTTGCGCTGGGGCGCACGGTAATGACCAGAACGCCGATCACGGCGAGGGTCGCGCCCGCCAGCATTACGCCGCCTACCTCGTCTCCCGTGATGCTTGCGCCCATCAGGATTGTGAAGACGGGCGTCAGCAGGGTAATCGGCGCCACCACGCCGGCTTCATTGCGTTGCAGGACCCCGAAATAGGCAGTGTGTGCGAAGACCGAAACGACAAGTCCGGAGAAAGCGAGTGATGCGCTGAATGGGAAAGGCGCGGCGGTTACGGCATCGACCTGACCGCCTTCCAGTGTCATGCTGAGCGGAAGCAGCAACAGGGTCGAGAAGAAACCCGCCCACGCCATCAGGCGCAACGGCGAGAGGTCGATGGTCTTCAGGTAGACCGAACCCAGCGCTCCTACAAACGCACCCGCAAAGA
The DNA here is from genome assembly GCA_964422435.1 of uncultured Sphingomonadaceae bacterium. Taxonomy (GTDB): domain Bacteria; phylum Pseudomonadota; class Alphaproteobacteria; order Sphingomonadales; family Sphingomonadaceae; genus Alteraurantiacibacter. The sequence continues at coordinate 19,198 of CAYRBB010000031.1, forward strand.
TGAAGAGCAGCCCGTTGCTGTTCGCCCATCCGGTGGGCGAGGCAACGGCTATCACAACACCGCCAAGGGCCAGCGCAATGCCCAATGCGCGCCGCCAGCGGACGGTCTCTCCGAGGATAAGCACCGCCAGCAGCACCGTCATCGGCGCGCCGGACAATTGCACGATGGCAGCTGACGATGGCGTTGCATCCTGCAGGCCAACAAACATCAGGGCAAAGCCCAGTCCGCTAACGGACGTGGTGACCAGCGCGACCCGCCACCAATCCTTACCCGGCCATTTGAGCCAGGGCAGCAGCGCTGCAACCACTACCAGTGATCGCATTGCGGCGAAGAAGAGCGGCGGCACGGCAAGGTCTGTCACAACAACCCGGCTGACAATGACATTCGCCGCCCAGATAACGCAGAGGAACACGAGCAGGGCGATATCGCGTGACGGCATCGGCGGCGGTTAGCAGGGGATAGGCGCGAAGGGGAGTGCGGAAAGTCAAAGTGCAATTGCGTTTCGTGCAAGTTGATGAAGTACATGCCGGGCGGCGTTTCGATTTGTAGATGCGCGCGCCCAAAACGGCAAAAGCCCCGCATTGCTGCGAGGCTTGGTGAAGGGCGAGATCGACGATGCGAAAGAACGGGCGCGGTCATTGGCCGGGCGGGCAGCTGTAGGAAAGCGAATTCTTCGCCGCGGCCGCTGCGTATCTGCTAGCCTACCGCAAAATCACCAAGGAGTCCCCCATGCCAAATCTCTCTCGCCGCCACCTGCTCGCCGGAACTGCCGCTGCTACCGCCTTTGCCGCCACCGGTTTGCGCGCTCAGGAGCCGCAAACTCCGCGTGACCTGACCGGAGCCGCCGTGCTCATCACCGGATGTTCCTCCGGCTTCGGGCGGCTGGGGGCGGAGCATTATGCACGGCGCGGGGCCAAGGTCTTTGCCACCATGCGCAACCTGCCACGACCCGAGGCGGATGAGCTGGAAGCGCTGGCAGAGGCAGAGAGCCTCGATATCCACGTGATCGAGATCGATGTGCTGTCGGACGATTCCGTCGCGAGCGGCGTTGCCCGGGCGGAGGACATCAACGGCGCGCCGATGGATGTGCTGGTCAACAATGCCGGCATCGGCATCACCGGGCCGACCGAAGTACAGGACATGGAAGCGACGCAGCTGATCTTCGACACCAATGTCTTCGGCCCCCAACGCATGATCCGCGCAGTTCTGCCCGGCATGCGGGCGAGGGGGCACGGCCTGATTGTGCAGATCAGCAGCCAGCTGGGCCGCGTGATCGTGCCACATGCCGGGCATTATTCGGCGACCAAGTTTGCGCTGGAGGCGATGGGCGAACAGCTCGCCTATGAACTCGTGCCGCACGGTATCGACGTGGCGATCATCGAGCCCGGCGGCTACCCGACGGAAGTCTGGGTCAACCGCAACATCTACACCAGCGCGCTCAAGGAACGGGCGGATGAGTTGCATCTGGCGGGCTACCCGCAACAGGTCGCGGCAATGGGCAATGAAGACGGCTCCGGCCGCAGCGCCGATCCGATGGACGTCCCCCGCGCCATCGAACGCCTGATCGCGATGGAGCCCGGCACAAGGCCGCTCCGCGTGCCTGTCAGCGGCGGCGCCATCCCGCAGGTCGAGATCAACCGCGTGACCGAAGCAACGCAACTGGCATGGCTTGGCGGGAGTGGGTTCGGGGACGCGATCCGGGCGGTTTATGATTGAGGGGGGCGGGCCCCCTTTCAATCCTCTTCCAACCAACCTGTGAGGCCTAAGAAGTAATTGCCAATCCTGTACGCCGGCCCATTATTCGGTGACCATTCGTTGGCGTATGCATATCCGTCCGCGTCCGCGCGCTCGAAGATCCACTGAGTCCCGTCAAAACCTCCAAAACAGGTCTGGTTTTCTGTGTTCTGAACTGGTTCGACTTCTTCTTCCTCGAACAACCCAGAGTCTTCTAGCAAGTCGATAATCTCGGCCAATTCGTCGTCGTCAAGATTGACCCGCTTGGAACGCCAAACATACCCGGGGTCGTAGCCGCCAGCACCGCTCAGTTGCTTCATCATCACAAAGTGGTCTCCGTCTCGCGATTCTACGCGGATGAAGATGGATGGTTGAAAGCTGGGAATGTAACTGAACCGAAACGCGAAATCTGGTGCGTCAGTTGCTTGCGAGTACTGCCAGATCGATGGCTCGCAGCCTCCAGCCCACTGCCCCGGATACCATTCCTCCTCAACTTCGTCGATGATTGGAGCAAGCCGGTCAGAGCCACAAACTGCTTCAGTCGGCTCAGAATAGCTTTCCGGAAAGTATCCGGAGGCGAATAACTGCTCATCCCAGTGTGGCGCACTCCGATACCCTGTGTTGCATGCCAATCCTTCCGAAGTCATCGGGCCGCAGCCTGCCAGTGTGGCCATAAATGCGAGAGTAGAGACGGCCAGGGATCGCGCGCGGTTCATTGCTCGACCCTAATAACTTTCAGCGAAACAGCAAGTTACCTTCCCTCACCCCAAACTCACAAAACTATCAATCACCCGCTTCTCGCCCGCGTGGTCGAATTCGATCACCAGCTTGTTGCCTTCCTGGCCCATCACTTCGCCGTAGCCGAATTTCTCGTGGAAGACGCGGTCTCCCACGGTGATATCGGTGCGGGGTTTGGCGGCGAAGCTCGCGGCGCTGCGGGTCGCCTCTCTTACGCGGGTTTGCTTGGTGTCGTATCCGGTGGCGAGGGCGCGTTGCCAGCCGGGGCCGCGGGCCGAGCTGCGATCCGGGCGGGATTGGCTGACATGGGCGAAGGGGTCTTCGCTCTCGGTCCAATTGGCCTGCCATAGGCTGCGCCCGCCGCTCATCGTGGTTTCCACGTTGATATGCTCTTCGGGCAATTCTTCGACGAAACGGCTGGGGATCGAGCTGTTCCACTGGCCGAAAATGCGGCGATTGGCGGCGTGCAGGATCGTGCAGCGGCGGCGCGCGCGCGTGATCGCGACATAGGCGAGGCGGCGTTCTTCCTCGAGGCTGGCGAGCCCGCCTTCATCGAGCGAGCGCTGGCTGGGGAACACGCCTTCTTCCCATCCGGGCAGGAAGACATGGTCGAATTCCAGTCCCTTCGCCGCGTGCATCGTCATGATGGTGACCTTTTCCTCATCGCCCTGCGCGTCATTGTCCATGACGAGCGCGACATGTTCGAGGAAGTCGCCGAGCGTTTCGTATTCCTCCATCGCGCGCGCAAGTTCGGTGAGGTTTTCCGCGCGGCCCGCGGCTTCGCTGGTGCGGTCAGCCTTGAGCATCGCGTCATAGCCGCTTTCTTCCAGCACCACGCGCATCAGTTCGGCCGGGGTCACCGCCTCGCTCATCTCGCGCCAGCGGAGGAAGCAGCGCATCAGTTCTGCGATGGTGTTCCGCGCACGCGGTGGCAGCTCGTCACTATCGGCCAACTCCAAAGCGGCGGCGGCGAGCGGCTGGCCGGCCGCGCGGGCATGAGCGTGCATCTTTTCCAGCGTCTTCGCCCCAAGACCTCGTTTGGGCTGGTTATAGATACGCTCGAAAGCAAGGTCGTCCGCCGGTTGCGCGATGACCCGCAGATAGGCAAGGGCATCGCGGATTTCGGCGCGCTCGTAAAAGCGGAAACCGCCCACGATCCGGTAGTTGAGGCCGATCTGGATGAAGCGGTCCTCGAACTCGCGCGTCTGGTATTGCGCGCGCACGAGGATGGCGGTCTGATCGAGGCTTGCGCCTTCGCGTTCGAGCCGCTCGATCTCTTCGCCCACGCGCCGCGCTTCCTCCGGCGCATCCCATACGCCGATCACGCGGACTTTCTCGCCCGCCGGAAGTTCGGTCCAAAGTTCCTTGCCGAGCCGCTGGCTGTTCGCCGCGATCAGCCCCCCGGCGGCGGCGAGGATTTGCGGGGTGGAGCGATAGTTCTGTTCCAGCCGAACGACCTTGGCCCTGGGAAAATCCTTGTCGAAACGCAGGATATTGGCGACTTCCGCCCCGCGCCACGAATAGATCGACTGGTCGTCATCCCCCACAACGCAGATATTCTTGCGGTCCTGCGCGATCAGCCGCAGCCAGAGATACTGGACGGCGTTGGTATCCTGGTACTCGTCCACCAGCACATATTTGAAGCGCTTCTGGTAGCTTTCCAGCACGTCGCGATGCTTGCGAAAAATGTTGAGCACATGCAGCAGCAAATCGCCGAAATCGCAGGCATTGAGGCTTTGCAGCCGCGCCTGGTAGAGGCGGTACATCTCCTGCCCCTTGCCATTGGCGTAGCTTTCATTGTCGACCGGGGTGAGATCGCCGGGATTGAGGCCCTTGTTCTTCCAGCTATCGATCAATCCGGCAAGCTGGCGCGGCGGCCAGCGTTTCTCGTCAATGTCATTCTCTCGGATCAAGGCTTTGAGCAGGCGCAGCTGATCGTCAGTATCGATGATTGTGTAATTGCTTTTCAGACCCACCAGCTCGGCATGGCGGCGCAGCATCTTCGCGCCGATCGAATGGAAGGTGCCGAGCCACGGCATGCCTTCCAATGCGCCACCGGTCAGCTTGCCGACACGTTCGCGCATTTCGCGCGCGGCCTTGTTGGTGAAGGTGACACAAAGGATCTCGCTCGGCCATGCAAGCCGTTCACGCACGATATGGGCAAGGCGATGGGTGAGAGCAGCGGTCTTTCCCGTCCCGGCGCCTGCCAGCATCAGCACCGGGCCTTCTGTGGTCAGTACAGCCTCGCGTTGCGGTGGGTTTAGGTGCGACATCCACTCGGGTGCATTGGCAGAATCGATGGAGGCGGGTGGCTCGGTCACCTGTGAACAGTTAGGGAACGAAGCCAGCGCGTGCAAGCTTTGCGGCGAGCGGAGGAACTTCGATTTCTCGGAACAGTCGGGGCGAGGCTCCATTGATTCCACAGTGCATTAAAGCAAACGCATTGAAGGAGTTATCCTCATGTCCAAGATGATTTTAGCAGCCGCAACCGCGCTTTCCATGGTTGCCGTCCCCGCCACGGCTCAAGACCGTGAAACCGTCGAACTGAACAAAGACGGGATGACTATGCAGTCCGGGGCCCATGTCGATGAGCTGACCGAACAGCAGCGCGCAGAGTACGAAGCGTGGCCGGAAGGTGTCCGCTCCTATTACATAACGCTGGAGCCGACTGATCGCGAGACTTTCTGGTATCTTGATGATGAACAGCGCATCCAGCTCTACGAGATGACAGAAGCTGACCGTGTCCGCGCATGGACCTCGATCAATGCCCAGATGGCGGAGCGTCGAATGACCGAAACCAATTGGGTAAGCAACGAAATGGTCCAGACCATTCCGACGCCTGTCCGTACCAACCATGATGGCGAGTATCCGATTTGCGAAAGTGAAATGGACGACCACTGCATCAACGCGTGGGCCGCTGGTGAGCGTGGCCCCAATGTTGACCGCCCGCTACAGTATTGGCCGGGTGAATCGGCAACGGACATGCGTTCAGGCGGGTAACCACCTGAGGACGTAAGCCTTCGAAGGGCCGTTCCTTCTGGAACGGCCTTTCCTTTACGCGGCTCCGGTATCCGGCAATCGCAAAAAGACGAGCTTTGCCGCGCCGACCTTGCGTTCGCTCTCCATTTCCATACGCCGGACATTGGCATCTTCCTTCGCGGCCACTTCCAGCGTGACCCAGGTCGCAGGACCGATCCAGCCGAGGCGAACGAGTTTGTCGATCGCGACCGCTCCAGCACCCGTCTTGTAAGGCGGATCGAGCATAATAAGATCGAGCGGCTCTTTCGCAGGGCCGAGAGAAAATGCAGAACCGGCCACGACATCGCAGCGTTGCTGCGCACGAAAGGCTGCAATGTTGCCGCGCAGCGCGCGGATGGCGGCGGCATCCTGTTCGACGAATAGGCAACGCTCCGCGCCGCGGCTCAGGGCCTCCAGCCCCAGCGCGCCAGAACCAGCGAAGAGGTCCGCCACGCGTAGTCCTTCGAACGCGCCGAGACGGCTGGCGAGCATTGAGAACAAGGTCTCGCGCGTGCGATCCGCGGTTGGACGCGTCGCGTCTCCCTGCGGCGCCTTCAACGGCCGCCGCTTCCATTCGCCGGCAATAATCCTCATTTCTTTAGGCCCGAACGGAACCGCTCGATATCTTCCTTGCGGATTTCCTGCGCCGCGCCACGCGGCAGGTCGGCGAGACCGAACGGCCCATAGGCGGTGCGGATCAGGCGGTTCACCTCCAGCCCGAAGCTTTCGAGCACGTTGCGCACTTCGCGGTTCTTACCCTCGGTCAGCGTCAGCTCGATCCATTGGTTCGCGCCCGTGCGCCGTTCGAGGTTCGCGTCGATCCGGTCATACCGCATCCCGTCGATCTCCACGCCTTCCATCAGCGATTCGAGCTGTTCCTGCGTGATCTCGCCAAAGGTGCGCGCGCGGTAGGTGCGCGGAATGTCGGACGAAGGCAGTTCGAGCAAGCGCTTGAACTCGCCATCATTGGTCAGCAGCAGCAACCCTTCGGTATTCATGTCGAGCCGTCCGACCGGCATCAGCCGCGGCGTTTCCTTGGGCAGGGCATTGCGCAGCGCGGTGTAGATCGTCGGGCGACCGGAAAAATCGCGCTCTGCCGTCAAGAGGCCGGTGGGCTTGTGGAAGGCGAACAATCGCGTCCGCTCGGGCTTACCAACAGGCTTGCCATCCACCGTCACGCCCTTGATGCTGGTGAGGAAGGTGGCCGGTGTAGTCACCAGCTCGTCCCCGATCTTGATGCGGCGGGCCTCGATCATCCGCTCGACCTCGCGGCGGCTGGCGACACCCGCACGGGCAAGCAATTTGGCGATGCGATCGCCTTCGGGACGTGGTTCATTCGACATGCTGTGCGCCATAGGCGGTGATTGCCCGTTCATCTAGCCTTCCATTGCGATGGTTTAGCGGTAATGCGAACGACGAAGAGAATTCGGGACGACAAATCGGGAGCGCCTTGATGGCCGAAGCCACCGCTGAAACACCAAAGAAAAAGCCCGGCTGGGGAACGCTGCTTCGATCGTTAGGCAATCCGAAGAGCGGTTACACTGCGCTGTTCGGCTTTGCCAGCGGCCTGCCATTCTCGCTATTTCTCGGCACGCTATATGCCTGGCTTTCCGAAGCCGAAGTTGAGCTGGAAACGATGGGTGTCTTTTCGCTCATCGGTTTGGCCTACGCCTTCCAATTCCTGTGGTCCCCGCTGATCGACAAGGTATCCATCCCCGGTTTCTCCAAGTTGGGGCGGCGCAAGCAGTGGATCGTGCCGACGCAGATCCTGCTGGGCGTGATCCTGATTGCGCTCAGCCTTTCCAACCCGACCAATGAGGCGATCGGCTGGTTCAGCCTGTTGGCGGGCATCGGCGCGCTGGCCAGCGCGACACAGGATATCGCAATCAATGCCTGGCGTATCGATGTGGCGGACGAGGAAGCGACGCTCGATATCCTCTCTACCGTTTACCAGATGGGATATCGCCTTGCCGCACTTGTCGGCGGGGCATTGGGCCTAATCATCGCGGCACGCATTGGCTGGCCGCAGACCTATCTTATTATGGGTGGCATCCTGCTTGCCATTGGTATCGCTGGCCTGTGGGCGCCAGACACCAAGGTGAGCGAAGCGGGAGAGCGTGAAGAAGACGAGCTTCTTCTCAGCTTGCAGAAGAAGGGTGAGATCAATCCGTCGCTGCGTGTCAAGGCGCTCGGTGCCGTGGGCCTGCTCTGGGCAGTCGCCATCGGTACAGTGCTGACCTTCATGTATATGTCGCTCGCCTTTTCGCCGGAGGAACGACCGAACCCCACCGAATTTACCGTCAATTTCGGCCCATGGATAATCGTTGCAACGGTAGTGATCCCGGCCTTCATCGCCGGATGGCTCGCGTCGCAAAAAGACAAGGGCGAAAATGTGCTGAAGGAAGACATCCCTCGGGAGGCAGGCAATGCTTACGCCATCGACCATCTGTACCGCGCGTTGGTGATGCCACTGGTAGAGTTCGTTGGCCGCATGGGCTGGTCGCTGGTGCTGATCCTGTCCCTGGTGCTGACCTACCGGATTTGCGACGCGATCTGGGGCACTTTCGCTTATCCCTTCTATCTTGGCGAGCTGAACTACACGAATGACGAGGTTGCCTTTGCTTCCAAGTTTTTTGGGGTCGGCGCAATCATCGCCGGTTTGGCCTTTGGCGGTTATATGCTGACCGTGGTGGGACGCATGGCGACGCTGACATTCGGCGCGCTTATCGCTGCACTGACCAATTTGCTTTATGCCGACATGGCGATCGGCGGGGCGAACATGCAGGCGGCCAGCGATGCGATTTACTTCACCAATTTCATCCAGTTTTTGGCCCCCTTCGGTTCGGAAGGACTACCGCGACTGACTTTCACCATCATGTGGGAAAACCTTGCCATCGGCATCGCAGGCGCGGCCTATGTCGCATGGCTCAGCTCGATCGTTTCGAAGAAATACTCGGCCGTGCAATATGCTTTGCTGTCGTCACTCACATTATTGGTCGGAACGCTGGGGCGGGGCGCGCTCGGAGAGATGATCGAGGACCGCGGCTATTTCGACGTGTTCATCCTGACCACCGCGATCGGCGGTGTGGCTGTGGTGTTGTGTATTTTCGAATGGATCCGCCAGAAGCGCGCCGGAGCGAAAAGCGGCGTGGTAACGCCGGATGCGAAGCTGGCAACCGAACCCGCCGAGTAACCTAAACCGGCCACTCACGATTGAGCTTCAACACGTGCCCGGCGAGGTAGAGCGATCCCGCGATCAGGATCGTCCCTTCGGCCATGCTACGCGCGGCTGACGGGATATCGGGCGCGGTGCTGGTTTCGGGCACATACTTGGCTGCAATCGCTGCCAATTCCTCTGCACTCAGGCTATCATGGCCTGCAATCGGCACCGTAGTCACACTGGCGAGGTGCGGTGCGAGAATTTGCATGAATTGCCGGGCGTCTTTTGCTGCCATCATGCCGATGATCGCGTGGACGGGTTCGGTCAAAAAAGCAGCCATCGCCTGTGCTGCGTCGGGGTTATGGCCGCCGTCCAGAATTACGGTGCGACCGGGCATCAGCTCAGTCAACGGGCCAGGTGACAGTTCCTGCAATCGCGCGGGCCAGTTGGCGCTGCGGATGCCCTTTGCCAGCGCATCCTCTCCCACTTTGACGACATTCTGGTGCCGCAGCATCGCCACGGCGAGCGCGGCATTCTCGGCCTGATGCACGCCGGGGATGGTGGGAAGGGGCAAGCCAAGTGTGCCCCAGGCATCGCGATAGGTGATGCCATCGCTGCCAGTTTCGGCGCTCCATTTGTCATCGCCCGGATACAGCGGAGCGCCTGCCTTCAGCGCGCTCTCGGCAATCTGCGCGGCGACATCCTCGGCATAGGCTTGCGTTATCAGCGGGACGCCGAGCTTTGCGATGCCCGCCTTCTCGAACCCGATCCGCACCAGCTTGTTCTCGGGCGAGGGGGCGGTTGGGTCGGGCTGCAGCAGGAAATGGTCGTGGTCGACGCCGAGCGAAGCGATACCGCACGCGGCTGGCGCTGGGAGGATGTTGGTCGCATCGAAACGTCCGCCTAGACCCACCTCGATCACGCAGGCATCCGCCGGATCGCGCGCGAAGGCGAGGAACATGGCGGCGGTGGTGACCTCGAAGAAGCTGGGCGTCAGGTCTTCGGAAGCGTCGAGCACCTCTTTCAGCAACTCCGCGAGAAGCGCATCGGAAATGAGGTCTCCGGCAATGCGGATACGCTCGTTATAGCGCACCAGATGCGGCTTGGTGTGGACGTGAACGCGTTTGCCGTCGGCCTCCAGCATCGCGCGCAGGAAAGAGCAGGTGGAGCCTTTCCCATTGGTCCCTGCGACGTGGAAAACCGGCGGCAGGTCGCGCTGCGGGTTGACCAGACGCGCGCACATCTCGCGGATTGTATCGAGCCCAAGGCCGCTGCGGGGCAGCGGCAGGTTGGCCAGCCGGTCCAGCTGCTTCTGGACGGCGTCATTGTCCGAAATGGCGAAGTCTTTCATGTTACCGTCATCCCAGCGGAAGCTGGGATCTCTCTCGGTAAGGCGCGACGATTTTGCAAGCGATCCCAGCTTTCGCCGGGATGACGCACTTTGTTACGCCGCCTTCGCAGGAGACAGGTAATCGAGCAATTCCGCCAATGTCCCCTTCAGGTCCTGGCGTTTCACCACGAGGTCCACCATGCCATGCTTGTGCAGATATTCGGCGCGCTGGAAGCCTTCGGGCAATTGTTCGCGAATGGTCTCCTGGATCACGCGCTGTCCGGCAAAACCGATCAGTGCTCCGGGCTCTGCCACGTGGATATCGCCCAGCATGGCGTAGCTGGCGGTGACGCCGCCCGTGGTCGGGTCCGCCAGCACGACGATATAGGGCAGGCCAGCCTCGCGCAGGCGGCGCGTCATCACGGTGGCGCGCGGCATCTGCATCAGGCTGAGAATGCCTTCCTGCATGCGCGCACCACCGGCTGCGGTCACGCAGAT
>CAYRBB010000032.1:0-29115 GCA_964422435.1 uncultured Sphingomonadaceae bacterium
CCGTTCCGGCGCCAGCTTTCGGCCAGCAGTGTTTCCAGCAGATCGGCGTGGCTGAAGCCTGCCTGCGCGGCGGCCTTGGCCATGACTTTTTCCGACCAAAGGTTGCAGTTCAGGTTGATCTCGATGAAATTGATATCGCCGGTGTTGAGATCGACGCGGAATTCGATGCGGCCATAGTCGAACGGCAGCAATTCGCGCGCATAGGCCTGTGCCATCTTTTCGATCTTCGGCGCCAGATCGGCATGATCGAAACGCTTGAGCGAGGCCTTTTCGGTGTTCTGAACAAGGTCACGCTTTTCGTAATAGGTCCACAGCTTCTGCGTGTTCTCGCGCTCGTACCACAACATGGGCAGGGCGGTCGGTTCATTGTTCAGCGTGATGAAGGCGCACTGCACATCGTAGCCATCGAGGTATGGCTCCACGATGGCATCGTGCCCCTGTCCGTGGATGTCGGCGATGGCGTTGGTCACACCGTTCCAGTCGAAGGCGTCAGAAATACCCCAGCTGGCCGACGATGCATTGGGCTTGATGACCCAGCGACCATCGGGTGCCGGCGGCAGGTCGCTTTCCAGGATCGGAGCGCCACGGCGATAGCAGAACCACGGAGCCGTGGGGACACCGGCGTGCGTTGCCACCAGCTTCGATACCGACTTGTCATCGCCCAGGCCGCGCAGGAACGGCATGGCCCCAAGATAGGGAATGCGGTGCATGTTGCAGAGCGTGGGGATAACCATTTCGCTATTCACGAAGCCGCCGCGGTTAAGCAGCGGGAAAACGAAGTCCACCTCTGGCCGGGTAAATAGTACGTCATACGAATTGGCGAACTGCAGGTTTAGTCCAAGCCCTTCCAGCGTCGTGCGCACTTCATGGTGATAAATCGCGTGGTTGCCATCTTCCGGGTGCATCCCGCCGCCCCACAAGGCGTGCTTTGCCATGAACAGCATGCGCACGCGCTCTTTGGCTTCATCAGGGATCCGCATGGGGGAAATAGCGGCGCTCATGGGCAAACCTTTGCGATTGTTGAGTGGTAGTGCGGCGCATTTACGCCGCCCGCCACATCAGCGCAATGGGTTCACTTCATGTCGGCGGGAAATTCAGGCTTGGGTATGTCCATGCCAAGGCGCTGCCCAAGGACCCATTCTGCCACCGAATATGTACGCTCGTTATCGACATCGATCGCTAGCGCACCATCTTCGAAAATAACAGGCTTGATATTAAGGCCGAAGCGCTTGCTCAACCGCTGCATCCCCTGCGACAGCGTGATCAGCTTGAGGCCCATCAAGATAATGTTGAACAACCCGAAGGCGCGGATCATGCGGCCCTTGTTCGACATGAACTGGCCGCCCTCACGAAACACCTCGGCAGCGGCAAGGCTCTTCTGTCCGTTGATGCCGAAAAGGTTACAGCTGGCGTATCCGTCATCCTTGAAATCGTAGAAGCCACGTTGGCCCTGGCGGTGGACCGCCCAAACGCGTTCACGCGTGGTGAGGCTGATGATGCCGTCCGACTGGACCAGCGTTTTGCGTGCATGCTCGAACCCTTCCGGGGTGAGCAAGACATTGTCCGCTGTCGTGACGACAAAGGCTTTGTCCTCGCCCTTCATCGCGCCAATAACACTTTCGACAATGTTGGCTTGGGAATTTACGAGCGTAATTGGGATACCGCGATCACGGAACGATTTGAGCACGGGATCGACCTGTTCCTGCCCGTCAGGTTCGAGCACGATGCGGATTTCATCGACCGCCCGCCGACTGGTCAGCACTTCCATCACGTGTTCGATGAGCGCGCGGCCGCAAATCGGGACAAGCGCCTTGTGGCTGACTCCTGCGCGCGCAGCAAGCGGGTTGACAACTCCCGTTCGCTGCGCGGCGAGGACAATAACGGTTACCGGTGCTTCGGACATTACAGGGGCAGTGATTGCGCGATCCGGTCACTCACCGAATGTGCGCTGCCACCAGCCACCACGCTTCGGTTTGCCATCATCATTGCTGGTTTCCTTTTCGCTGGCGGTCTTTGTTGAAGGTTCATCGGCCTTGGGTTGGGCCTTCTTGCGCGGGGCGCGCTTGGGCTTTGCCTTTGGCTTTTCTTCTGCAGCCGGTGCCTCTTCTGATGCCCCTTCCGCGTCATCGGTTTTCTTCTCGCGCGTGGTGCGACGCTTCGGCTTCGATTTGCCTTCAGCTTCGGCAGCTACTTCTTCGGCTTTCGCTTCGGTATCAGTCGCATCCGCCTTCTTGCGTGTACGGCGTTTGGGCTTCGGCTTTTCTTCGGCTTCTACTTCCGGCGCTGCCTCTTCTCCGGTAGATTTTTCCTCTGCAGTCGTTTCATTGCCTTCGGGCGCCTTTTTCTTGCCGCTGCGGCCACGGCCACCGCGTCGGCGGCGCTTCGGCTTGCCTTCGCTTTCTGACGAATCTTCCTCACTGTCGGAGGGCTTTTCTTCGGCGGACTCTTCGTCTGTGCCGCTTTCGTCGTTCGGCTTGCGGTTCTTCCCCCGACCACGACCGCCGCGGCGGCGACGGCGGCGCTTTTTCTTGGAAGCACCATCATCGTCATCGTCATCGTCATTGTCGCTGAAGGTGTCTTCGTCTTCTTGCTCGTCTTCATCGACGATGGGTTCGAACTTGGGTGCCTGGGTCGGCTTGGGCCCGGTCGATTGGACGCGCATTTTCGCGCCTTCTTCCTCGCCTTCGGGCTTTACTTCCACGGTGACGCCGTACCGTTCTTCGATCTCGGCAAGATCGGCGCGCTTGGCATTGAGGAGGTAGACCGATGCCTCGGTGGAGGCATAGAGCGTAATAACCGTACCCTTACCCTTGGCGGCCTCATCTTCGATCACGCGCAGCGCAGACAGACCTGCAGAGGACGCCGTGCGGACAAGGCCGGTGCCGTCACAATGCGGGCATTCGCGGGTAGAGGCTTCGAGCACGCCGGTCCGCAAGCGCTGGCGGCTCATTTCCATCAGTCCGAAGCCCGAAATGCGGCCCACCTGGATCCGCGCGCGATCATTCTTGAGCGCTTCCTTCATCGCCCGTTCGACTTTGCGGACATTCGAATTGTGATCCATGTCAATAAAGTCGATCACGACCAGGCCAGCCATGTCTCGCAAGCGCAGCTGGCGGGCGATTTCCCTTGCGGCTTCGAGGTTGGTATGCAGCGCAGTCTGCTCGATACCGTGTTCTTTTGTGGAACGGCCCGAGTTGATGTCGATGCTGACGAGCGCCTCGGTCGGGTTGATGACGAGGTATCCACCCGATTTCAGCTGAACTTCTGGCGCATACATCGCCGAAAGCTGGTCTTCCGCGCCATAACGCTGGAACAGCGGGACAGGGTCGGAATAGGCTTTTACACGCCTTGCGTGGCTCGGCATCAGCAACTTCATGAAGGCCTTGGCGGACTTGTAGCCTGCTTCGCCTTCGACGATCACTTCCTCGATCTCTCGATTATAGATATCACGGATGGCGCGCTTGATCAGGTCCGAATCCGAATGGATCATTGTCGGCGCGCTGGAGCTCATCGTGCGCTCGCGGATTTCGTCCCACAATCGCGCAAGATAGTCGAAGTCGCGCTTGATCTCTGTCTTGGTACGTTGAAGGCCTGCGGTGCGGACGATCAAGCCCATGCTCTTGGGCAACGAAAGATCGTTTACAATGCTTTTCAAGCGTTTGCGATCCGATCCACTGGAAATCTTGCGCGAAATGCCGCCGCCATGGCTGGAGTTGGGCATCAACACACAATATCGACCGGCCAGGCTGAGATAAGTGGTCAGGGCTGCACCCTTGTTGCCGCGCTCTTCCTTCACGACCTGAACAAGCAGCACCTGACGGCGCTGGATTACGTCCTGAATCTTGTAGCGGCGACGCAGCGCCTGGCGTTTTGCACGGGCCTCGTCGATTTCCTTGGCACGGCTGCCACGTCGGCCGCCATTGCCACGACCACCCTGGCGGCGGCCACGCTGTTGGCGACCACGACCACCACGGCCGCGACGTTTGGACTTGCTGCCGCCATTTTCAGCGTCGTCATCAGAGGCATCATCTTCGTCCTCCTCGTCGTCGCTCTCGCCGTCGTCTTCGTCACCATCTTCATCCGACTCGTCCCCTTCGAGATGGCCTTCTTCGATGGTGGCGACATGTTCCTTGTCGCTCGTGTCGATTTCTTCGAGGGCCGCGTCGTCTTCGCCCACTTCTTCCTCTTCGGGAGAAGCAGTAGCATCTTCTTCATCGTCTTCTTCAGCGCGAAGTTTGGCCTCTTCTTCTGCGGCAGCCTGTTCCTCTGCGAGCAGGGCCGCGCGGTCTTCCGCCGGGATCTGGTAATAATCGGGGTGGATTTCGCTAAAAGCGAGGAAACCATGGCGATTGCCGCCAAAATCAACGAAGGCCGCCTGTAACGACGGTTCGACGCGAGTAACTTTGGCTAGATAAATATTGCCTTTGATCTGCTTGTGCTCAGCAGATTCAAAATCGAACTCCTCAATCCGGTTTCCCTTGAGCACCGCCACCCGCGTTTCTTCCGGGTGGCGCGCATCGATAAGCATGCGCGTTGCCATTAAATATTCTCCGGGCAAGTCCCGCTCGAACGGAGGGGCCGGTTGAAGCCGGTCCGTCAGGGGAGAGTTGCCGATATGTGTGAGCCCCGGCGGTGTGCCGCGCGGGAGGAATGATCGCTCCGCCGCCGTTCTTCACGGATGAAGTCGTGCTGGCAGGGTTACGAAACGTGTCTGTCGCAAGGCAAAGGCGCAGGATTTCTGACTGCGCTGGTACAGCCGCAGCCTCCACACACCCTGCGGTGTGCGGAGTGGCTAACTGGCTTGTGCTTTGCATTGCGGCATCAACCTGTAATCTTTCCGGCATATGGCGGGACGCCTGCCGGATTAAGTATCGGGATACATGGGTATCCAACAAGAATCCGCTAGCATCCGGGGATAGGCTCGGCAACCTTATTGCGCGACTTGGCAAAAATCCCTTGGCATGCTGTTAAGTATCTTGCCGTCTTTACGGATGGCTCGGCTTTTAAAAAGGGCATCACGTCAGAATGGGCTATCGCATCCAGCTAGGTCTGCTGTTCGCCTTTCCGGTGCTCTTGATCGCCGGGCTCTATGCGTGGGGAGCATCGATTCCCGTACCCGTGCTGGGCCGCGCCTATGTGGTCGAATTCCCGCTACCTGAACCAGGGGAAAGGCTTGGACTGCCCGATATTGCCGGTTCGGACGATCTCACACGACCGCTCGTCGTGATCGATGCCGGACACGGCGGGCCAGACCCCGGTTCGGTGGGCGAGGATGTTTTTGAAAAAACCATCGTTCTTGGCCTTGCCCGCGCCTTGCGGGACAGGTTGGTGGGTGAAGGTGGCATCCGCGTAGCAATGACGCGGGAGGATGACAGCTTTATCGTATTGGGAGAACGCGCAGAAATTGCCCGCCAACTGGGCGCCGACCTGTTCATTTCGATCCACGCGGATTCCGCAGGCGATCGGGAGGCAGTTGAAGGCGCGAGCATCTACACGCTTTCTGAAACCGCATCTTCCCAAGCGGCGGCGCGTTTTGCCGAGCGGGAGAATGATGCCGATATTGTCAATGGCGTCGACCTCTCGGGGACCGATGAGGCCGTCAATGCCATTCTGGTCGAGCTCTCCCAACGCCGGACGGTCGAGCAATCTGCCGAATTTGCCTCGCTTATACAGCGAGAAGGGGATGGCATCTTGCGTTTCCACCCGCAGGCAAGACGCTCTGCTGCTCTGGCGGTGCTGCGTGCGCCCGATGTGCCCGCAGTTCTGTTCGAGGCGGGCTTTGTGACCAATCCTGAAGAGGCCCGCGCCCTCGCATCGGCCGAGGGGCAGGAGCAATTTGCGACAGTTCTGGCGCGCGCGATCCGTATCTATTTCGCCCGCCAGTCCGGTCCCGAGTAAGGTTGTGGGTACAGTTGGTCGAGCAAAACACGGCCAACTGCATGTTTTCGGTATAGCCTGCATTCAATTTGCCATGCTAATGTATGGGCATGAGTGAAGATTTCGATGCTGATCCGGCCACCGGGACCGCCAGTTTCTCCCATCGTATTTCGCGAGGAGGGCAGGGGGCGTGGCAGAGTATCCAGGAAGCATGGCATACACGAAAGTGGTTCCGCCGCGGTTCCTATGCGGTTGGTGGCGGATTCCTATTGGCGATTATCGGCTGGTTTGTGCTTGCATGGGATCTGCCGCAAGCCGAAATGCTGCGGGAATACGAGCCCAACCTGCCTACAGTCGTGCGTGGCATCGATGGTGAAATTGTCCATCGTTACGAGCGTGAACGCCGGATAGAGCTGGAGTTTGCCGACCTGCCCGAGCCATTGCTCAATGCGTATATTTCAGCTGAAGACGAGACTTTCTGGACTCATAACGGCATTGATGCCGGTGGTTTCGTTGGCGCGGTTATCGATTATGTCAGCAAATTGGGATCGGATGAACGCGCCGTCGGCGGCTCTACAATTACGCAGCAGGTCGCCAAGAACATTCTGCTGAGCAACGAATACTCGGTAATCCGCAAGCTTAAAGAGATGATCTTGGCGACGCGTATCGAGGGTGCGCTGAGCAAACAGGAAATCATCACCCTCTACCTCAACGAAATTCCGCTTGGCCGCCGCAGTTTCGGTGTCCAGGCGGCATCGTTGGCCTATTTTGACAAGGATGTGGAAGAGCTCGATCTGCACGAGGCTGCGTTCCTTGCCATCCTGCCGCGCGCTCCCGAAGTCTATGGGCGCGCCGCCAATGCCGATATTGCGCGAGAGCGTCGCAATCTGGTCCTCACCCAAATGGAAGATAACGGCCACATCACCGAAGCGGAGATGCGCGCCGCGCAGGCGATGCCGCTGGGCCTTGTCGATGGCGCCCGTAGAGAGCGTTCGGCAGATGCCGGCTATTTCCTCGAGGAGGTCCGCCGCCAGCTGATCGCGCAATTCGGCGAAGAAGCCGAAGATGGTCGCAACAGCGTTTACTCGGGTGGCCTTTGGGTGCGTACTTCGCTCGATACCGAATTGCAGGATGCCGCGCGCAATTCGTTGCGCGCCGCCATGCTGCGCTATCACGGCAATCGTGGTTTCACGGGGCCACTTGCCACGCTCAATCCGGATAATGGCGACCTGACAAGCCAGCTCGCCAGTTCCTATCTGTCGATCAATTATGAAGATTGGCGCATTGGTGTTGTTACCTCCCGGTCGGGCGGTACGACAATCGGCTTTGCCAATGGGGACGAGTTTCCCCTTACGGACGTTCCGGATTCGCTCAGGGTGGGGGATGTTGTCGCCGCCTCTGCCATCGGGGGTAGCTGGCGACTACGCGCCGTACCGGAGGTTTCCGGCGGCTTTTTGGCCATGCAGCCGGAGACGGGCCGCGTGCTCGCCATGCAGGGCGGATTCGACAGTCGACTTGGCGCTTTCAACCGCGCCACACAGGCCAATCGCCAGCCTGGCTCAACCGTGAAACCATTCGTCTACGCGACCGGCCTCGGCAATGGGATGACACCTGCTACCATGGTTCCGGATTCCCAATATTGCTATTATCAGGGCAGCAATCTGGGCGAGAAATGCTTTACCAATTTCGGCGGCAGTCGCGGTGGTGGTGAATATCCCATGCGGTATGGCCTGGAGCAGTCGAAGAACCTGATGACAGTCCATATCGCGATGGACTCCGGCATGGAGAACGTGATCGACACGTTCCGTGCCGTGGGGCTGGAGCCCGAAGATATAAGCTATGACCCCTATCCGGCCTTCGCGCTTGGGGCAGGCGAAACCACCGTAGAACGCATTACCGGCGCGTATGCCGCGATGGTTAATCATGGCAGGCTGAATACACCAACGGTGATCGATTATGTGCAGGACCGCGATGGCAAGGTTATCTGGCGTGCTGATGAGCGCGAGTGCACTGGCTGCAATATGGATGAATATGACGGATCGCCGATGCCGCGCTTCGGCCGCACCGGACGCCAGGTTATGGACGCACGAACGGCGTTCCAGACAGTGCATATGCTGACCGGCACAGTGCAACGGGGTACCGCAACGCGTTTGCGCGATCTCGATATTCCGATGTTCGGCAAAACCGGCACCAGTACCGGGCCCACCAATGCCTGGTTCGTGGGTGGCTCGCCCGATATCGTCGCCGGCACCTATCTCGGGTTCGACCAGCCGCGCAATATGGGCGGTTGGATCCAGGGCGCGAACACCGCAGTGCCGATCTTCCGCCAGTTCGTGCAGGAAACGCCGGGCCATTGGACCGGGCGCCCCTTCGCCGCTCCTTCCGGTGTACGAATGGTCCGAATTGATCGCCGCACGGGAAGCCGTGTGTTCAATGGCTGGCCTAGCGACGATCCCGGTTCGACCATTATCTGGGAAGCCTTCCAGCCCGATACCGAACCGCGTCGCACCCAGCGGCAGGATGAGATCGACGCAATGCGCAACCTTATCATCGCACAATTGCGGCGGCGGGAGCTTGGGCCGGCTGACGAAGGCGCTGGTGAAGCGCCCGAGAACTTTGCCGAAGAACAGGGCGGCATTTACTGACGTTCCTGACGACAGCCGTCTCACAACCACTTCCCCAATCCGTGCCGCTGCGCTAGGCGCACTCGCTTTCTAACGTCGGAGACTTTGCCATGCGTGCCGAGGGGCAGGCCCATATCGACAGGATCGAAGCCGCGCTTGCGCTGGTGAAGAAGTCGCTCGACTGGGAGCACGCATTGCGCCGCCTCGACGAGCTGGAAGCGCGCGTCCAGGACCCTGATCTGTGGAATGACCCAAAGCAGGCACAAGCGATCAGCCGTGAACACAAGCAGTTGAAGGACGCGGTCGAGACGGTGCAGGAAATCTCGACCGAGATGTCGGATGCCGTCGAGTTCGTCGAAATGGGCGATGCCGAGGGTGACGACGATATCGTGCAGGATGGCCTGAACAGCCTGAAAGGTCTCGCGGAACGCGCAGACCGGGACAAGGTCAACGCGCTGCTTTCGGGTGAGGCGGATGGCTACGACACCTATCTCCAGATCAACGCCGGCGCGGGCGGGACCGAAAGCCAGGACTGGGCCGAGATGCTGCTGCGCATGTATGCGCGCTGGGCCGAACGGCGCGGGTTCAAGGTGGAAACCGTGGAATACCAATCGGGCGAACAGGCCGGCATCAAGTCTGCTACGCTGCTGATCAAGGGCGAGAATGCTTACGGTTACGCCAAGACCGAAAGCGGTGTGCACCGCCTTGTCCGCATCAGCCCGTATGACAGTTCCGCGCGCCGCCACACGAGTTTTTCGAGCGTCTGGGTCTATCCGGTGATCGATGACGACATCAACATCGAGATCAACGAAGGCGATCTGAAGATCGATACCTACCGCGCATCGGGCGCGGGCGGCCAGCACGTGAATACGACCGACTCTGCCGTTCGCATCACCCACCAGCCCACCGGAATTGTTGTCGCCAGCCAGAACGATCGCAGCCAGCACAAGAACCGCGCAACCGCGATGAACATGCTGAAAGCGCGCCTGTTCGAACGTGAGATGCAGGAGCGCGAAGCTGTTGCAGCGGGTGAATATCAGGAGAAGACCGAGATCGGGTGGGGCCACCAGATCCGTTCCTACGTCCTGCAGCCGTACCAGATGGTGAAGGACCTGCGCACAGGCGTGACGAGCCCGACGCCCGACGACGTGCTCGACGGCGACCTCGACGATTTCATAGCTGCCGCACTCGCCCAGCGGGTTACGGGCGAGACGGTCGATGTGGAGGATGTGGAGTAGGTGAGCGGGGTTAGGTATACTGTCCCCGGAATTCAGGAAGGCTCGTCACCGGGTAGTTCTAGATTGTCGTCTGGATTGTCCCGTAGATTTCCGCAACGGATTCCAGGTGGGCGAATATGGACGCCAGATCCAACCTTCTTTTACACTGGCGACACTAGTTCAATAAGGCGATTGGGTCGTATGAGTTCGACAGTTGGCCGAAGTCTTGGGCGACTGATTCCGGTTGTGTCAGCAGGGTTGCTAATCTACGATCTCGCAGCAACAGGCCTGTGTGTCTACAATGCTCGGAACTAGCATGAAGGTGGAATACAATTCTGTTGTGCATGTTCTGCGTCAAGACTTTATGGTGCAAAGAGAGATAAACTTGTCATCATTGATTTGTTTTGATCTTGGTATTTGCGACGGTGAGTTTTACGAGTTTTTGACAATGGTTATCGAGCGGAACGGAAGAGATTCTAATTCGTTAGATTTTTCGATTATTGATGAAGGAACAGCTACGGTTGCCGAAGTAGTAGGCTGGGCCTCGCGCCAGTGATAAAAAGTGGATGAATTCTGGGGCAGAATACTCAATTGACGAGCGACATTTCGACTGTCCGAAAACTGCCTTTATATTACCCCGACTGTCGTACTTCGCTTCGGGGAAATCCGGGGACTGTATACTTCGCTTCGGGGAATTCCGGGCAGCAGAGAATTCCGGGGACAGGAGAATTCCGGGGACAGTATACTTAATTGACTCCCGCTTGTTCCGCGTCTAGCTCGCAGGAATGGCTCGCCTCCCGCGCATCGTCATTCCCGGCGTTCCCCACCACGTCACCCAGCGCGGCAATCGTCGATTGCCGGTGTTCTTCTCCGATGACGACCGTCATGAGTATCTCCGCCTAGTCTCGGATGCCGCCCATGCCTCTGGCACCAAGTGTCTCGCGTGGTGCCTGATGGACAATCACGTTCATCTAATCCTCGTGCCGTCGGATGAAGACGGGTTGCGCGCAACGCTCGGCGAAGCGCATCGGCGGTACACGCGCATGGTCAATTTCCGTGAGGGGTGGCGCGGGCATCTGTTTCAGGGGCGTTTTGCCAGCTATCCGATGGATGAAGCGCATCTGATGGCGGCGGTGCGTTATGTCGAGAACAATCCTGTGGCAGCGAAGATGGTGAAGCGCGCCGAGGACTGGCCTTGGTCGAGCGCGAAGAGCCATGTGCGCGGGCGCAGGCTCAAGCGAGACCCGCTGACCGATATGGAGGCGTTGGCCGATGCACTGCCGAACTGGCGCGCGATGCTGCGGCACGGCGTGGAAGCGGGCGGAGTGAGCGCGGAGGGTGAAGCGGTGGCGGAAACCATCGAAGCACGCCTGCGCACAGGAAGACCACTCGCCGCCGACGAATGGATCGCGCGCCATGAGGCTGCATTGGGACGTCGTCTGAGGCGGGCAAAGCCCGGGCCGAAACCGAAACTGCGATCCAACGCCCCGGTATAGCGGTTCGCACTCGCTTTCCTTAAACTCCCCGAATTTCCCGCTTTGCCTTCCTTTGCGGCACTCGCTAGAGGCTGCGATATGTTGAGAGGAACAGCCATCCGGATTCTTGCAGGCGCAATCGCCTGTGTTTCGCTTGTGGCTTGCGATGTGGCGGATGAGGATCGCCCGGAAACTTCACTTGATTTTCCGCGAGCCTACCGGCCGGTTTCTGCGCTGGGCAGCAATGCCTTTTCAACGGAACAGACGCGCGATGACCGTGGTGAGGCTGAATCCGTCATGGACCAGGCTGCTATCACGGAAGGCATGACTGTCGCCGATATCGGCGCTGGCGAGGGTTACTACACGGTGCGACTGGCTGCGCGAGTCGGCAATCAGGGACGCGTGCTGGCGCAGGATATCGATGATGGCGCACTGCGCCGCCTGGGCAGCCGTGTCGAGCGCGAACGGCTCGAGAATGTATCGATCAGCAAGGGTGGGATCGACGATCCGAACCTGCCGGAAAACAGTTTCGATCGCATCTTCATGGTGCATATGTATCACGAGATTACCGAACCCTACGCCTTTATCTGGCGGATGCGGCCGGCGTTGCGCGAGGGCGGACAGGTGATTGTGGTCGATGTAGACCGACCGACAGACCAGCACGGGATCAACCCACAGCTTCTGTTTTGCGAATTCGAGAGAGTAGGCTATCGCCTTGTGGAGTTCATCCGCAAGCCCCAGATCGCTGGCTATTATGCGCAATTTGAGGTCGTTGGAGAACGACCCGACCCCCGCGATATCGAGCCATGTGTCCAGCCGGGCGATGATACTGAACAAATAACGATTACCGAGACCGAAGGTGCAGAGGACGCGGAACTGGACGCGGACATTGAAGCACATCAAGGCTCAGATGAGGATAATAATGGCGTTTAAGGGTCTTTCACCCATCAATTACGGCGGCAAGGAAGTCTGGCCGCTGATCGAAGGCGGCAAGGGCGTTTCGGCTACCAACCATATGTCCAGCGGTGCCTGGGCGGCGGCGGGAGGCATCGGTACGGTCAGTGCGGTGAATGCCGATAGCTATGACAGCGATGGCAACCCCATCCCGCAGGTCTACCCGCAGGCGACGCGTACCGAGCGGTTCGAGCAGCTCGTCCGCTATGCGATCGATGGCGCGACGGAGCAGGTGAAGCGCGCGCATGAAATGGCCAACGGTCGGGGTGCGATCAATATCAACGTATTGTGGGAAATGGGCGGCGCCCAGCGCGTGCTTGAAGGGGTGCTGGAAAACTGCAAGGGCCTGATCACAGGTGTGACCTGCGGCGCAGGCATGCCGTACAAGCTTGCCGAAATCGCTCAGCGTTTCAATGTGCACTATTTACCGATCATAAGCTCTGCTCGCGCTTTCCGTGCGCTGTGGAAGCGAAGTTATTCCAAGGTGCCCGACCTGATGGCTGCGGTGGTCTATGAAGACCCGTGGCTCGCGGGAGGGCACAACGGCCTCTCTAATGCAGAGGACCCGCGCGAGCCGCAGGATCCCTATCCCCGCGTCAAGGATTTGCGCGAGACGATGCGCAAGGAAGGCGTATCCGAGGATACAGCCATCGTGATGGCGGGTGGTGTGTGGTTCCTGCGTGAATGGGAGGACTGGATCGACAACCCGGAACTGGGGAAAATCGCCTTCCAGTTCGGCACGCGGCCGCTATTGACAGAGGAAAGCCCGATTCCGCAGGTCTGGAAAGACATGCTGCGCACTGTCGAACCTGGCGATGTTCTGTTGCACAAGTTCAGCCCCACGGGTTTCTATTCGAGCGCGGTCAAGACGCCGTTTCTTTACGACCTGATGCATCGCAGCGAGCGGCAGATACCGATCTTCAAGCGCGACGAGGAAGAGGGCACGATCCCGCTGATGGATCACGGCAAGGCGAAGTACTTCTTCGTCCACCCCGGAGACCAGCGCAAGGCACAAGCGTGGATGCATGAGGGCTTTACCGAAGCGCTGAAGACGCCGGATGATACGGTGGTATTTGTTACGCCTGAAAGCGCCGAGCAAATTCGCGCAGACCAGCAGGGCTGCATGGGTTGCCTATCGCACTGCCAGTTTTCCAGCTGGAAGGATCATGACAATCACACGACCGGCCGCCTCGCCGATCCGCGCAGCTTCTGCATCCAGAAAACACTGCAGGACATCGCCCATGGCGGCGATCCGGACGAGAACCTGGCATTCGCCGGCCATGCGGCCTATCGTTTCAAGCAGGATCCGTTCTATTCCAACAACTTCACGCCAAGTGTGAAGCAATTGGTGGACCGTATCCTGACCGGGGACTGATGATCGAGCACAAGAGCTCTCCCCCGCCATTTCGGCGGACGCTGCGGGAAGGGCTCTCATTGCCCCGCGTACTGCTCAATCCGCTGCGCCTGCCGCGCAAGGGACCGGAAATTGGGCATGGCCGCCCGGCTGTGGTCATTCCCGGCCTGACGACAGGCGATATCTCGACAACGCTGTTGCGGCGAACGCTCAAAGCGCGCGGATTCCGGGCGGAAGGCTGGCGGCAGGGCATCAATTTCGGTGCCGATACGGAAAAGCTCACCCGGCTCGAAGCGAGAGTAGCGGACTTGCACAGGAGCACTGGCAAAAAGGTCGTTCTCATCGGTTGGAGCCTTGGCGGAATGTATGCCCGCGTGTTGGCGAAGCGACTGTCCGATGATGTGGAGATGGTTGTGACCGTTGCCAGCCCGATTTCCGGTTCGCGCCGTGGTAATTCGGCGTGGAAGCTATACGAGGCGTTGAACGATCATAAGGTCGATAACACGCCGTTCGACGCCGATCTGGAAGGAAAGCCGCCCGTACCAACACTCGCGGTCTGGTCCGCGGTTGACGGCATCGTCTCACCCGAATGCGCATGCGGAAAGGATGATGAGAGCGACGCGCGGCTGCGGATCGATGTCCAGCACTTCACCATCGGCACATCGCGCCGGGCTATCGAACAGATCATCGAGAAGATGGCGGAGTTGGACGCGGCCTAAAGCTAGATCGTTTTTTCGGCAGGTCGCGGATTGGGGCCGTAGGGATTGTTCTCTTCCTTGGGCGGGAGCATCAGGCCGATGATTGAACCGAGCCATGCAAGGGCAAACATCAGCTCCAATTGACGATTGTTGTACCAGAGATCGCTTGCCGGATGGTCGTTGTAAACGTCCAGCGAAGCATCCCAAAGGGCTACCACGATCAAGACGAGGTAGGGCAATACAAGCAATCCTGGTTTACCCATGTCGTGCAGCCGTCGGACAATGGCAGATGGCATCGGGATCGCGATTGCCAGCGCTGCGACAGATTGCGCCCAGCCGCTGCTCGCTTCCGCAAACAGGCTGCCGATCCCAAATGCCACAGCCGGATAGATTATTGCCGGAATGATGTAGAGCAGGGCCAGCTCTGTTCGCGTTGCACGACCGCGCCAATCGAAAGTGCGCCGCAATCCGTGCGGGATGGTGCGCAGATCGGCCAAGCAACCCGGCCGCATTCGTAGGTCGGCTTCGGCCATTGGTCTTGCCTAATCGAAATTCCAGCTGCGTTCGCCGTGGCTGGCCATGTCAAGGCCTTGCAGCTCCTCTTCCTCGCTCACGCGCATCGGGATGAACAGGCTGACCCCAACCGCCAGCACCGCGGTGACGAAGGCGCTGTAGAGCGCGACCACAACAACCCCTATGCCCTGCACGCCGAGCGCCAGAGGAATGTCGCGCGCTTCGGCATAGCCGGTGCCGCCAAGACCGCTCCAGATGAACAGGCCTAGCAGCAGCGTACCCATCATACCGCCGACGCCGTGGACCGCGAAGACATCGAGCGAGTCGTCGATCGCCCATTTGCTCTTCACCAGCACGATGGCGGCGTAGCAGGCCAATGCGCCTGCTACGCCGAGCAGGATTGCGCCGCCCGGTGCGATATATCCAGCAGCGGGGGTGATTGTTGCCAAGCCGGCAATCGCGCCGGTTGCAAAGCCCACTGTGGTCGGCTTGCCGAATTTCATTTTCTCAATCAGCACCCAGAGCAGTGCAGCTACCGCGGCGGCGGCATGGGTGTTGATGATGGCGGACGAGGCATCGTCGGTCGCGGTCAGCGCGCTGCCGCCGTTGAACCCGAACCAGCCGACCCAGAGCAGCATCGCGCCGAGCATGGTTAGCGCTGGCGCATGCGGAAGGAGGGCGGAGGTGGGAAAGCCCTGCCGCTTGCCGAGCAAAAGGGCGACTACCAGTGCGGAAACACCGGCCGTCGCGTGCACCACAAGACCACCGGCAAAGTCGGTCACACCCATCTGGCCCAGCCAGCCTCCGCCCCAAATCCAGTGTGCGACCGGTGCATACACCAGCAAGCCCCATAATGCGCAGAACGTCAGCACCCAGCCGAAGCGGGCGCGGTCCACCCATGCGCCGATCATCAGGGCGGGCGTGATCGCGGCAAAGGTCATCTGAAACAGGACGAAAGTACTTTCGGGCAGCAACATGCCTTCGCGCACGATATCGAGATTGATCAGCATCCATTTGTCGCCATCGCCGATCACGCCACCAGTACTTGGCCCGAAAGCCAGTGTGTAGCCGACGATGATCCAGAGTACCGATGCGACACCCGCCACGGCCGCAACTTGCAGAACAACCGAGAGGAAATTCTTGGCGCGCACAAGCCCGCCGTAGAACAACGCCAGACCGGGGAGCGTCATTAGCAGAACAAGCGCACTGGAGGTGAGGACCCATGCGGTATCGCCGGTATCGTTGATCGCCAGGTTGGTCACGCCGTCTTGCGCCAATGCGACTTGCGGAACAGTCAGCAAGGCAGCAGCGAGACCCATTTTGCGAAACATCTATTTTCCCTCTCACTCTGTGCGCAGGCGGCGCCCTGACCGAAGCGCATGTGTTGACCAATTCTCCTGCTCCTAGCAAGGGGCGGTGAGGTAATGGTTGCCGCGACTCTGTGGGCAAGGTTAGATAGCCGGGCATGATGCGCATTCTCTCCCCGGCCGTTCTCGTTATCACTTCATTATTTGGAGCTGCCGTTTGTGCGCAGGAGACGGAGCTGCCGTACTGGGCCAGCATCGCTTCGGAAGAGGTGAACATGCGCACCGGCCCGAGCGATCGTTATCCGATTGAATGGACCTATCGCCGCGACGGGTTGCCGTTGAAAGTCATGCGCTTTCACCAAGGTTGGCGCTATGTCGAAGAACAGGATGGCACGCGCGGATGGATGTATGCTGCACTGCTGAGCCAGCAACGCACCGCCGTTGTCATTGGAGATGACGTGGCCGCCATGCGGGCAAGCGGATCGGAACACGCGGAACTCTACTGGAACCTGGAACCAGGAGTGATCGGCGAGCTAGGGGAGTGCCTTGAAGGATGGTGCCAGCTTAACGTCGACGGCCGCAGGGGCTGGGTCGATGCCGACCGACTTTGGGGTGATGGGGATCCATGACAACCAACAGCAAAAGGGCGACCCGTGGGCCGCCCTTTCCTGCATTTATTATCGTCTGCTCCGCAAATTAGCTGAGCTTCGTGACCGTATCGACGTTCCCTTCGGCATCAATCACCTCAAGCGAACCGTCCTCCCCGACCTCGCCAAAGGTCATGCAATCGGTCCCCGCCTCATACTCTTCGCCGTCTTCATCGACGCCCGCTTCCCATGAAATGCAGACTTCACCCGTATCATTCCGGGCCCAAGTGCTTTCGCTGACCATTTCGCCGTCAACTTCGATGCCGGATGTTCCATCAGCATTAAGGTGGCCGATCACTTCGGTGCCATCGTCCTCGGTCCATCCGTATGTGCCAACCACCGGATCGACTTCGGCAACCTCTTCGGTCATCGCTTCAGCGTCCATGACGGTGTCTTCGTCTGGCTGGCCACAGCCTGCCAGAGCCAGCACAGCAGCAAGTGTTACGAGTTTTCGCATTGTTTTCCCCCAAGTTGTGGAAGACATATGTTACTCCTCCGGGTGCAACTTGGCAAACAGGCACGAGAAGGGCGGCACAAGGCCGCCCTTTTCAATACTTTGGCTGTCTATAGTTCAGGGCTGGTATTGCCAGCTGCTGGTTTCGCCGGCGGCGTCCGTCATTGTGACCGAGCCATCGGCGGCTTCGGCTCGCGTAAAGCAGGCTTCTTCGGCGCCTTCGGCAGTCAGACAGGGTCCGGACGCGCCATCGGTCCAGGTGCCCGTCTCCACTACCGTGCCGTTGTCCGACATTGTGTAGGAACCATCTGCGGCCAGCGACAACTCGGTCTGGACTAGCCCATCTTCCATGGCATAGGTGCCGACCGAACCCGCCATCGTCGTGCCGCCTGCCGCGACCATCGGCTCTTCAGGAATTTCTGCTTCCATCGGCTCGTCAACCTCGCTCCCGCCACATGCGGCAAGGACGAATGCACCAGCTACTGCAACAATCTTCTTCATGTCGGGATTTCCCTCTTCCTCTTTCGTGCCGTAAACTTCTGTTGCCCGAACGTGCAAACGGGCGGGAAGGTCCGAGAAACCTGCCCGCCCGTCAACACTTTACAGTTGGTTTCAACTCATTCAGCCGAGCTCGATCGCAATGGCGGTTGCTTCACCGCCGCCGATGCACAGACTGGCAATACCACGTTTCTTGCCCTGCTGCTTGAGCGCGTTGACAAGGGTCACGATGATGCGCGTGCCGCTGGCACCTATGGGGTGCCCGAGAGCCGTGCCGCCTCCGTTAACGTTGATCTTGTCATGTGCGATGCCGATATCCTGCATGGCAAACATGACAACGCAGGCGAAGGCCTCGTTCACTTC
The DNA here is from genome assembly GCA_964422435.1 of uncultured Sphingomonadaceae bacterium. Classification (GTDB taxonomy): domain Bacteria; phylum Pseudomonadota; class Alphaproteobacteria; order Sphingomonadales; family Sphingomonadaceae; genus Alteraurantiacibacter. The sequence continues at coordinate 17,982 of CAYRBB010000032.1, forward strand.
CCACAGGTCGACATCGTCTACGCTCCAACCCGTTTGTTCGAGCAGCTTCTTAATGGCACCGACGGGTGCAATGGTGAATTCATTGGGAGCCTGCGCGTGGGCGGTCATGCCAACGATAGTCGCTACAGGTGTCTGCCCTTTGGAGTCTGCGACGCTCTTTCGAGTCAGGACGACGGCTGCCGCACCGTCCGAAATCGAGGAAGAAGTTGCGGCGGTGATCGTACCATCTTTTGCAAAGGCAGGACGTAGCTGCGGAATCTTGTCCGGGCGCCCCTTGCTCGGTGCTTCATCGGTGTCGATGGTCACATCGCCGGCGCGGGTCGTGAAGCTGACAGGAACAACTTCATCGGCGAAGGCACCACTTTCGATTGCGCGGTTTGCCCGGTCGAGCGAAGCGATCGAATATTCGTCCATCGCTTCCCGGGTCAGCTGGTACTTGTCGGCCATGTCTTGCGCGAACGTGCCCATGGCGCGGCCTTCTTCGTAGGCGTCTTCAAGCCCGTCGAGGAACATATGGTCATACGCCTTGTCATGCCCGATGCGCGCGCCCGAGCGGTGCTTCTTGAGCAGATACGGGGCGTTGGTCATGCTTTCCATGCCGCCCGCGATCACGGTATCAACCGTTCCGCTGGCCAGCGCTTCTGCACCCATTATGACTGTCTGCATGCCGCTGCCGCACACTTTGTTGACAGTGGTAGCCTGCACACTCTTGGGCAGATCGGACAGGACGGCGACCTGACGAGCGGGTGCCTGACCGAGACCGGCAGGAAGTACGCAGCCCATGTAAATTCGGTCCACATCTTCGCCCGAAACGCCTGCGCGTTCTACCGCAGCCTTAACAGCCGTCGCGCCCAGGTCGGTCGCTGCAACGTCGGCCAGAGCACCCTGCATGGAGCCCATCGGAGTGCGCGCATAGGAGAGAATGACAATCGGATCGGATTCGTTGAAAGCGGCCATTGATAATTTGCCTTTCGGTCACAAGGTGATGATCATGCGGGCGCTATTTAGGTGTGCAGTGCAACAAAAGCAAACGCCGTGCGTTGAATATATGTATGCATTTGATCGACGTACGAAGACACTGAGAGGGCATTTATGCCGAGCGAAAAAACGCCAACGCAATGGTTGACTGAGAAGCTTGAGGTCCAGCGCACCGCTTTCATGATGACGAGACCGGAGCCGCTCTCGGCTCGTCAGGACCGCCTGGACAGGATGATCGCGCTGTTGGTGGAGAACGACCATGCGCTGTGCGATGCGATGAACGAGGATTACGGCAATCGCTCCGAAGTGCAGAGCATGATCACCGATATGATGGCAACCATCAATTTTGCAAAGTATTGTAAGAGAAATCTGAAAGGATGGGCCGCGCCGGACCGGCGCAGTCTGCAATTCCCGCTGGGACTGGTCGGCGCGAAGGCTGAGCTGCGCTTCGAACCCAAGGGCGTGATCGGCATTATCAGCCCGTGGAATTTCCCTGTGAACCTTGCGTTCGGGCCGCTTGCGCAAGTGCTGGCAGCGGGCAACCGCGCGATGATGAAACCGAGCGAATTCACGCCAGTCACCAGCAATTTGATTGCCGAACTGATCGCGCATCACTTTGCGCCGGAAGAGGTGACCGTGGCAACCGGCGGCGTTGACGTGGCACAAGCATTCTCTTCGCTGCCATTCGACCATTTGGTGTTCACCGGCTCGACCGAGATCGGCCGGCATGTGATGAAGGCCGCTGCGGAAAACCTTGTTCCCGTGACGCTTGAACTGGGCGGCAAGAGCCCGACCGTGATCGGTCGCAGCGCCAATCTGGAACAGGCCGGATCGCGCATAGTAACCGGCAAGATGATGAATGCGGGTCAGATCTGCCTCGCGCCGGATTACCTGCTCGTGCCGGAGGAGAAGGAAGACGGTGTGATAGCCGCTCTAGAACTGGGCGTGATGGATCAGTACCCGACGATGCGGGATAACCCTGACTATGCGAGCATCATAAACGATAAGCAGTTCACGCGGTTGCAGGACATAGTCGCTGATGCCCGGAACAAGGGCGGTGAAGTTATCGAGATCAATCCAGGCGATGAGGATTTCTCTGCCGGCAACCAGCGCAAGATGCCGCTTACGATCATCCGCAACCCGAATGGTGACATGCAGGCTATGCAGGAAGAGATTTTTGGGCCCGTTCTGCCCGTGCTCACCTACCGCCACATCGCCGAGGCGATTGAACATATCAATGCCAATGACCGGCCGCTCGGGCTGTACTATTTCGGCAATGATGACGCCGAACGAGAGACGGTGCTGGCACAGACAATTTCAGGCGGTGTCACCGTGAATGATGTGGTCTTCCACGTTTCGGCCGAAGACATGCCCTTTGGCGGCATCGGGCCGAGCGGGATGGGCTGCTATCACGGGCCGGAAGGCTTCAAGGAATTCAGCCACGCCCGCAGTGTTTACACCCAACCCAGGTTGGATGTGGCCGCATTGGGTGGGCTGAAACCTCCCTATGGCGAGCGTGCGAAGAAACTGTTGAGCTTTATGGCGCGTAAGTAGGATAATCTGTGGGCGAGGGGTGACAGCGGACGGACTGCGGCACTATCACCGAGTCATGCTTCGCCTGACCTTGCTAATCGCTGCCACTCTCTCAACAACAGCCTGCGCGTCGCGAATTGAATTGCCTGGAACCGTGCTACCACCCGAAGAGGCAGTGGTAACAGTTGAAGGCATGGGGGGACCTGTCGAGTGGCGACCCGCAGATGCTTCGACCGGCCAGATCGCTGATGCAGCGGGGCTGCAGTTGCTCGGAGAGGATTTTCCGGACTCTTCGTCCGTAGCCCTCCGGCGCATGATCTTTCGTTTTCGGCAGGAAGACTGGAAAGCGGTCGCTGCACACGCGGAGTGGCTTCTTGGTCGTAGCTATCGCCTGAGCGACGGGGCAATTGGGCAAATTGAAGGCAATATCGAACCCGACGCGCATCGTGAACTTGTGACCCTGGCTGCCACATTTGATGCTGAGGTGGTCTTCAATTGGTCAGCAAGCTCCTCGGTTGCTGAAATTCCTTCCGCAATCGCGCTTCCCGAAAGCGTGTTGTGGGACGAAAGCAACGGAAGGCTCTTCGTCACAGGCATTGTCTCTCGTGGCTTGTTTTTACAGGAAAAGGGTGACGACTGGCGCGAAGTGCCGCTCGCGGGGGCAGGAAGCCTTGCCGGGATAGCGCTGGATGCACCGCGCGGGCTGATGTGGGTCGGCTCGGGCGTTGTCGATCCCACACCCGATCCCGAAACCGCTTTCCGTGGTGTCATCGCGATTGATCGCATCACATTGGAAGAACGTCGCCGTGTGCTCGCGCCAGAGGGTGTGAGCATTTCCGACATTGCGGTTGGCCCGGATGGAACCGTCTACGGGAGCGATCCTGTTGGCGGCGGGGTTTACGCTGCTGCGCCGGGAGGCAGTGTTATGCAAACCTTCATCGCCCCCGGCACTTTCCGATCGCCGCAAGGGATCGCAGTTCGGCCGGACAACTCCGCGCTCTACATCAGCGATTATCGCTATGGTCTGGCGCAAGTCATGCTGCGTAGCCGCGCCGTATACCGCATGCGCGCAGCCGAGCCGATGTTGCTCGATGGGGTGGATGGCCTCTGGCTGCGCGGCAACGAATTGATTGCGGTGCAGAATGGCCTCGCTCCGCATCGCATTACGGCATTTGAACTGGGGCAGGGCGTCGGCGTCATCGCCTCGCACCGCGTGCTGGAGATAGCCAATCCGGCGTGGACCGAACCGCTGGGCGGCTCGGTTTCGGGCGACTCGCTCTATTATATCGCCAACGGCCAGTGGGATATCTGGGGCGAGGGCGGGGTGCTCAATGAAGGTGCCTCGACGCGGACGACGAACATTCACCACCTTCCGCTGGCACAAACTGCCGAGGAACAACCGTAAATTGGCCCTTTGCTGCCTTGCATCATAGCGGGGCATTGCCTAGACGCGCCCACGGAACCTCTAGCTATTACGAGTCCAACTTGGTCGACTTATCACAATACCTCCCGATATTGCTGTTTCTGGCGATAGCACTGGGCCTGTCCGTCCTCTTCGTGTTCCTGCCGATGGGCGTTTCCCGCCTGACCGGTGCGCACAATCCGCAGGCGAACAAGCTGACCGAATATGAGTGTGGCTTCCCGGCATTCGAGGATGCCCGCAGCCAATTCGACGTGCGCTTCTATCTCGTCGCGATCAGCTTCATCATTTTCGACCTCGAGGCGGCCTTCCTGTTCCCCTGGGCGGTGAGCCTAGACAGCACCGGTTGGACCGGTTGGGCAGGCATGATGATCTTCCTCGGCATCCTTGCCATCGGCCTCGCCTATGAATGGAAGAAGGGAGCTCTGGACTGGGAATGAGCAACTCGACCATCATTACTCCGCCCAATGCTTTGCCGGACGCTGCCAAGGGCGGCGAGGTTAAGCAGCCTGACAGCGACTATTTCAACGCGCTCCAGACCGAAGTGAATGACAAGGGCTTCCTTGTTACCTCAACCGAGGAGCTGTTCCAGTGGGCGCGCACGGGCTCACTGTGGTGGATGACCTTCGGCCTGGCCTGCTGCGCGGTCGAGATGATCCACGTCAACATGCCGCGCTATGATATGGAGCGCTTCGGCATCGCCCCGCGCGCCAGCCCGCGCCAGTCGGACGTGATGATCGTCGCAGGCACGCTGTGCAACAAGATGGCACCGGCGTTGCGGCGCGTTTATGACCAGATGTCCGATCCGAAATATGTGATCTCGATGGGCAGCTGCGCCAATGGCGGCGGCTATTACCACTACAGCTATTCTGTGGTGCGTGGCTGTGACCGGATTGTGCCGGTCGATATCTACATCCCGGGTTGCCCGCCGACTGCGGAAGCGCTGCTTTACGGCGTGATGCAGCTGCAGCGGAAGATCCGCCGCGTGGGGACGATCGAGCGATGAGCAAGGTTCTCCACTCCGCCCCCAAGATCGCCTCGAACGATGGCGTCATGGATGCGCTATCCAAGGCGCTCGGCGACATGGTTGTCTCCGCCAAGGAAGCGCATGGCGAGATCATCATCACCGTCAAGCGCGAAAGCATCGAGGATGCGCTTCGCCTGCTACGCGATGAGCACGCCTACCAGCAGCTCGTCGAGATTGCTGGCGTCGACTATCCCGACCGCGCAGAGCGGTTTGAAGTCGTCTACATGCTGCTCAGCCTCACCGAGAACCACCGCGTGATGGTGAAGGTCTCGACCGACGAGGATACGCCCGTGCCGACCGTCACCACGCTGTGGCCGGTCGCGGGATGGCTCGAGCGCGAAGTATTCGACATGTACGGCGTCACGTTCGACGGCAACACGGACCTCCGCCGCATCCTCACCGATTACGGCTTCGAAGGGCATCCTTTCCGCAAGGATTTCCCGCTGACGGGCTACACCGAATTGCGCTATTCCGAAGAGGAGCAGCGCGTGGTCTACGAACCTGTCGAGCTGGCGCAGGACTTTCGGACCTTCGACTTTACTTCCCCGTGGGAGGGTGCGGACTACGTTCTGCCGGGTGATGAGAAAGCGGACGTACCGCCGGTCGACAAGCCCAAGGTAACGGAGAGCGCCAGGGATACCGGAGCGGGAAAGCAAACGGACGCGGAGGCTTCGGAGAAAACCCATGCCGACCCGCCCGCAATGGATGATACAGACAAGGAGGGCGACAAGTGAGCGGCCTCGTCAAAGAAGAATCGCCGACCACCGGCGAATATGAAATCAGCAACTACACGATTAACTTCGGCCCTCAGCACCCTGCGGCGCACGGCGTGCTGCGCATGGTCATGGAACTCGATGGCGAGATCATCGAACGGATCGATCCGCACGTGGGTCTGCTCCACCGCGGCACCGAAAAGCTGATCGAGTACAAGACCTATCTGCAGGCGCTGCCTTATTTCGACCGGCTCGATTACTGCTCCCCGCTGGCGCAGGAATATTCCTATGTCCTCGCTATCGAGAAGCTGCTGAACGTCGATGTGCCCGAGCGGGCGCAGTATCTTCGCGTGCTGTTCGCCGAGCTGACGCGCATCTGCAACCACATGCTCAACATCGGTGCACACGTGATGGACGTGGGCGCGATGACGCCCAACCTGTGGGTGTTCGAACTGCGCGAGGATTGCCTCAACTTCTTCGAGCGGGCTTCGGGCGCGCGCATGCACAGCGCATGGTTCCGCCCCGGCGGCGTGCACCAGGACGTGCCGCTGAAGCTGCTGACCGATATCGGCGACTGGGTCGACACGCGCCTGCCCGAACTGTTCGGCGATGCGATGAGCCTGGTGCAGGACAACCGCATCTTCAAGCAGCGCAATGTCGATATCGCTGTGGTGAGCAAGGAAGACGCGATCAAATGGGGCTTCTCCGGCCCGATGATCCGCGCGGCAGGCATTCCGTGGGATCTGCGCAAGTCGCAGCCTTATGATGTCTATGACCGGATGGATTTTGAAATCCCGGTCGGCACCAATTCGGATTGCTATGACCGCTTTATGGTCCGCTGCGAGGAAGTCTACCAGTCGGCGCGCATCATCAAGCAGTGCCTTGCCGAAATGCCCGAAGGCCCGATTGCGAGCGACAACAAGAAAGTCTCACCGCCCAAGCGCGGCGAGATGAAGCAGTCGATGGAAGCGCTGATCCATCACTTCAAGCTCTACACCGAAGGCTTCCACGTGCCTGCCGGCGAAGTCTACGTCGCGACCGAAAGCCCCAAGGGCGAATTCGGCGTGTACCTGGTGGCAGACGGCACCAACAAGCCATACCGCTGTAAGATCCGCCCGACCGCGTTTTCGCACCTGCAGGCGATGGACTTCATGTCCAAGGGCCACATGCTGCCCGACGCAACCGCCATCCTCGGCGCAATCGACGTGGTGTTCGGGGAGTGTGACCGGTGAGCTATCCCCTGTATTCAGCGCCAGAAATCCCAGATCGCGGTCCCGAGATTTTGGCTATGGTGTGTGGCAGCCTGTTCGTAGGCTTGGGTCTAGTTACGGCCAGCGCTCAGTTATGGTTTGGACGACCGATCTTGGAAATGTGGCCAGTCTACGTGGCTAGCCTTCTCCCAGTTGTGGCGTCGCTTACGGGGGTGTTCTTCCTTCGGCGTCGGAGGCTTCGTGCCGAAAAGAGGCATGAGGAGCATTATCGTCGGTTACGCGAAGGTTTGATCTCATGATCCTCCGCGAACTCTTCATCCTCATCGCCGCTTTCGCCGCCTTCGCATCGGCGGTCGCGGCCTATCTGGCGGTGTTCCACGGCGAAGCGCCGCTCAAGGACATTCTTTCCACCGCCTTTGCTGCGGTGATCGGCCTGTATGTGGGCCGCTATTTCGAACGACGGAGGCTGGCCCATGGCCGGTAGACATATCGCGCCTGACACGCCCGAACTGCGCGAGCGCTGGGGAGGCTGGACATTCACGGATGCCAACCGTGAGAAGGCCGATTGGCATATCAAGAAATACCCTGAAGGCCGCCAGAAGAGCGCGGTGATGCCGCTGCTCGACCTGGCGCAGCGCCAAGTGGGTGAAGAAACCGAGACGCAGGGCTGGTTGCCGCTGCCGGTGATCGAATATGTCGCGAGCTATCTCGATATGCCGGTCATCCGCGTCCTCGAAGTCGCGACCTTCTACATGATGTATAACCTTGTTCCGGTGGGCAAATTCCACGTGCAGGTGTGCGGCACCACGCCGTGCATGCTGCGCGGCTCGGATGCGATCATCGATGCGTGCAAGAAGCGCGGGATGGAATTCGGCAAGGTCTCAGCGGACGGCCTCTGGACGCTCACCGAGGTCGAATGCATGGGCAATTGCGCCACCGCGCCGATGGTCCAGATCAATGACGACAATTACGAAGACCTGACCGCCGAACGGCTCGACAAGGTGCTCGACACGCTGGCTGCGGGTGAGCAACCCAAGACCGGAACGCAAGAGCCGGGCCGCCATACCAGCGAGCCTGCTGGCGGGGTGACGTCACTCAAGGAAATGGTCGACGCAAATCACGATTATCGGGGCGAGTGGTGATGGATAAAGTTGCCAAGCCAGGTGTGTCGGCCATTGGGATTGTTTTCCTCGTCCTTGCTTTGATAAATTTCCTGAAGGGTGATGATTGGGTAGTGTGGTTTGTCCTCGGCGTGGTTTTCGGCGGCATGTCCGGCGTTCTCACGCTTTTCGGTAAGAGCAAGGTATGACCGATCAAATCATTCCGATCATCATCGCGCTGATCCTGATCGTGATCGCGTGGAAGGTGCTGAAAGGCATCATCAAGACGGTGGCGCTCGTCGCAATTCTCGCGGCGGCTGCCATTTGGGTGTTCTTGGGCGGAGGCCTGGCGGCCTGATGAACAAGCTCGTCCTCCGCAAGATTTCCCGGATTGGGCTTGCTGCCGGAAGCCTCGGCTTCATGATCGGCGCGGTCCTGATCGTGCTTGGCATGGATATGCTGGGTGATGGCCTGATGATTTTTGGCGGAGTGGCCTTGCTGGTCTCCGCCTTGTTGCTGGCGAGAACGCCAACAGGAGACAAAGATGCTGGCTGACAAGGATCGCATCTTCACCAATCTCTACGGCTTCCAGTCACCTGATCTGGACGCTGCGAAAGCGCGTGGGGACTGGGACGAGACTGCCAGGCTGATGCAGCGCGGGCAGGACGAGATCATCGAGGAAATCAAGGCATCGGGCCTGCGTGGTCGCGGTGGTGCCGGCTTCCCGACGGGCATGAAGTGGAGCTTCATGCCCAAGGAAAGCAAGGATGGCCGCCCGAGCTTCCTCGTCATCAATGCCGACGAATCCGAGCCGGGTTCTTGCAAGGACCGAGAGATTATCCGCCACGATCCGCACAAGCTGATCGAAGGTGCTTTGGTTGCCGGGTTCGCCATGCGCGCGCGCGCTGCCTATATCTACATTCGCGGCGAATATATCCGCGAGGCCGAAACGCTGCAGGCTGCGATCGACGAGGCCTATGATGCCGGGCTGATCGGCAAGAATGCCAGCGGCTCCGGCTATGATTTCGAAGTCTTCATGCACCGTGGTGCGGGGGCCTATATCTGCGGTGAAGAGACCGCGATGATCGAGAGCCTTGAAGGCAAGAAGGGCCAACCCCGCCTCAAGCCGCCATTCCCGGCGGGTGCGGGCCTCTATGGTTGCCCGACCACGGTCAACAATGTCGAGAGTATCGCCGTTGTGCCGACTATCCTGCGGCGCGGTGCCGCATGGTTCGCCAGCTTCGGGCGCGAGAACAACAAGGGCACCAAGCTCTTCCAGATCAGCGGCCACGTGAACAACCCCTGTGTTGTCGAAGAGGCGATGAGCATCACCTTTGAAGAGCTGATCGAAAAGCACTGCGGCGGCATTCGCGGCGGGTGGGACAACCTGCTTGCGGTTATTCCGGGCGGTTCGTCGGTTCCGCTGGTTCCGGGTGAGCAGATCCGTTCGGCGCACATGGATTTTGACGGGCTGAAAGAACTCGGCTCGGGTCTCGGTACGGCAGGTGTCATCGTGATGGACAAGTCCACCGATATCGTCCGCGCAATTTCCCGCATCAGCTATTTCTACAAGCACGAAAGCTGCGGCCAGTGCACGCCTTGCCGCGAAGGCACGGGCTGGATGTGGCGCGTGATGGAACGGCTGCGCCACGGTGATAGCTCTTCCGAAGTGATCGACATGCTTTACCAGGTCACGAAGCAGGTGGAAGGCCACACGATCTGCGCGCTGGGCGATGCCGCCGCATGGCCGATCCAGGGCCTGCTGCGCCACTTCCGCCCCGAACTCGAACGCCGGATTGAAGAGCGCAACAACGCGCTGCAGGAGGCTGCGGAATGATCCAGCGCTTTATCTTCACGCTTGCATTCGCCCTTGCGTCACTGGTCGCGGTCTCCGTTGTGCTGCCTGGTACGGCCATGGCGCAGGTCGAGGATTTTCCTGACAACAATTCGGGGATGCAAACCGGATCACGTTTCAGCCGTGCACCCGAAACTGCCGATCAGGCAGAAGCACGATGGATGCAGAAGCGTGTCGCCAATTGTGTGTGGAACCGCAACGAGGACGAGGTGCGGCGCCTGCTCGCGAACAGCGATTTCTATCAGATCGATTATGCGGAAGCGGGCGTCAATTCCGATACGCTGTTCGACGATCTCGAGGTTGGCTATTGCATGGGACGCCTGATGCAGGGCGTGGCGAACCGGACTCTGCAGATGTACATGCAGATCCAGTACTCGACGCTTCGCAACCTCTTGGCAGAAGAAGCCTATCTGAACGATTTCGACGGTCCGCCGGTAATTGCTCCCGATCACGTGGTGGACATTGCCGCACGCTTCGACGGGCAGCGGCCGCACCCCCAGGTGAGAACGATGGCCGCAATGGCCGATTGTGTCACCTTCAACAGGCCGCAAGCTGCGCATGACATGCTGCGCGCGCGGCCTGGCTCGGGCAGAGAGCAGGAGATTGTCGACCAGCTTGGCCCGGTCATCGCCGCTTGCGCAAACAGCCGCGAAGATGAGCTGACTATCGCGAGTTCACTCGTCCGCCAGCTGGTTGCCGACGGGATGTGGTCCCGGATGCATTACGGATCGAGCACTGCGGCCGAAGTCGAACCGGTGGCGAGCGAGCAATCGGTTCCAGCGGGTGATTCCGGTCTGGAGGAACGCTTCGCACGTTGTGTGGTCGCAAACGATCCTGATGCGGCCCGCGCGATCCTCGCGGCATCCTCGCAGCAGGAATTTTCGGACGCGATCGTAGCGATCATGCCCACTTGCCCGATCAATGGCTCTATCGATAGCCGCGGACTGAACCGCGCGCTTGAAGCTGCTTTGGGGGAGGCGACTACATGACATTGCCGCTCGCCCCCGAAATGACGATTGAAGGTAGAATTTAATGCCTAAAGTCACCGTAGACGGACAGGAAATCGAGGTTCCCGCCGGCGCCACCGTGTTGCAGGCGTGCGAGCTTGCGGGCAAGGAAATCCCGCGTTTCTGTTACCATGAACGCTTAAGTATCGCCGGTAACTGCCGGATGTGCCTTGTCGAAGTGAAGCCGGGACCGCCGAAGCCGCAGGCCAGCTGCGCGCTTCCTGCCACCGAGGGTCAGGAAATCCGCACCGACAGCGAGATGGTGAAGACCGCGCGCGAAGGCGTGATGG
>CAYRBB010000033.1:0-28712 GCA_964422435.1 uncultured Sphingomonadaceae bacterium
TCAGCCACGCCGATCTGCTGGAAACACTGCTGGCCGAAAGCTGGCGCCGGAACGGGCTGATTGCTGCGGGTTAAGGCCCTTCTCCCTCGACGGGAGAAGGATACGCAGACTTGCGAGCTTGCTCGCTAGTCGGAGATGGAAGTGGGTGAATAGCCTATGGTTGAAAATTGCAGCACGCCGGGAATTACTTCTTCCTGAAAATCGTTGGTTCCGACCCATATTTTGTAGGTTCCCGTCTCCGGTCGATCGATCACAACTGACGGACGAAGATTTCCTCTTCCATCGCCATAGCGGCATTGGAATGTACCATCGGGCAAAAGCACAAATAGAACCGGGTTGGTTCGAGATTCGGCTGAAATGACAAGCGGCTCTTCTCTGGCGGTAAATTCAAGCAAAGCGGTAGGCTCAGGTTCGATCATTCCGCCACAGGCCGCTATGGCATCTTCATGCTCGGAATTTCGGTAAAGTCCGTCGAGGCCTCGAGCCAGACTGATCGTGCCACTCACTGCTATATCAAGCCGATATGGGATACTGCCTGATCGACCTTCATACGAATGTGTTCCAAACGATGCGTTGGAGACATAGTCCTGCGCCGTAGTCGGAATAGCAACCATCGCACCGGCGAGTGCTAGCATTGGGCTCAAGCGCATCAGAATCCTCCGAAGTCGTGTCCGCCTGACCTACTAGAGATGAGAGATCGCCTCAATGACTAGGTCCAATCAGGGCTCGACCCGCTCGCCCTTCCAATCGAAGACATCGCCCGAACTGTCCGGCGTCAGCCCGTCCAGCACGCCCAGCAGATTGCGCGCGGCATCATCGGGTGTCGTCAACTGACCGTCCGGCAGGTTCTTCTGGAATGGTTCGGATAGCGCGGTATCAACCGTACCCGGATGCAGTCCGACAATGATGGCGTTCTTGTGCGTCCGCCCCATCTCGATCGCGTAATTCCGGATCAGCATGTTGAGCGCAGCCTTGCTCGCGCGGTAGGAATGCCATCCGCCCATACGGTTATCGCTTATCGAACCGACGCGGGCGGACAGCGCCGCAAAGGTTACAGCGGAATCTCGCGGAAAAAGCGGCAGGACGTGCTTGGCGACAATCGCAGGGCCGATCGTGTTGATGGCGAGCATCTGCGCCATCGCGTCTGATTCCAGGTGGCGGTAGCTGCGTTCCGGGCCCGTCCCGTCGGGCAGGGTCAGCACTCCGCTTGCCACAATCACGAGTTCGGGGGGTGCTTGTTTCCAGGGTTCAACCGCCGCTGCCACGCTCGCTTCGTCGGCAAGATCGAAGCGGAATGGTGCGATATTGGCATGCGTCGGCACTTGGCCGCTGCGCGACCCCGCAAGAACTCGTGTGCCCTCGCCCGCAAGCGCTCTCGCCAGCGCTGCACCGATCCCGCCGCTTGCCCCGAAAATGGCCGCTGAATTCCAACGCGTCATGCTATGCCTTTCCTACACGATTGACCGGGGTCTAGGCCGCATGGATGACCTATGTAACCTCTCCAACCTGCCGTAGTGTGCGCCCGCGGCTGCGCTCCGGAATTTCATCGTCAGGACAATGTAACACCTGTCACACCTTGGGCGGATCCGGGCGCAAATGCGGAGGAAAACCGCGTTTTGGGCAAAGGTCCGCCTTGCCCTCACTGCCACAGTGGCTAAATGGGGGTCACACACGCAAACGAGCGGACGGAATATGGCTACTTTCACTCTCCCCAAGAACAGCAAGATCAACAAGTCTGGCAAGGTTCACAAGGCCGACGGCGCGAGCCGGGTGAAGAGCTTCCAGATTTACCGCTACGATCCCGACAGTGGAGAGAACCCGCGATACGACACCTTCGAAGTGGACCTCGACAACTGTGGTCCGATGGTTCTGGACGCGCTGTTCAAGATCAAGAACGAGATTGACCCCTCGCTGACCTTCCGCCGCTCCTGCCGCGAAGGCATCTGCGGTTCGTGCTCGATGAACATGAACGGCAAGAACGGCCTCGCTTGCACCACTGCAATCGAGGACTTGAAGGGTGCCGTGCGGATCACGCCGCTGCCGCACATGGACGTGGTGAAGGACCTGGTGCCCGATTTCACCCACTTCTACGCCCAGTACGCCAGCATCCGTCCGTGGCTGCAAACCGTGTCCAACACTCCCAGTGGTAAGGAGCGGCTGCAGTCGCCCGAGCAACGCGAGAAGCTGGACGGCCTTTACGAATGCATCCTGTGCGCATGTTGCTCGACTTCGTGCCCCAGCTACTGGTGGAACTCGGACAAGTTCCTTGGTCCGGCGATCCTGCTTCAGGCTTACCGCTGGCTGGCAGACAGTCGTGACGAGATGACCGGTGAGCGTCTGGACGATCTGGAAGACCCTTTCCGCCTCTATCGCTGCCACACGATCATGAACTGCGCCAACGTGTGCCCCAAGGGCTTGAGCCCGGCGCGCGCTATCGCTGAGATCAAGAAGATGCAGGCCGAGCGCGCCATCTGAGCCAATGCTCGCGCGTTACGAGAAGCTGATTGCTGCGGGCGAGCTTCAGCCCGACCCGGATCAGCGGCGCGCCGCTCAGCGGTTGCACCAGGTCCAGAAGGAGCTGGAAGCCGAACAGCCGGGCGGCCTGATCGGCCAGTTCTTCGGTCGCAAACGCGTCAGCCCCCGTGGCGTCTACATGTGGGGCGGCGTCGGGCGCGGCAAGTCGATGCTGATGGACCTGTTCCACTCCAGCCTCCGCATCGAGCAAAAGCGCCGTGTGCACTTTCACGAGTTCATGCTGGAAGTGGACCAGCTGATCCGTGAAGAACGCGCCAAAGAGACCGAAGGCCCGATCCGGCGGGTCGCAGCTCGTATCGCAAAGGACGTGCGTTGCCTCGCGTTTGACGAGATGGTGGTGACCAACACCGCCGATGCAGCGATCATGGCCCGGCTGTTCACCGCGCTCATCGAGGACGAAGGGGTTACCGTGGTTGCGACCAGCAACCGTCCGCCTTCCGATCTGTACAAGGATGGGCTCAACCGATCGCTGTTCCTGCCCTTCATTACGCTAATCGAGGCCGAACTGGACGTCGTCTCGCTCAACGGCCCGACCGATTACCGGCTCGACCGGCTTGGCGATATCGACAACTGGCATGCTCCGATAGGCAATGAAGCGACCGCGCAAGTTCGCGAAGCATTCTTCCGCCTCACCGACTACGAGCCGGAGGATGCGGCAAACGTCCCTACAGGAGAACTGGATCTTGGCGGAGGGCGCAGGCTGTTCGTTCCCAAGTCGCTCAAGGGTGTTGGCGTGTTCAGCTTCAAACGCCTGTGCAAGGAAGATCGCGGCGCTTCGGACTACCTTGCCATTGCGCGTGCCTATCACACTGTGGTGATCGTTGGCATTCCCCGAATGGGCCCGGAAAACCGCAACGAGGCAATCCGCTTCACGAAGCTGATCGACGCTCTTTACGAGCACCGGGTGAAGCTGTTCACCACCGCCGCAGCCGAACCGGAAGATCTCTATACCAGAGGTGACGGAGCCTTCGAGTTCGAGCGGACGGTCAGCCGCCTTAAGGAAATGCAGAGCGCGGACTACATGGCGCTTGGCCATGGGAAAGTCGTCTAGACGATTCCCAGCCTCGCCAGCGAACGATCAAGCATAATTAACTGCCACAAAATCCGCGAATTGTCGGACTTGCCAGCAATATGCGCTTCTGCCAGCTGGGCGAGCCGCTCATTATCGAACCACCCCGTTCGTGCGAGCATTGCGCTCTTCGCAATCCCCCTTGCCCGCCCCGCCAGCGGACCGCGCAGCCACTCGGCTATAGGTGTTACAAAGCCCTGTTTGGGACGATAGAGGATATCGTCGGGCAGATAGCGCTCCATAGCCTTCTTGAGGATGTATTTGCCTTGCGATCGCTTGACCCGCAGCCCGTCGGGAAGGCCGGCTGCAAATTCGACCAGGCGATGATCGAGCAGCGGCTCACGGGCCTCGAGGCTCACCGCCATGCTGGTGCGGTCTACCTTGGTCAGGATATCGCCCGGCATCCAGAATTTGAGGTCGGCGTATTGCGCCCGGTCGAGACCGGATCGCGCCGGTGCATTGGCCATCAGGTCGATCAGCCTGTGCTCCGCCCGATAGCTGCCGATTATTCCGCGCTGGTCCTCGCTGTAGAGATTCATCCGGATTTCGGGCGGTATGATCGAGAGCGCCCGCGCATAACCATCCGCACCATTCCCCGCGAGCGATTGCAGCGTCGTCTTGGCGCGAAAGGGACGCGGGGCCCAGTCCATTTTGGGATAGAAATCGCCCAGGGGTTTCAGCACCTTGTGGCGTAATGCATGTGGCAAGAAAGAGCGAACGCGTTCTTCATGCGCATGGAACACCTGGCGGCGATATCCGGCGAAAGCCTCATCCGCCCCGTCGCCCGAAAGCGCAACCGTTACCTTCTCCCGCGCAAGCTGGCAGACGCGCCAGGTCGGCAAAGCACTGGCATCGGCAAAGGGCTCGTCGAACATCCCTGCGATGGTGTCGATCGCGTCGAACTGGTCAGCGCCGACCTCTCTGCTATCGTGGTCAGTGTTGAACCGCTGTGCAACCGTGGCGGCATAACTGCTCTCATCCGCACTTTCGACATCGAAGCCGATAGAGCAGGTCTTGACCTTCTCCCGGCTCGCCTCCGCCATGAAGGCAACGACGGTCGAGCTATCCACTCCGCCCGAAAGGAACGCGCCGAGCGGCACGTCGGAGATCATCCGGCTTTCCACCGCCTGTTGCAGGTGATGCAGGAGCTCAACCTCCAGGTCTGCCGCTTTGCCCTTGTGGCGCTTGTCGAAGCTGATGTCCCAATACTCTTGCGGAGGGGGAACTGCCGCATCGTGCTGCAACAGCAACGTATGCGCAGCGGGGAGTTTGTGCACGCCCTGCAGGATCGAGCGATGATCGGGGACATATCCCCATGCCATGTAATCCTCGATCGCGCGATAATCGACATCACGCCGCAGCAAGGGGTGTGCCAGCAAGCCCTTCAACTCCGACGCAAAGGCGAGCGACCCATCCGAAAGCAGCGTATAGAACAGCGGTTTCACCCCGAACCGGTCGCGCGCAAGGAAGAGCGTCCGGTTCTTGCAGTCGTAGATGGCGAAGGCGAACATGCCGTGGAGGTGCTTCACGCAATCCACGCCCCACTGTTTCCACGCCTCCAGGATCACTTCGGTATCGCCCTCGGTGCGAAACTTTGCACCGCGCTCCGCCAGCTCCTTGCGCAGCTCTCGGAAATTATAGATCTCGCCATTGAAGACGATCACCGCACGTTCGCATTGGGAATGCATCGGCTGCGGCGATCCGGCGATATCGATGATCGACAGGCGACGATGCCCCAACCCAACGCCCGGCGCAGTCCAGACACCTGATCCGTCGGGTCCACGATGGGTTAGGACATCGCACATCCGCTCGACCCGCATCGGATCGACCGGTTTGATCGTGCCTGTATGAAAGAGACCCGCGATTCCGCACATAGAGGCGCGTTAATCGACCCCGGCGGCGCGGTCTATCCATTCTCCGAGGTCTCCGGTGGACGAGCGGAAATCGGCGATGGCCTGTGCCGCATCCACGCCGGTGCGCTCCTCGCTTGAGAGGATCAGCATGGCGGTTGGTTCCGCGTTCAGCACAAGGCGATCCTGCATCGTCACGAATTTCAGGCGAAGATTGCTGGCACCCGTCCAATCGCCCCGGTGAAACCACGTTTCTGCAACGCGCCGATAGGTGCCGAGTGCCTGCAAGCGTTCACCAACCACACCATCGGTGGCAGTGGTGCCGGAAAGCCAGCGCCATTCAGTATCGGGCGGCAAGGCACCTTGTCCAAAAGAGCCGGCCTCCCTGCCTTCTCCTTGACCGGCATAAAGAGCCAGGAAGACTTCGACGATTCTTCCTTCGGCATCGATATAGGTCGCGATCAGGCGGCGATCCGCGCCGCCTGCGCGTGGCTGCCAGGGATAGTTCTGTCGATATTCGGTACGTTCCCATCCGTCGACGTCCGGTAACGACAGGTTGTTGCTGAATTCGACGTCCAGTGCGCGGCTCTGTTCCGACCAGATCATAATGAGAAGTGCCATTGCCGCTGCCACGACAAGAGCAATAACCGGACGCATGAACGACGATTCAAACCGTGCAAATGCAGGATCGGCGGCAATGGCATCGGCATCAATGAACGCGTCATCCACGCTCCGATCAAAGAACTTCCAGCCCATTGCCATTAGCGCGGCCATCACCAGCGCAAAAAAGATCCAGCCATAGAAGATGTGATCAAACCCCGCAGCGAAGGCGATCCCCTGTGATTGTGCGATGTAGATCGTCCCCCACGCTCTCACGCCATTGGCGAGGATAGGTAGAGCAATTGCAAGTGCCATAAAGGTTATGCGGCGAGACCAGCTACGGAAACAGACATGCGCCACAAGCGTACCCAGTGCGATCATCGCGATCAGGAACTTGACGCCCGAACACGCTTCGGCAACTTCGAAAAGCCCGGCAGGCGTGTCGATGAACACACCTTCGATATGGGCCGGGATACCGCTCGCCTGCGTCAGTCCGATGGTGATGTCCGCGGTGATCATTTGCAGCGCAGGCACAAGCTCATCTCCGATGGGGACGAGAAATGCAGCGTAGCACAGTGGGAACACCAATGCCCATGAGACACGCGGCCCGAACAGCAACACGACCAGAGACTGCATCGCGGCAACAAGTCCGACATGCTTTGCTGTCGCCAGTCCGGATACGTCGCCCAACAGCCAGAAAAGTAGCGCGCCTGAGAGGAGGATCAAGCCCGGCCACCATGATTGCGGCGTGAGCTTGGCAAGCTGCCCGGCACGCTGCAGCACCAGCCACACGAGGACAGGAGGCACGAGGAGAATGTGATTGTAAGTGGAAGAGTTCCACCATTGCATCACCATTTCCGCCCAGTCGCCAGCGAAGAAAGCGAACAACACCGTCCATGCAAGCGCCAGTTGCGCCAAGGGTGCACGCCAATGATGCTTAATCCTGTCGACGATGATCGCTCGGCGGGGAGAAGCGAGTTCAAGCCGCATCGCGTGCTCCACCGCCTTCAAATCCCATCAAGGCGGGCAGATCCGCCAGCATCGCGGGCCAACTCATCTGGGCTTTTACCAATTTTCGTGCGGCTTGCCCGATAATGGCCGCGCGTTCCGGCTCCGCAAACAAATGCAGCAATTGCGCTGCGAACGCCTTGTCTTCGCCGGCGATAAGTATTTCCTCTTGATCGCGCGCATCGATACCGGTGGCCGCATCCGGGGTTACGACAACCGGCTTCGCCATTGCCATGGCTTCCAGAACCTTATTCTGCACACCCCGCGCGATATTAAGCGGTGCCACGACAGCGTCCGCACGCACCAGCCATGGTCGCGTATCGGGAACTTCGCCAACCACCGCAGTGCCATTCAAGCCTTCAAGCGCGGTTACTTCGCCAGTCGGAGCGCGGCCCACAATGTGGAATAGTGCATTTGGTAGTTCCGCGCGTACCAATGGCATAATCTCTTTCGCCATCCGGGTTACAGCAGCGATATTCGGCGCGTAGTCCATCTGGCCAGTGAACAAGTAATGCGGACCACCCTCCAAAAGTTCGGGCTGCGGATCGGTGCTTCCGGGATCGAAATGCGCGCAATCTATCCCATTGCGAAGCGCGCGGATATTGCGCCCACCTCCCGCCCGCTCTCGCAGCAGATCGGCCTCAGCATCGCTGACCAATAGAGTTGCATCGGCGCGCTTTGCCAGCGCGGCTTCCTTGGCGCGCAACAGCTTGCTTTCGCGAGTATCGATCCACGTACGCGGTCCGAATCCTCGCGCGGCGTAGGCTTCAAACTTGGCGGAATCGACATCGACAAGATCTACAATCAGCCGACCCTTCCAGTCTTCGGGCACGTACTGTGCCATCTGGCCGGAAAAAACGTAGATCGCGCCAATGTTTTGCGTTGAAAGGGTATACTTCACCCAGTCGTGCAGCCGCTCGGACCGGAAAGCCGAAAAACTGACCGGCTCACCTCGCCCCAAAGCCTCTACACCGGCAATTGCCAGTGGCTTCGACCGGCGCGGCATGCAGTGGCTTGCGGCGTACGCCATAAGCTGTTCCTCAAGTGCCACATCACGCGCATCCTCTGCCAGACAGCCCACATGAACGGGCGCTATGCAGGCCAGTGCTTTCAGCACATGGTGTGACCGAATCTTGTCACCACGGTCAGGCGGAAATGGCAGGCGATGGGCCAGAAAAAGGATATCACCGCTCACCCCAAGCCTCGTGCGATGTATGGTCCGACGCGATTGGTAAGTGCAGTGGGGAGCCTCTTCCACAGCGCGATGCGCGCCTGATGCCTTTCGCTTGTTGGATCGGCATCGCGCTTTTTATGGCCGGGCGCAGTCCAGCTCGCATACGATAGCGATTGCGGCTCGAAGCCCCAGTTCTTTTTGAAACAGTAGGCCCCACCGCCCGTCTTGCTGCGACCAAAGTCGAACCGGCTGCAGCCCTGCTTACGTGCATGGAGCATCAGCTCGTAATACATCCGGTCATTCGCGCGCAGACTGCGCGCCGCCACAAGGCCGCCGCCCCAATAGGGCATCACCGCGCCATCATGATAAAGCGAAAGGACACTGGCTACGGGTGCATCGTCGCTCCAAACAGTCAGGATATCGGCATCCAGTCGGTCCAGGACCGCATCGAACAGGCTACGCGGAAAGACCGGCGTACCCAGGTTGCGGACGCTTTCGGCATAAACCGCATAATGCGCGGCTCGGTCCCTTGCGGCGCTACCGACTGTGACTTGTAAATCGTTCTTCAGCCCCTTGCGCACCTCGGCGCGTTGCTTGCGAGGGATTTGCAGGAGCTGCGCCTCTTCATCCTCGGCAAACGGCTGAATAAATCCGCAATGGCTTGCATTCTGAACATCCCAATTGGGCGCGACGTCGCCTCCACGCACTTCGATAGACGGGCAGCAAAGCCGCTCCGCTAGTTCTTCAGCGCCTTGGCATAGCAGCTCCGTGCTTGCCCGATCTTCTGCCAATACGCCGCCTTCAACGCCAAAACCACTGGAAGCCAGGACCCGGCCAAAGAATGGCGAATGCACTTCGGTCAATGGAAGCCATCCGATGACGTTACCGTCTTTCTCGGTCACAAGGCCGAGTGCACGATTGCCCGTGCCATGTTCGATGGCGCGCAGCCACGCAGGGCGATGAAACACTGATCCGTCTTGCGCCGCGACAAAGCCCTCGATCCGCGCGGCCTCATCGGGCTGGTGCAGATCTGCCAGGCGAACACGACTGCGGGAGAGAGCGAAGGGTGCGTTCACAATTTCACCGAGTGTCTGGCTGCCTTCTCTGCCTGCAACCGAGTAGCTTCACGGTGCGCGATGACATCTATGCGGCCCCACGCGAATTCCTGAATCAGGTGACGGAGCTTTCCTGCCATTTTGCCGAGATTGGTATAATGGCGCAGGCGCGAACGGATCGGTGCGCCCGAAACCCGTGGTTGCCCGGGATCGATTTCCCACGGGTGGAAATAGAAGATCGCGGGCTTTTCCGCTTCGCGATTGACCTGTCGGATAGCCCAGCGGCTGAAGGCATAGGGCAGCACCCTGAAGAAGCCGCCACCGCCTGCAGCAAGGCGCTTGCCGCGAAACTCTGCTGTCGTCACCGGCAGCTCTACTAGATCATGCCATGGCAACGGATTGAAGGCGAAACGCGGAGCCTCTGCCCAACCGTAATGGTCATGCGCTACGGGTGCTACGCTGGAAGAATAGAGGTATCCCTGTTCGGCCAGCTCCATGAAAGCCCAGGGCGTGCGCCGGTCGATGGAAAAGCTGGGCGCGCGATAGCCGATCACGCGAACGCCGCAGCAGTCTTCGATCGTCTTGCGGGTCTTCTCGATATCGGCGGCGAACATCTTGCGGTTCATCCGGAACACGCGTTCATGATCCCAACCGTGGCTGGCCACTTCATGCCCGCGCGCAACAATTTCACGCAGCAGGCCCTTCTGCCGTTCGGCCACCCAACCGAGCGTAAAGAAAGTCGCACTCGCTTCCGCTTCATCGAACAGGTCGAGGATCTCGTGGACATTGCGTTCGACCCGGTCGTCGAGCCCGCCCCACTGGTCGCGCTCGATCACGTCCTCGAACGCGCCGACCTGGAACCAGTCCTCCACGTCAACGGACAGGCCATTCACAATGACCCGTTCGGCCTTTTCGCCATAAAGATTGATCGCGTTCACCGCGAGTTTCTCCTCAGGTCGCTCAGGCCGCCTTGGTCGAATCCATTTCGCTTTCGATCCACTCGATCAGCATCGTCAGTGTCTGGCGGATCGAGCGTTCCTGTTCGAAGCACCGCGCTTCGATACGAGAGATCTGCTCGCGCATCGCTTCGATTTCGGGTTTCACGGCCTTGGAAGCAATCTCGTCCGACCGGGTAGCCAGTTCGACGATCGCCTGCTGCATTTCGGCAATCTGCGCGTCCCGTTCAGCGAGAGCAGCTTCGAACTGCTCCATATCGACGCGCGGTACAGTCGGCATGGCTTTTACCGGCTCGAACTCGCGTTCTTTCTGCTTCAGTGCAGACGGCGCAGCGGCCGGGAAGGCGCGCTCTGCCTCCATTTCGGAAAGAACCGATTGCAACATCGCCGCATCGATCCGTGAACGCTCTTCAACGGCGCCTAGCAGCAACAGGCGATTGGCGATCTGGTTGATCCGGCGCGGGATGCCACCGGATGCCTCGAACAGTTCGGCATAGACGCGCTGGTCGAAGGCCGGATTGCCATCCCAACCGACCTTCCGCAAGCGGTGGATAAGGTAGGGCTCGATCTCGCTTTTTTGCATCGGCTCAAGGTGGTGCGCGGCGATTACACGCTGGCGCAGCTGCTCCAGGCCCTCATGCCCCTGCAAGGTCGCGCGAAATTCCGGCTGGCCGAGCAGCAGCGTCTGAAGCAGCGGGTGGTTGCCGAGCTGGAAGTTGGAGAGCATGCGCAGTTCTTCAAGCGCGGGAACTGCCAGGTTCTGCGATTCGTCGACAATCAACAGGACACGTCGGCCGGCACGGGCCTCGGCATGGAGATAGCTTTCGATCTCGGTGAGAGCGGTCGCCTTGTCATGGCCTTCGATATCCAGGCCCATCGCGCCCGCGATGACGTGGATGATTTCTTCCTCGTCCAGCTTGCTGGTCACGATCTGCGCAACGGTCACCTGCTCGCGGTCAAGGCTTTCCATCATATGAGCGACAAGCGTCGACTTGCCCGAGCCGACCTCGCCGGTGATCACGATGAAACCTTCGCCCTGCGCAAGACCGTAGCCGAGATAGGACAGCGCTTTTCGATGCGTAATTGAACGGAAATAGAATTCCGGATCGGGCGTCAGCTGGAAAGGCTTCCCGGTTAGGCCGTAGAAATTATCGAACATGGGTCGGCTCTCCTTTGGACCCGTCAGAATGTATAGCGAAGGCCGACCAGGGCCGATGCGGCCTGGTAGTCGGGTAAATCTTCACGTGTGATGCCATCAAGGCTGACAGCGGCGGTGCCGGTCAGCCCCTGGATGAAATTGCGGCTGTAGGCGGCACTGACGCTGTAGCCATAGGTCGAGCCGAAAGTGTCGACTTCGCTATCGAACAACGAGCCTGTCGCACCGAACGACAGCTGCGAATTACGATCCAGCTGGCGGGCGAGATAGCTGGCGAGCCAGTATGTCTCGTCTGCCAGGCCATCGGTCGCAGCGAGGATCGAGTTTTCGCCTGCGATAAAGGTGCGACGGTCATAACCGGCACCAACGCTGTAGGATGTGCGGCCTGCAGTGCCGCCGTAAAAGGCCGCAACGCCGCGACTGCGGAACACGCCCGAACGCAGCGAGCTAAGGCTGGCAAGGCCGCAATTCTGACCGTCGACGCCGCCGACGCAGCCGCCAAGTTCACCGGTTACCGGGTTGCGGAACGCGTCGAAATCCGTGCCCAGCTCATCAAGCGCGCCAACCACCTGGCCACCGAAACTGTTCAGATTGTCATAGACCGACACGCCAAGGCTGGAATTGGCGTTCGGCGCGTAGGACAGGTTGCCGTAATAGGTTGTCGAACCATACCGGCGACCAACGCCAGCACTGACCGACGTGCGACGGCTCGGGCGCCACATCACACCGACATCCCAGATCAGGCCATCGGTCTCATAAGCGATTTCGCGCGGCGAGCTTTCATCGGTGACAAAGCGGCCATCAGAGCCGATGACCGGGTCGCCATCGATGTCGCGCACCACATCGCGGCTCGAAACCTCGACATGTTCGTACCCGACCCCGCCGACAAAGGCGACATTCGGGGAAACCGGAAAGGTAACATCGGCGCGGACATAGCGGTCATCGATACGCTGATCGAGATTGGAAATGTCCTGGCGATTCCATCCCGCCCCCACACCCAGGCCAACCGGCAGGACGGTATCAGGCGCGAAACCGAGGCGAACCCCGGCATTGTGCGTTATCGACTCGTCAAACAAATCCACCGGAGCGGCGTTCGGATCGGCCCGGAAGGCATTCGGCGATTCCACCCGCGTATAGCCAAGGAGATAGGCACCGGTCAGCTCGGCCCGGCCAAGCTGGGTCTGCCAAGCCGGTCCGGCGTAGACCGAGTAAATCTGCGTCGTGAGGTCATCATCAAGCCCGAAAACGCCCAGCGACGTGCTGCCATTGCCTTCGACGCGTGTGCGCGATGCAAGGCCGCCGGCTTCAAGCGTGAGGTTCGGACCAGCCAATGCAAGCGATGTGCGCGCGATCCCCGAAATTGTATCGCTGTCGGAGACGTTGTCGCTCCAGCCAAAGCGGCGTTCGTAGCGTAGCGACACCGAACCTGCGCTGTAGCGGCTGCCGAAACCTGCATCCACACCAATGGCCGCGCGGGTGTAAGTCACTACATCATCGCCGGGAGAGAGCTCTGCGGTCACAACCTGTGCCGCCTCGATATAGGGAGCAATCTCTACGCCGCGACCTGAAGAGCGTGTGTCTTCGGCGACTTCCTCGATATCCTGAGGGAAGGCGGCGGCAGGAAAGGCCGCAAAAGCTAGTGCGAAGGTGACAGCCGCCCGCATCGTACTAGTCCTCCTGCCCGTAATAGGCGCCAAAGCGGCGTCCACTGGGGCTGAAATGCGCTGCGTTCAGCAGCAATTTGAGATCGGGACAAGCTGAAAGAAGCGTGAGCGCATCTTCCAGCGCGGTCTGCCCTGTACGGTCGGCACGGGCAACCACAATCGCCTGGCCAACATGATTGGCCAGTTCGGCAGCAGGAGATGCCGCCAGAGCAGGAGGGCTATCGAAAATGACAATCCGGTTGGGTGCAGCGCGGGTCAGGCGATCAAGCACATCTGCGGTGCGCGCGCTGGCGAGATATTCACTGTCCGACGTGGTATGATTGCCCGCAGGGAGAACGTGGAGTCCGGCGATGTCGGTCGCGAGAACGCAGTCTTCGACATGCACGTCATCACGCGCGAGCACATCCATAAAGCCGGGGCCGCCCGGCAAACCGAGCATCGAAAGGACCGACGGCTTGGCGAAATCGGCATCCACCAGCAGCACTTCGCTATCCTTCTCTGCAGCAAGCGCAATGGCGAGATTGACCGCGCAATAGCTCTTGCCCTCATTCGGCAGCGGCGAGCACACAAGCACGCGCTGCGCTACCTTGCCAGAGCCCGCTTCGCGCGCCTTGCGCACCGATTTGAGAACTTGCCGCTTCACGATGCGGAATTCTTCCAGCAACTCGGTGACATGTCCTTCAGGCTGTATCAGGCCATACATATCGAGCGCTGCGCGATCGACGGGATGGATTTCGCGGGAGAAAGAAACGTCTTCATAGACCGGCTCCGGAGCTCGCATCGATCCGGCATCGGGCGTTTCGATCGCCCCTCGCGTGGGCAGTGCGTTCGCAACGGATCCGCGCAGCGAAACTTCAGTCTCAGCCTTGGGCTTGCGTTTATCGATCGGTCGATTGACTGGCTTGGCCAGATCTTTCGGCACAGGTGCAGACTTGAAATCAGCGCCCAGACCGAAAAAGTTCTCGGCGCGCTCGAACAGCGTCTTGGACGGCGTCGGAATTTTGCGATGCTCTGTCATGGCAAACCCCTCAAACCATCGTGCTGCGCTGGAACATTTCGACGCCCAGCAGGACAATGCAGAGCAAGCCGAGGCCGCTCGATGCGGCAGCGAAATACTTGAAGCGCTTGCGGCGAAGATCGCGTCCCGCCTCAGTGAATGTGTGCGTTATCGTTCCGATCACTGGCAAGCCGAAGCTGCGCTCGAGCTGGCCAGCAGTTGCAAAGGTCGAACCCAGCTTGCTAAGCGCAAAGGCCGTGCCAGTACCCGCGCCAATGCCGAGGATCAGCACCGCGAACAGCAGCAGCGGGCGGTTGGGCGCAGCAGGTGAACGCGGCGTGGTCGGCGGATCGACAACTTCGAATTGCACGGCGCTGCGCTCGCTTTCAACCTGGCCGCGCAGGCGCAATTCCTCGCGGTCCTGCAACAGCGCATCATATTGTTCGCGCAGCACCTCGTAATCCCGGCTGATGCGCTGGGCTTCAGCGGCAGCGCCAGGCTCGCGCGCGGCGCTGGCATTGATCGAGGCGATTTCGGCGCGCAGCGCAGCGGCACGTGACTGGAGTGCCATTACGTTGGATTGACGCTCAACGCGCATGCTCTGCAGCGATGTGTAGGCAGGATTCATCTGGCCACCTGCACCGCCGGAAGCCTGAGCCTGTTCGCGCAAGGCTGAAACGGTGCGCTGAGTCGCGACGATATCCGGATGCTCGTCAGTCAGGCCGCGAGCGCGCATTGCAGCGAGATTGGCTTCCGCCTGCGCCAGAGTCGATTGCGGACTGCCAGAGCCGGGGACCATAATAGTGCGCGGCGTGCCGGCAAGCTGGCCATCAAGGCCCGCCAACGCCGCCTGGGCTGCACCCAGATCGGCTTCGACACTCCGCAGCTCTGCACGTGTTGCGCTCAACTGCTGGGCAATGGCCTGTGCACCGCCGATCAGATCGGGATTGGCCGCTTCGAAAGCCAAACGACGCTCTTCTGCCGCGGCCAGCTCGGCTTCGCGATCGGCAAGTTGCTGGTTGAGAAACTCTATCGAGTCGGCCATTTCACCACGAGCACCGCCGAGATTTTCTTCCCGGAAGATATCGATCATGCGCTGCGCGATCGTCTGCGCGAGTTCGGCATTTTCGGAATCGGAGAGATCGCTGCGGCCGCTTTGCGCGGTGATCTCGAAAATGTTTTCGCCTTCACTAACCACCTGGACGTCTTCGCTCAGCTGCGCGATGGCGGCTTCCATCTGCGTGCCATCGGTCACGGTGTCGCCGATGCGGGTCGAACGAACGACAGTCTCGAGATTTACCGCACTTGCCAGCGTCTGGCGAATACGGTCGATATCCCGCTCCCGCGCATTCGCGCCAATGCCGATCTGCTCCGCAAGCACATCATCCAGTTGCACGAAGATCCGTGTTTCGGATTCGTAGGAGTTCGGAATGAGAGCAACGGCGAGCCAGCCCAGCAGACAAACGCCCCAGGCAATGCCAAGGGCGAGCCAGCGGCGGTTCCAAACGGCCCATAGGCCGGCGCGCAGTTCTTCGAGAAGCTGGTTCAAGCTCCCACTCCCCTCAGAACATGCTTTCCGGGATGATGATCACGTCACCCGGGCGAAGCATCACATTGGCTTCGCTATCGCCGCGCCGCAGCAGGTCGGAAAGGCGAAGACTGTATTCGCGCTGTTCACCGCTCTCACGATCAAACCGGATCAGAGTTGCACGGTTACCGGCAGCATACTCGCTCAGCCCGCCGACCGAGATCATCGCGTCGAGCAGCGTCATATTGGCGCGATAAGGGATCGACGCGGGCTCGGCCGTGGCACCGACAATGCGAACCTGCTGGCTGAACGTGCCGGCAAATTCATTGACGATCACGGTGACCAGCGGTTCTTCGATATATTGCGAAAGCTGCAGGCGGATATCTTCGGCCAGCATGGTCGGCGTCTTGCCGACGGCGGGCATATCTGCGATCAGCGGCGTGGTTATGCGGCCATCAGGGCGGACCTGCACTTCCGCACCCAATTCGTCATTGCGCCAGACGTGGATGGTCAGCTTGTCCAGAGGGCCAATAACGTATTCTTCGCCCGGGCCTTCCTGCATGGAAACAAAGCGCGCAGGCTCAAGCTGCGGGCCACCGCCACCGCCGGCGCAGCCGACAAGCGCGATGCCTGCGCTCACGCACGCGAGAAGGTTTCGGGCAAAGTATTTCGTGCGCATGAAATGCGTCCTTCGCGAGTTCTGGACGATCAGCTGACGCGGCCTCAATTGCCCCGCACGCATCACGCCCTTTGGATCCGTCGATCCTTCTCGCGAAAAAGGGTGAACATTATGTTAGCCTTGAGGCCCAAAACGGCGGGAAATCGCGGGTTTCTTGGCGCCTGTCCCAATCCGGGACGATGCCGGAAGCTACCCTTAAACAAGCATTTCGTGCGCCGCACCCTGACCAAGGAACGTGGCCGGGCTGGCGCTGGCGCCATATGCCCCTGCACAGAACACCGCGACAAGGTCCCCCACCTCGGCACGCGGCATGTGCACATCATCGGCGAGCCGATCGAGCGGTGTGCACAGGCAGCCAACAATGTTGACCGCTTCGGTGGGTTCGGCATCGAACTTGCTGGCGATGGCCAAAGGGTAATTGCGGCGAACGACGGTCCCGAAATTGCCCGATGCAGCCAGTTGGTGATGCAGGCCGCCATCGGTCACGAGGTAAGTGGTGCCGTGGCTTTCCTTCCGATCGACGATCCGGGTGAGATAAACGCCAGCTTCGCCGACCAAATAACGACCGAGTTCGATGGCGAAGTCAGTTTGTCCCAGGTTCGCAGGAAGATCGTTGAACTGTTCTTCCAGTTTCGATCCAATGTGCTTGATATCGAGCGGTTCATCCTTCGCGAAATAGGGAATGCCAAATCCACCGCCCATATTGAGATGCGGGACGTCCACCTCCGCCAGTTGAGCCAATTGTGCAGCCAGTGCGATTACGTTGCTCTGTGATTCTGCAATCGCTTCTGCATCGAGAGACTGGCTGCCGCTATATATATGAAATCCGCGCCAATTCGCCCCAGCATCGACCAATTTCCGCGCCAGTGCCGGCACACGGTCTGCGTCGACCCCGAACGGCTTGGCTCCACCCCCCATTTTCATCCCTGAACCGCGCAATTCGAAGCTCGGATTGACCCGGATCGCTAGGCGCGGTGTAACGCCCAGTGTTCTTGCAATGTCGAGCGCACGATCTGCTTCCCCTTCGGATTCGAGATTGATCGATACCCCGGCGCGGATGGCCGCAAGCAGTTCGTCATCGCGCTTTCCCGGCCCGGCAAAGCTCATCTCACGTGGCAAATAGCCCGCTTCCCGCGCGTGATCGAGCTCCCCCCCAGATGCGATATCAAGGCCATCGACCAAATCCGCCATATATTCTAGAAGAGGGCCATAAGGATTTGCTTTCATAGCATAATGAATTTTTATCCGATCTGGAATGGCAGCACGCAATTCGACAATCCGCCTGGCTATCGCATCCCTGGAATACACAAAAAGCGGCGTATCGCCTGCTTCTTCCGCCAACAGGCTCACAGCGCGGCCGCCGATCGCAAGTTCGCCCTCTATACTCCCGAAACAACGAGGAATTGGTCCGATCGGTTTCATTCCGCTTCCCTTATTAATCGCGACCGGTCGATCTTTCCATTCGGATTGATTGGCATGGCATCCACCCAGCGCACAACCGCTGGCTGCATGAAATTGGGCAAATCGCGTTTCAGAGCAGCGCGAAGCGTCTCTTCATCGCCCCGTCCGCGCACCACCAGATGAATCGCATGGCCAAGCCTGTCGTCGGCAACGCCGAATGCTACAGCTTCTTCTGCAAGTCCGGTTGCTCGGGCGGCATCTTCAATTTCTTGCGGGCTGATACGATTGCCCGAACTCTTGATCATCGCGTCGTCACGACCGACGAAATAGAGTAAGCCATCGGCATCACGGCGAACATTGTCGCCCGAATAGACGGCCATCCCGCCATATGCAGACGCGCGCGGCGCAGGTCTGAACCGCTGCGCAGTCCGCTCCGGGTCCTGCCAGTAACCTTGTGCAACCAGCGGCCCACAATGAACAAGCTCGCCATGGCTGGCGACTTCCCCGTCGCTATCAACCACCAGGATTTCCGCAAAGGGAATGGCACGGCCCATCGAAGTAGGGTGTTGATCTACCAAATCGGGCTCCAGATAGGTCGATCGGAATGCTTCGGTCAGGCCATACATCGGGAAAAGCCGCGCGTCGGGGAATATCTGCCTCAAATTGCGCACGAGATCGACGGTCAAGGCCCCGCCGCTATTGGTCATTCGCCGCATCGGTGAGACGGCTTCCCGGGGCCATTCCTGCTCCGTCAGCTGCACCCAAAGTGGCGGCACGGCAGCAAGCGTCGTAATCCGGTGCTTCGCGCAAGCTTTGATCACATCGCGCGGTGTCAGGTAGTCGAGTGGCACCACACTCCCGCCAGCAAGCCATGTCGAAAGCAGCTGGTTCTGACCGTAATCAAAGCTGAGCGGCAGAACTGCAAGCGTTACATCGTCGTGCGCCATCGCAAGATAATGGGCAACGCTCACGGCACCAAGCCAAAGGTTTTTGTGGCTGAGCATCACACCCTTCGGTCGACCGGTAGAACCGCTGGTGTAAAGTATGGCGGCCAAAGTATCGGGAGCATGTACAGAAGGTTCAAGCGAACCGACAAAACCGCTTAACGCCTCCAGACATTGTCTTTCTTGATATACAGCGCATTTTTTCGGCACATCGCCATCCTCAAGCGAGGCAAGCCGCGCCGCGTTGGCGACAAGCATTGTCGAACCTGAATCCGCCAGAATATGCTTAACCTGCACACGCTTGAGCAGCGGGTTGATGGGTACATGCACCAGTCCCGCCCGCGCCGCAGCCAGAGGCATGAGACAGGTCAGCTCTCCCTTTGAATCCCATGTCGCAACCCTTGCGCCCTTTTCCGGCAGAGTCTCGGCCAGCCAAGCTGCCATTCGCGCAACACGGCTTTTTAAGTCCTTCCAGCTAAGCACTTCCTTGCGCAGAACCAGCGCAGGGTCGCCATCCTCACCGCATTCGGTAAGATGGTCGAGCGGCCTTGGCACAGGGTCGGGCGTGGTGGACATGGAACCTCGATAGGAAACACAGGCAAAGTGGCAGCGGTCAGCTATCACGACACGGTTAAGGACTTGCAAGCCCTGGGTGCCAAAGACCGAGGGCCGTTTGCGCGCGCCGAATGGTTCGAATTGCTTGAGGAATCGGGTCATCGACCACTTCTTGCCGTTGCCCGGAGCGGAGCCAGCGTAGCCTGCTTTCCATTGACAAAGACCGATAATGGCCTGGTTTCGCTCACGAACTGGTATGCCTTTACCTGGCACTATTCTTTGCAGCTGGACCCGGCAGGCGAGACGGACAGCCTTTCTCTCCTTTCTTCGCTCGCGGAAGCACTCGCCGAAAGGACAGACCGGATTGCACTGAAAAGGCTCGAAAAGTCCGATTGCGAAGCGCTGGCTGCGGCATTTCGCAAGGCAGGTTGGTGCGTCTATCCCTCTGCGATTGAAACCAACTACTATGTTTCTTTCGACCGGGAACAGGCGCGTAAAGGCGCATTCTACCCGTCTTATCTCGAGGAGCGCCCCGGCAAGCTGCGCACTACTCTCAAGCGCAAGGGGAAAAAGGTCGATGTCACCATCGCGACCGATTTTTCGGCAAGCGATTGGGCGGACTATGAAAGCATTTACGCCGATAGCTGGAAACCGAAAGAAGGTGATCCAGCGATGCTCCGCAAATTTGCCACACAAGAGAGCGCGGCAGGGCGCTATCGCCTTGGTATCGCGCGCAAAGATGGCGAAGCTATCGCCGCGCAATTCTGGACGGTCGAGAACGGTACCGCCTATATACACAAGCTTGCCCACCGCCGGAGCGCCGAGCAGTTTTCACCCGGAACCACGCTGACAGCGGCGCTGATGGAACACGTGCTTGATACAGACTGCGTGTCGGAAGTCGATTTCGGCACGGGCGACGACCCCTACAAAAGCGACTGGATGAAGGATTCGCGCAAACGCTATTGCCTCACCTGTTTCCGTCCGGCTTCCCCGCGCAACTGGCCCATCATGGGAAAGGCCTTCATTCGCAAACTTGTCAGGCGCTAAAGTGCTGGCTAGGGCGAAAACCACCATGGCGAGCAATCTTCCCGTGCCGGCCGAAGAGGCAGGCGATCTTCCCGTAGAGACCGAACTTGTGCTGCGGCAGGTGTTGCAGGACGTGCTCGGCCTGTCCGAAGATCGTGCCAGCGAGCTTGATCAAGAATCAGGCCTGTTCGGCGATTTGCCGGAGCTGGACTCGATGGCTGTAGCTGGCCTCCTGACAGAGCTTGAGGACCGCCTTGCCATCCTGATAGAGGATGATGAGGTCGACGGCGATATGCTCGGCACCTTCGGTGGTCTGCTGGAATTCCTTGTCGGCAAGCGCAGCGAGATCGAAGCGCAATCGGAACGGGACGCCTGAGCGGCCATGCAGGCGGGCACTTGGCCCAATCCTCCCCATGCAGACGAATATGCCGTCCGCTTCGATCGTGGGCGAAAGATACGCGTGCTGGTGGTCCCGGCATTGTTCGATGAGGGCAACAAGCTGCGCCATTTCACCGTCGAGACTATGCGTGCGCTGGACGACGCAGGCGTGGACACGATGCTGCCTGATCTGCCGGGGACTAATGAGAGCCTCGTAACACTGGAAAGCCAGACGCTCGGGACATGGCGGGATGCCATGACATCAGCAGCAAAGGACTTCTCGGCCACGTGCGTTCTGACAGTGCGCGGCGGCGGGTTGTGTGCGCCGCCGGGGTTGCCGGTGTTGCAATACGCTCCGGTCGCCGGAAGCAGCATTCTGCGCGGAATGATCCGGGCCCGCATCCTGGCAGACTTGGAAGCAGGATCCGATGTGACGCAAGAGGTATTGCTGGAAAGAGGCAGTCGTGAAGGTCTCACCCTCGCGGGCTATCCGCTGGCCAGTGCCATGATCGACGGCTTGCAGGCTGCGAGTTCCGGCGAGACCGATATCGCGCAGAGCGAGCTGGGCGGCCCCGGGCTGTGGTTGCGCGCCGAACCGGATCATGACCCGGTACAAGCAGAAGCGCTGGCGAGATCGGTGGCGGAGAAGCTTTCATGACGCGCCGCCATGTGTGCTTTTCCTGCGAAGGCGACCAGCTGGTCGGCACGCTGGACCCGGGCAGTGCGTCAACGGGCCTGCTGATTGTATCAGGCGGCAATGAAATCCGCTCGGGTGCATTCGGTGGCCAGTCTCTGCTTGCCCGGTCATTCGCTGCGAAGGGTTATCCGGTGTTCCGATTCGACCGACGCGGCGTGGGTGACAGCGCTGGCGACAATCGCGGATTCAGGTCGAGCGCGCCGGATATAGCAGCCGCTCTTACCGAATTTCGACGGCTCTGCCCCGATCTCGCTCGCATTGTTGCCTTCGGCAATTGTGATGCCGCATCCGCGCTCGTACTGTCGCGGGGGACAGGTTGTGATGCTCTGATCCTCTCCAACCCCTGGACATTCGATGATGCCAGTTCCGATCACATGCCTTCCGGTGAAACGATCCGATCCCGCTATGCAGACAAGCTCCGCAACCCCGGCGAATTGAAGCGCCTGCTGACAGGCAAGGTTAACCTGTCCGGCGTCCTGCAATCTCTCGGGAAAGCCCTGCGTGGCGGCCGCGAAAATTCGGAACTTGGCATGGCCATGCAGGAGGCAATTGCGTCCCTTGCCATCCCGGTGACAATCCTGATTGCCGGGAATGATCGAACCGGACAAGCCTTCGTTTCCAGCTGGACGGGATCGCCAGGCGCGTTCCTGACATGCCAGGGTGCCAGCCATGCATATGTCGAACCGCATGCGCATCACTGGCTGGAGGTGCGGATTGTCGAAGCTTTGGAGGCCTAACGGGTAAAAAGGCTTGCGAGCTCGACATGGGTTGACCACCTGAACTGCCCAACGGGGCGCAACTCCGCGAGCGTGAAGCCTGCTTCTTTCAACATGGCGCTATCGCGTGACCAACTGGACGGGTTGCAACTGATGTACACCACGCGCGGCACATCGCTGCCGGCAATCTGTTCGACCTGCGAACGCGCACCCGCGCGCGGCGGATCGAGCAAAACGCCGTCGAACCCGGACAGTTCTTCTTTACGCAGCGGATTGCGGAACAGGTCTCGATGCGAGACTTCAAGCGGGATGCGAGCGATGTTGGCCGTGGTCCGGCAAGCGAGAACGGCAGCGCGATCCGCCTCAGCGGCAAGCACCTTGCGATCCTTCGCCAAAGCCAGCGCAAAGGTACCGAGGCCGGCGAATAGGTCGGCAACATTGCTGCATTCGGAGAGCCATTGCCTCGCAGCAGACACCAAAGTCTCTTCTCCGTGAGAAGTCGCTTGCAGGAATGCGCCTGACGGAAAGGCTACAGGGTAGCCACTCATTGTTATCGTAACAGGCTCCGGCTCCCAGAATACTTCAGAACCGTAACCCTGATCAATCGTCAATCGTGCGAGTTGCTGCTCGCGACAAAATTCAAGCAGTTCCTCTGTCTGGTCGAGGCCGTCAGGCATGAAGTCGACCAATCCGCAATCCACGCCCTGATCAATATGCGCGAGCTCTATTCCGATGGAATACTTGCCTTTCAGCCTCGCAAAATAGCGCCGCAACGGTTCGATCAGTGCGAAAAGCTCCGGCCGCAAGACATGGCATTCACGCATATCGAACACGCGGTGTGATCCGCCCTCGTTGAAGCCGATGAGCGGCCGTCCGCCGCCATTGATCGCCCGCAAACTGGCACGGCGCCTCGATCGTGGTGGAGACATGCCGGGTTCCATGACCTTGTGAGGCTCAAGTCCATACGCCTCGGCGGCAAAGGTCACACGCTCGCGCACGAAATTCGCGAGCGAGTCATCGTCGCAATGCTGCAATTGGCACCCGCCACATTTGCCGAAATGCGTGCAGGGCGGGTCGACATGATGCGGCCCGCGTTGCACGGAACCATCGGCCAAAATGCTGTCACCCGGGGCGGTGCGCGGAACATGCGTCCCGCCTGCAGTTACACCGTCCCCCTTTGCCGCGATTCGCTGGATTGTCTCTGCTTCACTCACACAGCGCGCCGTAGGCCGCCGGAATCGATTCAACAAGCTGCCCTGCACTGAAGGCCGGTCCTGCCAACCGAGCCGCTTCTCTGTGCAGCCAGCAACCCTGCTCCGCTGCCTTGCGAGCAGAAGCACCGGTAGCCAGGCGGCTCGCAATTAGGCCCGCAAGCACATCGCCGGAGCCCGCCACGCTAAGCCAGCTCGATGATGCCGGCATGATCGAAAGCGGCGCGCCTTGCGATGCGATCAACGTGTCCGGCCCCTTGGCAACCAGCACGCCCTCGATATCCTCGGCCAGTTCCTGGGCGAGCTCCACCCGGTCAAGCCCGGTCGCCTCGAATGCGTTCGCCAGCCTTTCCAGCTCTCCGGCATGCGGGGTTACGACAATCGGGCAATCACGCCCTTCGATCATCGATGGCTCCAGAATGCCCAGTGCGCTGGCGTCGCACACGGTGGGCAAATCACAGGCGAGCACCCAGTCGAGCCGTGAACGCGCATCGGCACTACAGCCCAGCCCCGGGCCGATCAGGAAGGCATCGATCCGGCGATCGCGGATCTGTTCGAACAGCGACCCATATTCCACCACTATATCGGGCGGAGCGGCTATATCCGGCCCGTTATCCGGCGCAAAAAGCTTCACGTAGCCGGCACCGCCATGCTGGGCAGCGCAAGCTGCAAGCATCGCAGCACCGGGCATTTCACCCGCAACAACCGCCACAAGACCGCGCGCATATTTGTGTGTGTCGCGGGCAGGCGCGGACAAGGCTGGCCGGGGCGTAACGCGCGCTGCACTGCGCACGGCCTCGATGCCGATATCGACCAATCGCCTTTCACCCATCCGTTCCATCGCGGGCATCAGCCAGTGCGCGCATTTCCAACCGCCAAGGGCAATGGTGAAATCGTAATGCGGCAGGCCTTCATTGAGCAGTTCGCCGCTGTCACTGTCGACGCCGCTTGGCAGGTCGACCGCTACGCGAAAGGCATGCGCTTTGGCGAGGCGCGTGACAAGAGCGAGCAACTCGTCAGCCAGCGGTCGCCCCAGACCGGTTCCGAAAAGACAATCGACAAAGACAGAACCTTGCGCATCCTCGGCGATATCACCGCCCCACGCGCTCCGCGCTGCATTGGCAGCATCGGTCTTCGGCTCAAGCGGGGCAACAACGCTGACATCCACGCCGCGTTCTCGCAAACATCGGGCGATCACATAGCCATCACCGCCATTGTTGCCGGGGCCGCAAAGCACGGTCACCGAGCGCCCGCCGGAAATGCGCCAGATCCAGGCGGCAGCCCCGACACCGGCGCGTTCCATCAGGCTGTGGACGCTTTCCCCGTCGGCGATGAGCGCTTCCTCTGCGAAACGCATTTGTTCGGCAGTCAGGATCTGGTCGAGCCGCGCCATGCTCAGCCGGCGATCGGCAAGCGATAGCGGTCCGGGCCGACACGCACTTCAACATATCCCTCGCCGCGATCGACAATGGCTTGTTCCACGCCATCTGCGGTAATCAGGCCGCGGTCCGGCACACCAAGCTCGAACCGACGGAAGGCACCGTCGGGATGGCGAACAATCAGGAAGCGCTGATTGTCACGCGTTTGCCGTTCCATCAGGCATTCCTCGACAAAGCCTGCCGCACCGCCAATCGCGCACTCGATCCGCGTACCTTCGGCCAGTGTCTCGCCTGGCGAGCACGCTGCCAAGAGCGGCAGCACGGCCAACGCGATCCTCTTCATTCAGCCTTTCCCCCGGTGACCTGACTGACATCGCGAATAGCCCCGCGCGCAGCGCTGGTCGTCATCGCGGCGTAGGCCTGCAAGGCTGGTGTTACGCGGCGCGGACGAGGTGCAGCTGGCTTCCACTCTGCCTTTGCAGCCCGGCGAGACGCCATCTCGTCATCCGGAATGGCCAGATTGATCGTGCGATTGGGAATGTCGATATCGATCCGGTCGCCTGTTTCGACCAGCGCAATCGCCCCGCCCTCCCCCGCTTCGGGTGAAACGTGGCCGATGGAAAGGCCGGAGGTTCCTCCGGAGAACCGCCCATCGGTCAGCAATGCACATTTGGCACCGAGACCCTTCGATTTGAGATAGCTCGTCGGGTACAGCATTTCCTGCATGCCGGGCCCGCCCTTCGGCCCCTCGTAGCGGATCACGACCACGTCGCCCTCCACCACTTCATCAGCGAGGATCGCCTCGACCGCGGCATCCTGGCTTTCATAGACCTTGGCGCGACCGGAAAAGGTCAGGATGCTCTCATCGACGCCCGCTGTTTTCACGATGCAGCCATCGCGGGCGAGATTGCCGTAAAGCACGGCCAACCCGCCATCCTGGCTGAAGGCGTGCTCTTTTGATCGGATCACGCCGCCTTCACGGTCCAGATCAAGCTCCTTCCAGCGCTGCGACTGGCTGAAGGCTGTCTGAGTGGGCACTCCACCAGGGGCCGCCTTGTAGAAATCATGCACGATCGGATTGCCATTGCGGACGATATCCCAATCATCCAGCGCATCGCCCATGGTCGGCGAGTGTACGGTAGGCAGGGCAGTGTGCAGCAAACCCGCGCGGTCGAGCTCACCAAGGATCGCCATGATTCCTCCCGCACGGTGGACGTCCTCCATATGCACATCGCTCTTCGCCGGGGCGACCTTGGAGAGGCACGGCACGGTGCGGCTCAGCCTGTCGATATCCTGCATGGTGAAATCGACGCCCGCCTCATGCGCGGCAGCTAGCAGGTGCAGCACGGTGTTGGTCGACCCACCCATGGCGATATCGAGGCTCATCGCGTTTTCGAACGCTTCGAAACTCGCAATTGAACGGGGCAGGACGCTGTCGTCATCTTCTTCGTAATAGCGCTTGGCGAGCGCGACAACGAGCCGCCCCGCCCGCTCGAACAGGCCCTGCCGGTCCGAATGTGTTGCCAATTGCGAGCCATTGCCGGGGAGCGAAAGACCCAGAGCCTCAGTCAGGCAATTCATCGAGTTCGCGGTGAACATTCCCGAACAGGAACCGCAAGTCGGGCAGGCCGACCGCTCGATCTCGGTCACTTCGTCGTCGGAAAAGCTTTCATCTGCCGCTGCCACCATCGCATCGACGAGGTCGAGCGCCACTTCCTTGCCCTTAACCACCACCTTGCCGGCCTCCATCGGACCGCCGCTGACAAAAACGCAGGGCACGTTGAGGCGCATCGCCGCCATCAGCATGCCAGGAGTAATCTTGTCGCAATTGGAAATGCACACCATCGCATCGGCGCAATGGGCATTGACCATATACTCGACACTGTCGGCGATAAGGTCTCGGCTCGGCAGCGAATAGAGCATGCCGTCATGCCCCATGGCGATGCCATCATCGACTGCGATGGTGTTGAATTCCTTGGCGACACCGCCGGCTGCCTCAATCTCTCGCGCAACCAGTTGGCCGAGATCCTTCAGATGCACGTGACCCGGCACGAATTGCGTAAAGCTGTTCACCACGGCGATAATCGGCTTGCCGAAATCGCCATCCTTCATGCCCGTCGCGCGCCAAAGGCCGCGGGCACCCGCCATATTGCGGCCATGCGTGGTCGTTCGGGATCGGTAGGCGGGCATTGGCTATCCTGCAGTTTGCACTATGGCATCGATCCTAACGGAATGACCGCGCAAACCCCAACAGGAAATGCTTTTCGGTAAGGAAGCGAGGCTTAGACCGTTTCCAGCGCCAGCTTCACGCGACCTGCAACATCGGCGATAATCGCGGCCCAACGCGCTTGGCCACGTTCCTGCAGGATCAGGTCATTGCGGATTTCAATCGCGCAATATGGACGCCCCATGGCCTCCGCATGACGGTTCATTGTCGCATTCAGCTCCTTGCCCGAATACGGCTCGTTATCGCCCACGGTCACACCCAACTCGCCAAACAGGCGAATGGCATGGAGCGCGGCGTTCTCGTCATTATTGTAAAGCAGGCCGATTTCCCATGGCCGCTCTTCATCAGGCTTGCTTTCCAGAGTGGGCGTAAAGCTGTGAATCGAAAGGATCAGCCCGGGATTGACCTGTTCCAGCCACGTTTCCATTGCGCGGTGATACGGGCGGTAATAATCGTTGAGCCGCTTTTCCCGGTTGGCACCGATATTGCCGGGGATCAGGGTCCCGTCGCTGGATGTGGGAATGAGCCCGTCCGATTCTTCTTCCCGGTGATGATCGATCACCAGGCGGCTGACATCCGAAAGCATCGCGGCGATGCCGTGGCGCCGCGCCAGGCGCTCGGCCACACCTGCAGCACCAAGATCATAGGCGATATGCGTTTCCAGCGCTGCGGCGGACAGGCCGAGCTCAATCCCGTCTGGCACGCGGTTGGAGGCGTGATCGCACACCGCCACGATTCCGCCACGCGCGGCTTCGCCAATAAAGCGGAAAACGGGTTCGCTCATCGCAGTCGTCCTTTCATCTGCCACCATTCTGGCTCACGTTCCCCAATCATTTGGGCAGCGCGGTCACGGTGCGCAATGTCTTCATACAGGGCAAAGCAGGTCGCCCCGGAGCCGGACATTTCGCACATCCACGGATCGGTATGGTTCAGCCCCTCCAGAACGTCTGCGATAGGCGGGCAAAGTACCATCGCAGGGGGGCGTAAATCGTTGCGGCTGTTGCGGGATATTTCACGGGCACTACCCGTGGGTAACGGACCAAGGTCTTTTCCGTTCCACGCTTTGAACACCGCACCCGTGGACAGAGGAACACGCGGATTGACCAGTAGCACCGCCATCCCGGCCATGTCGTTAACGACCTCGCGCCTCTCCGTTCCGCTGCCCAGGCCGATATGCATGTCACTATCGACGCAGGCGGGGACATCGGCGCCTAGTTTCGCTGCCCGCTCGCGCCAGTCTTCGGGCAGACCGTATCGATCGCGGATAACGCGGAACACCGCGCCTGCATCGGCAGAGCCGCCACCGAGGCCTGCTGCTACGGGGAGGTTCTTTTCAAGCGTGATCGCCAGTCCGTCCGGACGAGGGAGTGCGTTGAGAGCGTTGGCTACGATATTGTGGAACGGGTTGTCCAGGGCCGGGGCGAACTCGCCGACCGTTTGAACGCTGTCGGCATCGGCAGAGCGTGCCGTTAGCCTGTCGCCGGTATCGACAAACGCGAAAAGCGTTTCAAGCTCGTGATAGCCGTCCTCCCGCCGTCCCCTGACATGCAAAGCGAGGTTGAGCTTGGCGTAGGCGGTTTCGGAAGGCAATTTCACTTTCCTACAGGGTGGGCCCGCATCAGGATGCGCGCGGCTTTTTCTAATCGTCGTTCAACCAAAACACCCTCTCCATCGCGCACACGGGTAAAGATATAACCGCATCCGGCACCCGATTGTTGGCATTTTCCCGCCGGCTTGCGACCGCCTCAAGCCATCGTCACGATCTAAAGATAGCGAAGTTAAGGCGTTGGACCGTTCTGGCTCACATATTCGGATAATTCGGCCCGCCGCCGCCTTCGGGCGTGGTCCAGTTGATGTTCTGGTTCGGGTCCTTGATGTCGCAGGTCTTGCAGTGGACGCAGTTCTGC
>CAYRBB010000034.1:0-27793 GCA_964422435.1 uncultured Sphingomonadaceae bacterium
CGTGGATAAGGATCGCCGCCACCGATGAATCTACCCCGCCGCTAAGACCACAAATAACCTTGCCGTCACCCACTTGCGCGCGGATCTCGGCAATCTTGGTCTCGCGATAGGCGGCCATGGTCCAGTCGCCCGCCAGACCGCACACCTTGTGCACGAAATTGGCGAGCAGCTTACCGCCGTCGGGCGTGTGCACGACTTCAGGGTGGAATTGCGTGCCGTAGTATTGGCGTTCTTCATCCGCGATTACCGCGAAAGGCGCACCATCGCTGGTGGCGACGATCTCGAATCCCGGCGCGAATTGCGTGACCTTGTCGCCGTGGCTCATCCAGACCTGATGCCGCTCGCCCTCTTTCCAGAGGCCGTCAAACAGCGCGCAGTCCTTGGTCACGGTGAGGAAGGCCCGACCAAACTCGCCGCCTTCACCCGTCTCATGCCCGGGCCGCACTTCTCCGCCGAGCTGGTGGCTCATCACCTGCTGGCCGTAACAAATGCCGAGGATCGGCAGTCCGCTGTCAAACAGGACTTGCGGCGCGCGGGGTGATCCTGCGTCGGGCACGCTGGCGGGCGAACCGGAAAGGATAATGCCCTTGGGCTGCATCCGGTGGAATGCTTCTTCGGCGAGGCTGAAAGGCGCAATTTCCGAATAGACTCCCGCTTCGCGCACGCGGCGCGCAATCAGCTGGGTCACCTGGCTGCCGAAATCGACGATAAGGACGGAATCAGGGAGATGGTCTGGCTGCATGGACGCGGGTTAAGGCGCAGGCGGCGCAGTGGCAAGCGCACAGGCGGCTTTCGCGTAGCGATTATCCCCGTCGGGCGCGATCCGACCGGTCAACCTCAGACGGACCCAGGCTTTCATTGATGGAAATCGCAAGGTCGATGACCTTCGCGGTCTCGATGAAGACACCGTAAACTGCGGTCACCGAGCCCGTGATGGTCTTTTGGCACATCCCGCGCGAGACCACGCGCTTTTCCGTGCCATCATCGCAGATGAGGCGCGCGGTGAATTCATAATCGTCCCCATGGGCGATGGCGGTTTCTACCGACCGCTTCACCATGTCCCGATCGACGGGATGGTAGTATTCGATGGCTTTATCGACGGTCGGGATACCTTTGGACAGGTCACGGCGGTGAATTTCGAACACGCGCTTGGACCAATAGACCTCCTGTGTAGCCAAATCGATGGACCAGGTTCCGATCCCTCCAAGCCGCTCTGCCGCGAGCAACATCGTCAGGGCGCGCTGTCTGGATCGGCGCATTTTGGCCAGTTCCGAAGGCATGCGCCACGCCAAGACGATCGCAACGATCGCAATGAGCGAAAGCCCTGTGCCGATAATCAGAAGGAAAACGCCACTTTCCATTGTTTGCCTCAATCCAGGTCAAAGCACGACCCGAGAATTGCCTTATCCAAAGCCTTTGGCGCGCGACCCGCCCTGCTTTGTTGATAGCGTTATCAACCACAGGGGTTACTTTTCCGTAACCATGGTGATGAAAGTGAGTCACACTCTTGCGCGCTCATATATATGAGCCGGCGCCAAGCCGGTGTTGCGCGGAGCGCAACACATGTCGCTTATTTCGCATTTGCACAATTTTATTACGCGACTTATTTCATGCGTATCGGGCGCGCCAGGGTAAGCGGCGCGTCGGACCAGAACCCCTGATCCGCGAAGGCCTTCCTCCCCCCCTTCCCGCCTTCCGGATCCAAGCAGGATGGCCACCACCGTAGTCCGTGGTGGCCATTTTGTTTTCTGGCCCAAACGGGGTGAAGCTTTAGTCTCCGCGGGTGACTTCGCGCAATTCGTCGAACACGCGCAGCGCGATCAGCACTCCACAACATTGACGGCCAGGCCGCCCTGGCTCGTTTCCTTGTATTTGGACGACATATCGAGCCCGGTCTGGCGCATCGTCTCGATAACCTGGTCGAGGCTGACCAATGTCGCTTCATCGCGGTGCAGGGCGAGCCGGGCTGCGTTCACGGCTTTCACCGCGCCGATGGCATTGCGCTCGATACAGGGAACCTGCACCAGCCCTCCAACAGGATCGCAGGTAAGGCCGAGATTGTGCTCCATGCCGATTTCGGCTGCGCTGGCGACTTGCGTCGGTGAGCCGCCCCATAATGCCGCAAGCCCGCCCGCCGCCATTGAGCAGGCGACACCCACTTCGCCCTGGCAGCCCATTTCCGCGCCCGAGATCGACGCACGCTGTTTGTACAAAAGGCCGATCGCACCTGCGGTGAGCAGGAAGGTGCGGCGACTATCGCGGCACGCCTTGTCGTCCGCTTCCTTGCAATAAAAGCGCATCACCGCCGGTAGGATGCCAGCCGCGCCATTGGTGGGTGCGGTAACCACCGATCCTCCCGCCGCGTTCTCTTCATTCACGGCCATGGCATAGCAATTGAGCCAGTCGAACAATTGTTCGCGCTCATTCGATTGCGGGTTGGCGGAGAGCTTGCGCCACAGTTCCGGCGCGCGTCGGCGCACTTTCAGGCCACCCGGGAGAATGCCCTCTTGCGTCAGGCCGCGCGTGATGCACGCATCCATCGCCTCGGCGATGCGGTCGAGCCCGGCGAGGGTCTTCTCTTTGCTGCGGCGTGCGCCTTCATTGGCGAGCACGAGTTGTGCAATCGAGAGATTTTCCCGCTCGCAAAGCTGCAAGAGCTCGCCCGCCGAACCGAACGGAAAGGGCACTTTCTGCCCGTCATCGATACGGTCCTGCTTGACCGGCTTTTCCAACTGCCGCTGCGAGGCGATAAAGCCGCCGCCGGTCGAATAATACGTTTTGTCGCACAGCACCCTGCCCTCGGTGTCGCGCGCGATGAGCCGCATGCCATTGGGGTGGAGATCGGGCACGATATGACCGGCCAGATCGAGATCGGTCTTGGGATCGAAGGAAATCGTCGGGCCATTGCCCAGCTTCAGCAACTGTTCTTTCTCGATCCGCGCCATGGTTGCATCTGCCGCATCAGGATCGAACTTGCTTGGACGCTGCCCTGCAAGGCCGAGAATACTTGCACGCGGTGTGCCGTGACCAACACCCGTCAGCGCCAGCGAGCCCTGCAATTCGATATGCATCTTGGCAACCTGTTGCAGCTTTCCGGCCCGCACCAGCGCTTCCAGAAAGCGCGCACCAATGCGCAGCGGGCCGACCGTGTGCGATGACGAAGGGCCAATCCCGATGCGAAAAATATTGAGCAGCGAAAGCATGCACCTCGCGATGGGCGCTTACGGTGTGAATTTCAAGAAAGTTTCAAGCGAAACCGCCAATTCGGAGTGGCAATCCGCCATGCGCGCATCTGTGGGAAAAATCCGCCGCCAGCCTTTGGATATCGCCCCGCCACTGCCTATATAATGGTTATGGAAAATACCCCTGAAGAATCCGGCGAAAAGAAGCGCCAGGGCGGCGAATACGGTGCAGAGAGCATCAAGGTGCTCAAAGGCCTCGATGCGGTGCGCAAGCGACCTGGCATGTATATCGGCGATACCGATGACGGTTCAGGCCTGCATCACATGGTGTTCGAGGTTTCGGACAATGCCATCGACGAGGCACTGGCCGGACATTGCGATCTGGTCCTGATCGAGCTGAACCCCGATGGCTCGGTCTCGGTCGAAGACAATGGTCGCGGCATTCCGGTGGACATCCACAGGGAAGAAGGCGTTTCGGCAGCCGAGGTCATCATGACCCAGTTGCACGCAGGCGGTAAGTTCGAGAATACCAGCGACGATAACGCTTATAAGGTGTCGGGTGGCCTGCACGGCGTTGGCGTGTCGGTGGTGAACGCTCTCAGCGAATG
This sequence comes from uncultured Sphingomonadaceae bacterium, assembly GCA_964422435.1. Lineage (GTDB taxonomy): Bacteria > Pseudomonadota > Alphaproteobacteria > Sphingomonadales > Sphingomonadaceae > Alteraurantiacibacter. The sequence continues at coordinate 3,791 of CAYRBB010000034.1, forward strand.
GCTCGAACTGCGCGTTTGGCGCAACGGCAAAGAACACTGGATGCGCTTCGAGCATGGCGATGCCGTCAAATCGCTCGAGATCGTGGGGGATGCCCCGCCGGTCGCCTCGAATGGCGACGACGATGGCCTCAAAAAGGGCACACGTGTCACTTTCATGCCATCGACCGAAACGTTCAAAAACGTTACCGAGTTTGATTTCGAGAAGCTTGAGCATCGCTACCGCGAACTCGCGTTCCTTAATTCAGGTGTGCGCATCCTGCTGCGCGACAACCGGCACGAGGAAGTGCTGGAGCACGATCTGTTTTACGAAGGCGGCATCGCGGCCTTCGTCAAATGGCTTGATCGCAACAAGCAGCCGCTCGTGCCCGAGCCCATTTCGGTGTCGGCCGAGAAAGACGGGATCGGCATCGATGTCGCGCTGGAATGGAACGACTCCTATTACGAGAACGTCCTCACCTTCACCAACAACATCCCGCAACGCGACGGCGGCACGCACCTCGCGGCCTTCCGCGCCGCGCTGACGCGGACGCTCAACAATTACGCCAGTGCATCGGGGCTCCTCAAAGGCGGCAAGATATCCCTTTCGGGCGAGGATATGCGCGAAGGCCTGACCGCCATCGTTTCGGTAAAGCTGCCCGATCCCAAGTTCTCTTCGCAAACAAAGGACAAGCTTGTTTCGTCCGAAGTCCGATCTCCGCTGGAAAGCCTGATCGGTGAGAAGATGGGCGAATGGCTGGAGGAAAACCCCAACGACGCGAAGACCATCGTCCAGAAGATCATCGATGCCGCCGCCGCCCGTGAAGCCGCCCGCAAAGCGCGCGAGATGAGCCGCAAGGGTGCGATGAGCGTTGCCTCGCTGCCCGGCAAGCTCTCAGACTGCCGCGAACGCGATCCGGCCAAGTCCGAAATCTTCCTGGTCGAGGGTGACTCGGCAGGCGGTTCGGCAAAGTCCGGCCGCGATTCCAAATACCAGGCGATCCTGCCGCTCAAGGGCAAGATCCTGAATGTCGAGCGCGCAAGGTTCGACCGTATAATCAGTTCAAAAGAAGTCGGCACCCTGATCCAGGCGATGGGCACTGGCCTGCGCGACGAGTTCAACCTTGAAAAACTGCGCTATCACAAGATCGTGATCATGACCGACGCCGATGTCGACGGCGCGCATATCCGCACGTTGCTGCTGACGTTCTTCCACCGCCAGATGCCAGAGATTATCAAGGCCGGGCATCTCTTCATCGCCCAGCCGCCGCTCTACAAGGTCAGCAAGGGCAAGAGCGAGGTGTACCTCAAGGATCAGGGTGCGCTCGATCGCTACCTGGTCGAGGCGGGTCTGCAGGATCGCGTGCTGGAAACCGCAGGTGGGGCGCGCTCGGGAGCGGACTTGGCGGACCTCGTCGAACAGGCGTTGCTGCTCAAGAACCTGCTCGCCTTTGCGCCGCGCAAATATGACAGCAGCGTGATCGAAGCGATGGCAATGGCGGGGGCGCTTGAGCCCGGGATTGCCACCGACACGCGCAACACCCGTCTTGCAGGAGCTGCGGCGCAGATGCAGCTGAGCGACCAGGAGGCCGAATGGTCCGCTCGCGTGGCCGAGAGTGGAGACGTGCGCTTCGACCGTGTATGGCGCGGCGTGACGGATGTGCACCTGATCGATGCCAAGTTCCTCGATAGTGCCGAAGCGCGAAAGATCCACCGCCGCGGGGTGGAACAGGCTGAAACATACTCCGCCCCGGCGCGATTGGTGAAGACAGGTTCGGGTGAGCCGCAGCCGGTCGATGCCGATGCGGACGAGACAGACACGGATGCCCCCGCTTTCGATCCGCAAACCGCCATCCTGCGCCCGACACAATTGCTGGAGGCCGTGCTGGCAGCGGGCCGCAAGGGCCTCTCGGTCAGCCGGTACAAGGGCCTTGGCGAAATGAATGCCGAGCAGTTGTGGGAAACCACGCTCGACCCCGAAAACCGCGAGCTGTTGCAGGTGAAGGTGGAAGACGCCGACGTGACGGACGAGATCTTCACTCGCCTTATGGGAGATGTCGTCGAACCCCGCCGCGAATTCATCCAGGACAACGCTCTCAACGTGGCGAACCTTGACGTTTAGGGCAGCGCCGTTTGCTATTGCGATTCTCGCAGGATCGACAGGGTGTACTGCGATCGCCCAAGAAAGCAGGCCAGCAGTCCATACCGCGCAAGACGGTGTGTTTGTTATCGAGGCGGAAAGCGCCATGCTTCCGGCGGAATGGAGCTATGTCAGCAGCCACGACGGAAGGCTGCGCTTCATATACTATGCCGGCCCCAACCGTTACGAGCCGGATGGCGAGCACAAGCCGTTAACATACTGCATCAACATCGAGCAGCCCGGAGAATACCAGTTACGTATCCGCATGCTACGCTCCCGGAGGAACAACCCTGCCATCCGGGAGGACGAGCGCAACGATCTGTGGCTGCGCATGCATGGTCGCCACTGGATGAAGCTGTTCGCCAATACGCCATGGGAGGAATGGGGCTGGGACGGCGGCCTTGATTTCCACCATCTCAACGGCACACGCCCGCGCGCTTCGCTGATGTTCGAAGAAACCGGAGTGCAGTGCTTCGATATTGCCGGCCGATCCGAGCAAGTGGCGGTCGACCGTATCCATCTCGCGCTCGGCATGGAGAATACCGACGACACGCTACAGACCACTTACGCTGACTAGGCGAGGCAAGCCGACCGGAGGATGGAATGACAAGAAGCACTAGCGGCAAGTCGATCGAGCATGGTGGCTACCTCGTGTTCCTCCTACTCGCCACACTTGCTTTCGCATGGATCGCCTGGCCCTTCGCTTCGCCGCTGCTGTGGGCGGTGCTCGCAGCCATCATGTTCCAACCTCTGTTCCAATGGTTCCTGCGCAAGCTTGGCGGCGGCGGAAACCGCGCGGCGATTGCGACGCTTTTGGTGATCACCGTGGCAGTCATCATCCCTGCCCTATTCATCGGCGGAGTGGTGGTAGAGCAGGCGACATCTGTTGTGGTGGCGTTCCGCGAAGGGCGGATCGATCTTGCCGGCCTGCTCGAAACCGTACTCGCCGCGTTGCCAAGTTTCGTGCGGGACAGCGTCGTTGAATCCGGCTTCGGTTCGCCGGCGATGATCCAGCAGCGTGCGCAGGAGCTGGCGCTTGAGAGCTCGGGCCTGATCGCCCAACAGGCGGTATCCATAACCGGTAGCGCATTGGGCTTCGTCCTCTCGTTCGGCGTCGGCCTTTACGTCGCCTATTTCCTGCTGCGCGACGGCAAGGCGATTGGCTCGTCTGTCATGGCGCACGTGCCGCTTGCCGGAGATATTGCAGAAAAGCTGGCCGAACGCTTTCTCTCCATCGTGCGCGCCACGATCAAGGGATCGGTGGTCGTGGGGCTGGTGCAGGGCGCGCTGGGTGCGACGACATACTGGATTGCGGGCATGCCCTCGGTCGTGTTGCTCGGCCTGCTGACCGCGATATTCTCGCTCCTGCCGGCGATCGGCCCCGCCATCGTCTGGGGTCCAGTAGCACTTTATCTGCTGGCGACGGGCGCCATTTGGCAGGGCGTGCTCGTACTGATATCCGGCGTCGCTATCATCGGCATGGCGGACAATGTGCTGCGCCCCATCCTTGTGGGCCGGGATACCGGCATTCCCGACTGGCTGATCCTGATTTCGACGCTTGGCGGAATTGCTGCGATGGGTCTCGCCGGCATCGTCGTCGGGCCGATGGCGGCGGGTCTGTTCCTGGCGGGATGGGGAATTCTTCACGAGGTCCGCCAGAAGGAAATCGCCCTCAACTAGGACTTCTGGCCGAGCGCCGGAGCGCCGCCGCGCTGTGATCACGTGATCAGCTATTTCATCGGACAAAAAGTAACCCCCGGTCCTCAGGTGCGCAGCGGACCGGGGGTTCGCGAAAGGTGACGATGGGAATCCTCACATTCGCATGGGAGATGTTGCGTACGCCTTACAGGGTAGCGCGCACGATGAAGGTGAACCTTCGGTCATTGCGGAAGTAATTGCGCGGTGCGCGCAGCCCCGACGCATCGATGGTCTGCGTCGTTTCCGTAATGTCGTCGAGCAGATTGACCGCCTGAACACCGACTTTGATCTGGTCCGTAATGTCGAAGAAGATCGACGCATCGAGCTGGCCGGTAGACGGCTGGTAGATCGAATTGAACGGGAAGATCACATCGCGTGGTGTCAACTGGAACGTGCTGCGCCAGTTATAGGCGAGACGCGCCTGCACCGGACCGTATTCATACAGGCCGATCAGGTTGACATTGTGTCGTGAGATGCGGGGGAAAATGCCTGAATCGATATCAAAGCGCGCAGTGGGCGGATCGTCCGCTGGTATGTTCGGATCAAGTTGGTTGGCCACACCTTCGGCGTCGATAAAGGTATAGCTTGCCTGCAGGCCGAGACCACCCAGCGCCCCCGGCAGAAAATCGTAAAACTGCTGGTAGGCAATTTCAAATCCGGTCACTTCGCCGTTCTCGTCCGAATTGATCTCGGTATTGCGCAGCAGCGGGTTGAGTAGCGGATTACCGAGGAAATCGGCATTCACCCCGTCTCCAGAAAGATCAACCGCGACAGGAGCAAACGCAATGAAGTTGTCGATCGACTTGTGGAAGCCAGCTATCGTTATCGAACCGGCATTGTCGAAATACCATTCGTAAGACACGTCGAAGTTCCACGCGAGCTGAGGATCGAGACGTGCATTGCCGGTGGCGTTGCCGACAAAGCCGCTGAAACCCGGAACTGTGTTGCCGCCGCCCGTATCAATCGCACCCGCAGGGGCAGTGTTGAGTACAACACGCTCATTCAACTGGTCCACGCCCGGACGCGTAAGCGTTCTCGACGCAGCACCGCGAATGACATGGCCACCCGGCAGTTCCAGCTTCACGTTGAAGCTCGGCAGGAAGTAGTCGTAGTCCGATTCAATCGTGCGATTGACGAAGAAGCCCGGCCCGATTGCCGCCTGCAACGAGGCAATGTCCAGGCTGCAGAATTGCGGGGTCGTGAAATTCGGATCCACCGGTTGGGTCGCGGGATCGCAAAGTGCCAACTGGGCAGGGCTCAGATACTGGTCGAACGGGTTAACCGTCAACGAACTGTCAACCGAGCGATCGGTACGGACATAGCGTACACCGACATTACCCGTCAGCTCGGCATCGCCCATATCTGCGCCGTAATCGAGGCGCACATAGGCCGCCCAGGTATCGCGCGAGATTTCACCGATCTCGCTGGGCAGGAAAGGTGTGCCAGCAATCACGCCGCCACGGCTGGTCAGCGGACGCCAGCCGGATGGGCCGTTATTGCCAGCGCCATACAGCACGTCGATGATGTTGTTGAACGTGTTCTGGAAGCCCATGAAATCATCGGTCAGCGGCCCGACATAGGTCGGAACACCGCCATTTCCGGTGCCGGTGGAGATTCCGCGCTGATAGTTTTCGTAGGGCACGCCGCGGAAGATCGGATCGACCAGCCTGTCAAGCGCGGCGTTCGGATTGCCGCCCAGAAGCAGGATGGAGCCGCCGCCATTGGGATCGTTCTGGATGTTCGCACCCGTCCAGACCTCGGAGATATTACCCCAGTTGAAGTCCGACTGTCGCAGCGTCGAATCCTGCTGCGAATACCGTCCGCCAACGCGGAGGCGGCGCAGGAAGCCGTCTTCGGAAAAGTCGTATTCCATGTCTGCGCGGAAGGCGAGCGAGTCGGCTTCGTTCTGCGTGACGTGGTCCATCGCCGCGCGCAGGTAGTAGTTGCTCGGATCGGCGAAGTAATCGGCACTCTCGCCATCGGGCACCACGAAGGACACTTCGGCCACGCCATCGCGCCCGCTATCGATAAAGACCGGCGAGAAGAACGCACCGAAGACCGAGAGATCAACCACGTCGGCGGTTGAATCGATGTATTGAGCATCAAAGTTGAAGCGCAGGCGATCCGTCGGGCTCCACTTCAAGTTGAACCCGTAATCGGTGGTGACATCTTCCTCCAAGCGCTCACGCGTATTGCGCGCCTGCAGGCCACCTTCCGAAGCGAGCAAGGCAGCGGTGGCGTTCTGGCCGCGCCATTGCGAATTGTCGGCAATCGTACCCGACTGGAAGACGCCGTCTTCGTCGAAAACGAAATCGGACTGATCATAGCCATCACGGCCGCCGGCGCTGTCTGCGGTGGTTTCGATAACGCGCTCACCCCATTGCAGGCGCGAGTCCGAGCGCAGGAATTGCGCGGTCGCCAGCCAGCGGCGGTCACCGCTTTCATATTGCAGTGCCCCTGCAACGGTGAAACGCTGGCGGTCGAAATCCTGCGTACGGATGCTGCCGCCCGATGGAATGTAATTGCCATTCGAATCTGCGACATAATCGACGATACCCGTGCCATCGCCGCGCGAAAGAAGCTGCGACATGGCGATATTGCCGAGAATTCCGATGCGTCCGCTGCCAACATCGAATTCATTGGAATACAGCGCCGAGAACGATGGCGACAGCTCTTCCGCAAGGTCGCCGTAGTTCAGCTCGCCCGAGATCGAGAAAGTCTCGCCCACGCCGTCGAACGGCAGGCGGGTGCGCAGGTCGATCGTCCCGGCGGCGCCGCCTTCGATCAGGTCTGCCGAGGAGTTCTTGAACACGACGACCGAGCCGAGCAGCTCGGGCGATACGTCTTCGAAGCCGAGCACGCCGCTGGAAGTTGCAGCGAAGGCGTCACGCCCGTTCAGCTCGGAGCGCACGAAAGGCAGGCCGCGAATAACAACGCCGCTGCCTTCAACGGCGAAGTGATCGGGATCGTTCGGACCGGCAAAGCGCAGCACCGACACACCCGGAACGCGCTGGAGAACTTCGGACACCGAACGGTCGGGCAGCGCGCCGATATCGGACGCTGTCACCACGTCAACGATCGTGTCGGCCTCGCGCTTCTGATCCTGCGCGCTGTCCAGCGCGGCACGGATGCCCGAAACGATAATGACATTTTCGCTTTCCTGCGCCTCATCCTCGTCCACATCCTGCGCGAATGCAGGATTGGCAGCCAGACCGATGGCTATGGATGAAGCCCCCAGCAGGAGCGTGCGCGTAGCCTTACGGCCCATACCCGATGTGCGTTTCATAATCCTCCCCATACTCCTCTTATTGAGGTGTTCGTTACAATCTGTCCAAATCTGTCAACGTTGTCAAGAATTTCTGATAACGATGCCAGAAAATTTGGAAAATGCAGTTTTCGTAAGGGTTTGTGGCGCAGCTATCGGTGGATAACGGTCGCTTTGCAGTGTTGGGCGATGAAGTCTTCGTGGCGCGGCATGGCCTGGACGCCGCCCTCAATCGCTTCGTGCACTTTGCCAATCATCCGCGCTAGTCGATCACGCGGCATGGCATCGACGAGCGGATGGTGGGACTGCGGGCGCACGCCCTGCCCGAACAGCACCGCCAGCCAGCTCGCCGTGCCGAACACATCGTGCGGCTCTTCGAAAATCCGCCCCGAGGCAGCGAACTGCCCGATCCGGCGACATAGGTCCTCGGACTGCGGAATCGCCTGGCAATGCCGCCAAAACGGCGTGTCCTCACGCTCAGTCGCGGTGTAATGCAGCACAAGGAAATCGCGCACCCGCTCATACTCCAGCGCGGTGCGGCGGTTGAACGAGGCGATATCGGACGCGTCGAAACGCTTGTCGGGGAAATGGGTGAGCAGGCGGGCGATACTGGTCTGCACGAGGTGGATGGAGGTCGATTCAAGCGGTTCCATGAACCCCGCCGCCAGTCCCAGCGCAAGCACGTTGCGGTTCCAGAAAGCCTTGCGCCGCCCGGTGGTGAAGCGGAGCATGTTGGGCTCTGCCAGCGGCGCACCATCGATATTGGCAAGCAACGTCGCCACCGCCTCGTCATCGCTCAGGAACTGGCTGCAATAGACATGGCCGTTGCCCGTGCGGTGTTGTAACGGGATGCGCCATTGCCATCCTGCATCGCGAGCAGTGGCGCGCGTGTAGGGCACGATCGGCCCGGCGCTTTCGCATGGCACCGCCACCGCGCGATCGCAGGGCAGGTGTTCGGTCCAGTCGTGATAGCCGGTCTTCAGCGCGCCCTCGATCAAGAGACCGCGAAAGCCCGAGCAGTCGATGAAGAAGTCCGCCGCCAATTCGCGGCCGTCATCGGTGATGACCGATGCAACATGCCCGCTTTCGTTGTCGCGTGTGACATCGGCGATGCGCCCCTCAACGCGCTCGACGCCATTCGCCTCGGCAAAGCGGCGCAGGAACTGTGCATAGAGCGCAGCATCGAACTGGAAGGCGTAATTGATCCCCGAAAGCGAGCTTTGCGGACGATCGGTCAGCGGGCGCATGAAACGCCCTTCCTCGCACGCACGCACCATCAATGATGTCTTGAAGAGGTCGCCCTCTCCCGAACGGAGCCAATGCCGAATCCAGTATTGGTAGAATGGGATAGCATCGACCTTCAGGCCAAAGTCGCCGAACGGATGGATATAGGCCTCGCCTTTTTTCCACCAGTCGACGAATTCGATGCCGAGCTTGAAAGTCGCCTGCGTTTCGCGAACGAAAGTGTCCTCTTTGATCCCAAGCATGTCGTTATAGGCGATAATCGGCGGTATCGTCGCTTCGCCCACGCCGACAGCGCCGATCGCTTCAGACTCGATCAGCCGCACGGTCGTTGGCGTATTCTTGAGGAACTTGCCGAGCGCGGCGGCGGCCATCCAGCCGGCGGTGCCACCACCCACGATCAGCACGCTATCGAGTTGCTGCGCGCTCATCCCGCCATCTCCCACTCGACCGGCTCCGCCTTGGCATAGCGGTCGATGAACTGCTGGTGTGTCGGCATGGCATCGCTGGCCTTGGCAATGGCCTCGCGCATGTTGGCGAGGCTTCCCTTGAGGTTGGCTTCGCTCAGCACGTCGGCCATCGGGCTGTGCCCCTCGGGGCCCCACCCCTGCCCCTGCGCCACGGCGAGCCAGCTCGGCAGGTCGAACAGCTCGGCATCGTACTTGAAAAAGCGGCCAGAGGTGCGCAGCAGCTCCATCTTCGCGATCAGGCTGCCCGGAATGTCCATCTCCCGCACATAATCCCAGAACGGCGTGCCCGATCGCGTCGTCGCTTTGTAGTGCAGCACCAGAAAATCGCGGATATGGGTGAAATCGTCGACCATCAGCCGATTGTATTCGCGCCGCTCCACCGGTGCCTCGCGGGCTTGCGGGAACAGTGCTATCAGCTTGGAAATACCCGCCTGGATCAGGTGGATGCTGGTGGATTCGAGCGGTTCGAGGAAGCCAGCCGAAAGCCCGATCGCGACGCAATTGCCCTTCCATACTTCGGGCCTGTGTCCCGTGCGAAAACGCAAGTGGTTGGGTGATGTCAGCGCTTCGCCCTCGAGCGAGCTCAGCAGGATCTCTTCTGCCCTCTCGGGCGTCATATGAGCATCGCAAAAGACATGTCCGTTCCCCGTTCGGTGCTGCAGCGGGATACGCCATTGCCAACCTGCATCCCGCGCTGTCGAGCGGGTATAGGGCTGCGGAGCGCCATCTGTCTGGCACGCAACTGCGACGGCGCGATTGCATGGCAGCCAATGGCCCCAATCCACAAAACCAGCTTCGAATTCGCCTTGGATCAGCAAGCTGCGAAAACCCGAGCAATCGATGAAGAAATCGCCCCCGATCTCTTCGCCCGATTGCAAAGTCAGCGCGGTGACAAGGCCACTTTCCGCATCGCGCGCAACATGCTCGATCAGCCCTTCCTTGCGCATCACACCATTGGCCTCGGCATGGCGGCGCAGAAATGCAGCGTAGAGCGCGGCATCGAAGTGGAAGGCGTAAGCGAGCTTGTTGATCACCGGGCCATGATCTGGTTCTGGCCGAATGAATTTCCCGGCATAGGCGGCGCGCGCATTGAGCGAGTATTCTTCCAGCCCGTGCGGCTCGCCCAGCGAAGCAGCGCGGCGCCAGTATTGGTGGAAGTCGACTCCCTCCAGGTCGAAGCCGAAACTGCCGAAGGGGTGGAAGTATCGCTCCCCCTCCCCGCCCCAGTCGACGAATTCGATGCCGAGCTTGTAGGTCGCCTGCGTCTCCTTGACGAATGTGTTCTCGTCGATGCCCAACTGCGCGTTGAAGCGCGCAATCGGCGGGATCGTTGCCTCGCCAACGCCGACCGTTCCGATGGCTTCGGACTCCACGAGAGTCACCGATATGCCTGCACCCTTGCAATGCCTGGCAAGTGCGGCCGCGGTCATCCAGCCAGCCGTGCCGCCGCCTGCGATTACGACTCTACGGATGGCGTTGCCGCTCATGCAGCGCCTGCCTTCGCCAGCTGATCCAGTTGCCCGCGCAAGCTGTCCAGCCATTGCTGCGTCTCTCCCACCGGGATGCGATCTGCCATCCGGTTGTAATCGCGCGGTTTAATGCCCGATTGCAGGAGAGCACACATCCACTGGCCGGGCGGGAACAGCTCATAATCCTCCTCCGGGATGCGTCCGCAGGCAGAGAATACTGCTATTTTTCGTTGCAAAGCCGGGCGTTTCATATCTCCCACAAGTAGCGCCGCAAAATCCTGAAAGCGTTCTTCTTCCGCAGCAGACAGACGATTGAACTCGCTCTGCTCCGGAGCGCTGTCGTCCAGGCCTGGCAGCAGCGCAAAGAAGCGCTCGACCGCGCGCACGCAGCGGTGTAGCCCGAGCTCGGGGAAGGACGAACTTGCAGGAACAGTGATCCGATTGTCGTTCCACTTGGCAGCCCCCCCACCACGCACATCGAATCTGAAATCGGCCGCGCTGCCATTCGCGTTCCCCGTCCTGCCCATCAGCAATTGCTGCAAGGCGGTGCGGCTGATCTTCATTCCGTAGCGCGCCGGATTGCGCTTCACGACCTCTTCTGCAGGCCATCTCTTCCCGATCACTGCGCCAGGATTGAAAGCGACCAGCTTCTCATAAGTCAGCGCGCCTTCGACTCGGTGGAGGTGGTGATGGAATTCGATCCCGCCCTTCGGCACGCCGAACGGGCCGCTCATGATTTCCTTGCCGCGCAGCATCCATGAAAAGTGGACGCTGGCGCCGACGTCGAGAAGTCGGATCGGAGTCAGGCCGATATCCGCGAGGGACTTGGCGATGTCAGGGCTAATCAGGCACCCGGTCCCGTCGGAATGCGGATCGTCCAGTTCACCCAAAGTGACGCGGCAATTGTGCGGCGCCAAAGTGCGGGAAAGCAGGGCGGCCACTACCCGAGCCATCAGCGGATCGCCGGCGACGCTGATGGAGCCGAGGGGGGCATTGGCATTCATGCGGCTGCCGCTCCTGTACCGCGACTTTGGATATATTGGCGGTGATCAGCCATGCCGGCAGCGGCGCGTTGCAAGTGCTGGCGAAGGCCAGCCATGTGTTGGCGCAGCGCCATCTCCTCAACCTGGTCCGCACGCCAATCCCAACCATCCGGACTGATACGCTGCCCGATCATCACCGCGACCCAACTGGGCGAGAGGAACAGCCCATGATCATAGGATGCCACCCGCCCTCCCGAACGGAACAGCGCTATCTTTTCCTGCAAGCTGTCAGGCACGGACATGGCTCGCATATGATTCCAGAATTCGGAATCGTCCCGCTCGGTCGCATGATAATGCAGGATCAGAAAGTCACGGATACGTTCGAACTCCAGATCCATGCGCCGATTATATTCGTCCCGCAGCTCTTCATGCTGCGCTGCGCGAGGGAACAGTTCGAGCAGCTTGGTAATGCCTTCCTGGATCAGGTAAATGCTGGTCGATTCCAGAGGCTCTAGAAACCCGCCTGACAGGCCGACGGCAACGCAATTATGATTCCACAATTTGCGTCGCTTGCCGGTAGTGAAACGCAGCTGGCGCGGGTCGGCGAGCGGTGCACCATCAAGGCCATCAAGCAAGGCCTGCGCAGCCGCGTCATCGGTGGTGAAGCCGCTCGAATAGACGTGCCCGTTGCCGGTGCGGTGCTGCAACGGGATCCGCCAGCGCCACCCTGCCTTGTCTGCTGTAGCCCGGGTATAGGGGAGCAGTGGCCCGGCGCCTTCGCACGGCACTGCAACGGCGCGATCGCAGGGCAACCAATCGGTCCACTCATCATAGCCAGTGCCGAGTGTCTGTTCGATCATCAGTCCGAAAAAGCCGCTGCAATCGATAAAGAGGTCACCCGCAACGCTTTGCCCGTCATCGAGAGCCAGCCGAACAATGTCACCGCTTTCGCTATCCTGATGGACCCGCGTCACCTTGCCTTCGATCCGCGTTACCCCGCGGGCTTCAGCCAGGCGACGCATGAACGGCGCATATTGCAGCGCGTCGAACTGGTAAGCGTAACGATAGGTGCTAAGTGCGGAACGAGCGTCATCGGCAGGCGGCTGAAACTTTCCTGCCCTGGCGGCTATGATCGGCAGCGAGTATTCGTCCAGTGCGCCCGTATCGCCGTGATGTGCGACACGCCGCCAGAAGTGATGAAAGGCCACGCCCTCATCGGCGATGCCGAAATCTCCGAATGGGTGGATATAGGCATCGCCCTTGCGGCCCCAATCGACGAACTCGATCCCCAGCTTCATCGTCGCAGATGTGGCGGCCATGAATTCGGTCTCGTCAATGCCGAGCGTATCGTTGAAGGCCTTGATATGCGGCAGGGTCGCCTCGCCAACGCCGACAATGCCAATGGCTTCGGATTCGATCAACGTGATCCGGACACCGGCCGGGCCGAGCATGGTGGCAAGGCCCGCGGCTGTCATCCATCCAGCGGTTCCGCCGCCGACTATGACGACTCGATTGATATCGCTGCCCTCTCGCTGCTGCCCCATCGGCCAGATCTCTCCCCAAGCCTGTCTTGGCTCTTCGCTCCCTTTTGTCAAAGCCTTCCAAAGCCGGTGAAATTGCCCGATTTCGCTTTGGCCTTGACGTTCCGACAGACTCGGTTGTAGTCATATGACAACGAAAGACAAGGCGTTTGGGGATCGGGATCATGGCCGTGGGATTTCACAATGCGGAGACATGCTGGTCATGTCGCGCCTGACCAACCCGATGATGGACCGACGAAGTGCCTTGCGGGGAACTGCCTTGTTTGCCGGGACACTTGTCGCATTGCCGGCGATGGGTACGCTCGGCGGCTGCTCGGCCCCGGTTCCGGCTGACATCTCTGCGCGCATGCCGCTGGTAAGCGCGATGGTAGACCGCATCATTCCTGCGACTGATACGCCCGGCGCGTTGGCCGCAGGCGTTCCCGATTACGTCGCGCGCGTGGCACAGGAATTCCTGACGAGCGAGCAGCGCGGCGAATTGCTGGACGGACTGGCCGCGATCGCAACCCTAGCCAATAACACGGGCCTTTCCAGTTTTGAGAGCGCGTCTGAACCCGAACAGGACCGGGTGCTGACTGCACTGATCGAACGTCCAGAAACCGATCCCGCGCACCGCGCTTGGCGGCAGGTCCGCGATTTAACCGTGTTCGGCTTCTACACCTCTGAAGCTGCAACCCAGGAACTGGCCTACGAAGAACTTCCCGGCCGCTACGAAGCGTGTCTGCCGTTGGACGATGTCGGGAAAGCCTGGCTAGATCGCGGCGGCAATTGGCAGCAGGACTGGGACGCCTAGATCATGACAGGGCATGCACAATTCGACGTGATCGTCGTCGGCTCCGGTATGTCCGGGGGTATCGCGGCCAAGGAGTTTGCGGAGCGCGGTTTCAAGGTCGCCGTGCTGGAGCGCGGGGAAATGCGCACCCCCGGCCAGTATCCCGGCGAAAATCTCGAGCCGTGGGACATGGAGCATCGCGACCGAGTCAATCCGCAGCTTATGGAAAGCGATTATCCGGTCCAAAGCCAGTGCTATGCTTTCCGTGAAAGCACACGCAGCAATTTCATCAATGATCGCGAGGCACCATACCAGACCGCCAAAGGGACCGCATTCAACTGGATCCGTGGCGACCAGGTTGGCGGCAAATCGCATATGTGGGCGCGCCAGTCCTATCGCTGGAGCGAAATGGATTTCGCCGCCAATGCCACCGATGGCCACGGGCTCGACTGGCCGATCCGCTACGAAGACGTGCGCCCGTGGTACGAGCACGTCGAACGCTTTGTCGGCATCAGCGGTTCGGTGGAGAACCTGCCACAATTGCCGGACAGTATTTTCCAGCCCGCCATGGACCTCACTTGTGTCGAGCAGGCCGTCAAGGAAGGCATCGAAAGCACCTTCCCCGGACGCAATCTGATCATCGGGCGTGCAGCGCATCTTACGCAGCCAACCGAGGAGCAGCAATCACTGGGCCGCGGCGCATGCCAGTTCCGTAGCGAGTGCGAGCGTGGCTGTTCCTTTGGCGCTTATTATTCCAGCACGAGCGGAGCGCTTCCGGCCGCCGAGCGGACCGGCAATATGACACTGGTGCCCGATACGCTGGTAGAGCGGATTCTTTATGATCCCGCAACCAATCGCGCGACCGGCGTGCGCACAATCAACCGCCACACGCGTGAGCAACAGGATTTCACGGCGCGGATCATTTTCCTAAACGCGTCAACTATCCCAACCGTGCAGTTGCTGCTGAATTCGACATCCGAGGACCACCCAAACGGCTTTGGCAATTCCTCCGGCGTGCTCGGCCATTATATCATGGACCACCATTACAATATCGGCGCCAGCGGCACGATGCCGGGCTTCGACGACGAATATTTCGCCGGACGTCGGCCGAACGGCATCTACATTCCGCGCTACGTCAATCTGGGCAATGAAACGGATGGCGAGTTCGTGCGCGGTTACGGCTTCCAAGGCGGCAGTTCCCGCGCCAGCTGGGCGCGCGCGCTGGGCGGCAATGATTTTGGCGAAAGCCTGAAGAACAGCCTGCGCCAGCCAGGCGAATGGAGCATGAACCTGCACGCTTTTGGCGAGCATTTGCCGATGCGCCGCAACAAGGTGACTCTACACCCGACCGAGACCGACGCCTTCGGCATTCCGCAAGTCGTCGCCGATGTCGAATTTGGCGAAAACGAGATGAAAATGCGCCGCCGGATGAAGGTTGATGCGGTCGCCATGCTGGAAGCGGCAGGGGCCACCAATATCACGACGTTCGAGCAGGATCCGATACCCGGTTTCTGCATCCATGAAATGGGCGGCGCACGGATGGGGAACGACCCTGCCCAAAGCGTGCTCAATGCCTACAACCAGAGCCATGACGTGCCCAATGTCTTCGCCACAGATGGATCAGCGTTCAATTCAATCGCCTGCCAAAACCCGTCGCTTACCTTTATGGCGCTGACTGCCCGTGCGGTAGACTATGCCGCCACGCAAATGCAGGCTGGAGCCCTATAACACAGATGACATTCGATCGCCGCATGTTCCTTGGCACCTCGTTTGCCGGCGCCGCCGTTGCGCTGACAGGATGCGGTCCGCGGCAAGAGGCAGAGGCAGACGCTGCTATTGGCATGATCAACAGGCCCTATACAGGCCAGCTTGGGGTGCAGCTCTACACCGTGCGCGAACTGTTCGCAGCGGACTTCCGCTCGACGCTCGATGCGCTCGCCGAGATCGGCTTCAGGGACCTCGAATTCGCAGGCTATTTCGAGCATGATCCGGTAGAAATCCGTGCGCATATGGATCAGCTCGGCTTGATGAGCCGATCCTCGCATGTCCAGCTCGAGCAGATGCAGAACGACTTCGCCACAGCGCTCGAAACCGCCGAAGTGATGGGACAGACCAACCTGATCCTGCCATGGATTTCGGAAGAACTGCGCACCGAAGATTTCTATCGCGAGATGGCCGACCTGCTCAATACGCGCGGGGCTGAAGCGCAGGCCGCCGGGAAGCGTATCGGATATCACAACCACGAATTCGAGTTCGACGATCTTGGCGATGGCATGACCGGGCTCGACATCCTGATAGAAGGAACGGACCCCGAGCTCGTCTTCTTCGAGATCGACTTCTTCTGGACTGCCGAGGCCGGCGTGGACGCCCGAGAGCTGTTCGCCAAGACGCCGGGGCGTTTTCGCACCTGCCATATCAAGGATCGGACAACAGAAGGCGAAATGGTTTCTGTCGGGGACGGCGCGATCGACTTCAACGCGCTCATGGCAGAGGCGGAGGCCGCCGGTCTTGAAGCCTTCTATGTCGAGCATGACAATCCGGCGGACCCGCTCGCCAGCGTGGCCCGCAGCTTTGCCTATCTCAACGCCTGACCGATGCGCGCGAAGCGTCAGTCGGCCGGCGGCGCAGTCGTATCGCGCAGTATCAATTCGTAAGGCAGCATCAGACAGCTTTCTGCCAGCTCTCCCTTGCGGCCGAGATTTTCGACAAAGCTGTTGATCGCCTGCTCGCCCAGCTCCTGGATCGGCTGGCGGACCGTGGTCAGGCGCGGGACCATGCGGATCGCCACGCTGGAATCGTCAAAGCCGACGACCGAAAGGTCGCGCGGCACTTCGATCCCTGCCAGGCGCGCAGCAGTGATAAGACCGGCCGCCATATCGTCATTCGCAGCGAACACGGCGGTGGGCCTGTCATCCAGCGCGAAGAGCTTTTCTCCCGCATCGAAACCACCTTCGAAATGGAAATCACCGGGCAGGACAAGCTGCGGATCGATGGATAGTTGCGCCTCCGCCATCGCAGCCTTGAATGCAGCACAACGGACATGCGTAGCCTGTTGGTCTTCCGGGCCGCGAATAAAGCCGATCCGGCGATGGCCGAGACCGACAAGGTGTTCGGTCAGCTCTTTCGCCGCCGCAAACTCGTCAATTTGCACCACATTGCCCTTCGCGCCTTCCGGCATCGGGCCGATGCAGGTGGCAGGAATGGCCATATCGTGCAGCACTTCAAGAATATCGGAGTCGTTGGAATAGGGCGCCGTCAACAACACACCGTCCGAACGATAGACGTTGCGCATCCGCTCAAACTCGCTGCGGATGTAATCGTGCGATGCACCTTCCAGGTCGGACATTAACGCAAGGGATAGCTGGTATCCGTGCTGCTGGCAGGCCACCATCGCGCCGAACTGTATCTCGTTGACGTAAGAGCTGCCGCCGCGGTGGCAAATGAGCGTGATGTTGTACGATCGTGAACCGCGCAAGGATCGCGCCGACTGACTGGGCACATAGTTGAGCGCGCTGACCGAAGCCCGCACCTTCTGGCGCAGGCTCTCCTGCACGTAAGGCTCGTTATTCAGGACACGCGATACCGTCTTGATCGAAACGCCGGCATGCGCCGCAACATCTTTCATCTTGATCGGCGCAGCGACCGTGGACTTGCTCTTGTTCTTATCGCTCAATGGCGAGCTCCCCGACAATGTCTGCGTGCACCTTGCGGTTAAGCGGCATATAGCTGAATGCCAACCCCGCCAAGACCGAGGCGATTGGCGGCCCGAGCGCAAGGCAAACTTCCAGATTGCGTGCAATGGCCGGCTCGGGTTCTACCGCTCCGGCGGAAAAACCAATCCATGAAAGCACAATCCCGACAATAAACCCGGCCAATGCGCCGGAGCTTTTCTGGACCAGCAGGAAAGAGCCGAAAACCGCGCCTTCCTCGCGCCGCCCGTAGGCGTGTTGACCGTATTCCACAATGTTGGGCACCATGGCCCAGGTGATCACCGCATAGGCTGCACCGCACACGCCGTAGATCACTATTTGCAACGGCGCGCCGAAGGCGACGACGGGGCCCATCATGAGCAAGCTCAAACCGGCGAGCAACTGGATGCCGGCTGCGACAGTCCAGCAGGTCCGCTTGCCAATGTAATGCAGCGCAAAGGTGCAGGCGACCGATCCGATGATCGTAGCAATGGCATAGGCTGTCATCACACGTTCGACCGAAACGAACAGGTCGCCATTGGCCTTCACATAGTAAGCCAGCGGGATCATCTGCATTGTCCCGCCGACAATGTTGAAGCAAATGACAAGCATCAGGACGCGCAGCGCCTTGTTGCGCGTGATAGCGGTGATGATGCCACCGAAAAGGCTCGATAAACCGAGCGGCATCTGCGGAGGGGCCTTGGGCTTCAATTCACGCGTCAACGCTGCACAGGCGAGCAGCACGAGTGTCGCGACGACCGAGCCGATCGCTGCGGCAAAGAAGAAGCCCCATTCCTCGCCCTGGCGCTCCGCGAAATAGCGCGCAAAGGGAAAGGCCAGTGAAGCCACACCGAGTTGCCCAATAAAGGCGAAGGTCATACGCACCCCCGTCAAGTCGGCGCGTTCTTCACTGTTGAAGGTGATCCGGGAGGACAGGGCTGCATAGGGAACGGCGACAAAAGTGTAACAGGTGCGAAAAATGATATTCGTCGCCAGTAGCACCCAGAAAATCAGTCCGTCTCCTACAGGGGGCACCCAGAACAGCAGGCAGAAGGACGCGCCGAGCACGACACTACCAAAGCCGATATAAGGGCGATAGGAACCAGAGCGGGTGCGCGTTCGCTCGGCAATTCCGGCAACGGCCGGGTCGGAGACAGCATCCCAAACGAGGCCGATTGAATAGATGACGCCCGCCAGCGCGGGTTCCAGTCCGGCTACACTCGTGTACCAATACACGAGCAGCAGCGATAGGCTGTTCCAATAGATGTTGAGGCCGAGATCACCGAAGCCATAGCCCAGCAAGCGACCGGTGTAGGCCAGCCCGCCACCCTTGCCCCTGCTCGTCTCGCCCCGACTGTTGTCAGCCAAGCGCCACCTCGCTTAAACCCGCTGCGCCCTGCAGCATCGGCTCTTCGTTTCTTGTGACTGTTCCAACCCGACGTGAAAAGTCTTGACAACGTTGGCATATAATTGCGCAGTTGGAAAGTGACAGGGAACAGCTTTTCTTTGCGAAAGACATGCGCCAACTGATCGTCATTATGGGGGCTTCCGGGTGTGGGAAGAGCACGCTCGCCCGCACCCTTGCCGATGCGCGCGGCGCGCAATTTGTCGAAGCCGATGACTACCACACCCGGGAAAATGTCGCGTGCATGCGTGCGGGTATACCGCTCACCGATGCGGACCGCGTCCAATGGCTCGATGCGCTGACCGCGGCCATCGCCGATGCAGAGGCGCAATGTGTCGTCACGGCCTGCTCTGCACTTACACCCTATGTGCAGGAGCGGCTGACACGCGACTGCGAGCGGGACGTACGATTTGTGCTGCTCGAACTGTCAGCGGACAAACTGGCGAAGCGCTTGAAGGCGCGCCAGGGTCATTTCATGAATCCCAAGTTGCTCGACAGCCAGCTTGCCGCTCTCTGCACTCCTCCTTGTGCTTTGCGGGTGGACGCCGATGCCACGCCCGAGGCCGTTCTCGAACGGGTGCGCGCGATGTTAGGTGAGTAGCGTAAAGGCAAGCGCAACCAGAAAACCGGTGACGCCAACCAGCGTAGACGTCATCGTCCAGGTTTGCAGCGTCTGCGCCATATCCATTTCGAAATAGCGCGAGACCAGCCAGAAGCCTGAATCGTTGACATGGCTCAGGATACTCGCCCCGGAAGCTATGGCTATCGTCAACAGGGCAAGATCGACGCCTTGCATACCGGCAGCTTCAGCAATCGGTGCCACGAGCCCCGCGGCGGTGAGCATGGCCACAGTGGCAGATCCCTGCGCAACACGTGTGAGTGCAGCGACCGCAAAACCTGCCGCCAGCGGCGCGATTCCCGCAGCGAGCGCCTGCTCGGCCATCAGCGCGCCTGCGCCGCTATCGACCAGCACCTGCTTGAATGCACCGCCCGCGCCCGTCACCAGAATGATCGCGGCGGTCGGCTCGAATGCCCGCCCCAAAGCCGATTTGAGCGCTGCTTCGCCTGGGGCATCTTGTGGTTTGAGGAACCACGCGGCGAGCCCACAGGCGACAATCAGCGCGACGATGGGATGGCCAAGGAAGTCGAGCATCGCTCCAAATGTCCCCTCGCTCCGGTCGAGCACTGCCGCAACGATCAGAGCAATGGGGGCGAGGACCGTCAGCAAGGCGCGTTTTGCCAAGTCCGCATCGAAGCCCGGCACCTCCACCACTTTCGTGGCCCCGCTCTCCGGCGCACCGAGCCAGCCGCGCTTTTGGGCCCAACCGGCATAGAGCGGACCACCGACCAGCATCGCGGGGATACCCGCAGCTAGGCCGCAAAGGATAACGAGCCCGATGTCGGCTCCCAATATTTCCGCAACGGCCACAGGCCCGGGCGTCGGCGGGATAAAGGCGTGCCCAGCAGCAAGTCCGGCCAATAGAGGCAGGCCGAACAACAGCGCGGGTCGCTTCGCCTTGCGCGCCATGGCTTTGATAAGAGGGAAGAGCAGGATCAACCCGACATCGAAGAAGACCGGAATGGCGATCAGCACGCCCACCCCGCCCAGCGCATAGCGTGCTTGGCCTTCGGACCGCTGGCCGATGATGGCGCGCGCCAGCGCCTGTGCACCACCGCCAGCTTCAAGGAATGCGCTCAGCAAGGCGCCAAGGCCAACTACCAAAGCGATAAAGCCAAGCACGCCGCCCGCACCATTCTGCACGGCTGCAATCACGTCCACTGTCGGCAGTCCCGTGAGCAACCCCGTCCCGAGTGCGGCGATAAGCAGGGCGACAAAAGCAGGCATTTTCCAGCGCAAAATCAGCAGCAGCAGGACCGCGATACCGATCACCGTTGCGATGAGCGGCTGATAGCTCGCCATAGCACTCCCCTTCCGATCAATTTCTGCGCGATCTGCGTCGCTCGTGCACTATATGACATCGTTATCATAAACAGCGCAACGCGTTTCCTCTTGCGCAACCGGACAGGAGAACCCGATATAGCCAGCATGTCCTATCGCGTTCGCGCCGGAAGCCAGGAAGAGAAGATCGGCAGGTTGATACTGGCAGGCGTGCTGGTGACCTTCCTGCCAAGCGTGCCCCTGGGCAATTACCTGCTCTACCCCTTCACCATTCTCACCACGTGGTTTCATGAAATGGGCCACGGGTTGACCGGCCTCTTGCTCGGCATGAATTTCGAGCAACTGGTGATCGAACCTAACGGCTCGGGCTATGCCGAGACCACCTCATCAACAGAAATAGGCAACCTGCCGCGCGCCTTGATTGCTGCAGGCGGCCCGCTCGGCCCCAGCGTTATGGGCGCGTTACTCATACTCGCCAGCAGCCGCCACGAATTGTGGAGGCCTGCGCTACTGGCGCTCGCGGCGGCGCTCATCCTGTCCACCATGATATGGGTGCGCAGCGTGACCGGCTTCGTCGTACTGCCGCTGGTCGCAGCCGGTCTCGTCGCAGTAGCATGGAAGGGCAAGGGCTGGCTGGTGCTGTTCGCTGTCCAGTTCCTGGGCGTGCTCGCCGCGCTCAGCATGTTCCGCGACTGGGACTATCTGTTTTCCGAAAGCGGGGTCATCGCCGGGCGCGTCATGCTGTCCGATACCGGCGCGATGGAGCAAGCGCTGGTCCTGCCACACTGGATCTGGGCGAGTCTGATAATCGCATTATCCGGCGTGATGATCGGCACGAGCCTGAAATACGCGCTCAATCGGGAAGGTTGATCTTTACTCGTCGCGCCGGAGGAAATGGAGGTTGAGCGCGACCGCGAAGAACAGCGTCGCGAGCGCCAGCACCAATGCTGTTCCGCCCAGCGCCAGCGCGACCGTCACGGCCTCCACAGACAATGCCCCACCAGTCTCGCGCAAAGCCAGCATGCAGATCATCACCGTCATGTTAATGCCGAACATGATCGCAAGCTGGCTGTAAAGCGCGGCGGAATAGCCCGTAATGCTTGCGCATTTTTCCGCCTTGGCGACCAGTTCTGCGGCGATACCTGGCCGCAAGAAGCGGCGCAACTGGCCACGCAGCAGCCACAATTCGGCAAGCAGGATGACAAGCGCCACGCCCAGCACCAGCATGGCCCCTCCCGGCCAGCTCGCCAGCAGTTGCACCAGCCGGATCATGCAGCGCCCTTACCGCGCGGTGGCATCGGGATGAATGCCGATGTGCGCGCCACGTAATTGGCGAATTCCTCGCCATATTTCTTGCGCATGCCGCGCTCGGTCATAGCCGCGCCTGACCATTTGACGAGGGTGAAGGTAAGGAAAACCGGTCCTGGCAAGGTCCAGATCACTGCGCCCGGATCGACGCTCATCGCCGCCAGCCAAATACCCCACCAAACGCAGGCGTCGCCGAAGTAGTTCGGGTGGCGAGTGTAACGCCACAGGCCCTGGTCCATGACTTTGCCGTTGTTAGCCGAGTCGGCCTTGAAGCGATCGAGCTGCCAATCACCCACCCATTCGAAGAACAGGCCAATGGCCCAAAGCCCAATTCCCACAAAACCGAGCAGAGCGATGCCTTCATCGCTTCCCGCTGCCAGTATCCCCACCTGTGCCGGACTGCTCACCATAAACAGCAGGATCGATTGCATCAGCCAGACCCGGATCAGGACCGCGCGCGCCCAAGTGCCCTTCTCCCGAGCATCGGCCAGGATCTTGATGTAGCGTTTGTCCTCGCCTTGGCGGAGGAATCGAAGCAGCAAATGCCGGGCGAGGCGGATGCCCCAGATAGCAGTCATCAGCAGAATTGCATTGGCCATGACGCCTGGTGCCTGCGTCTGCATGAAGCTCGCCACGGCAAGGCCCGCCATCGCGCCGCCCCAGACCGAATCGACGAAGCTGACCTTGTCGATCCTGAGCGCAATCAGCCAGAACACCACCGCTGCACACAACAGCAGTACCGCGTTGGAGAGCAGTGCTTCCGTCATGTTTTCTTCCCCGGTGCTTCGACTTCGCCACGCGCTTGCGCCGCCAGCATATCGAAACGCGCGCAATCGGGTCGGCGCGATTTCAGGAAGGCTGCGATCTTGGCCAGGTCGGCATGGAAATCGCCCGATGGCATGATCGCCTCGCCAAAGCCTGCCTCTTTCTTCTGGTGGTTCACCCATGCGGGAACAAGCGGAACACCCGCGCCCAGCGCGATATGGTAGAACCCGCTGCGCCAGCGCCCGTCGGATGTGCGGCTGCCCTCGGGCGCAATGACTAGCGCGATCTCGTCTGCTTCCCTGATGCGATCCACCACCGAATTCACATATCCGCGCGGCGCGCTGCGATCGACTGGCATGCCGCCCATATCGAGCATGAAGCGCGTCATCGGCCATTTAAACAGCGTGTGCTTGCCGATGAAGCTGGGTTTGATACCGACTTCCTGCACCGCCCCGGCAAAATAAACGAAATCCCAGTTCGACGTGTGCGGCGCACCTACGAGGATAAACTTGTCGAGCTTGGGCGGATGGTTTTCCAGCTTGAAATTCTGGCTGCGATACAGTGTCCGCAGAAGCCGCCAGACAAGGCGGGACAATAGGCTGGGTCTGGTCACATATCCCCCTTGCGGATGCCGGGAGCGCAGTTTGCCCTATGAGGAGCGGATTGGGAAGCCGTGCCTTTGGTGCAGGGCTGTAAGCAGCGCATCCTGCGTGTTGACGAAACCGCCCTCGGCGAAGAGCAGCGCGGGGCAGTTCTGGTTGTCCTCACCAAGCGCAGCGACAACAGCAGCGCGCGGTTTCGGCCACGGGACGCGGACGACCTCAATGTTGGCGGCTAACTCAGGAAAGAGTGCGAGCAACCCGTCCACCTCGACACAATCGCGGCAGAAGAATTCGCCGCCTTCGTCAGAACGGCTGCGATCGAGGATGAAAAGGCGATCCTTCATGCAGCGTCCCCGATCAGCGAGAGCCGCGCCTGCTGCCAGTCCTCCCACACAAATTCGGGATCGACATCGTCATAGCCGGGCTCCGCCGCCACCTTGGCATGGGCGTAGTGGGGCATGGCGATGCACGCGGCATTGTCGCGGATCGCCAGCACTTCGGTCTCGATCAGCGGTGCGCCCTTCTCGTGCTCGGCATTGAGCAGCACCGCGACCAGTGCGGGGACCGGGACGATCAGCAGTTCTTTTTCATCCATCGCATTACATCCTGAACACGCCAAACCTCGGCGTCTCCGGTATCGGCGCTTCCAGACACGCCGCCAAACTCAACCCCAGCACGTCGCGGGTTTGCACCGGGTCGATCACGCCGTCATCCCACAGGCGGGCGGTGGCGTAATAGGGGTTGCCTTCGTCCTCGTATTTCTGGCGGATCGGGGCCT
>CAYRBB010000035.1:0-27679 GCA_964422435.1 uncultured Sphingomonadaceae bacterium
GCGATTTCTTCATTCTGGAGCTCAATCACACGGCCAACACCGTGCTTGGGGTAGACAACGTAGTCGCCGACTTCAAAGGCGGGCGCATTCGCAGCCATATATATTCCTTTCTGTCGCAGATCCTCGCGAAAGCAGCGCCACAAAACCCTTTCCGCTGACGGGCAGCGGCCAGTCATTGCACATGTTGCTAAAAGCGGGGACCTGCCTTCCTAACCGCCTGGGGCCATAAGGGGCCGCCAGTTACGTAAGGATATAACAGATTCGTGACATAATTGCCACCCCACACGATAGCGTCACCCGGGGTGGCCTAAAAAACGGTCAATTTGCCTGCCGAGCCTCGTGTCTCAGGAGAAAATCAGTCGCCCTCGCCCGGCTCTTCAGAGAAGAATTTCTCGAACTTGCCGTCTTCACCCTTATGTTCGTCTGCGTCCGCAGGCGGCTCCTTCTTCTCGGTGATGTTCGGCCATTCCGCGGAGAACTTTGTGTTGATCTCCAGCCACTTCTCGAGACCGTCCTCGGTATCGGGCAGGATGGCTTCAGCAGGGCATTCGGGTTCGCACACGCCGCAATCGATACACTCCGACGGGTTGATGACGAGCATGTTCTCGCCTTCATAGAAACAATCGACCGGGCAGACCTCGACGCAGTCGGTATATTTGCATTTGATGCAGGCGTCGGTGACGACATAGGTCATGTAGCGAAATCCCCTTGTGGTTACTGGCAAGTTCCTATGGCGAATGAAACGAATGCGTCAAGCATTGCGATGGACTTCGCGGTAATGTGACTGCGCTTCAGCTACCGGACCGCGCCGCTGCGGCAGGCTCCTGATTGCGATCACGCGTACCGTCCGGCCGATCGGGAGGGTCAGTACATCTGCCTCTGAAATGCGAAGGTCGGGACGCGTGATCCGCTCACCATTGCATCGCATATGCCCCTCCTCGATCCAGCGCTGAGCCAAGCTGCGGCTTTTGGCAAAGCGCAGGCGGCACAGCAGCAAATCGAGCCGCATCCACCCCTAGTTCTTGAGTAAATCGGCAAGGCCGGCGAGTGCCTTGCCGGTAGCCGGCTGGTTGGAGGCGGGCTTGCCTCGCGGGCGGTCATCCCCGGGTCCACGTTTGTCGCCGCCTTTGCCTTTGGTCGGACGGCGTTTGCGGTGATGCTGGTTGGCTTGGGCGCTATCCTTGCGCGGTGCGCGCCAAGTCCACGGCACAGGGCGTTCGGGGCCGTATGCACCTTCCGCAAGTGCTTCCTGCCGCCCCTGCCGGAAGCCGGCGTCTTTCATCAGGCTGCGGAAGCTCTCCTCGCTCAACCCCATGCTGGTGGCGAGCGCGACATCCACGGGAAACCCTTTCGCGCCTTTGTCGCCCGCTGCCTGCGACTTGGCGCGCTGTTCGTGCGCGGCGCGGAACAACTTCTCTGCCATATCGACACGGATCGCCTGCTTGCCTGCGCGGCGGTAGCCTGCAGGCATGGGCCTGGCGCTCTCGATCACCGCCGCCATCGATTTGTGCACGGGTCTCGGATCAATACCAAGCGCGTTCAGCAATTGCCGCGGCGCTGGCTTCAACAGCCCGGGCACATAGACATCGAGCGAGCCAATAGTGACGCCAAGACGGCGCAGAAACGGCCGCTTTTCCTTGGGGACATGCCGAAGCCCCGCATCCTCGCGCCAGACGGTGCCATTGCGATCCGCGAGCGTGAGCAGCAGTGCGCGCACTTCACTTCCCGCTTCGGGGTCCTCCGCTGCCTCCTGCAGTGCAGCAAGCGGCGCGAGCGGGGCGAGTTTCTGGCCAAGCCACACCTGCAGCGCCTCTTCCAGGCGGTTTTTCTGCGCCGGATCGAGCTGACCCAGCTCCTTCGCCATCACAATCCGCGGCGCGGTAATGCTTTTGGAACGCTCAAGCGTCGCGACCGGTTTGCCATCGCGCACGATCGTGCCATCGGCAATGTCCAGCTCACCCAGTTCGTCCGCCACCAGCTTATTCGCCTTCTGCGCGAGCAGTGCGGCCATGTGCTTCTCGGCGGCGGCCAGCATCAGCTTGCGATCCTCATGGCTCGCTTCGGCATCCACTACGAAGCGGAAGCCGTCGAGATGCCCGATCGGCTGGCCTTCGACCGTCACCCGGCCATCATCTTCCAATTTTACCCGCAAGAATCCTGCATCCTTTCCCATTCCGCGCATCAATACAGCGGTTCGGCGATTGACAAAACGTTCCGTGAGACGCTGGTGCAGCGCATCCGACAGCTTTGCCTCGGCTGCGCGCGCCCGCTCCGCCATTTCATCGCGCGCCTGCACCCAATCCGGTCGTTGGCAGATATAGGCCCAACTGCGGATCGCCGCGAGCCTGCCCTGCAGCGTATCGATATCGCCAAAAATGTTGTCGAGCTCGCCAATCCTTCGTGCCACAAAATCCGCGCCGATATGGCCATGTTGCAAATCCGCCCAAAGTCGCGCGACAAAGCGAGCGTGGTGGTCGGTGCCCTGCTGGCGGAAATCGGGCAGCTGGCAGGCTTCCCAGAATCGGCGCACCTGGCTTGACGTCGTGACGCTTCCGGCAATATCGCCCGGCTCCGCCAGTCGCTTGAGTACGGCGAGATCAATGGCTTCGGGTGCGGGCGCAAGCCCTTCCTCCCGTGGTTTTGCCTCGAGATCGCCGATCAACACATCAAGCGTATCAAAGCGTGGCTCCGGCTCACGCCAGAACAGCTTCGTCAGCGGCGCGAAGCGGTGATTCTCGATCGCGTAGACTTCTTCCTCAGTGAATTCGAGCGGTTGCCTGCGCCCTCGGCCGCCATGCCCGCCCGCCATGGTGCCGAATGTCCCGTCGGTTTGGTGCCTTCCCGCGCGCCCTGCGATCTGCGCCATTTCTGCGGGCGTCAGCCGCCGTTGCCGCACCCCGTCATACTTGTTGAGCGATGCAAAGGCGACGTGGCGCACGTCGAGATTGAGACCCATTCCGATAGCATCGGTGGCGACGATGTAATCGACCTCACCCGACTGAAAGAGCTCGACCTGGCGGTTGCGCGTTTGTGGGCTGAGCGCGCCCATGACCACAGCCGCCCCCCCGCGAAAACGCCGCAACAATTCAGCGACTTGGTAGACCTGCTCGACCGAAAAGGCGACAATGGCGCTGCGCGGCGGCAACCGGGACAGCTTGCACGAGCCTGCATGGCTTAGTGTTGAAAAGCGCGGCCGCTCCTCAATGCTTGCGCCCGGCACAAGCTGGCGCACTATCGGCTCAAGCGTGGCCGAGCCCAGGAGCATGGTCTCTTCGCGCCCTCTCGCGTGCAACAGCCTGTCTGTAAAGATATGCCCGCGCTCGCGATCCGCGCCGAGCTGTGCTTCGTCCAGCGCGACAAAGGCTCTATCGCCACCATCGCGCGGCATCGCCTCTGCGGTGCAGAGGAAATAGCGCGCATTTGGCGGCTCGATGCGCTCTTCACCGGTAATCAGCGCGCAGGCATCTTCGCCCTTGATGGCGCAAACCTTGTCATAGACCTCGCGCGCCAGAAGTCGCAGCGGGAAGCCGATGGCGCCGGAAGAATGACCGCACATCCGTTCAATCGCGAGATGGGTCTTGCCGGTATTGGTGGGGCCGAGCACGGCACGGATTCGGCTGTCGGCGGGTGCAAGTGTCACAATGCCACCGCCATGCCGTTTCCCGAAGGGAGGCGCAAGACTGGCAAGGCCGGGACTCACCTCGTCGCGCGCCAGACTCGGCTGGTCGACGTTAAAGCGAAATTTACTTTATGCATCCATTCTTTACGGCAATTACGCACGGTCGGGATCGGGTCGCGCCGCTTCCGGCTGCAAAGCAGTTTCCGCGCGGCCGCCAGGAGTGCGCATTGTTCAAGGACCATGAACACGAGGCAGACCAAATACCGGATGGCGATTATCCGCCAGCCACGCTGTCGTCTGTGCAAATGGTCGGGCCTGACGCTGTGGCCGCCCCGCGGCGGATTACGCGCGAAACCTCGCTTGCCGATCGCTATGAAAGTTGGCGCGCGCGCGCATCGGATGCCTTGGCTTCCGCCGATATCGCGCCCGATCTTGCCAATGACATAGGCTCGCGCCGCTGGCTGCGTGGTGTTCTGACGCTGGTTGGCTTGTCCGCGATCGCACTGGCGGCCTGGCCGGGTTTTTCGTCGGTTGAAGCCGCCCCTTCCATGCGCATTGACGATGCAGTGCGAGACGAATTTCGCAGCCAGATGATCATGCCGCTCGCGCTGGGCGCCGATAGCGGACGCCGCATGGGCGCGACATTTGCCGTGGCAGAGCTTGAAAGGGCGCCGGAACGCCCACGCCTCGATCTTGTGGCCACACTGACCCAAGGGGATGGCTTCGACCGCATGCTGCGTCGGGCTGGTGTCAGCTCGGACGAAGCGAGTCTGATCACCGGCCTTGTCAGTCAGGCGATGCCGCTTGATGATATCGAACCGGGCACGCAAATCGACATTACGCTCGGTCGTCGTGCCGATCCGGACATGCCGCGACCGGTCGAGGCCCTTTCTTTCCGCGCGCGTTTCGACCTGCAGCTCAGCGTTTCGCGCCGTGCCGGGCAGCTTATCCTCGATCCGCGCCCCATCATGGTCGATGCAACGCCGCTGCGTGTGCGCGGCCGTGTGGGTGACAGTCTTTATCGTTCGGCCCGTGCTGCCGGTGCGCCACCCAGCTCGGTGCAGCAGTTCCTTCGTACAATCGGACAGGAATACGATCTCGACCGGAATATCGGTGCGAATGACGAATTCGACATGATCGTCGACTATCGCCGCGCAGCAACCGGCGAGATTGAGGTGGGCGACTTGCTCTATGCCGCCATTATCCGCGATGATCGTCCGCGTGTGCAACTGATGCGCTTTGGCCGCGAAGGACGCTTTTACGACGCTGCGGGTGAAGGTGCGATGCGCGAAGGACTGATCGCCCCGGTCCCCGGCGCTATTTCGAGCCGCTACGGCATGCGTCGCCATCCGATCCTTGGCTATCGCCGGATGCATAGCGGCGTCGACTTCCGAGGACGTCATGGCACCCCGATCTACGCCGCTACTGACGGGACGGTGAACTATTCCGGCCGAAATGGCGGCTACGGTAATTTCGTGCGAATCGCCCATGCGGGTGGCCTTTCGACCGGCTATGCGCATATGAGCCGGATCGCTGTGCGCAACGGGGAAAGCGTTACGCGCGGCCAGGTGATCGGCTATATCGGATCAACCGGCCTCTCGACCGGCCCGCATTTGCATTACGAAATGTACCGCAACGGCCAGAAAATCGATCCTCTATCGGTCCGTTTTGTAACGCGTGCGCAACTTTCCGGCACCCAGCTTGCTAATTTCCGTGAGCAGCTCGTGCGCCTGCAGATGGTGGAAGCGGGGGCCGCGCTGGCAGATCTTCCGCCCGACCCTTCTCAGGCTGAAGAGCCTGTACGCGAAATCGATCGTATCGAGAACCGCCAGCGCGTGAACTAGGCCCATGCTGCGCATTGCCCATACGGCCAAATTCCGGCAGGACTTGCGCCCATGAGCAGACACTATCCCAACACAAGGCTGCGCCGCACCCGAACCAATGGCTGGAGCCGGGCGATGATGCGCGAAACGGTTCTGACACCCAGCGACCTCATATGGCCGCTTTTCGTGACCGAAGGTGACGGGGTAGAAGACCCCGTGGGCAGCTTGCCGGGCGTCTCACGCTGGTCTGTTGACGGGATTGCCAAGCGCGCCAAGGAAGCAGTCGATCTGGGGCTTCCCTGCATCGCACTGTTCCCCAATACGCAAGCGGAGAAGCGCAGCGATAATGGTGCAGAGGCGCTCAATCCCGATAATCTGATGTGCCGCGCCATCAAGGCGGTGAAAGATGCCTGTGGAAACGATATCGGGGTGCTGACCGATGTCGCTCTCGATCCCTATACTTCGCATGGCCAGGATGGATTGGTGGACGACCGCGGTTATGTGACCAATGACGATACAGTTGCGGTGCTGGTCGACCAGGCCCTCAACCAGGCCGAAGCCGGCGCGGACATTATCGCACCGTCCGATATGATGGATGGTCGCGTGCACGCAATCCGCCTTGCTCTCGAACATGGCGGCCACCACAACACCCAGATCATGGCATACGCTGCCAAGTATGCGTCTGCCTTCTATGGCCCATTCCGCGATGCGGTCGGTAGCGGTGGTCGTCTGGTGGGTGACAAGAAGACCTACCAGATGGACCCAGCCAATGGTGACGAGGCGCTGGCAGAAGTTGCGCTCGACATATCGGAAGGTGCGGACAGCGTCATGGTCAAGCCCGGCCTCGCCTATCTCGATATCATCTGGCGCGTGAAGCAACGCTTCGAAGTCCCGGTTTACGCCTATCAGGTAAGCGGAGAATATGCGTTGATCGAGGCCGGTGCGGCCGCTGGCGTGGGTGATCGTGATGAACTGCTCATGGAGAAGCTGGTTGCTTTCAAGCGGGCAGGATGCTCGGGCGTGCTGACCTATCACGCCCCGGTTGCGGCGAAACTGCTCCATGGCTGAGCACGAGAACGAGTTCCGGCATGAAACCGCGCGGCTGGTGCTGCGCGACTGGCGCGAAGAAGATTGGCCGCGCTTCTGGGAACTGACCAATACGCCGGCCGTGATGCAATGGTTGGGCGGTGAAGCGGACGAGGCGACGCGCGCTGCCGCACGCGAACGGCTTGAGGGCTACAGGCGCAACTTCGGCCATACTTTCTGGATTGTCGAACGAAAGGGCGATGGGGGGCACCTGTCTGGGCAAATCCTGGGCTTTTGCGGGCTGAAGCGAGCCAATGTGCCGGACACACCGGTGACCGATATTCCCGAGATCGGCTGGCGCATGCGTGCGGATGCCTGGGGCCACGGCTATGCCAAGGAGGCTGCAATCGCCTCGCTCGATCTTGGCTTTGGACGGTTCGGCTATGATGAGATTATCGCGCTCACCGTCCAGGGCAATGAAGCGAGTTGGGGTCTGATGCTGGCACTTGGCATGCGCCGCCGGGAAGAGTGGGACTATATCGATCCGAACTGGCCGGAGCACCTGAACCCGAACATCGTCCATTCGATCACGGTCGATGCTTGGGAAAGCCAGCACAATGGTTGAACCTCCTGCCCATGGTCTGGAGAAATTGCAGTGAAAGATGACAGGTTCCCCGGCGCCACCATCCTGGAATTCGATGGCAAATACCCGCAGATCGCGGAGAGCGCCTTCATTGCCCCCGGCGCGTGCATTATCGGCGATGTGACCATCGGGCCCGAAGCGAGCGTGTGGTACAATTGCGTGCTGCGCGGGGATATCCACCGGATCGAAGTCGGCGCGCGTTCCAATGTGCAGGATGGCAGCATCTTCCACGTCGAAGGCCCGCGCCCCGACACCGAGGGCGAGCCGACCATAGTCGGCGAGGATTGCGTGATCGGACATATGGCGGTGGTGCACGGTTGCCAGCTCGAAAACCGCGCCTTTGTTGGCATGGGCGCTGTGGCGATGGACGGATCGCGCATTGCCGAAGGCGGAATGCTGGGCGCCGGCGCGCTGCTCAGCCCGAACAAGACTATCGGCCCCGGAGAGATCTGGATCGGCCGCCCGGCCAAATATTATCGCACGCAGGACGAAGCGCAGATCGCGAAGATCAGGTTCCAGACCCAGCGCTACTGCCAGTTGGCGCAGAAGCATCTGGCGCAGTTGCGCGGCGCAACTTCCTAATCCTTTATGAGAGCCTTGAGCGTTTTGATCCGGTCCGCCTCATGGACTGGCTTGTCCCAGCGGATGCGGTGAATCCGGGGAAAGCGCATCGCCAGGCCGCTCTTGTGGCGCTTGCTGGTATGCACACTGTCGAAGGCGACTTCGAACACCAGCGTTCGCTCGACTTCGCGCACCGGGCCAAAGCGATTGAGCGTTGTCTGCCGCACCAGTCTGTCGAGTTTCTTCAATTCGGCATCGGTGAAACCCGAATAGGCTTTTCCCACCGGGAGCAGTTCTGCGCCCTGGTCGGGATCGCCATGCCAGCAGCCGAAAGTGTAGTCCGAATAAAAACTTGATCGCTTGCCGCTCCCCCGCTGGGCATACATCAGCACCGCATCGATGAGCAGCGGGTCGCGCTTCCACTTGTACCACAGACCGGTCTTGCGCCCCGGCACGTAAAGGCTGTCGCGCCGCTTGAGCATCAGGCCCTCGATCGCCGCATCGCGCGTACCCTCGCGAATTTCGGCCAGATGATCGAAATCGGACGCTTCGACGAGTGTGCTGAGATCGAAATGGCTCTCTGGCAATTTCAGGACAAGCGTCTCCAATACCTCGCGGCGCTGCTGCCATTCGAGTCCGCGCCGGTCCTCTCCATCCCATGACAGCACATCGTATAGCCTGACGAAGGCCGGACTTTCGGTGAGCATCTTCTTGCTTACCGTCTTGCGCCCCAGCCGCTGTTGTAGCGCGTTGAAGCTTGCTGCACCGCCTTCCGCGCCCCCCTGTGCTTCTCCGCGTACGAGCAGTTCTCCATCCAGCACTGCCGGGCGATCGAGCGCATCGACCACTTCGGGGAAGGTCGCGCTGATATCGTCTCCCGAACGCGAATAGAGCCGCGTTTCGCCGGCCACATGCACCAGCTGCACCCGAATGCCGTCCCACTTCCATTCTGCCGCATAGTGCTCAAGGTCGACACGCAAATCCTCCAGCGGATGGGCGAGCATGAAGGGCCGGAAAAGCGGGATATTTTTCGTATCGGGAGGATCCGCGCCATCGGCCGCCCAGCCGAAGAGTTCAGTGTAGGGCGGCTGGAGCGCATGCCAGTATTCTTCGACATCATCTACGCTGACATCGAAGGCTTGCGCGAAGGCGACCTTGGCAAGGCGACTGGACACGCCGATACGCATGCCGCCGGTCGCCATTTTGATGAGCGCGTATCGACCCGACGGGTCGAGTCGGTCGAGC
The DNA here is from genome assembly GCA_964422435.1 of uncultured Sphingomonadaceae bacterium. GTDB lineage: Bacteria > Pseudomonadota > Alphaproteobacteria > Sphingomonadales > Sphingomonadaceae > Alteraurantiacibacter. The sequence continues at coordinate 8,918 of CAYRBB010000035.1, forward strand.
ATCTTCGGCAATTCTACAGGCGCGGTGGCTCGCGTCATCTTGCCCAGCGCATCAACGGCCTCGCTCACGGAAGGGGGCTGCGCGACGTCACCCTGTGGCTTCGGCCAAAGCAGGCTCGCAGTCTCTGCCGTATCGCCCACAAAGTCGCGGCTCAGCTTCCACAGCACCGGATCGAAGCGGTCTGCCATGAGATTCCGAACGGTCGAGCTCTTTACCGCCTTGAAATCGAGCGCGTCGGTCAGCGCGCCCAATGCCCAGCCGCGATCCGGATCTGGCGTATCGCGCAGGTACTCGGCGATCAGCCGCAGCTTTTCATTGCGGGAGCGGGTGTAAACAAGCGCTTCGAGGAGGCTGGCAAAAGCTTCCATCTATTCGTCTTCATCCTCACGCCCAACCATCGCGAGGGCTCTGGCGCGGCGCTGGTGAAGCTGGTGCCAGCGCAGCAGTGCCTCTTCGCGTCCGTGCGTGATCCAGGTTTCGCGCGGATCGACCTCTTGGATAGTGCGCGTCAGCTCGCCCCAGTCGGCATGGTCGGAAATGACTAGTGGAAGTTCGACATTACGCTGGCGGGCGCGCTGCCGCACGCGCATCCAGCCGCTTGCCATGGCGGTGATGGGATCGGGCAGGCGCCGGCTCCATCGGTCATTGAGCGCGCTGGGCGGGCATATGATGATATGTCCGCGCATGTCATCTTTGCCGTGGCCCATGACCATGCGCAGCTCGCCGAGATCAACGCCAAATTCCTCGTAAAGCCGGCACATCTGCTCCATCGCGCCATGCAAATAGATCGGCTGCGTGTGACCTGCGGCACGCAATTCCGCGATCACCCGCTGCGCCTTGCCGAGCGCATATGCCCCAACCAGCACGCAGCGATCGGGGTACGCCTCGAGCCGCGCCAGGAGTTTCGCCATCTCGTCTGCTATAGGCGGGTGGGTGAAGAGCGGCAGACCGAATGTCGCCTCGGTTATGAAGATATCGCACCGCGCCACTTCGAAGGGCGGACAGGTCGGATCCGGACGGCGCTTGTAGTCGCCGGTTATGACGACGCGTTCGCCGGCATGTTCGAGCAGGATCTGCGCGCTGCCGAGCACATGTCCTGCCGGGATATAGGTCGCATCGACGCCGCCATCGAGGCGGATTGTCTCGCCATATTCTACGGGCCGCGTGTTCTCGCGCGTATTGTAGCGCAGCTCCATGATCGCCAGCGTCTCTGGCGTGGCGACTGTCTTGCCATGGCCGCCGCGCGCATGGTCAGCATGGCCATGCGTCACCAGCGCCTTGTCAACGGCGCGAGAGGGATCGACCCAGCAATCGGCAGGCGGAATGTAGATCCCGCGCGGATCGGGCTTTATCCAGGAGAAGGGCGGGGTCATCGATGAAGAAATACGCCGCGCCCCACTCTGTTCCTATCGGCGTCGCTCGCGCCAACGCGCGATGGCTTCGTCATATCTCAGGATCTGGTTGTCCGGATCTGCGAGGAAATGCGTTCGTTCGTCAGGCAGAGTGAGTTCGCCGCGGCCACCGGTCATCATAAGCGTTCGGTTACTTCCGTTGATACGCACTTCCAGGGGCATTTCGAAAGCATAGTCCGAAGGTGTCTGCCACTCAAACAACACTTGTCGGCCCGCCTGCTCTATCTCGAGTCGCGGCAATTCGGCATGGTAGAAATAGGCATCGAAGAACCAATCGAGGTCTTTGTTCGCCATTTCTTCCAGGATCACGCGGAAATCATCGGTCGTGCGTGAAACCGGTCGCATTTCGCCCGGCGCTGGATTGTCAGTGCCGTAAGTCAGCTGGGTCAATGCAGGAAACAGAACTTCCTCGCCCACGAGGTACCGCATCGTGTGCATGATCCACGCGCCCTTGGCGTAGATATCGCCGCCCCAGCCAGCTTCCCGATCGTTATAGTCAGGCAGTTCGCCTTCGGGCGGGACTAACGGTACGCGGCTCGCTATTCCCCTGCGCTGACGCCACATCTCTGATGTGTAGTACATCTCGCCATGCATCCAGCCCAGATAGAGGGGCTGCATCCACGTGCCGATCCCTTCATGCAGCCACATATGGTTTATGCTGGAATGGGTCAGCTGATTGGCGAACCATTCATGCGCGAATTCATGGTGCAGCAGCCAGTCATAGCCTAGCGGATCAGGCCGGAAGCGGTTGCCATAGGCGTTGATTGTCTGGTGCTCCATGCCGAGATGCGGCGTTTCGACGATGCCTGCCTTCTCCTCTCCAAAGGGATACGGCCCGATTTTGCTCTCGAAGAAATCGAGATAGGTCGCCATCTCGCTCACCAAGGCGCGAGCGCCCTCCGCGCTTTCAGGTAGGTGCCAGAACTGGATCGGAATGGTGTTGCCGTAGCGGCTTTCATACATTTGCTCGGTAAGTTCGTAAGGCCCTACTTGCAGCACGATGCCGTAATTGCTGGGATCGCGTGCGCTCCAATGGAATGTGGTCGTCCCGTCACCATTATCGGTTTCGCTGACCAAACGGCCATTCCCCGTGGCGATCAGGCCAGTGGGGACGGTCCACATCGTGTCTATGGAGCCAAGGCGATGGGCGGAATTGTCGATGCAGGGCCAGAGCATGTCGCATCCCTCACCCTGGAATGCTGTCGCAATCCAGGGCTCGCCTTCATGCTCTGCCCATACGATGCCACCTTCCCAAGGCGCATTCAGCGCTACGTGTGGTGAGCCAGCATAGCTGATCTTAGCTGTAGCCTGCTCTCCAGCTGCGAGCGACTGGGGGAGAGTGATGGTTAGCAAGCCGTCCCGATTGGCATAGGAGCTGGCCTCGATCTCTTCGCCATTTACGTCTACAGAAGATATTGCGTAGCGCGGGTCCAGATCGAATTGCAGTTCACTCATCTCTTCGCTGGGGGTGATGCGATAGCTGCCATTGCCGACGATACGCTGTTCTTCCGGAAAAACCACGATAGCGAGATCGACATGTTCGATCTGCATCGCGCCGCGAGCGCCTGTTAGTGGCAGGTCGGTCTGCGCGGTACGAGGATTCAGCGGCTCGGCTTCCTGAGCGAAAACGGGCACGGCGAGAACCGCAGTCCCCGCCGTTGCCATCGCGATAAACAGTTTTGACGTCATGACGTGAACCGTAACCCGCGTTGCGATGTGCGACTAGTCCTCGCCTTTGTTTTCTTTGCCTTCTTCCGCAGTTGGGCTGTCCGGCTTTTTCTTGGCTGCAGGCTTCTTCTTCACTGCAGTCTTGCGCTTGGGCTTCCCTTTCGGCGGTGCAGGCGTCAGCTCGAAGGCCAGCTTCTCGTCCTTCACGCTGACATGCACTTCACCCCCGCTAGCGAGCTTGCCAAACAAGAGTTCCTCGGCCAGCGGCTGTTTGACCTTTTCCTGGATCAGGCGTGCCATCGGGCGAGCGCCCATCAGTTTGTCGTAACCACGTTCGCCGAGCCAATTGCGGGCATCGCCGTCGAACTGGATGTGGACATTCTGTTCCGCCAACTGCAGTTCGAGTTGAAGGATGAACTTGTCGACCACGCGGCTGACGGTCTCCTTGCCAAGATAGCCGAACGGTACGATGGCATCGAGGCGGTTGCGAAACTCCGGTGTGAACATCTTCTTGACCGCTTCTTCCGAAGCTTCGGTCTTGGTACCTGCGCCAAACCCGATCGACTGCTTGGCAGCATCGGATGCACCGGCGTTGGTCGTCATGATCAGCACGACATTACGGAAGTCGACCGTCTTGCCGTGATGGTCGGTCAGCCGGCCATTATCCATGACCTGAAGCAGGATATTGAACAGGTCCGGATGCGCCTTCTCGATCTCGTCGAGTAGCAGTACGCAATGCGGGTGTTGGTCGATCGCGTCGGTCAGAAGGCCTCCCTGGTCGTAGCCGACATAACCCGGAGGCGCGCCGATCAGGCGGGAAACGCTGTGGCGCTCCATATATTCTGACATGTCGAAGCGCTTGAGCTCGATGCCCATTATGCTGGCGAGCTGGCGGGCGACTTCGGTCTTGCCGACGCCGGTCGGGCCGCTGAACAGGAAAGAGCCGATGGGCTTGTCCGGATCGCGCAGGCCTGCGCGGCTAAGCTTCATCGCAGTCGAGAGGCGGTCGATGGCTTCGTCCTGCCCGAAGACGACGCGCTTGAGATCCTTTTCGAGCGTGCCGAGCGCTTTCTTGTCGTCCTTGCTAACCGATTTCGGCGGGATGCGCGCCATGGTCGCCACGACCTTCTCGATCTCCTTGGCGGTAATCGTTTTGCGGCGGCGGCTGGGCGGCACGAGCATCTGCATCGCGCCGACCTCGTCTATCACATCGATCGCCTTGTCGGGCAGCTTGCGATCATTGATGTAGCGAGCGCTCATCTCGACTGCGGTTTTGATGGCGTCAGGCGTGTACTTCACCTTGTGGTGCTCTTCGAATGCGCTCCGCAGACCCTTGAGGATCTTGATCGTATCCTCGACGCTCGGCTCGTTCACATCGATCTTCTGGAATCGGCGCAGTAGCGCGCGATCCTTTTCGAAGTGATTGCGGAATTCCTTGTAGGTTGTCGAACCGATGCAGCGGATTGCACCGCTGGACAGCGCCGGTTTCAAAAGGTTGGATGCGTCCATGGCGCCGCCACTGGTCGCGCCGGCACCGATCACTGTATGGATTTCATCGATGAACAGGATCGCGTCGGGCATTTTCTCGAGTTCATTCACGACCTGTTTGAGTCGCTCCTCAAAATCGCCGCGATAGCGCGTGCCGGCAAGGAGTGCGCCCATGTCGAGCGCGTAGATCACTGCGGGCTCCAGCACTTCGGGCACATCGCCCTCTACGATTTTGCGCGCCAAACCCTCCGCAATAGCGGTCTTCCCGACGCCGGGATCGCCAACATAAAGCGGATTGTTCTTCGAGCGGCGGCAGAGAATCTGTACCGTCCGGTCAACTTCGGGGCCACGTCCGATCAGCGGGTCGATCCGGCCGTCCAGTGCCTTTTGGTTGAGATTGACGCAGAATTGGTCGAGCGCAGAATCCTTCTTCTTCTCCGCCTTCTCGTCACCCTTGGCCTGAGCCTCACCTTCTTCGCCGGTGTCGCCCGACCTATCTTCAATCTGCCGGCCATTCTTCCCTATGCCGTGACTGATAAAGCTGACCGCATCCAGTCGGCTCATATCCTGTTGCTGCAGGAAATAGACCGCGTAGCTATCCCGCTCCGAGAAGAGCGCGACGAGCACGTTGGCGCCCGTTACCATATCCTTTCCTGACGACTGGACATGCAGGATGGCTCGCTGGATCACCCGCTGGAAGCCTGCAGTCGGCTGCGGATCAGCATCTTCATCTGTCTTAAGTGATTGATACTCTTGATCAAGATACTGGCGGACCACACCGGCGAGCTCCTCCAGATCAACACTGCAGGCCTTCATCACCTCGGCAGCGTCTTGATCTTCGACCAGCGCCAGCAGGAGGTGCTCGAGCGTGGCATATTCGTGCGCGCGATCGATAGCGTGCTGGATCGCAGTGTGGAGCGTTTTTTCGAGGTTTTGCGCGAAACTTGGCATTACGATCCTTGCTTGGGGCAATCTGCCCTTGCGGAGAGAGAAAATGAAACTGCGCGCCGCATGGTTAACAGCGCTCTAATGCAGCGAGTGAACGGGCCATTCACCAAGGCAAACATATCCGACGATGTTGATATGGTGCGCGTCTGCGCAATTGCGAGGGGCATAAAGGACCGGGTCCGGCCCATCAGCCCTCCTCTCGCGGCTTGAAGAAGCTGTCTGCCAGCCTGCGGTGGTTCGCTGCCTTGGCATGCTGTGTCTTCACCCTGACAATCTCTGCCTCGAGCAGTGCCACGCGTACCATCAGTTCGTCCTGCGAATAGGAATCGAGGCTCTCGCCAGCCAGTTCGGAAGCGGCATCGGTGCGCCTGCGGGGAAGTTCGTCTTCCATAATGGCAGAACATCCCTCCCGCTTTGCTTGCTGTCAATGGTGCGCAGCCTTAGGGGTGGGGGAGAAACACAAGTGATAAACGGGGCGATATGAGCAGCGATGCGGCAAGAACGGTGCCTGCAACCATGCGGGCGGTAGAGATCACTGCCTCCGGAGGGCCGGAAGTCCTGGCCTTATCACAACGGGAAGTCCCCCAGCCTGGGCCGGGCGAAATTCTTGTCGCTGTGAGCCATGCAGGCGTCAATCGACCGGATTGCCTGCAACGCATGGGGGTTTATCCGCCGCCCAAAAATGCATCAGACCTTCCGGGCCTCGAAGTTGCGGGAGAGGTTGTGGCGATTGGCAATGGCGTCGATAGCGGTGAGCTGGGCAAACGTGTCTGCGCGCTGGTTGCTGGCGGAGGCTACGCAGAATATTGCATCGCCCGCCCCGAGCATTGCCTGCCCTTGCCCGATAGCCTGTCGATGGAGCAAGCAGCGGCTCTGCCGGAAACGCTCTTTACGGTTTGGCACAATGTCTTCCAGCGCGGCTTCGCGCGCGATGGCGAAGTATTGCTGGTGCATGGCGGCACGAGTGGCATTGGAACCACTTCTATCCTGCTTGCCAAACTGTTCGACCTGACGGTGATCGTGACCTGTGGGTCTGAAGACAAATGCAAAGCAGCGCGGCAAATCGGAGCGGATCATGCGATCAATTACAGGGCACAAGATTTCTCGTCCCGTGTGCTAGAAATCACTGCCGGGCGCGGCTGCGACCTGATCCTCGATATGGTGGCTGGGGACTACACCCAGCGTAATCTCGATTGTCTTGCCGAAGACGGTCGACTGGTCGTGATCGCAACGCTCGGCGGGGCGAAGGCGGAAATGAACATGATCAAGCTCATGATGAAGCGCCAGATGGTGACCGGCTCTACGCTTCGTCCGCGTTCCGATGTTTTCAAGGGCATGATCGCCGACGAACTGTTCCGTGAAGTCTGGCCCGCAGTGGAGAATGGCGTGCTGCGTCCGGTAATGGACAAGGTTTTCCCGATGGCCGATGCCGCAGAAGCCCATGCGCGAATGGAAGCGGGCGATCACATCGGCAAGATCGTTCTGGCGGTCGCCGAAGACTGACTCGAAAGCTTCATAATGTCGCCAAATTGCCCCTAAACTGCGGTTCGCATGTCATAATTCCCTGCCAAAGACACAAAGCCAGAACTGGGTTGCAAGGGACAATCGCGGCATGTTTGGCAACTATTTTGATGGTGATATCGGCAATGGCAGTGATGCGGGCGGCGCAATTGCCAGTTTTGCCGACTACGTTTCCGCTGACACGCAACCGCCCAAACCAAGCGTTCCTGAACGCTCACCGGAAGGCCGGCGGAAATACCGCACTGTGTGGATTAGCGATGTGCACCTTGGCACAAAAGGCTGCAATGCGCAGCTGCTGATCGACTTCCTTGATAGCGTCGATAGCGAGACCATGTATCTGGTTGGCGATATCATCGACGGGTGGCGATTGAAGAAAAAATTCTACTGGCCACCGGAGCACAATGACATTGTCTGGCGGATCCTCAAGCGCGCAAAGCGTGGTACGCGGATCGTCTATATTCCCGGCAATCATGATGAGATGTTGCGCCCGTTTTCGGGTATGAATTTCGGCGGCATCGAGATCCAGCGCGCGGCTTTCCATGATACCGCCGATGGCCGCCGCCTGATGGTGCTGCATGGGGATGAATTCGATGCGGTCATGCTTTCTCATCGCTGGCTCGCCTTCGTAGGCGATGCCCTTTATCACCTGTCCATGAAGCTCAACCACTGGGTCAATGTGGTGCGTCGGGCTTTCGATCTGCCGTATTGGTCGCTCAGCAAAATGGCTAAGCACAAGGTCAAGAACGCGGTCGAATTCATCGGAAAATATGAAGAGGTTGTGGCCCGCGCCGCGGCCGAGCGTGGCGTTGATGGTGTTGTTTGCGGACACATCCACACCGCGGAGCACCGCATGTTCGGCAAGACCGAATATTGGAACGATGGTGATTGGGTTGAAGGCTGCAATGCGCTGGTCGAACATGCCGATGGGCGCATGGAGATACTTCACTGGCCCGAAGAAGTGGCGAAGCGCGAAGCGGCCCTGGTAGCCGTCGCGGAGGCTGCATGAAGATCGCAATCATTACCGATGCCTGGCATCCACAGGTCAACGGCGTGGTCCGCACATTGACGACCGTGACGGGCGAACTGCTGCGCCGAGGCCATTCGGTCCAGATCATCTCGCCGACCGAGTTTCGCTCGATCCCCGCACCTTCCTATCCCGAAATCCGTCTTGCGCTGACCGGTGCCCGGGGTGTTGGAGAACGGCTCGCGGCCTTCGCGCCGGACTCGATACATATCGCTACCGAAGGCCCGCTGGGCTGGGCCGCGCGGCGCTGGTGCATGCGGAACCGTCGGCCGTTTACAACCGCCTATCACACGCAGTTTCCCGATTACCTCGCGCGGCGTAGCGGCCTGCCCGCCCGCTGTTTCTGGCCGATTATCCGCCGTTTTCACCGACCGGCAGAACGGGTCATGGTTGCCACAGAAAGCATTCGCGACGAATTGCGCGCTCAGGGCCTCAATCACCTGCACCACTGGTCGCGCGGTGTGGATCTCGCAACCTTCCATCCCGATCATGCGCCGCCAGACCTGTTCTACAGGCTGATGCGCCCGATCCAGCTCTATGTAGGCCGCGTTGCGGTAGAGAAGAATATCGAGGCGTTCCTTGGCAATGACCACCCCGGATCCAAAGTGGTCGTCGGAGACGGCCCCGCGCTCGCGCGGTTGAAAGCGCAATTTCCCGAGGCCCATTTCCTTGGGAAGCGGACGGGCGAGACACTGGCGGCCTGCTATGCCGGAGCCGACGTTTTTGTGTTTCCCAGTCGTACAGACACGTTTGGCCTAGTAATGATAGAGGCGCTGGCCAGCGGCACCCCGGTTGCTGCCTATCCTGTTGCGGGGCCTCGCGATGTGCTGCAGGACGGCAGTGGCGCGATGGCCGAAAGACTTGAAGATGCGATTGCGATGGCGCTTAGTTTCAAGCGCGAGATGTGTGTCGCACATGGCCGTAGCTACAGTTGGGAAGCCAGCGCACAGCAGTTTCTCGATGGCCTCGAGCCGCAGGCGCAAAAGCGCGAAATAAGCGGGGCAGAGCCACATCCTGCCTGAGCGGTTGCGCGCTAATACTTGCGGCAAGCTCTGAAAGGCTCTACATCATCATTCAAGGTTGGCCGTCCCGTGAGGGGCGGCCCTTTTATTTCGGAGAAACATCGTGGCTGATCAGCCCAAACCGCTCATGCCGCACGCAACCGCCAGCTGGCTGGTGGACAATACCGCGCTGAGCTTTACCCAGATCGCCGAATTTTGCGGCCTGCATATTCTTGAAGTCCAAGCCATGGCAGACGATCTTGCCAGTTCCAAATATACCGGACGTGATCCGGTGCATTCGGGCGAACTTACCCATGCCGAGATCGACCGCGGCCAGGCGGACCCGAATTATTCGCTGGTGATGCAGAAGGCCCCGGTTGACGTGAGCCGCACCAAGGGTCCGCGTTACACGCCGGTTTCCAAGCGCCAAGACAAGCCCGATGGCATCGCTTGGATCTTGCGCAACCATCCAGAAATTTCCGATGCCCAGATTGGACGCCTGATCGGGACGACACGCAATACGATCAATGCGATCCGTGAACGTAGCCACTGGAATATTGCCAACATCCAGCCGAAAGATCCGGTGACACTGGGCCTGTGCTCGCAGCGTGAGCTCGATGCGGCCGTTGCCAAGGCCGCAAAGCGCGCCGGCACCGCTGCGCCAGTCGAGGGCGATGAGGCACCACCCGCAGTTGCTGCCGATCCGCGCGACGACAAGGAAAAGCTGATCGAGGAGTTGCGCAAGGAGCGTGAAGAAGCGGCGAAGGCGGCTACTCAAGCTGCGCAGGAAGCCGAGGCAGAAGCCTGGCTGGAAGCAAAGCGCGAAGCCGAAGCGAATCCGGAGCGCGAGCCCGGGCCGGATTCGTTCTAAGCGGAACCATACGGACAACCCTGGAAATAATGAGGGGCGGCCCATCGGACCGCCCCCTTCGTTTTCCCTCTCCCAAAACGAGGGATATTATTCGCTACTTCTGCTTTCAGTTCGCGAGCGTGCGATTACGGTCGTCCTCGCCACCCGGCAGCGCATTTTGCGCTTCGGGGCGCTCACCACGTGTCGGGCGATCCGGATTCGGCTTGTTCCCCGCTCCGAGCGGCGCGAACCGGCCATTGACCGTTGCGCCCTGTTCGATCGTAAGCGTTTCGTAATTCACGTCACCGTCGATCTTCGCTGCTTTCATCACCAAGAGATTTTTGGCCTCGATGCGGCCATTCACCGCTCCGGACAAGCGAGCGGTTTCCGCCTTGATCTCGCCCTCAATCATGCTCCCTTCGCCCTGCACCAGAGAGGCGCAGGCAATATCGCCATGGACTTTGCCGTCTACATGCAAGTCTACGGTTGCCTCGATATTGCCACGGATCGTGACATCGGGGCCGATGACGGAAAACGTGCTGCCAGAATTCGCCATTCTATTCGGTTGCCTCCCGTGCGCCGGGGGCAAAGACTGCTCGGGCTTCTTCGAGAACATGGGGTGCGGTCTCCAGAAACGGGCGCGGGTTAACGGCGCGACCGTTGATACGCACTTCAAAGTGCAGGTGTGGACCGGTGGACCGGCCGGAGCTGCCAATAGCGCCGATAACATCGGCAGCGGCAACGTTTGCGCCAACATTGGTGCGGAAGCGGGACATGTGAGCGTAACGCGTTACCATGCCCGATGAATGGGTGATCTCAACAACTTTGCCATAACCGCTCTTCCAGCCAACGAAACTGACACGACCGGCAGCAGCAGCGCGGATCGGCGACCCGTGCGCGGCGCGAAAATCGAGGCCCGAATGCATCGTGGCGCGGCCGTTGAACGGGTCGCGGCGATAGCCATAACCTGACGAAATCGAGTTGATATCGGCAGGCATGTATTGCGGGATAGCCTCCAGACCACGTTCCAGCGCACTCATCCGTGCGAGGCTTAGCCCCAATCTTTCAAAACGCGGATCAATGACATTGTCGCGCCCAGAAAAAAGGCCCTCGAAGGGACCGCCAATTGCACCATTGATTTGAGTGAGCACGCGCGGATCGAGGCCGAGCGAGCGGATCGCCGCTTCGGTACGCGCCGCGCGACGGTCTGCATAGAGCGTCAGCGCTTCTACAGTGGCGAGCTGGCGCGCTTCGACTTGGGCAAGCCCGACAGCTTCTGGAAAGACTTCGCGCATCAGACTGATCAGCTCTGCCGATTCTTCTGATGAATCCGAAACAGTATCCTCGGCTTCGGCAACGAGATCTTCCGGCAACATTTCGACAATGCCATCGAGCATGTCCTGCCTTGCCTGGAGGTCGGCGACGGTGGCGTCGAGATCCTCGGAGTATGCGGCGAAGCGCTCTTCGCTTTGCTCGACATGCGCCTCGCGCTCGAGCAGCGACGCACGCTCTGCACTAGCGCGATACTGGTTGAAAGCCATCACGCTCATGGAAGTAGCCCAGCCAAGCACCGCCAACAGCACGAGGCTGGCGGCGATCATCTGCACGCGCGTGGTGATTGTTATGAAACGGACCTGACCCTGCGAGCGCATGAAAAATTCGCGCTCCGGGAACCAGCTCCGCAGGCGTTCCATTGTCCCGCCTGTGGCTTGTTTCTGCAAAACGACCCCGTCGATCCCGAGTTAATTTATTGATCGCGGGTGTAGACATTTCGGGAGAGAGGTCGAGTCAGACCTTACAACTCCGGGGCGAATCGAAGAAGTGATGCGATGAATCGTTTCGCCGCTTATAATTTTTGTGCCGAACGCAGGAACCAAATTGTCTTGGAACGATTCGCGCCGCCCTGCGATTCTTTATCGACAATCCAAAGAGGAACCCTAAATATCTGCCATGAATGATATGTCCCCGATTTCCGCACTGACTGATCTTGCTCCTGATGATTTGATCGCCGAACTGGCCAAAAATGGTCGTGCGGCGCAGCGAAAGCTGGCACGAATGAGCGATGGTCAGAAAGCTGATGCCCTGCGCGCAGCGGCCGCCGCGATCCGGCAGAACGAAGCGGCCATCCTCGAAAGCAATGCGCAGGACTTGGCAGAAGCCGAAGCAAGCGGGCTGTCAGGCGCGATGCTCGACCGCCTGAAGCTCGATCCGGAGCGGCTGGAAGGCATTGCTGTTGCCATCGAAAATGTCGCCTCTCTCCCCGATCCCGTGGGCGAGGAAATCAGTCGTTCAAAAGCGCCTGCAGGGATGGCGCTGGTGCGTCGCCGCATCCCCATTGGCCTGATCGGGATCATCTATGAAAGCCGTCCGAACGTGACCGCCGACGCCGCCTCGCTTTGCCTGCGTTCGGGCAATGCGGCGCTGCTGCGCGGCGGCAGCGAAGCAGTGCATTCCAATCGCGCATTGCACGCGGCCTTTGTCGAGGGGGTAAGCCAGGAGGGTGTGCCCGCCGAGGCGATCCAGCTGATGCCGACACAAGACCGTGATGCGGTAGGCGCAATGCTCAAGGCGGCGGGCCTGATCGACATGATCGTTCCGCGCGGTGGCAAGGGGCTCGTGGCGCGCGTGCAGCGAGATGCCCGCGTGCCAGTGCTCGCGCATCTGGATGGCATTTGCCATACCTACATCCATGAAGAGGCTGCTCCCGCTATGGCTCGCGACATCGCGCTCAACGCAAAGATGCGTCGCACTGGCATTTGCGGGGCGATGGAAACGCTGCTGATCGACCAGAGCTTCAAGCACGCGCCAGATGTTATCAGCACTTTGATTGATGCCGGATGCGAACTTCGCGGAGACGAGCGCGCCCAAAAGATCGACGACCGCGTCAAACCCGCCGAAGACGAAGACTGGGATACCGAATATCTGGATGCGATCCTTTCAGTCGCCATCGTCGATGGCATTGGGGAAGCCATGGAGCATATCGCGCGGCATTCTTCGGGCCACACTGACGCCATCGTGACGTCGGATGATGGTGCAGCGGAACGGTTTCTGGCCGAAGTCGACAGCGCTATTGTCATGCACAACGCATCCAGCCAGTACGCCGATGGTGGCGAATTCGGGCTCGGTGCCGAAATCGGAATTGCCACCGGGCGCCTCCATGCGCGCGGCCCGGTAGCGCTGGAAGGCCTCACTACCTATAAATGGCAGGTGCTTGGGCAAGGCCAGGCGCGCAGCTGAGGCAAATATTTGCGGCAGGATGGCCCCATCACAGGACTGCTCGGCGGAAGCTTTAATCCCGCGCATGGCGGCCACCGCCGCATTTCGCTGTTTGCCCGTGATGCGCTGGGACTGGACGAGTTATGGTGGGTTGTCTCCCCCGGCAATCCGCTTAAGCCCAAAAAGGGCATGGCACCATTGTCGGCCCGTGTGAAAGCCGCCAAGAAACTCAGCCGCAATGCCCCGATCCGCGTAACCGCAATCGAGCAGTCGCTTGGCACACGCTACACAATCGATACGCTACGCGCACTGAAACGGCGCTATCCCAAACGGCGTTTCGTGTGGTTGATGGGGGCCGATAATCTCGCGGAGTTCCACCGGTGGAGGGATTGGCGCGGTATAGCGCAGGAAATGCCCATTGCCGTTATCGCCCGTCCGGGTTATGACGACAGAGCTATTGCGAGCCCCGCAATGGTCTGGCTGCGGAATTACCGGTTGTCTGTGGCGGGTTTGCGAAACCGGTGCGAATGGAGCGCACCAGCGCTGATAGAACTGCGTTTCGATCCCGATCCGCGTTCGGCCACACAGATACGCCGGGCGGATCCCGATTGGGCAGACGGATATTCCGGGCCTGCCCCACGGGATGAAGTGACGCATTCCCTTATCCATGAAAGTCCGTCAGGAGGTGCCGCGTGAAGCGACAGCTCTTGGAAAGGCCTTTGTCCATTCCCAATTCAGGAGCATGATTTTACGCGATGACCCAGCCCAGCAATGCAGCGCATGCGCCCGCAACAGCAATTGGCAGTCCCGCCGCAACAGCAACTCTCATCTCCATGACTGAACAAGCAACCCCACAAGACGCAGAACCTGGCTCGCTTCATGAGCTGGTTCTACAGCAGCTCGACGACGATCAGGCGCAGGAAATGGTCTCGATTCCGCTCGAGGGTAAAAGCTCGATCGCCGATCACATGATCATCGCCTCGGGCCGTTCGACCCGGCAGGTCGCGGCCATGGCGAACAAGCTTGCCGAAAAGATCAAGCAAAGCGGTAAGGCCATGCCGCGCGTTGAAGGCCTGCCGGCTGCCGACTGGGTGCTGATCGATGCGGGCGATGTGGTTGTGCACCTGTTCCGCCCTGAAGTGCGCAGTTTCTACAACCTCGAGCGGATGTGGGGCTTCGGCGAAGATGGCCAGACGCGACAGATGGGCAGTGCGTGATTTGTTTGTTGCTCACGCATCCTCGTGAGCATCCGGGCTAGACGCGCAGGCTAGCTGCGCCAGCTGCGGGGCGGCCAACTCGGTTTTGTCAGTCGCTGGTCGCTCCCGAGATCAACGCTCGGTACTTGTAACGCGCTGGTATCGGCGCCTACAAGGCGACGACAGCCCGCGAATTGCGGGCCGTCGGCTAAGACCAAGCCAAGCGGCGCCGACGTGCCCCGACCGGCGTTTGAGGGCCAGACAGACAAAATGCTCCTCCATATCATCGCCCGCGGAAAGATTGCTCGCTCGCCAGAGAACGAACTGGTCGATCGCTATGCCAGGCGGCTGACGTGGCCGTTCAAGATCACCGAACTGCCCGAGACCGGCGGGCGTATCCCTGATCCACAGACGCCCTTCAAAACCGTGCTGCTCGATGAAAAAGGCAAGAATCTCGGCTCCGAAGAATTCGCAGCCATACTTGAACGCTGGCGCGATGACGGAATGCGCGAATGTCGTTTTGTCATCGGCGCTGCAGATGGCCATTCGAACGAAGAGCGCGCCGAAGCGGACATCCTCATCTCGTATGGCAAGGCCACATGGCCGCACCTGCTCGCCCGCGCTATGCTGATGGAGCAGCTCTTCCGCGCGACAAGCATTCTTGCGGGCCACCCTTATCATAGGGCAGGATAGTGCGATGAGCTGGCTCAACCATCGCGCCATTCTTCTGGGAGGGTCTGTGCTGCTATGCGCCTTTGCTGCTGCGGGCCAGCGAACCACTGCATTCGACGATGCCGGTGAAACCCGCGCCGCCTTGGCCCAAGCACTGGAAGAGCGCCGCGCCGCGGAAGATCGCAGTGAACGGCTTGAGGCGGAGGCCGCAGCAGCAGTGGATGCTGCGGATCGTGCCTCGCGCGAGGCTGCTGCGATTGCCGCGCGTATCCAGCAGGCCGAAGCGGGCATTGCGGCCGCGCGCGCTCGCGCGCGAATGGTCGGTGCCGAACGTGCAGAATTGCGCGAGGAGCTAGGGCAGGAACAGCGCCCGATTGTCCGGTTGACCGCTGCACTCCAGCAGTTTTCGCGCCGACCTGTTGCCTTTTCGATCCTGCGCCCCGGCGAGGTTGAAGACGTTGTTTACCTGCGCGCCATGCTCCAGAATGCAATACCGCAAGTGCAGGAAAGCACAGCCGGATTGCGAGCGAAAATTGCACGGGCGGCAGAATTGCGTCGTGATGCGGAGGAGGTCGCAGATGCGCTTTCCGCCGAGGAGTTTGCCCTAGGCGAACGACGCGAACAGCTCGCCCAGGTGGAAAGTGAACGCCGTCTCGCCGCGCGCGCCGCCAGTGTCGATGCCGGTCGCGAAGCGGAACGCGCGCTGGCTTTGGCCGAACAGGTGCGCGATCTCGATGGTCTGGTCGATGAACTCGACCGAGCAGGCGCGCTACGGCAACGACTTGAAGCTCTGTCTGGGCCGCAATTGCGCCCAGCTGCTCCCGAAGCGGCGCGTGTTGAGAATGTATCGGCCGCCGCTCCCTCGCTTTCCGTCAGTGGCGCTGGTCCGTCACCCTACATCCTGCCGGTTGCGGGGCGCACTGTGGCCGGTTTCGGCGCGCCGAGCGCTTCGGGCCTGAGCCAGGGACTTACACTAGCCCCAATTGCCGGCGCACAAGTGGTTGCTCCCGCCGATGGCAGGGTTGCATTCGCGGGTCCGTATCGTGGTTATGGCCAGATCGTGATTATTGAGCATGCAGGCGGTTTTACGAGTCTGATCACCGGCCTCGCGCGTAGCGACGTTCGTGTTGGTGTCGAAGTGGTGGGAGGAGCGCCTCTAGGGGTCGCCGGGCCGGATCGACCAACCGTTACGCTTGAACTACGCAAGGATGGCGAGCCGGTAAATCCCTTGCTGCATACGCAATAGCGGCAATTCGGGACAGCGGCCACACCAGTAACCCTCATCTGGCGTTAAGGCCTGACCTGCGATACACCTCCAAGGACTCAATTCGTCTAGGAATCACGTGTTATGAAATTCGCTCCTGCCATTCGCGCCGCTGCCCTTTGCACTGCCGTTGCTCTGATGCCGGTCACGACAGCGGCCATCGCGCAGGTTGAAGGGCGCGCATCGCCGGAATTCGCGCGGCTTTTTGCCACATACCAGCGGATCAAGGCGAGCTATGTCGAACCGGTTGAGGATGAAGTTCTGATTCGCGGCGCGATTGACGGGATGCTCGCATCGCTCGATCCGCACTCCTCTTATATCGATGGCGCGGCGATGGAGCGCCTCACCACCATGATCGACGGGAATTACCAGGGTCTGGGTATCTCGATCCAGATGGAAGACGGCGCGGTGAAGGTAATTTCGCCCTTCCGCGGCAGCCCGGCCGAGCAGGCAGGTATCGCTGCGGGTGATTACATCACCCACGTCAATGGCCAGCTGGTCTTCGGCCTCGAAGTCGATGAAGCGGTTGCGCAGATGCGCGGCCCCGCCGGGACCGATGTCGAAGTCACGATCTTCCGCCCGGGCCGAGAAGATAGTTTCGATGTGATCGTAACGCGCGGTGTGATCGAGCTGGAGCCGGTGACCTGGTCGATGATCGGTGACGATATCGGCCATATTTCTGTCAATGAGTTCTCCGCCGATGTCGGTGCTGATGTGCGCCGTGGCTTCCGTGAATTGCAAGAACAGGCCGGCGGCCGCATGGCGGGCCTCGTGCTGGATCTCCGTCGCAATCCGGGTGGCTCGCTTGATGAAGCCGTCGCATTGTCCGACCTGTTCCTGACCGAGGGGCAGATCGTATCGCAGCGTGGCCGCACGCGTCGCGACAGCATATTCTACGAAGCGGAAAGCGTCTATCGCGGCGATGTTGCCGATGGCGTTCCGATTATCGTGCTGATCGATGAAGGCTCGGCGTCGGCCTCTGAAATCGTTGCCGGCGCATTGCAGGATCACCGCCGCGCGCTCGTCATGGGCGAACGTAGCTTCGGTAAGGGCAGCGTGCAGACGCTTTTGCCGCTGACCCGCGATACTGCGCTCAAGCTGACGACCGCGCGCTATTACACCCCGTCAGGTCGCAGTGTGCAGGAAGGCGGAATCGAACCCGATATCCGCGTGCCGCAGCTTTCCGATCCGGATGCCGAGCGTCGCCAGCGCCTCGCCCTGCGTGAAAGCGACCTGCGCGGGCATTTGATCAACGAAATCGGCGTAGAAGACACCGCGCTTGAGCGTGACCGGATCGACGATCCCCGTTTCCAGCTCACCGCTGCCGAGCTGGAAGAAATGGGCGTTGACGACTTCCAGCTCGATTACGCCGTGCGCACCCTGCGCCGGACGACGGGCGTACGAGTGGCGCGTAACTAATAACGACTCGCAACAGCGGGAAATGGCTTGATTCAGCCGCTTTTCCGCATAGATGCCTAATTGGAACAATTTAGTCCAATTAGGCCACGTGAGTCGTATGCGTCTGTCCAATCTTGCCGATTATGCCGTTGTCGCCATGAGTGCGGCCGCGCGCCATTGCGGTGGCGGGCGTACCAGTGCGGCTGAACTGGCGAGCGAGACCGGCCTTCCCGTGCCGACGGTTCAGAAAGTCGTGAGCAAGCTGAGTGCTGCGGGCCTGCTGCGCTCTACACGCGGTGCGGGTGGCGGATTGCAGCTTGCCCGCCCGGCGGCTGCGATCAGCGTGGCGGACATTGTAGAGGCGGTGGAAGGGCCAATCGCTCTGACGCCCTGCGTCAGTGGCAGCGATTGCGCGGTCGAACAGAATTGTGCGGTCAAGCCGCACTGGCCGGTGGTGAATGCTGCGTTGCGCGGCGCACTCGCCAATATCTCGCTGGTGCAGCTGGCGCAGACCGAAACACAAGAACAGGAAGTTGCATGACCGATCAGGTTGATCTCAAGGACCGTTCCGAAATGGATCAGGACGCCAAGGAGGCCGCCGCGAAAGCTGCCGAATACGAGCATGGCTGGTCGTCCGATATCGACACCGAATTCGCCGAGAAAGGCCTTACCGAGGAAACTGTTCGCTTCATCTCGGCGAAAAAGAACGAGCCTGAATGGATGCTCGACTGGCGCTTGAAGGCGTTCCGTCTTTGGCAGACCATGGAAGAGCCCGATTGGGCCAAGGTCGGTTATCCGGAAATTGATTATCAGAACGCCTATTATTACGCCGCGCCGAAGAAGAAGCCGGAATTGGAATCGCTCGACGAGCTCGATCCGGCGATCCGCGAGACATACGAAAAGCTGGGCATTCCCATCGCCGAGCAGGAAGTGCTCGCCGGGGTAAAGGGCGCGCGCAAGGTCGCGGTTGACGCTGTGTTCGACAGCGTTTCGGTCGCCACAACCTTCCGCGAGGAGCTGAAGAAGGCCGGCGTCATCTTCCTCTCGATTTCTGAAGCGATCCGCGAATATCCGGAGCTGGTGAAGAAGTGGCTGGGCAAGGTC
>CAYRBB010000036.1:0-27665 GCA_964422435.1 uncultured Sphingomonadaceae bacterium
TCGGCAAACTCCTCACAATAATGGCTGGCAATCCAGCGAGAGGACGGGTGCGGCGCGGGAAGGACCGGCAGCTGCACAAAATCGTGCCGCTCCAATGTCAGGTCGATAAGCGCAAGTGCGCCCGGGTCAACCATGTCTTCCGCGTCGTGCAGCAAGACACTCGCGACACGGCGCTTCTGGCGAGCCTCATCCTGCTCCATCGCGCGGTATAAACGGTTGAGGCAGTCCGCTTTGGTCGATGGGCCTTCCCGGTCATGCACCACAAGGCGAATGCGCGCATCGTCGGCAGCGGCCTCCATTGCGGCATGCAAGGTTCCCGGATCATTGCGATAGCAGCCGACGTAGAAAATCAGATCTATTTGCCGCCAAGCCCGTGTGGCATGGGCAAGCGTGTGACCAATCACATCGGATTCATGCCATGCAGGAATGAATACAGCGGTGCGCCCATTCAGCGCGCGACATCGCAGATCCTCACGCGAAACGCGGTGCGTTTTGATCTTTCCCCGGAACCGCAGCCATAACCACGCACCGTCCATCGCCAACTCGTCCAGCGCCCCGAGCAGGAAGAAAACACCGGCAAAAAGCAAAAGCTCATATTCGGCCAGCGCCAACCACTCGAGCGCGGACCATTCCCCCAGGCTCATAAACCGCCCCCCACGCATTTTGTCCGCCCACACGACTACAAATTATATTCCCGATTGCAACCACTTGGGCGAATAGACTGGACGAATTTGGTGCCTGTTTGCTCTCGATACTTGCAATCTGGCGATATTTACGAAATGGCGCACAGCCATGCCCACGATCATTGAGAAAGCCGCCCGTAACTTCACCGCACTGTTCAAGGCGGATGCCTTTTCGGGGATCTTGCTGATCCTCGTCGCGATTGTGGCAATGGTCGTCGCCAATTCCGGTGTCGCACCGGCCTATTTCGAACTGTTCAACGGCTATCTCTGGTCGAAAGACACATTCTACCTCAACACCATCCATCTTTGGGTAAATGACGGGCTGATGGTGATCTTCTTCTTCGTCGTCGGACTGGAAGTGAAACGCGAGATTATCGCCGGCAACCTTTCCGACCCGAAGGCGCGCAATCTGCCTATCCTGGCGGCCATCGCGGGGATGGCGGCACCTGCGGCAGTCTATTTCTTCATTGCCGGACAGGAACCCGGCCTCGCCAACGGCTGGGCCATTCCCGCCGCAACAGACATCGCCTTTGCCATGGGTGTGGTGGGCCTGCTCGGAACGCGAGTGCCCTCTGCACTCCGCCTTTTCCTGCTGACTGTCGCCATCGTCGACGATATTGGCGCGGTGACGATCATCGCAATCTTCTACACCGCCAATCTCAAGGTGACCTACCTGCTGGGAGCACTTGTTGTGCTTGGTGTGATGTATTTCCTGAATCGCAGGGGCGTTTCTTCAAAAACCCCGTTCATCGCGCTGACTGTCCTGCTTTGGTTTCTCGTCCTCTATTCAGGTGTTCATGCGACAATTGCCGGTGTGCTCGCGGCGTTGATGATCCCGTTCAAGTGCAAGGACGAATCAACGATGCTCGAGGACATGGAACACGCGCTGGTGCCGTGGAACGCTTACCTTGTCGTGCCGATCTTCGGCTTCGCAAATGCCGGTGTGAATATTGCAGGCCTCGGCATGGATGCCCTGATCGATCCCCTGCCGCTGGCAATTGCTGCAGGCCTCGTGGTCGGCAAACAGGTTGGTATCTTCTCCACCGTTTGGGCGGCAGTGAAAGTCGGGATTGTGGAAAAGCCCCCGGGGTGCAGCTGGCCGGAGGTCTGGGGCGTGTCGATCTTGTGCGGCATCGGTTTCACGATGAGCCTGTTTATCGGTGAGCTCGCTTTCCCGGGTTCGGGCGAAGCTGCCCGCTTGCTCCGCGACGAGGCGAAGATCGGTGTTCTTACCGGCTCGCTGATTTCTGCGGTACTCGGCTACACGGTCCTGCGCCTGACCACTTCGCATCCGGAAGAGAAAGACAACCCGGCCAGCCCCGTCGTCTAACCGCGGAAGGCACAAACATAAGGGTAGGCGAGCGCGCGCTGGCCTACCCTTATGTTTGTGCTGTCAGCAGTATGCCGGGCGAACTCATCAGCCTTTGGAATTGACCGGCGGGTTGTCGCCCAGATCCTCGTACCACGCCTCTACTGGGCCATTAAGCTTGATCGTAAGCGGGCGCCCCTTGCGGTCCACGGTCTTGCCGGCCTGTACACGCACCCAGCCTTCGGGGATCGAGTATTCTTCGATATCGGTGCGCTCGCGCCCCTTGAAGCGAATGGCCACGCCCCGCTGAAGCTTATCGCCATCGAAGAATTCGCTGCGCGGATCGATCGCCAGACGATCGGGCGGTGTGTCTTTGTTGTGTTCGTCACTCATGCGAATGCCACTACCCCAGCGGACGTAAAAAGCAATCGAATTGCCGAGTCAAAGCAAGTGGTTCTTGCCCTTTTACGCAGTCCCTTCTAAGGGCGGCGCTTCGTGCGCAGGCATCTGCCTGCACGGTTCGCTTGGCCGCGGGCGTGGCGGAACTGGTAGACGCGCTGGTTTTAGGTACCAGTATCGAAAGATGTGGGGGTTCGAGTCCCTTCGCCCGCACCAGTTTCGCTGGCCGGATAACGGTTGGCGCGAACCGGTAAAGAGAATGAAGTAAAGGCTGACAATGCAGATCGTCGAAACCACAAATGAAGGCCTCAAGCGTGCCTATACCGTCACTATCACGGCCAAGGATATCGATGCCAAGATCGATGCCGAGGTAAAGAAGGTTGCCCCGCAGGTCCGCATGCCCGGCTTCCGTCCGGGCAAGGTTCCCGCCAACCTTGTGCGCAAGATGCATGGTGAAGCGCTGCATGCCGATGTGCTTAACAGCACGGTGCGAGAATCGGTGGACGGCCTGATCAAGGACAAGAAGCTGCGCCCCGCGCTGCAGCCCAAGGTCGAAATGACCGAAGGTTATGAGCAGGGCAAGGACGCCGAGCTAAAGGTCGAAGTAGAGATCCTTCCGGACATCGAAGCTCCGAGTATTGAAGGCCTGAAGCTGGAAAAGCTCAACGTTCCGGTCAGCGACGAGCAGCTCGACGAGGCTC
The DNA here is from genome assembly GCA_964422435.1 of uncultured Sphingomonadaceae bacterium. Taxonomy (GTDB): domain Bacteria; phylum Pseudomonadota; class Alphaproteobacteria; order Sphingomonadales; family Sphingomonadaceae; genus Alteraurantiacibacter. The sequence goes on from CAYRBB010000036.1 coordinate 3,093, forward strand.
TCGGCAAGATTGCCGAAGGCCAGAAGAGCTACAAGGATGCCGCGAAGACCAAGAAGGCCGCCGAGGGCGACCAGCTGATTATCGATTTTGTCGGTCGTGTGGATGGCGTGGAATTTGAGGGTGGCAAGGCCGAAGACGCGCCATTGGTGATCGGATCGGGCGCATTCATTCCCGGCTTCGAAGAGCAACTGACCGGTGCCAAGAAAGGTGACGAGAAGACCATCAAGGTCACCTTCCCGGCAGAGTATCAGGCCGAGCACCTTGCCGGTAAGGATGCCGAGTTCGACATCACAGTGAAGGCTGTGAAAGTCGAATCCGAAACAAAGGTGGACGAAGACTTCGCCAAGCAGCTCGGTCTTGAAAGTCTCGATAAGCTGAAAGAGTTGGTGAAGGGACAAATAGAGCAGGAAAGCGCCGGTCTCACCCGCACGCAGATGAAGCGCCAGTTGCTCGACAAGCTCGCTGCCGATCACGATTTTGACGTACCGCCGACGATGGTGGAAGCCGAATTCGACCAAATTTGGAACCAGCTGACCCAGGAAGCCGCCAAAGAAGACGATCCCGACGCGGCGATGAAGGAACTGGAAGCCGAGAAGGACGATTACAAGCGCATTGCCGAACGCCGCGTGCGCCTCGGCCTGCTGCTGTCCGAAATCGGGCAAGCGAATGGCGTGGAAGTCAGCCAGCAAGAAATGCAGATGCTGATCCAGCAGGCTGCCCAGCAATATCGCCCGGAAGACCGCGAACGCTTTGTGGAATATGTCCGCAGCGAGCCGATGGCGCAGGCCCAGCTCCGCGCGCCGCTCTATGAAGACAAGGTCGTCGACTTCCTGTTCGACAAGGCCGAAGTCACCGAGCGCGACGTGACGCGGGAAGAACTGGAAGCCGCCATCGAAGCCGAGGAAGCAGCGCCTGCTCCGGCCAAGAAGAAGGCACCCGCAAAGAAGAAGGCTCCGGCCAAAAAGGCTGCCGAGAAGAAGCCCGCCGCTAAGAAGGCAGCTGCGAAGAAAGCTCCGGCCAAGAAAGCACCGGCGAAGAAGGCGGCTGCCAAGAAGGAAGACGCCAAGCCTGCTGCAAAGAAGGCCCCGGCGAAAAAGGCACCCGCCAAGAAGGCCGCTGCCAAAAAGCCTGCCGCGAAGAAGGCTCCGGCCAAGAAGAAGTAAGCTCCCGGTTGAACGCTACAGAAAACCCCTCTCCGGCCCGCGCCGGAGAGGGGTTTTTCTTTGCCCGCTGCTCATATGGCAATGCAGGCGGTTACTCTGCCTGTTGAACCTCGCGCGGCTGCCAGTGTTCCAGTGACGGCTCGGGCAATTCCGCCGTCCGGGCGCGCTCGTAGGCAGCGCCCGCCTGCAAAACCGCGTGATCTTCCCACGCTGCCCCCATGATGGAGAGGCCGACGGGCAACCCTTCGATATGCCCCATCGGCACGGTCAAATGCGGGTATCCGGCAATCGCGGCGAGCGAACCTGCGCCGATCCCGTTGCGAAAATTGTCGCCATTGACGAGGTCTGTCGTCCACGCAGGCCCACGTGTCGGCGCGACGAGGAAAGCGACATCGTGCTCGGCCAGCATAGCATCGATCCCTTCAGGCCCGGCGAGACGGAAGCTGTTCGCACGCGCTGCTTCGTAAGCCGCAGTGTCGGTGGTGGCCTGCGAGGCCAGAAAGATTTCCTGCCCGAACCAGCGCATTTCTTCGTCCGCATGTTCCATGTTGAAGGCGATCAGGTCCTCCAGAGAACGCACAGGTATGTCGGCGGTCGAGTTCTCTAGGTAAGCGTTGATGCCTTCGCGGAATTCGTAGAGCAGCACCGTGTAACTGTCGCGCCCCATGCTGTAATCGTCTTCATAAACGATATCGACGAGCACCGCGCCGGCAGTTTCAAGATCGGCCAGCGCGGTGTTGAACACGTCGCAAAGCGGGTCAAAATCGCCGCATCGATTTCGCAGCACACCGATGCGGACGCCATCGAGCGACGAAGAGCCGAGCCCTTCGTTGAAGTTGTAGCGCAGGTCTCCCTCACCGATCTCACCATAATTCGGACCTGCAATGGCGGTAAGGAGCAACGCGGCATCCTGGACGCTGCGAGCCATCGGCCCAGCCGTATCCTGGCTGCTGCTGATAGGGACGATCAATTCCTGGCTGACAAGGCCAACAGTGGGCTTGAACCCGACCACGCCGTTGATGCTGGCCGGACAGGTGATCGATCCATTGGTTTCGGTGCCGATGGCTGCCCAAGCAAGCCCTGCGGCCACCGCGGCCCCACTGCCCGAGGACGAGCCACAACTGTTGCGATCGATGGCATGCGGATTGCGGGTAATACCGCCTACGGCGCTCCAACCGCTGGAGCTTTCGGTGCTGCGGAAGTTTGCCCATTCGGATAGATTAGTCTTGCCGAGCACGACTCCACCATATTCACGCAGGCGCGTGATTAGCGGGGCATCGCGGCCAGTATTATTGTCGGCCAGCGCCAAGCTGCCTGCGGTAGTGGGGAATTCGCGGGTCTCGATATTGTCTTTGACGAGGACGGTCAGCCCACCCAACCAGCTATTGCCTCGTAATTCACCCGCTTCGTTCGGGCCGTCCGGATTGACGACGATTACCGAATTCAGCACCGGGCCGGCATCATCGAGTGCGGCAATGCGCTCCAGATAGGTCTCGGCCTCTTGCGGCGTATCCCGGACATCGGTGGCGTGGGCAGGAACAGCGAGCGCACTCGCAGCGAGCAATAGTGGAATGGTTTTGATCATGCGCGTTTATTGCGCCGCGGTATCGCTCTAGGCAATACCTCTAAAAATCTCCGGTGAGGCGAAAGTTGAAGATGGGCTGCACCGATAGATCCTGCGTTTCGCGGAACAGCAGCGGCGAGCGGTCGCGATATCCGGCGTAGACGTAACGATCCAGTCTCGTTCGGCCATCCGTCAGGTTGAAGACAGTCAAATTGGCCGTCATCCCGAACACGTCTTTATGCTCGACGAAAGCAAAGGTGTAGATTGGGCCTTCATATTGCCGCCCTTCTTCGCTCAGCCGGTAATATGGCAGGGAATTGTTGTATTCGAGCCCCACGCCCCAGGCCCAATTGGAATTCGGGATATCGTGGCGCAAATCTCCGTTGATTTCGTGATTGCGGTTTTCGCTCCAGCTTCGCTCCTCACCCGTCAGCGGATCTATCAGGCTGGTCTGGTCGAGATCGACCGTGAGGTTGAGTTGTGCACCGTTGAAGCCGGCAGGGGCCAGTTGGAACGTGGTATTCCACCGCATGCCCCAAACGCTGGCGCCATCGATATTGCCGCGTGTTTCAAGGCCACCGGCAACCGGGATAAATTCGATAAAATCTTCTATATCGCGATAATAGAACAGCAATTCGCTGCTGCCCCATTCGCCAAGGCTCTTGGTCGCCTGCAACTGCGTTTCCCAGCTTTGCTGCGGCACCAATTCCACATTGCCGGCATTCTGCTGGTCCTGGTTGAGCGAGACGCTGGCGAGGAAGTCACCAAAAGAGAGCTGCCCCACACGGCGCGCCAATTCGAGCGAGATATCGAAGCCCTCCTCTACCTGCCAAGCAAGGTTTACAGAGCCCTTGGGACGCCAAAAACTCCGGGTCAGTCCCATGTCGCCGGTTTGTGAAATGGTGGAATATTCGGCTCCTGCACCGATTTGCAGCGACAGATTTTTCGCCAGAGATCGGCTATGCGTGAGAACGCTTTCATAGCGATCTTCCGTCACCCCTCCGCTGCCATTGGGGAAATCGATTTCGATGAATTCGCCGATCGCATCGAGTTCGAATAGTCGCGCCGAACTTTCAAGCCGGTTGAATGCCGCTTCGGCATCCCATTGCCAGTCTCCGCCAAGCATGGACCAGCTATATTCCGCACGACCGATTCGCTCCCCGCTATCGCTGACAGAAGCAAAACGGCCCCCTTCGTCCGGTGTGTCATCGACGAAAACGAGCACGCTGTCGGACGTGTTGCGACTTTCCGCGAATTGTTCCAGCGCGATGAGCTTCAGCCGACCTACCAAGAGGTCAAATTCAATGTCCGCGCCAAATTGGTAATTGTAGCCGCGCCCCACGTTGATGAAATTGCGGGTGCGATCGACGCCATTGGTCAAATCGCGAAACTGGTCATCACGGAAACTGCGATAGGTGCGCCCGTAAACGGCGTTGGCATTTACAACCGTATTGCCGCCAGCGCGCCATGTTATATTCCCGGAAAGGCGCGGAAAATCGCCGACGAATTGCTGGCGCACGTCGCGCGTTTCCAGCACATTTCCATCGGGATCAAAAATGAAGGATTCGCCACCACCGGCACCGCCGCGTCCAACGCCATTGCCGAGCGCCACCGTCCAGTCGAGCGTTTCTCCCGATCCGCTGAGCGAGACCTCGCCACCGATGAAGCTGGCTTCCGCATAGCGAGGGCGCGCGCTGGCGCGATAGGTGAAGCGACCGGAAATATCTCCCGGCTTGGTGACGACATTGGCCACCTGACCCGAAAGACCGGCAATTCCCAGTGTGGCGCCATCGACGATCTCGATGCGCTCGACCCGGTCTGTGCCGATACGCTGCACCTGACTGAACACGCCATCCGATTTGTTGGTAATACGCTCACCATTGATCAGAACATTGGCGCTCGCCTGCCCTAGACCACGCTGCCCGTCTTCGCCGCGCAAGGTAAAGCCGGGAATCTGGGTAATCATGTCGAAAGCGTTGCGCGGTGCAAACCGGGTGAAGTCTTCGGGCGTGAAGACGCGCCTGCCGTCCAGATTCTCGCCCGTGAGTGCGCCATTCTGGCCTGTCTCGGCAGCTTCTTCCCCAAACCGCTCACCGTCTTCATTTTCCTGGGCCGCGACAGATGAAGACCAGCCAGCAATCAATGCTGTTGCTGCAAAGGTCGAAAGTATAACGCGCATTGCAGGACCCATCCTAAATTATATCTGTAAACATCAGACACGTTGCCGTGCATAAAGGCGTGTTCGCCCCGATGAGCAACAACGCGCAGCACATCAATCGACTAACCGCAAACTGATGCCGATGAAGGAATTTTAGAGAGAGATCATAAGTTAACACGGGTAAAGACTACCTGCCTTTGCCATACTGCTAACGACGGTCGTCAGGCAACGCCGACCAGCGCGAGGCGTTTGATGGAGGGCGTACGTGCAAGAAGGTCGCAAGGCAGGCAAGAGTGCATCGGCGCCCTCTAGGATTACGAACCAAGTGATGGAGATGAAGACCGCCGCGACAATGATTACCTCTGCAGTCGATCAGCAATCCATCGACGGGAAGGAGCCGGATGAGAGGATTTTGCCGCGCGCAACCTGGAGCATGTGAGCGCCGACCGGACCGCGCACATGCCGGGTTCACCATAAGCGGCAAATCTTTATCGACAGCCGGGGCCTAACCCCTTGCACTATCGCCAACCGCATCCGAAATAGGCGATCAAGCTAGTGACAAGGAATAGAGATGCTCGACCTGTTCAATGACAACAAAGACCAGTTCACCACCGATCCGCTGACCGGAGCGCTCGTGCCCGTGGTTGTCGAATCGACCAGCCGCGGCGAGCGCAGCTTCGATATTTTCAGCCGCCTGCTGCGTGAACGCATCGTCTTTGTGACCGGCCAGGTAGAAGACAATATGGCATCGCTGATTGTGGCGCAGCTGCTATTCCTCGAAAGCGAGAACAGCAACGACATCTCCATGTATATCAATTCGCCCGGCGGCGTGGTGACAGCCGGCATGGCGATCCATGACACGATGCAATACATCAAACCGAAGGTGCGCACCGTGTGTATCGGCCAGGCAGCATCCATGGGCTCATTCCTGCTGGCTGCGGGTGAACCGGGCATGCGTGTCGCGCTACCGAACGCCCGAATTATGGTGCACCAGCCATCGGGCGGCGCACGCGGCATGGCATCGGACATCGAAATCCAGGCTAAGGAAATTCTGCGCATCAAGGCGCGAATGAACGATCTTTACGTACAGTATACCGGTCAGAGCCTCGACGACATCGAGAAGGCGATGGATCGTGACACTTTCCTTGAAGCCGAAGAAGCCAAGAAATTCGGTATCGTGGATGCCGTCTTTGCCCATCGTCCGAAGGATGATGAGGCCGGCGATGTATCCGGCAGCGGTGGCGCACCGACCAAGGACAGCGAATAGGATCCCCCTTCGCCTTAACTGGTGGCAGCGGAGTTGTAGCATTTTGGCAACCCTGCCTCTTCAGCAAGGCGTAAGACGGGGATGTTAAGTATAGCAATGATTGATATTGAATCTCGGTGCCCTAGGATGGGCAGTCGAGTCCCGCACAGTGCCGATTCACGGCGCGGGGCGGGCAGGATGAAGGGTTATGACCAAGTTGAGCGGATCCGATAGCAAAAGCACTCTGTACTGCAGCTTCTGCGGGAAGTCGCAGCACGAAGTGCGCAAGCTGATTGCCGGCCCCACCGTATTCATTTGCGATGAATGCGTAGAATTGTGCAACGACATCATCCGGGAAGAGGCCAAGAGCGGCGTTGGTGGCAAGAAAGATGGCGAAATCGCCACCCCGCACGAGATTTGCGGCACGCTGAACGATTACGTGATCGGGCAGGACCGTGCCAAGCGCGTACTCTCAGTCGCCGTACACAACCATTACAAGCGCCTCGCCCATTCGGGCAAAGGCAATGACGTTGAGCTGGCGAAATCCAACATCCTCCTCGTCGGACCCACGGGTTCGGGCAAGACGCTACTCGCCCAGACGCTAGCGCGCACATTCGACGTGCCCTTCACCATGGCCGATGCCACCACGCTGACCGAAGCCGGTTATGTGGGTGAAGATGTCGAAAACATCATCCTCAAACTGCTCCAGAGCTCGGACTACAATGTCGAAAAGGCGCAGCAGGGCATCGTCTATATCGACGAGATCGACAAAATCACCCGCAAGGCGGAAAACCCCTCCATCACCCGTGACGTGTCGGGCGAAGGCGTGCAGCAGGCGTTGCTCAAGTTGATGGAAGGCACCACCGCCTCCGTTCCGCCGCAGGGCGGGCGCAAGCATCCGCAGCAGGAATTCCTGCAGGTCGACACCACCAATATACTCTTCGTATGTGGCGGCGCGTTTGCCGGCCTCGACAAGATTATCGGCGACCGCATGCAGAAGCGCTCGATCGGCTTCGGCGCGAACGTGGCGGAGCCGGACAAGCGCAAGATCGGCGAATTGCTCGAAAAGTGCGAACCGGAAGATCTGTTGAAATTCGGCCTGATCCCCGAATTCGTCGGCCGCCTGCCGGTGATTGCCACACTGCACGATCTCGATGAGGACGCGCTCGTCACCATCCTGCAGGAACCGAAGAACGCGCTGGTAAAGCAGTATGCGAAGCTCTTCGACCTCGAAGATGTCGAACTGACCTTTACCGACGATGCGCTGCGCGAAATCGCCAAGAAGGCAATCGCCCGCAAGACCGGTGCGCGCGGCCTGCGCTCGATCGTCGAGGCGATCCTGCTCGATACGATGTTCGACCTTCCCAGCATGGACGGTGTCACCGAAGTCGTCGTTGATGGCGATGTGGTCCTCGGCAAGAAAGAGCCGGTCCGCGTTGTCGAAGGCAAGAAGGGTGAAGAGGAAGAGGCGGCCTGATTGCCGCTCTTCCGCTCCGCGCGCAGGTCATGCGACCTTCCCCGCTTACGGAAAACCTGCCGATGTCGTTGTTTCGCTCGGCAATGGCAGTCTTAGCCCTGCCCGTTTTCGTTTGTCCTGCCCTCGCTCAGTCACAAACGCCGACGCAATTTTTGGCGGAATTCGAGCAAATATCACCCTATGAGGAGCGCATTGCTGATAGCGGCGACACGATCCTCAATGTCACACTGCGGCCTGAACTGGCAGTCGAACTGACATCCGTGCCGGACGAGCGCGCGCAGCGCGATATCGGCGTGTCGCGCGACAATCTTCTCACCGTCGGCACGCGACTCTATGGCTCGTCCAACCGCCGCAGCTTGTTCTGCCATATCCTCAATGACCGGCTGGTTGGATCTGGCGGAACCTGCTTTCGCGATTTCGACAATGATGGCGCATTCGAACAAGGTGTGAAACTGGAGGCACCCGGACTTAATACTGATGTCGTGATCCCGAACCACCTTGGCAATTTGTACGGCGCGACGTTCGCCGCTCGCGAGCGGCTGCGCCCTGCGGTCACCTATCGCCCTGTCGACACCGCAGATACCCCCAACTGGCCCGCGCACATTTACTGGTACGCCAATGTAGGCCGCGTCGATCCGGAGGATTATCCGGTCACGCTCAGCTTCGGCATCCGCTCCGGTACGTCTGGCGGCGGGAACGTGATTGGCGCCTGCACACTGCGGGCGATCTATGCGGGGGAGCCAATCACGGTTTACGTCTACGGAAATGTCATTGATGTGCTCGGCTTCGATGACCGTGGCGATATGCGATACCGTGTGCGATCCAACCCCGATCCGGTGACGATGGACATGATCTACCAGTTCGAAAGCCGCAGTGCCTATGTCGCGATTGCGCTGGCGCACAATGCACGGGAATTGCCCTGCAGCGACCCGGCAGCGAGTGCTGAACCCGCCTACCGGACCTAATCGCTGTCGCGGACTTCCATCCGCGCTTCGAGTGCATCGCGGCGGTCGCGCGCTTCACGAAGGCCGGGAATGCGTGAGGATACCTGCCGGCGACCCAGCGTTCCGCCTTCTCCTGCAAATACAGAGGTATCTGTGGCTGAATTGGGTGCGACGGCGCTCTGTGCCCGCGTCGCGCGCCCGGCTTGGGTGTAAAGCTCCAGCGCGTTATCCCAATTCTGCTCAACGCCGCCGCGCCCTTCCTCGAACCGCATGCCAAGTTCCAGCTGGGCGCGCTTGTTCCCAGACTGTGCGGCCTGCGCCAGCGCAACAAGCGGAGCATTGCGCATGGTGTTGGCCTGCGCCTCTTCAAGCGTATCACCGGATCCTTCTGCCAGCACCGGGCCTTCGCTCATCTCCACAAGCCGCGCAATGTACTGGCTGCACTCTGCGCTATCGTTGGGAACCTGGGAAAACGTATCGGGTGGGACGAATTCGAGACACCCGAGCGCGACGCCTTCTTCCAGCACAGCCAGCATAGCGGCTTCGATACTGCGCCTTTCCTGCTCCGATTGACGCGCTTCCTCGGCGGTCAGATCGATACCCATGTAGACGCTGCTGTCGTCCTGCGCCGCCAACGGAGCAGAGAGCAAAATTCCGGCTAGAACGATAATCCAACGCATGACGAGAGCGGAGCCTATTCCACGTTTCATTGCAAGCACTTGAAACGCAAAACCCCGCCAGGCCGGGGAGCCTGACGGGGCATCGCGGCGTTGCGGTGAGTGGAAGAATGCCCGCAACGCTTGGGGGATATGAGATCAACCCGGCAGCAGCACGCGGTCGAGGACATGGATCACGCCGTTCGACGTGCCGATGTCGGCTGCGGTCACAAGAACCTGACGGTCGGCATTGTCGGTCAGCACGATATTGCCGTTGTTGAGCCGTGCGACCAGCGTTTCGCCCGACAGCGTTTCGATGCGGGCATGGCCGTCACCATCGCGAATCAGTTGGATGAGATCATCCGAAGACACACGACCAGCGACCACGTGATAGGTCAATACGCTGGTCAGCGTACCCTTGTTCTCCGGACGGAGCAGCGTTTGCACCGTGCCAGCCGGAAGCGCATTGAACGCCGTATCGGTCGGCGCGAACACGGTGAAGGGGCCATCGCCCGACAGCGCGCCTGCCAGATCGGCTGCGGTGACAGCGGCAACCAGTGTCTCAAAATCATCATTGGCAGCAGCCGCCTGAACAATATTCGGTGCGCGATCGTGATTGTGGTTATGCGCAGTCACCGGGGCGGCGAAAGCGAGCGTGGACGCAGCGGCCATTGCAGCAGCAAAGCGAGCGGTATTCTTGAACATTAGTAACTCTCCTGTTTGTGCAAGCCCGTCCAGCCTTGCGGGAAGAGTTACGGAACGGCTTTGCGAAAGGTCGCAAAAAAATTTTTGCGAAAGTTCAGATCGCCTGGAATTGCCCCTGCGCCACCACCGGACCGGCAGCCGCATCAGCAGGCTTGCCGCCAAGCGGTTCACGGGTGAGTACGAGTTTCGATCCAGCGAGGAATTCGTCCGCCAAGGCTGCATCCACAGCAAAGACCGCTTCCTCTCCCGGAACGATCACGCCCAGCGAATGGAGGTCTCCCTGCCGGTCCACCAGCCATAGCTCGTGATCATGCACGCCATCGGCGGTGAGGCCAGCGGAAGAGACACTCAGCTCATCGCGCCCCGGCACATAGGTGAGCGCGAGGCGAAGCGGGGTGTCGCCAATGGGAATGTTCGCGGCGAGGAGCGGGGCCTCCTGCACATTCGTGACCGGCTCGACGCCCTGTTGACCCGGTGTGAAGACCAGCAACATCGCGAAAGCCGCAGCTGCCGCGACCGAAAAGCCTCCCAAGATCCGCCAGCGATCGCGGCTTTTGCGAAGAGAAATGACTTCGGCACCATCGCCCTCGACCGCCTCGGGAGTGGTCGCCGCAGCGATGCGATTCCACACGGCGGGCGGTGGGGCTTTGTCGGCCCACTTGTCCAGCAGCGGCGCGAAGTGGTCCTCCCACCGCGCAACCTCGTCTGCAAAGTCCGGTTCGCGCGCCAGCATCGCCCGCACACGCAGCAGCTCTTCTCCGTCGAGCAGTCCAAGGACGAACTCGGCGGCAAGCGTCTCGCGCGGGGTCAGGTCAGGGGCGGCTTCGGTACTCAACTTCTTTCCAAACATCGTTTCAATAGAACGAGCCCGCGATGGACCCGCGATTTGACCGTACTCAAGGGCACGTCATCATCTTCGGCAAGCTGGACATAGGTCGCTCCGCCAAGAAAGGCACGGCGAATGGCGCTTTGCTGCCGTTCCTCGAGCTTGCCGAGGCAGTGGTGTATGCGCGCATCGCGCTCGTCCAGCACCAGTTTATCGTCTGCCGCGAGCTTGCCATCGGGCACGTTGTAGGCGGCTTCTTCCGCCACAGCCCCGGCGCGGACCTTACCTCCTGCCCGCAAGCGATCGACCGCCCGGTTGCGCGCCATGGTGGCGAGCCAGCTGATTGGGCTCGCGCGCGAGGCGTCAAACCGGCCGGCGCGCTTCCACAGATCAACATAAACATCCTGCACAGCATCTTCGGCTTCTTTCTCATCACCCAAGATACGCAGGCAAATGCCGAATAGTTTCGCCGACGTAGCGGTGTAAATCGCTTCCAGTGCAGCACGATCACCGCCCGCCAGCCGCGCAATATCGGCGCTGAGCGCTTCACGCGCTTGGCTGGCGAGGTCGTCACTCATGCCGTCCGGTTTCGCCACCCTTGCGGCAAAATGTCAAACGCTTAGCGGTCATCTCCCAAAGGAGGAGGCGGTGGCGGAGGGGCGATCTCGATCCCCGGCGGCGGTTCCGGCGGAGCGATGATATCGCGCAGCGCCTGGCATCGATTGTAATAGCCGCCAGTTGCTCCATCGCGGTTGCGCCCGGCATTGCCTGCCACCAGACAACCATCGCCTTGGCTCTCGCGCATGATGTGTTCATTGAGCGTTTCGGCGCCTCGCGGTTCCGCCAGCGGATCTATTTGCTGGGCTATCTCGTAATCAGGCGTACCGCATGCTGTTAGCGTGGCGCAGGCCAGCCCCAGGAAGAAAAACCTCATGTGCATTCCCCTTCTCTACCCAGTGATGCGCACCCTCTATCCTGTTCAACCTGAACAGTGACATGAACGATTCCATGATCATCGCGCAGCTTTGCGGCGAGATCGCGAAGGAAGGCATCGCCCGGATGACCGCCCGGTATGACCAGATGCGCGGTCAAAGCGGTTTCGGTCGTGCTCATCGGCCAGATGTGCAGGTCATGGACGGCGGTGACACCTTCCAGCCCCTCAAGATCGCCGCGCACCCCGTCACAATCGACCGTATCGGGCACACCGAGCAGGCCGAGGCGGATACTGTCTTTCAGCAGGCCCCAGGTCCCCCAGGCGATTACCGCAACGATCAACAGGCTTACCAGCGGATCGATGATCACATAGCCGGTCAGCAGGATTGCCGCACCGGCAATCACCACGCCAACGCTCACCAGTGCGTCTGCCGCCATGTGCAGAAAGGCACCGCGAATGTTGAGGTCATGCTTGCGCCCACGCATGAACATCAGCGCGGTGGCAGTGTTGATCACGATACCGATCCCGGCGACCCAGATCATCGTCCAGCCCTGCGGCTCCACCGGATCGACCAGGCGATGCACCGTTTCGAACAGGATCGCACCGATCGCCACCAGCAGCAGGATGCCATTGGCGAACGCGGCCAGAATGGTCGAGCTTTTGAGACCATAGGTGAAACGCGTGGTCGGCGGCTTCTTGGCCGCGACGCTCGCGCCCCAGGCGATCAGCAGGCCCAGGACATCGGAAAGGTTGTGCCCCGCATCGGCCACCAGCGCCATCGAGCCTGATAGGAAACCATAAGTGGCCTCGACAATGACAAAGGCAGCGTTGAGCACGATGCCAATGGCAAAGGCCTTGCCGAAATCCTTGGGCGCATGGCTGTGGCCATGGCCGTCATGGTGGCCGTGCGAATGCCCGTGTGAATGAGAATGCCCGGCGACCATTAGATTATTCGTAGACGCAAGAATCCAGTCCGTCACGCCTAACCACGCCAATCCGCGCTTCGATGGTGTTGCCGTAACGACGGGTGAAGCCGCCCGGATTCACCGCCTCGCGCGTTTTGGGGCTTGGCAGAACGGCTGCAATGCGGCTCGCCTCGTCCGCAGAGAGCCGCGCAGCCGAATGCCCGAAATAGCGCTGCGCACCGCTTTCAACGCCGTAGGTCCCCAGCCCAGTCTCGGCGACGTTGAGATAGACTTCCATGATGCGCCGCTTGGTCCACAGCTTCTCGATCAGGAAGGTGAAATAGGCCTCGAACCCTTTGCGGAACCAGCCGCCGCCCTGCCACAGGAAGACATTCTTGGCGGTTTGCTGGCTGATGGTGGAGGCTCCGCGCTGGCGCCCACCCGCCGCGCGCTCCTCAAGCGCCTCTTCGATGGCTTCCACGTCAAAGCCTTCGTGCGAGCAGAACTTCCCATCCTCCGCCGCGATCACGGCGCTCACCATGTTGCGATCGATGCGACTCAACGGCTCCCAGTCACGCACGACGCTGCGCTCGTCCATAAGCATTGTCGCGGTATAGGTCACAGGCACGAAGCGCAGGATGAGCACCAATACGATGCTGAAGGCAACGAACACGATGATCGATTTGGCGATGATGGTCAGAATGCGAAGCGGCATAGCGACGCTTTACAACGCCGACCACGCTGCGACTAGGCTCATTTCCCTCCCGCTTGCGGGAGCGATCAGGGGTAGCCACGAAAAAGGCCGGACGTTTCCGCCCGGCTTTTGTTTTTCGTTTGTCAGCGCTGACTACGCCGCCGCGGGCATCAGCCTCTCGCCAGCGATACGCTGCATTGCCTTTTGCAGCTTCTCGAAAGCGCGCACTTCGATCTGGCGGATACGCTCGCGGGACACGTCGTAAACCTGCGAGAGCTCTTCGAGCGTCTGCGGGTTTTCGGTCAGGCGGCGTTCGGTCAGGATGTGCTTTTCGCGATCGTTCAGAGCATCCATCGCCTCAATCAGCATTTCACGGCGCACCTCGGCCTCTTCATTATCCGCCACGACAGTGTCCTGCAGCGGACGCTCATCGGTTAGCCAGTCCTGCCATTCGCCAGTACCTTCTTCACCGTTGCGCATCGGCGTATTGAGCGATCCGTCACCGCCCATCATCATGCGGCGGTTCATGTTGATCACTTCCTGCTCGGGCACGCCGAGATCAGTTGCGATCTTCGCCACATCGTCCGGATGCAGGTCGGAATCTTCGTAAGCTTCCAACTGCTTCTTCATCCGGCGAAGGTTGAAAAACAGCTTCTTCTGAGCTGCCGTGGTACCCATTTTCACAAGCGACCAGCTGCGCAGGATAAACTCCTGAATGCTTGCCTTGATCCACCACATGGCATAGGTCGCGAGGCGGAAGCCGCGCTCCGGCTCGAACTTCTTCACGCCCTGCATCAGGCCGACATTGCCTTCGGAAATCAGGTCCGAAACCGGCAGACCGTAGCCGCGATAGCCCATGGCAATCTTGGCTACGAGGCGCAGATGGCTCGTCACCAGTTGCGCGGCTGCGTCAGGATCTTCATGCTCCTTGTAACGCACCGCGAGCATATATTCCTGCTCGGGCGTCAGCACCGGGAATTTCTTGATTTCTGCCAGATAGCGGTTGAGGCTCCCCTCTCCGCTGAGCGCTGGCACGCTCGGTCGATTATTGCTCACTTCGTCCCAAACCTTTCTCGCGTCGACCGCAGCTTTCGAGCCCCTGCTGGGCACCCGACCTTCGCGGCCACATTGGTGTGTATTTATAAGTTTCTTATATCACACACAGTGTCAATATAGGGTGCATTTCATCGATTAGAACCACCTAGTTGGTCGATCAGTTCCGACATTTCGGGAGGTATTTCGCTCTCGAAACGGCACAAGTTACCTGTCACCGGATGCTCGAAACCGAGAATCGCCGCATGCAGTGCCTGCCGGTTAAAATTCAACGATTTTAAAACAGGCTTGAGCGGTGCCGGAGTTCGTCCGTAAACAGGGTCTCCCAATAGCGCATGACCGATGGATGCAAGGTGAACCCGAACCTGGTGGGTTCGCCCGGTTTCAAGGCGGCATTCCAGCAATGCGGAATGGTCCAGCCTCTTCAGTGTGTGGTAATGTGTAACCGCCGTTTTGCCGCGCGAGGAATTCTTGGGCAGCACCGCCATTTTCTTTCGATTGGCGTCCGAGCGCCCGATCCGCTCATCCACCGTGCCCACAGACGGATTCGGATGGCCGCCGCACAGGGCAAGATACGCACGCTCCATCGAGTGATCGGCAAATTGCCTGGACAGCCCTTCATGGGCAGCGTCCGATTTGGCAACCACAAGCAGGCCAGACGTGTCCTTGTCGATACGGTGGACGATGCCGGGGCGCGCGACACCACCAATGCCGCTGAGACTTCCGCCACAGTGGTGCAGCAGCGCATTGACCAGCGTCCCGTCCGGATTGCCCGCCGCCGGGTGCACAACCATTCCTGCCGGCTTGTCGACTACCATCAGGTGCCT
This sequence comes from uncultured Sphingomonadaceae bacterium, assembly GCA_964422435.1. Taxonomy (GTDB): domain Bacteria; phylum Pseudomonadota; class Alphaproteobacteria; order Sphingomonadales; family Sphingomonadaceae; genus Alteraurantiacibacter. The sequence continues at coordinate 18,245 of CAYRBB010000036.1, forward strand.
GTCTTCAAAAACGACAGTGATCGGTATGTCCTGTGGATAAGCCTGTGGATCGCTTGGGGGCGGAATGTGGATCAAAAAGCTTGAGTCGACTTGAACCTTGGCGGATGCGGAAGTCGCGGTTCTTCCGTCGATTTCCACCCTCTCCCCGGCAATCAGCCCCTTGATCCGTTCGCGCGAAAGATCGGTGACTTCGGCCAGCGCCTTGTCCAGCCGCGTGGCCGTTTCGATAAGCCCGCGAACAATATCGCCATCCCTCGCCCTGCTCATCCTGAGCTTGTCGAAGGACCGTCCTTCTTTCTTCTGTTCTGACTTGTCCGCCATAGCCCGGCCTTTGGCATGAAAAGAGGCAGCATCCCTGTCACCCCGACTGAGCGCAAGTTTCTTCGCCCGCGACCATCACTTGATACGACGCCCCGCCTCGAAAGTCTCGTCTCGCGCGGGGAATTCTTCTGAATCAAACGAGCTCAACCGGCAATAGCGTGCCGTAAAACCTTTAATTTGTCCGGACTGATGCTGCGCGACACGACTCAAAATCCGCACACAATACCGTTTCCCCGCTTTCCTCCCACCCTGCTAAAGGCTAGGCCCCCGCGCATGTCACATATGTCCGCAAAACGCCGCACCTCGATGGTAAACACGCTGGACGTGCACGGGGAAATGATTTGTATTAGGACACTGTCACATCCTTGCCCCTCTTTCGGGATCTGAGCGCTTCTGATGACCTCTTCTACCGATCTTGCTGCCCTACTGTGTTCGCGCCTTTGCCATGACATGTTGAGCCCCGTTGGCGCGCTCAATAACGGGCTTGAACTGCTGGCTGACGAGAACGATCCGGCCATGCGCCAGCGTTGTCTCGAACTGCTCGAGCAGAGCGCGCGCACGTCGGCCTCGAAGCTCAAATTCTTCCGCCTCGCTTACGGCGCTGCTGGCGGCTTCGGCGAGACTGTCCCGTCGGACGAACCGCGCGATCTGCTGGAGGCGCTGACGGCGGACAATGAGCGGCTGACTTTGGAATGGGGCGTTTCGGAAGCGAGCCTCTCCAAACCGGCAGTCAAAGTGCTGCTGAACCTGGCTGCAATGGGTCTTGATACACTGGTGCGCGGCGGCACACTGGAAGTAGGCGCAGAGCGCCAGAACGGCGCGACCGAGATCGCAATCCGTGCATCCGGCCCGAAGGTCGCCTTCGATGACGTGGTCGGCAAGGCGCTCTCGGGAGAGCTGGTGGACCGCGAACTGTCGGGACGAACGGCTCCGGCACATATGATCAAACTGCTATGCGACGAGCATGGCGGTGGCGTGCAATATGCGCACTCACCCGAAGCACTGGTGCTGGGCGCTGTCATGCCGGATGTCCAAGGCATGATCGGCTGATGACCGACGAGCTGGTCCACCGCGAGCAGCTCTCGCCCAATTTCAACCATCGCCAGTTGCCCATTTCGATGGTGGTGCTGCACTACACCGAGATGAAACCGGTAGAGACCGCAATTGCGCGCATGTGCGATCCTGAAGCGGAAGTCAGCGCGCATTACTGCATAACGGAAGAAGGTGAAGTCATCCGCCTTGTGCCGGACAATAAGCGCGCCTGGCATGCGGGCGCCTCCTACTGGCGCGGGCACAAGGATGTGAACTCGGCCAGCATCGGGATTGAACTGGATCATCCGGGGCACGGACTTGGCTATCGCGGTTTTGCCGAGGCGCAAATTGATGCGCTGGTGCCGCTGCTCCACCGCATCGTGCAAGCATACGACATCCCGCGCGCCAATGTGGTCGGCCATTCGGACGTTGCTCCGGCTCGGAAGGTCGACCCGGGTGAACTGTTTCCTTGGGATCGGCTGGCCGAATACAAGCTCTGCCTCCCCCGCCCGGAGAAGCTGGAGCAAGGCGATGTTTTCGATAACGATGCGAGCTTCTACCTCGCGCTCGAACGCTTTGGCTACGACATCACCGATGGCCACAAGGCGGTCGAAGCCTTCCAACGCCGCTGGCGTCCGGAGCGCATCGATAGTCAGATTGACGGAGAAGTGCGCGCAATTCTGTTCCAACTCCTGCTTGACCGCGACCGGGGACTGGCTAGATAGATCCCGTGCCGGGGAGCCGGGCAGCCGCGTCATCCTTCTGGGTGTCGAGGAAAGTCCGGGCTCCACGAAACAAGGGTGGCGGGTAACCCCCGCCGTGGGTAACCACAGGGAAAGTGCCACAGAGAGTATACCGCCGATGGAGGCTAAACCTCACAGGCAAGGGTGAAAGGGTGCGGTAAAAGCGCACCGGGAGCCTGGTAACAGGCTCCGTCATGGCAAACCCCACCCGGAGCAAGACCGCATAGGGGTCGCGCGCCACTTGCTGGCAGGAGCGTTTCGTTCCGAGAGACCCGGGTTGGTTGCTTGAGCGCTGTAGCAATTCAGCGCCTAGATGAATGGCTGCCTCTGCGGCGCTGGTCCTCTGGATACCGGTTGCAGGACAGAACCCGGCTTACAGGCTCCCCGGCACATCCTTAGAATCGCGATCTGGGCGCGGTCAGGCCGGAACCCGCGCACCCTCGATCTTGATATTACCCTTTTTGGTTTCATGCGCTGCTATGTAGCGACGCTTTTTGCCTTCGAGCACCAATCCGGTCAGACGGCCGGTGGCATAAGCGCCGGTATCGATCCCGATCCGGTTGCCGGCATTCACGGGTTCATCGGTGATGGTGTGGCCGTGAACGACGACCGGGCCATGCGATTTCTTATGGCTGAGGAAGGGCTCGCGGATCCAGCGCAAGGTGCGCTTCTTTTGTTCTTCCAGCGGCACGCCCGGCTTGATGCCCGCATGCACGAATAGATAGTCGCCCACCAGCACCATATCCTCAAACTTGCTCATGAACTTGCGGTGCTTGGCCGGGACCGCCTCGTTCATCCGTTGCTGGATTTCGGAAAGCGATAGCTTGCTGAACGCCTTGCGCTCCATGCCATAACTCATCAGCGTCTCGCGTCCGCCATGGCGCAGGAAGTGCCGGAGTACGTCTTTTTCCTCGAAGGCCTTGACGAACATCTCTTCGTGATTGCCCCAAAGGATGCGGACGGAATGACGCTTGCTCCATTTCTTCGCAAAATCGATCACACCTGCACTGTCCGGACCGCGATCGACAAGATCGCCGAGCAATATGACGCGGGAGCTTATGCCTTCCGACTTGGCGGCGTCGATCTCTTCATCGATGGCTTCGGCCAGCGCAATCAGCAGATCGGCGCGGCCATGCACGTCACCAATAGCGTAGACCCGCTCACCCTTTGGGACCTTGGGTAAGTCCGCCTTCTCCTTGGAAGATGTCAGTTTGGTTTTGAAATACTCTATCATGGTCAATCTGGTATCGTTTTAACGAACCTACGCATCGCAGACGCCGTCGGTCCCTATGTGGCCTGTCTCATCCACAATTTCCATGGCCAATGGGTCAATGTGGTGCACAAACACAACATCTTTTTTTGCAATGCAGCATTGATCGCAATAAATCTTGTCCGGCGCACCGCAAATGTGCATCAACATTTCGCTTTCGCGCAAATCGACGCACAAAAGATGTCGGACGCGCAAAGTGCAGGTGGGACGAAGCATTGTTCACCACAAGCAATTGAGGAAATTGCCCATGCTTACGTCCATACGCGGCCTTGCGGCTGCATCAATTTTTGCACTCACCACCGCTCTTGCAACACCTGCCGTCGCGCAGGACGAGGGAGATGACGGCATTGGCGTCGAAGTTTCGGCCAATGTTGCCATTGTCAGCGAGTACAAGTTCCGCGGCGTTTCGCTGTCGGATGGCGATATCGCTGTCCAGGGCGGCGTCGATCTTTCTCTGCCAGCAGGCTTTTATGTAGGCACCTGGGCCTCATCGCTTGACGAAGACACAGTCGGCTATGGCAGCACAGAGCTCGATATCTACGGCGGATGGGCTGGCGAGTTCGGCAACATCTCAACCGATGTCGGCGTGATCGTGTACATCTATCCCAACGCCGGAGCTGGGGACTTCGACTATGTCGAATTCTATGGTTCGGTCGGCACGACGCTCGGCCCGGTCGAAGCTTCGGTCGGCGTCGCCTACGCACCGGAGCAGGACTCCCTCGCGGGAACCGACAATTTCTACATCTACACCGATATGGGTGTCGGGATTCCGGGCACGCCAGTCTCGCTTTCCGGCCATCTTGGCTACACAGACGGGTTTCTGACATTTACCGAAGATGGTGAAGCGATCGACTACTCGATCGGCGCCGATCTCGCGATCGGCGAGACGCTCTCCGTAGGTGTGGCGTATATTGGCGTCGAGGGCGATATCCTTATCGACCCCGATGGCACCTTTACCGATGATGCGGTTGTGCTGACACTTTCAGCCAGCTTCTGATTACCGAACAATCGCAAAATGCGAGGAACGGGAGGGTTCGTGCCAGAAATGGCACGGGCCCTTTCTTGTGGGTCAGTCCAGCATGAAATCGATTGTCGTTACCACGCGCACCTTCTTGAACGGCGAATCCGCAGCGCCCCATCCATCATCATCACCATCGCGGGCGGTGATAGAGAAGTAGCCTTGCGTCGCATTTCGTATGCTCCCGACGCCGGACCCTGAGTCCTCCGCAAACTGTTCCGCTGCAGCACGCGCATCTCGCGTCGCTTCGGCGACCATTTCCGGCTTGATCGCGTTGAGGCCGGTGAAGGTAAAACTCATATTGGAGCTCTGCAGCACCACGCCGCGCCGCACGAGGTCGGATTCCTGCCGGACCGCACGCTGCGCCAGATCGATATCGTCGGTGCGCAAGCTCATCCGCTGGTTGACGGTAAAGCGGGTGATCCCGTCATCGTTGGTATAGCTGGATGCGTTGATCGAGACCGGCTGCAGCGCATCGTCGGGAAAGCCAAGCTCGGCAAAGAAGGCGCGCAATTGCGCGGTATCGCGGTCTACGCCAGCCTGCGCGGATGCAAGATCGCCGGCCGTTGACGAATAGGACAAGGTCCAGGTGGCAAGGTCTGCAACGACATCATGCTCGGCCAGGCCGCGCACGGTTACGGTCCGGTCCGCCATCTTGGCGCGGACGAGGCCATCACCGGTCATGAAGCCGCCGACACCTATCCCCACGGAGAGCACCGCCGATGCCGCCACGATGGGTCGCTTCCAGAAACCGGTTTCGGAACCACGGTGGTTATCGCTAGTATCGGTCATAAGAAGTCTCCGGGGTCGGCGTGGGAACTGACGCCCGCCTAAGACAGTTACGATGAACTGTGTTTGAATAGCGATGAATGGAGTTTTGTGTCAGTGGCCAAGTATTTGCACAGCATGATCCGCGTGGCGAACCCGGAAGCGACCGTCGATTTCTTCAAGATGATCGGGCTTGAGGAAGTTCGCCGGAAGGAAAGCGAAAAGGGACGCTACACGCTGATCTTCATGGCCGCTCCGGGGCAGGAAGGTGTGGCCGAAGTCGAGCTAACCTATAACTGGCCGCCCGAAGATGGCAGCGCGCCGGAAACCTATGGTGGCGGCCGCAATTTCGGCCACCTCGCCTACCGTGTCGAGGATATTTACGAAACGTGCCAGAAGCTGATGGATGCAGGCGTGACCATCAACCGTCCCCCGCGCGACGGGCACATGGCCTTTGTACGCACGCCCGACGGCATCAGCATCGAATTGCTGCAGGAAGGCGATCTCGATCCGCAGGAACCTTGGGCAAGCATGGAAAACACCGGCAGCTGGTGAGCCTGCGCGGTGAGCAATTGCTTGCCTTTCGCCACCAACATCGCCACCTGACGCCGCACCATGCCGACGCGCAAGCTCCTTCCCCAAGTGGTCATCATTGGCCGCCCCAATGTCGGCAAGTCGACACTGTTCAACCGGTTGGTTGGCAAGCGATTGGCGCTGGTCGACGACCAGCCCGGTGTCACGCGCGATCGCCGCATGGGTGAAGCCGGATTGCTTGGCCTTGAATTCGAAGCGGTCGACACCGCCGGGTGGGAGGATGAGGACGATGCCTCGCTTCCCGGGCGCATGCTCGCACAGACACAGGTCTCGCTCAAAGGCGCCGATGCTGCGCTATTCGTGTATGATAGCCGCGTCGGGCTGACCCCGCTCGACGAGGAAATCGCCCGCTGGCTGCGCGAGCAGGAAGTGCCCGTTGTGCTGGTGGCAAATAAGGCTGAAGGCAACGCGGGCGAAAGCGGCATCCTGGAAGGCTATTCACTCGGCATGGGCGAGCCCGTGCCGGTCAGTGCCGAACACGGCGAAGGCGTGGCCGACCTCTATGCAGCACTGATACCGCTGATCGGCGAAGTGGGCGAGAACCTGAAACTTGATGCCGAGGCCGCAGCCGCTGTCGCCGCCGATGATCGCGCTGCGCGCATCGCTGCAGCAGCGGAAGCGGGCGAAGAGATCGATCTCGAAGAGCACGATCCGGAAGCACCCCTGTCTCTCGCCATCGTGGGCCGCCCGAATGCGGGCAAGAGCACACTGGTCAATCGCCTGCTGGGTGAGGATCGCCTGCTGACCGGCCCCGAGGCCGGGATCACGCGCGACTCCATCGCCATCGATTGGGAATGGCAGGATCCGCGCTTTGGCGAGAGCCGTACGATCAAACTGATCGATACTGCCGGAATGCGCAAGCGCGCCAAGGTGGTCGACAAGCTGGAGAAGTTGTCTGTTACGGACGGACTGCGTGCGGTCGATTATGCAGAGGTCGTCGTGCTGCTTCTCGACGCGACACGCGGGCTGGAAGTGCAGGATTTGAAGATCGCCAGCCGCGTGCTGGAAGAAGGCCGTGCGCTGATAGTGGCGGTGAACAAATGGGATATTGCCGAGGATGCATCCTCGCTGTTCAATGGCATCCGTGCGGCGCTCGATGAAGGTCTCTCGCAATTGCGCGGCGTACCTCTCTTTGCGGTCTCGGCCATGACCGGCAAGGGGCTCGACACCATGCTGGGCTCGGCGTTCGACATCCGCGAGCAATGGAGCCGCCGTGTCCCGACATCCGCGCTCAATCGCTGGTTCGACGATGCACTGGCCGCCAACCCGCCGCCAGCACCGGGCGGTCGCCGGATCAAGCTGCGTTACATCACGCAGGTAGGCACGCGCCCGCCGCGTTTCGTGATCTTCGGATCCCGCCTGTTCGACTTGCCAACCAGCTATGAACGTTACTTGCTCAACGGTATCCGCAAACAGCTTGGTTTTGGCGCAGTGCCGGTACGCCTCACGCTCAAGAGCCCCAAGAACCCCTATGACGATAACCAGGGCGGCGGGGGCAAGTATAGCGGTCCGAAAAGCTGATGGACATGCTCTCGGTCACCGGTGAATTGCTGGAGCGAACATCCGACACGCTACGCGTGCAGCAAATCCTGCAGCTCAGTCTCGCCCCTGTATTCCTGCTCGCCGCGATCGGCGCGATGCTTAATGTTATGAACACGCGGCTGGGTTGGCTGATCGACCGGATCGAATGGATCGAACGACGCATGGCGCGCGGCGAAGTAGGGTGCGAGGCGGAGGAATTGCCCGCACTCGAGCAGCGTCAACATCTGGCTTCGCTGTCGGTCAATCTTTCAACTGCTGCAGCCTTCGCCATCTGCATGGTGGTTGTGGTCCTGTTTACGAGCGCGTTTATCGAGCCGCGCATCGGTACATTCGTGGCGTTTCTGTGGATCACCACGATGGTGCTGCTTTCGGCCGCGCTCGCCGTGTTCTTTCGCGAAACGCGCCTCGCCACCGCGAATGCCCGCGAGCGGCGGAAGCGGGGTCGCGCGATCAAGGCGCAGGAACGCGAAAAAGCCGATCACTCCGCCGAATGATTGGCACCGTCTGTCATCAGGTCGCCCCATTTCCCCGCTAAGCCGCCCATAGCTGTCAGAATGCGTTCATCCGGTTCTGGCAGTTCGCATTTCCGGACCCGGCGGGGGCGCATGGAGTGAAGCGATGCCAAGACTCACCTTGTCGTTGACGCAAGCACGCGGCGCGGAACCGCATCGGTTGGATGTGCCCGACGTGAATACCGCGCTGGTAGTCGCGGAGATCAATTTGCAAGGCGGCTCCGCCGAATTGCGCGAAGGTGACCGGTTGATTGCGACACTTGAGAAGGGGGGCCATACTCGCACGCCCTTTTGGCGTGTAAACTAGCCCTTTTCCCATTTGTAGACCGCGAGGACTAATCCCTTTGGTCCGAGCTAGCTGGTAAAAAGGTCGGCCAGTTCGTCTACCGACCTCTCGAGTATCGACAAATTGACCTGGATCGGCAGCCCGTCATTGCTCCAGCGTCGCATATAGACACCAGTTCGTGCCGCGCGCCCTGCAATCATTGCGGCCTGTTCTTCGTCGAGGTCGAGAAGATGATCGTTCGAGATCATCGGGCCGATTGGTTCGCGCCTCACCATGCCCTGCTCTGCCAAGCGGGCAAAGAATGATTCGCCGTGAGCAAAGGCGCGAGCCCATTTTTCGCGGAAGTCTGCCAGCGCATCCAATGCGGGAAGCGCAGCGACCCAGCCCTGATAGATCCCGGCTCCATATATTGAAGACTCTGCGCGAACTGCCTCCACATTGGCTGCAGAACCCGCAAGAACAGCTCCAAATGGCGCCCCGAGATATTTGTATAGTGAAACATAGACCGTATCGACTGGCGCTACGTAATCGGGGATGTCGACGTCGGGCGGGGCGAGAAGCAGCCGAGCCCCGTCGAGATGGACTTGCGCACCACGGCTGTGAGCGATTGCGCAAATCCGTTGAAGCTCTTCGGTTGGGACCATCTGACCTGTGAGCCTGCGCACCGGGCTTTCCAGTGTCACCGCCCCTACCCTGACCGGTCGTGGCCCCCGTTCTGCAAGCGCGAATGCTGCATCGAGTTCGTCTGCGCCAGGGTATACTCGCCCCGGCTCGAATGCGCGGAGCGCGACTTCTCCCAGCGTGGAGACTGAATCGAGCTCGTCACGATAGATATGGCTATCGTGCATACAAAGAGCACGGGGATTGCCGCCTGCGAGGACTTTGACAGCCAGGTGGTTGGCAAGCGATCCGGTGGGTAGAAAAGTACACGCCTCCTTACCAAGCAGGGCAGCGAACGCGCTTTCCAGTTGCTCAACCGCGCCGCCAGCGCGGTAACTGTCCTCAACATCGTCGTACCGTTGTACAAGTCGCGCCAGCCGAATTGAGAATGCGCCGGGAGACTCCATCGCAGAATCGCTGGCGAGAAAGACGTCGGGCCTCGCCTCTTGTATTGTCTTCGCGTTGGTCGTGAGCGACAAACCGCCCGGAATTGCCGTGCTACCGATTGCCAGCGAACCTGCGCCCAGCATTTCCCGGCGATTGAGCTTGCCCCCCTTGAAATTCATTACCCCTCGCCGCCTTCACCCGCGGCCTTGCTGTTGAGCTGCACGTAGTTTTCAAGCCCCATCCGCTCGATCATGTCGAATTGGGTTTCGAGGAAATCGACATGCTCTT
>CAYRBB010000037.1:0-26784 GCA_964422435.1 uncultured Sphingomonadaceae bacterium
AGGTGATCGAGATCGACCAGTCGCCCATCGGCCGCACCCCGCGCTCCAACCCCGCGACCTATACCGGCGCCTTTACCAATATCCGCGACTGGTTTGCCGGCCTGCCCGAAGCACAGGCGCGCGGCTACAAGCCCGGCCGTTTCAGCTTCAACGTGAAGGGCGGCCGGTGCGAGGCATGCACGGGTGACGGCCTGATCAAGATCGAGATGCACTTCCTGCCCGATGTCTACGTCACCTGCGAGGAATGTGGCGGCAAGCGCTACAATCGTGAGACGCTGGAGGTGAAGTTCAAGGGCCACTCCATCGCCGACGTTCTCGACATGACGATCGAGGACGCGGAGGGCTTCTTCAAGGCCGTCCCCCCCATCCGCGACAAGATGCACATGCTGAATGAAGTGGGGCTGGGCTATGTGAAAGTCGGCCAGCAGGCGACGACGCTATCGGGCGGAGAGGCGCAGCGCGTCAAACTCGCCAAGGAACTCAGCAAACGCAGCACCGGCCAGACGCTCTACATCCTCGACGAGCCCACCACCGGCCTGCATTTCGAGGATGTGCGCAAACTCCTCGAAGTGCTCCACCGGCTGGTGGACCAGGGGAATTCGGTTGTGGTGATCGAGCATAATCTGGATGTGATCAAGACTGCCGATCACATTCTCGATCTCGGCCCTGACGGAGGGGTGAGAGGCGGCGAAGTGGTTGCCCAGGGCACTCCCGAAGAAATCGCTGCTGTGCCCGGCAGCTACACCGGCCAATACTTGCAGCCAATGCTGGAGAGGGCGAAGCAGGCAGCGGAGTGACGACTTCCGCCGAAGAACCCCTAACCCTTTTGCTTTTGCTTGGCCCTCCTGCGCGCTGCAAGCTCTTGGGCCGCCCGTGAGGGTTTTGGCAGATCAATCGCGTCGAAATACGCCTTGTTTCTGCTGAATGCGTCATCGATCATTTTTCGAAATGAAAGGACGTGGATAATGGTGTTGTGGGTAGGGGCAAATCCGTAAAAACCCTCGCCGTCAGGTGTTTCGTGGTGTGCAATACCTCGTTTCAAGAGCCTCTTAGTTTCTTCGGTTAGCTCACACACTACGTAGCATGTAAAAGGTGTCGCATTGTCAATCTGTGAAATGACATCTCCATCTGGCCCAGTGACTGTTTTCTCCCGAAGCTCCTCTACGTATTCGAGGACTTGATTGACGGGGTCACTCGAAATCCGGCCGTCACCGGGGCGCTTAAATTCAACGATAGTTACGGGCTCGTTTGTGTCCGGACGTCGAAAGCCCAGTGGGTTGAAGAAAACGATGTCCGGCTCTTTTGTACTTGAAGAATCGTTGGTGATGGCTTTGATCGTCTTGTCTGACGCAAAAAACTCATAGTTCGCTAGGGAGTCATCAAGAATCCAAAGATTGTGGTCGTCAAATTGACCGCTCTCATACATCTTTCCCATAGGACAAACGAGTTCGTGAATGAGTTTCTCGTAGTGATATTTCTCACTCTCAGGTAAGTTAAACTTGAGCAGTGTATTCGCTGCGACCAAAATTTGATGTCGCTTTGCTGTCAATTCAGCAAGCCGTCGTTTCTCTTGTTCGCCAAGATCATCTACGATCTCTTTTGCCTTCTTTGCAGCCTCTTCATCAAATTCAGAATTCTCTGCAATTTTGTGGAATGCTTTTACGAGCTTTCGTTCTTCCCGATACAGTAGGGTGAAGAGGTTCGCAGCGATCTGCTCATCCGACATGCCCGGATAAAGACCGCGGACATACTCGTCCATGTCATCAATCTGCGAAGCAAGAGCGGGGTGTTCGGCTAACACCTTCTGGACAACCGCGCGCTGGCGTTTTCGAACGTCGTCAACGTGTTCGCTTAGATGTCTTTCAATCGCCTCCAGTACAGCTCCTTCAAGTGCATCTCCTTGCGCCGAGTTGAAGCGAAAATTCATCCTTTGCTGATCGACGCGCTCGTCAAGCGGACCCCCTGAGATCACCGCAACATAAGCTTTGCCGTTAGGCAAAGACCGTAGGTCGTATAACTTTTCAACTGACACGGGATCTCCAACCAAACGGCCATGGGCCGTTAGGAGATATGAGTTTCGCAGTTCAGTTGATATTCGAGGGTCAACAAAAAGGTGATCAATCTCGATTGACCAAGTTTCTCCGTCTGCGTCAAATTCAAGCCGTTCCCGGACTGGCTCTTCAATCCGTCCTTCGATGTACTGATTTAGTGACTCGGTCTCCCCGCTATATTCTAACTCAATCTCTGGGAGAGTGTTGTCCAAAAACTGCGGGAAGAAATGTACCGCCAAATCTTTGAGGAATGTGGCTTTATTTATCCTTTGGTCGACTGCGTTTCGAAGGTTCGATAGGGTAATTCGTGATCCGGGTTCAGCGGAATTTCGTGCTGCCTTATCTTCATAATCGACCTTTGAATCTTCCAATTCAGGTCGGAACTCGAATTTCACGTGTCGGAGCTCGTCAGCATCGCTGAAGTACCGACTTTCGACAGAAATATTCTCGAAAGTCTTGATCCAAATTAGACGTCCTACGCCCTTACCGCCTCTTTGATACTTTAGGCGACTGTCGCTTGTCTCAAAGGACTCCACGTTTGCTTCAGTGAAGCCCTCACCATTGTCGGTTATCTGAATCGAGTCGATTTCATAGTCATTGCCGTGAACGATCTTGACCTTAATTCGTCCCTGCTCGCGAGCGTTCTCTTCCCCAAATCGGTCGTGGATCGAGTGGACTGAGTTGCTGACAGCTTCGTAGACTGAATAGAGGATCGCGGTCTTGCCATCAGGCAAGTCCATGTTTGCAATGCGTCCTAAAACGTCAAATTTCATAGCACTTTCCTAGTTTGAGCTTGATCGACACTAGACCGAGATTTGTCTTTCCTACACCCCTGATTGCCAGCCCCTCTCGTCGCCCCGTCCTCCGAGCCGGGATTGAGCTTTCTTATGTCTCCTCAAGTGAAGCCTTGCCCCGGATCGTGTCCGGGGCGACGTGGGTGCAGGAGACGGACAAACCTTCGTTCGTCCTTCGACAGGCTCAGGACGAACGGGAAAGAGAACACTCCCTCCCAACCCCCACCGCAATAACATTGCTATCCGCCCCAAAAAGGCGCATACCCTTCCACGTCTACCTGACGTAATCGTTGGTAACAGGCTTCCGGCCAAGAGAAGCCACTCTCCTTCCTTTCCGCCACTTAGTCACCGGCGGGTCTATTCCGGCGTGCCGGAATGCGTTTGCGGGAAGGACGGTATGACCCAATTCGGCAAGATACAGAGTTATGACAGCGGTCTGGGCGAGGGGTGGATCATTCCCAATCGCGGCGGCGATCCGCTGCCTTTCGGCAAGGCCGATCTGCGGCGCGAAAGCCAGCAGCCGCACGTGGACCAGGCCTATAGCTTCACACCGGCAGACGCCGATGGCGGCGGCAAGCGCGCCACCGATCTGGACAGGCTTTCCGACGCGAAAATCCTGCAGATGCAGGCGGGCGCGACAAGTCACGGACACTAGGTAAAATACAAGCCGGATATTGGCCGGATAAGGGCCGCAAACCCGCGGCCATCACATGCAAAGGCAATATGCCATGGACCTCAACCAATTGCTCGCCAATCACCAGATTGCGGTGATGAACCAGCGCAACGCAAAGACGATGCAGGATCGCGCCACCTATTTCGACCTGGTCGGCTACTACGCCGAGCGCATCCGGAAACAGCGGATTGCGGTCGGCCTGCCGCGCCATCGTTGGACCGATACGCCGCGCCCGTTGGCGGAATAGCTGGCTATTGCCCGCAAACCTGCTACATCCGCGCCGCTGACGTCGGAATTTGCGACGGACTTCGAGATTTGCCGACCGTCGTACGCCCGCTCTTCACGAGCTATTGGTACGGCGCAATTCAGACGACGACTTCCTTTCTCTAGATCGATTTGACGCACAACCGGGCCGCATGTCGCGGCTCCGGCAACCCATGTTCTTTTGAAAGGAACGCATCATGGCCAAGATTGGCACCGTAAAATTCTTCAACACCGACAAGGGCTATGGCTTCATCCAGCCCGACGATGGCTCCAATGACAGCTTCGTCCATATCAGCGCAGTGCAGGCCGCCGGCATGCAGTCGCTCGATAAGGACCAGCGCCTCAACTATGACGTTGAAATGGGCAAGAACGGCAAGGAAAGCGCCATCAATCTGAGCGCCGCCGACTGATCGACCCCAATTGATCGACTGGGGGGCGGAAGGGGCCGGTCGCTGGTAAAGTGCCGGCCCCTTTTGCATCCCCGACACCCTTATCGGGAGACCCGTCATGTCCCAGACCTTCGACTTTTACGACGCCCGCGCAAAGGAAGCCGCTGCCGAGGCAGAAGCCGCGACGCTGGACAATGTCCGCGACCGCAATCTGCGCGCAGAAAAGACCTGGCGCAGCCTCGCCGACCAGGCACTCAAGGTGCAGGAGGACCGCGCCAAGGCCGCCAGGGAGCGGCAGGCCCGGCTGGACCGTGAAGAACGCGAGCGCGAGCGCGAGTTGGCGCGCGAGCGTGAGGAAGTGGACGAGGCTTAGGGTGTCGGGGCTGCTGCGTATGTACGTTGCGCCATCCCAGGCCGATGCTTCACCCGACTCGCAATGAGGAGTAAGGTGGTCCCACGCGGCCCGTAATGGCCGGGCAAACCGGCGGGCGGGCCTCTGTGCAAGGAGAGGGACCATGCTTCGGATTGTGATGATCGCGCTTGCGGCCAGTGTCGCCAGCAGCGCACCCTTATTCGCCCAGGACAGCCAGTTCGTCGGCGTCGCCATGTTTGGCGAGTATGTGCCCCGCGGCGAGGGCGAGGAAGACGGGCTCGCCGACTTCGATGGCGAGTTCGACTTGGCAGGCGGGCAGATCTGCTACTACCTTGAGATGGACGGGATCCGCGGCGCTACAGGCCTTGCGATCCATCGTGGCGAGCGTGGGGATAACGGCCCGCTCGTGGCGCGCCTGCGCCTGCCCGAGGATCCGATGGAGGAAGAATGCGTGCCGGTGGAAGCCGAGGTGCAGCGTGCCATCCTGGCAGACCGGCAGGGTCACTACATGATCGTAACCGCGCCGATGAGGGATTCAGGGGCCGTGCGCGGCCAGCTAGGCGACTGACCGGGCCGCGCAAGGACCTTGATGACGCCGTGCCAGCCCCGGTTGCGCTGCGGCTTATGTCACGTATATGACCGTGGTCACCGACAACGCGATACCGGGAAGGGACTACCGGATATGGCCACAGCAGCCAAAGCTGCGTCTGCCTCCCAAGGGGCAAGGGCGCGCGACTTTACCGTGAAACCGCTCTTCGCAGAGCCGTACTTCGTCACCAACATCATGGATGCAATCAGCCCCAGGCAGGTCGAGTACCTGAAGGGCATCACCATGATCGAAAACCAGGTGAACCACATCAGCGAAGAGCTGTACCTCTTCGATCGGCCCGAGATGAAGAGTATCAAGCAGGCCGTGCAAGAGGCGCTCGCGACCTATGCCTGCGAGGTCATGGGGATCGCACAGAAGCTGGAAGTGACGCAGAGCTGGACACTGATGAACCCGCCAGGCGTGGGGATGCACGGACACACGCATTCGAACTCGATCGTATCGGGCTCGCTCTATTACGCGCCGATGCCGGATCCGCCGGGCAACATGATCTTCGAAAGGCACAATCATTACCGCCAGCTGGACCTCGCCGTGCAGCCGGAAAAGACCAACATTTACAACGCGCCGCGCAATGCGGTGGTGCCGAAACAAGGTGACCTGGTGCTGTTCAGCAGCGCGGTGCACCACTATGTCGAGCAGAACCAGTCGAATGAGAACCGCCACTCGATCGCGTTCAACACCTTCGTCCGCGGGAAGATCGGGAGCTTCCGTGATGTGAGCGAGCTGAAGCTGTAAGACGGCACTGTGCGCAGTGCCCGGCGCGTCAGAAGGGCTGCGGTGAGCCTATGACCAAGGCACCATAGACCAGCGTCAGCACGTTCACGAACACCATCAGCGCGATGCAAGCGCGCGCGCTCTTGCTGAAGAACAGCCAGATGATGGCGGGAAAGACGAGGACGATCAGGAGCGATGCGACAAGGAGGATGGGGGGCATCGAAGCTGCGGCGGCCGCTTGCGCCTCCGGATCGGCATAGAAGGTATTGGCGATCATGCTGATCACGTTGATGCCGATGACCCCGCCCACCACAAAGCGCTTCTGCTGCCAGAACCAAGCGTCGAAGTCGGGCCAGTCCTCCGGCTTGTCAGGAAAGGTCATGCTGGCAACGAGGTAGTACCACCCGATGGTCAGCAGGATACCCAGCACGGTACCGCCGTTGAATGGCATCGACTCACGAAAGCTGAACATGTGCAGGAAGAAGGTCGACTGGTCGACGATGACGAACAGGCCCAATAGCGGCGTAAGCCAGCCGATATGGACCTTGTCGCCATCAACTCCCGCGCGTTGCCGGGCGCGCAGCTTTAACACGCGGGCAAACCCGCCCAACACTTGCGCCATCGCCAGGCCCATGAGCAGTATGAAAGCTTCGAAAAGGAAGTAGAACCCGTCGTTCATATGGCCCCCAATGCCGTGTGTTGCAGCGCATCATGCCGATCGGGAGCGGCATGGCAAGGGGCTGTTTGAGGGGCTTCCTACAAGAATGGGCGTAAGCTGTGAGCTAGTCTTCGAGCACTTCCAGTTCAACCTCAGCATGGCCGCGGCGGATCATACCGATTTCGGTCGCAGCGGCGCGCGACAGGTCAATGGTGCGCCCGCGCACGAACGGTCCGCGATCGTTGATGCGGACGACCACCGATTGCCTGGTGCGAGGATTTGTGACCCGGACGCGTGTTCCGAAGGGGAGGGTTCGATGAGCGGCGGTCATCGCGTTCATGTCGAAGCGTTCGCCACTGGCAGTGCGGCGTCCATGGAAACGGCGACCGTAATAGCTCGCAGTACCCGTGCCGAGCGAGCGGGTAGCCGACTCTGCTGGCTCGATTGTGGTGATGTCCACCGCGTGATCGGGCAATTCGGGCGCGATCGGGGTGTCGTAGGGGGCGAAGGCCTCTTCGATTGCGACATTATCATCGGGCACGAAGGCGGAGTTGGCGGTGGTTGCGTTGGCAGGCACTTCGGTAGCGGCTGCTGTAGCTAGATCGACCTGCTCCTGCGCCTGACCGGCAGCACTTGCCACAAGGAAAGCGAGTCCTGACACGGTCAGGACAAGGCACCGCTGGCGTCGAGCTAAAGTCCAACCGAGCATAAAGTGCTCTATACGCCTGCAGATGACCGAAACCGAGTCCGGGACGGGAAACCAGCGCGAAATGTACTCCGTTTACCGTTCAGCCGACGCGCAGCTGCGATAAAGCGAACTGTTTCCCGATGGGCATAATCGTCGATTGCCTTGATCGCGCCAATTCAGGCCTTTCCTATAGCCGGCCCGCTCTACCTGGTTGCGAAGCAAGGTGTTCCCAAGCTGGCTGAAACCGTAAGCGAAACTCGCGGATGTAGGCGACAAGACCCGCCCCAAAGAGAAATGGGGCCGGCATTGCTGCCGACCCCACTCTCACCGGCGTGTGGACCCCCGAGGGGATGCTTGGCGCCTGGCGTATCTTCTTCCGTTCCACCGCACAAAGTGCCGCTTCCCTTCGGAATATGTCGCCCGGCGCTCGCGCCGGTGCCGGAGTTGGTTTTCCGACCAGCGAGTGCCCGAAGGCCCTCAGCTCAAGTCTTTCCACCAGTCCGAGACTGACTTTGTCCTCTGGCGCCTCAAGCAGCTCCTTCTTGCACCGGAGTGCACTTCAAGAACCTCGACGCCGGATTTCTCGTCCAGCCTATCCGATGAAAATCTTTCCCGATCTCAACAGTCCGATCATTCCCTTCAGCCCAAAGGCTGACATTCCTGATCTTTCCTCTTCCGCGAACGAATTATCATCGCGTCGAAGCTTTCCTCTTTCCCCTGTATCCGAACCGGCAGGCGGTCCTTCGTGGCGGTCTGTTTCCGTCTTCGATGTTTAAAGAATGCGCGGGTTGGCCGAGTCGGGCAAGAGCGCCAGCGTCGACTTATCCACTTTGGGCCGGAATGCCAGTGGACAAGAGTGGATAAGTCAACGGCTCGGCGTTTCTCGTGAAACCAACCGCAATTTATCGACGATTCTGAGCGTGAAGTGACTCAAATGACTCACTTTTGCGACATCTTGGCGACTCGTTTCTTATCGATCGCGTTTCGCAAGCAGCCTAAGCCGCAGTGCATTGAGCTTGATGAAGCCTGCGGCATCGGCCTGATCATAGGCACCCGCATCGTCTTCGAAGGTCACATGCGCCTCCGAATAGAGCGAATTGGGTGACTTGCGCCCGACAATACTGGCCGTGCCCTTGTAGAGCTTGACGCGCACCGTGCCGGAAACCTTCTCCTGACTGAGGTCGATCGCCGCCTGCAGCATTTCGCGCTCGGGGGCGAACCAGAAGCCGTTATAGATGAGCTCGGCATATTTCGGCATCAGCTCGTCCTTCAGGTGAGCCGCGCCGCGGTCCAAGGTGATCTGTTCGATGCCGCGATGCGCGCGGGCGTAGATCTCGCCGCCGGGTGTTTCATACATGCCGCGGCTCTTCATCCCCACGAACCTGTTCTCAACGAGGTCAAGCCGGCCAATGCCGTGCTTGCGGCCGAGTTCGTTGAGCGCGGTCAGCAGGGTGGCGGGGCTCATCGCTTCGCCGTTCAGCGCAACGCCGTCGCCACTATCGAAGTCGATGGTGATGTATTCCGGCGTTTCAGGCGCCTCTTCCGGGTGATCGGTGCGCGAATAGACATAGTCGGGGGTCTCTTCCCAAGGGTCTTCGAGGACCTTGCCTTCGGAGGAAGTGTGCAGAAGGTTGGCATCGGTCGAGAACGGGCTTTCACCGCGCTTGTCTTTCGGAACCTGGATCTGGTGCTTCTCGGCCCAGTCGATCAGCGCGGTGCGGCTGGTGAGATCCCATTCGCGCCACGGAGCGATGACCTTGATATCCGGATCGAGTGCATAGGCGGAAAGCTCGAACCGCACCTGATCGTTGCCCTTGCCGGTTGCGCCATGGGCGATGGCATCGGCGCCGGTCTCGTGCGCAATCTCGACAAGACGCTTGGAGATAAGCGGGCGGGCGATGGAGGTGCCAAGCAGATAGTCACCCTCGTACCGGGCGTTCGCACGCATCATCGGGAAGACGAAATCGCGCACGAATTCCTCGCGCAGGTCTTCGATATAGATGTGCTTGTCCGGAATGCCCATCGCCTGCGCTTTCGCTCGCGCGGGTTCAATCTCTTCGCCCTGACCCAAGTCGGCGGTGAAGGTGACGACTTCCAGCCCTCGTTCCTTCATCAGCCATTTGGCGATAACGCTGGTATCGAGACCGCCGGAATAGGCGAGGACAACACGTTTGATATCGGACATGCGATGGTTACCGTCTAAAACTGCAATTTCGCGGCGGCGGTTAGCAGCGCTGACATTGCCCCGCAATCAAACTCGCATTGCTAAGCGAAAACCTGTGGTATTTCGTCTATGGAATCTCGCGAGCGCCCAGCTGCGGGTTACGCCGGGTGATGTAGTTCAGCCATGCTTTGGGGCGGCGCAGATAGTCGCTAGGCACATCTGCAGTCAGCCCTACAAGCCGAGCCATACGCGCAACGAAATGGATGCAGTTGTTCTCGTCCAGATCGTAATAATCGCCCGGATAATCCCGCCAAGCAATGACCTCGGCACGTAGTCGGCGATAGGTCCGGTCGTTCACCGTCACGCTGAAATGGCGGTTGGTATTGGCGATGGTGTTTGCGGTTTCGGACAGGATCATGTGCTCGGCCGGGCCGGATGTGATCGCCTGTGCACTGCTGCGTGCGGAGAAGCCGTAATTCTCGTTCACCACCGTTCCGTCCGAAAGCGTACCCTCGAACACGACGAATGTATGAGGGTAGCGACCAAACAGGACGCTGCCATTGAAGGAATGGAAGTGGACCTCGACTTCGGCCGCAGCCGGAGGAGCGATGCCAAAGCTGGACAACGCCAACACGAATGCGGCGAGGAAACGGGTGATCAGGTTGTGAAGGAGATTCGTGGTCATGTTTGTTCTTTGGCTTCGCCCTGAGATTGGGAAATTTCCTTGAGTAACGCAGGGAAATAGAGCGCAAGACCGCCTGCGCGCAACAGGTAGCTTGCAGAAATTGCGATCCATACACCCCAATTTCCGGTGGGCCGCAGGACATAGTCCAATCCGATGTAGAGAATGGTGGCGGCAACACCGGCATTGCGCAGCGCCCGTCCGCGCGTTGTGCCGATGAAAATGCCGTCGAGCATCCAGCTTGGCATTCCCAGCAGCGGCACCAATGCG
This sequence comes from uncultured Sphingomonadaceae bacterium, assembly GCA_964422435.1. Lineage (GTDB taxonomy): Bacteria > Pseudomonadota > Alphaproteobacteria > Sphingomonadales > Sphingomonadaceae > Alteraurantiacibacter. Next base: position 10,328 of record CAYRBB010000037.1, read on the forward strand.
GCGAACGGCAGGAAGGTGCGGGCGGTTTCGCGCACTTCAGGGTCGGTGGTGAGGAAATCGATTACCGCAACGCCGCCGAAATAGAAGAGCAGCGCAAAGGCCACACCGCTCGCCAGCGCAAACTCGCCGGTCAGCCGGATTGATCGCATGAAGCGCTGCTTGTCCTTCGCACCATATGCCTGCCCCACGCGCTCTTCCGCCGTAAAGGCAAAGGCATCGAGAACGAAAGCGGAGACGTTGATAAATTGCATCAGCACGTGGTTGGCTGCGAGCGCTTCTGCACTGATGCGAGCACCGGCATTGGCGAACCAGGTGAACAGGATCAGCAGCGCCACCGTGCGGATCATGATGTCGCGATTGACCGCGAAGAGCTGGAGCAGCCGATCGCGATCGAGCAGCAGGGCGCGGGGTGTTCGTCGGGCCAGCGCCAGAACGTTCGCCCCCGCCACACGGCCAACAATCACGACGCCGAGCGCCAGAGCAGTCCATTCGGCACAGGCGGTGCCAAGCCCGACGCCAAAGGCCCCCATGTCCAGACCCCAGACGAACCACACGTCCAGCGCGATATTGGCAACATTCATGATGATCTGCAGCACCAGCGCTTCGCGCGTGCGGCCAAGTCCGAGCAGCCAGCCATTGATGGCATTGACAGCCAGCGCAGCAGGCGCTCCGTAAAAGCGGCCCTGCATATATCCACCCGCGTCGCCCTGAACCGCGTCCGAGCCGGAGAGGACCGCGAAGGCCAGCTGGCTGATCGGCCCGCTCAGCGCGAGGATCAGCAGGCCGAGCGCCAGCCCGATGCCGAGCGCGCGCAGGAGCAGCGCCTCGACCTCGCCGCGCTCGTCCGATCCGTTGGCCTGCGCGGTCAGCCCGGTCATCCCCATGCGCAGGAAGCCGAAGGTCCAGAACACCAGCGTGATGATCGTCGCACCCAGCGCCACGCCAGCGAGCGCCACCGCATCGCCGGTTCGGCCAATCACCGCGGTATCGACAATCCCGACAAGCGGGATCGACGCCTGCCCGAGCATGATCGGCCAGGCCTGCGCAAAGATGGAAGCGCGGGTAAGTGGGCGGGTGGTGCTCACTCCGCCGCCCTAATGCGAATTTCGGAAATTGCTACTCCGCCGCTTCCTTCAGCGCCGGGTCAAGGTGCCATGCGGGTGGTTCTTCCAAGCCGCGCAGGCGCTCGCTTTCCTCGTACATGTAGTCGCGCGTCATTGGGATAGCGTCGCGTTCCTTCACGTAGAGAATCTGCCAGTTGACAATGTTACCGTTGCGGAAGCTTTGTTCCGCGCCGGCGAGGTAGAACAGCCACATGCGGTAGAATACCTCGTCATACATCTCGATGATCTCATCCTTGTGCATGACGGTGCGGTTGTACCATTCTTCCAGCGTATGGCAGTAATGGAAGCGCATCGCCTCCACGTCCATCACCTGCCAGCCGAACTGCTCGCTCTGCGTGACGAGTTCGGAAAGGGCCGGGATGTAGCCGCCCGGGAAGATGTATTTGCGCGTCCAGGCATCGGTGAAACCCGGACGACCGGCGCGGCCGCAGCAGTGACTGAACATCACGCCGTCCTTCTTCAGGAGGCGGTGCGTATGCTCATAGAACTGCGGGTAGTGCGGCGTGCCCACGTGTTCGAGCAGGCCGACGCTGGTAATGCGGTCGAACTTCCCTTCGACATCGCGGTAGTCCATCAGCGCGAACTTCACCTTGTCTTCGACACCGGCTTCCTTTGCGCGTTCCTTACAGAAAGCGATCTGGTCGGGCGCGAGCGCCACGCCCAGCACTTCACAGCCATAGGTGCGGTTGAGGTACAGCGCGAGGCCACCCCAGCCGCAGCCGATGTCCAGCACTTTCATGCTGGGGCCGTTTTCCTTGGTGATGTTCAGCTTGGCGGCGATGTGCGCCTTCTTGTCGAGCTGCGCCTTTTCGAGGCTGTTGTTGAGATCGCGGTGGTAGCCCATCGTGTACTGGCGGTCTTCATCGAGGAAGAGCTCGTACAGGCGGCGCGTCAGGTTATATGTGTGCTCGGCATTCTTTCGCGCCTTGCCCTTCAGGTTGACGCTGTCGATCCTGGCGATGGATTTCTGGATTGCCGTGCGGATCGCGCCCTTGGGTTTGAGCGGAGCATCGCCCAGCTTTTTCGCGTTTTCCGTCACGTAGAGGATCATATCGCGGATATCGTGCGGCTCTTCGACCACGAGCCAGCCCCACATGAAGGCTTCACCCGCGCCGCATTGCGGATAGCGAGCAATATGGTTGGCGGCCTTCTTGCTGGTCAGGCGGACCTTGACCGGCCCCCTGTCCATGCCGTGGACGCCTTCTTCGGGACCGGGGCCGTATTCATAGACCTTGCCGTCATGATCAGTGATGATCAACTTGCCTCGCTTGATGGCTTTTTGCAGAAATTTGTCGAGCAGCCACATAGGCTAACGTCCCCTCGAAGATATTGTTTTGACCAGGCAAGCGGTTTGTGAGGCGTTTGGCGAAGAGTCAATTGTCGGTTAGAGGATTACGAACGGTGCAAAGAGCAGAGGGGAAAGCATGAAGTATCGGATGGCAATATTGTTAGCAGCCACGGGTTGGCTCGCGGCGTGCCAACCAAACCAAAAAGAAGCGTCAGCTTCACCTGTTTCCAATCAGTCTCCAGCAAGCAAAATGCCGGCTGCCCCTCCAGCGCAAGAAGAGCTTATTTCAAAAGAGGTCTGGGAGGACTACTCTGCCTACCGGGCGGCCTTTGTTGAACTTCCGAATTACCCGTTCGCAATTCGCGATGACGGCTGGCGGCCCCCTTCCGCATATGAATCAACCGAAGAGCGCTATGGCTTTTCGCCTTGCGGTTTTCCTGCCGACATCATTCCAAGGGTGGAGATGGGCGGACAGCCAGCATATGCCTACATGGCCATCGATCTCCAAATGCTGAGAGGTTCGCTACAGTTCACGCAGATATACTCTCCTGAAATGGACACCTTGTTCAGCCAATTCGAGGAGGCGCAGCTGGAATGGCTTCAGGACATTACCCTGAACGAGTATGATCCGGCTGAACCCAATGTCCGTATGAACAATCCATCACTCGAGCGATACGTCCTCGTGGTCCGCGAATTGGGTGACGATCTTGCAGAAGTGGCAAACCGGAACGCTCCGGAGGGAGCACCCGAGTTCTACTACGACGACGCATGCGGCGGTGGCCTCGACATCTACTACGACTTGCGGCTTGACCCTGCACGCGGACAACTCTGGATGATCTCCGAGTGGGGCGCGTCGGTTTGCGAACGTCGCGGGAGAGCAATCGATGATCGCACGTCCTGCACTGGCTGGGCACGGCATGGCACGCCTTCGGAGTCAGTCGCCGTCGGAAACCTGCGGTATCAAATCGATTGGGAAGACGGTACAACCTCAACGGGAAGGCTGCGTATAAATGACGAAAGCTTACGTTCCGTAACGATCGGCAGAAACGGCCCAAGATACACCTATTGGCAGTAGCGATCGTGGCTGATCTTTCGTCATTCTTGAAGAACTACGATAAGTCGGTGCTGTTGGCACTGCTGCCGATTATCGCGCTGACTTTCATTCTGGACCAGCTGTTTTCGCTGGAACCGCCTTGGCCAAACGGATCGACCTACATCACCGCGTTTCTTGAGCTTTGTGTCGTGTTCGCTGCCTATTATGTCGATATCAGGAGCAAGAAGAAGCTGCTTGTGTACCAGCGCTGGTCGATCCTGGTGATGTTCGCTCTTTTTATTGGCTATTTCTCTACATACGCCTTCTTTGTGTATGACGATCCAAGCCTTTCGAACGCGATTATCGGCGGCTTCCGTTGTACCGAGGATGCCGTGCTTGTCGTTGAAGCTATGGCTTCGGAATCCTGCCCGAGGCTGAGCTTTGAATTGCTCGCCTCCGCTGGCTACGATCCGGAGCTGCTGTGGGAGCCATGGTCTATCAAGATTGTCGAGATCTCGATGTTCGCTATGTGGTCAATGTTTTTTGTTGTAGCGGCTTATATGCTTGCATTGACGGTATCCTTCGAGGCTCGGAAGAACCAGAGAAATCAGCGATGAGCGAGAACAAGACCAGGCAGACGGGCAAGGCTGTGACCGACTTCATTGATGCGGTCGACCATGCGGGCAAGCGCGAAGATGCCAAGGTGCTCGATGCCATGTTCCGGCGGGTGACTGGGGAGGAACCCGTGATGTGGGGGCCGACTATGATCGGCTATGGCACCTACCACTACAAGTATGACAGCGGGCGCGAGGGAGACTTCCTGCGGACCGGCTTCTCGCCGCGCAAGGCCAAGCATTCGCTCTATCTCATGGGCGGCTATTGCGATCCGGTGGCGAGCGAGAAGAACACAGAAGTGCTCTCACGCCTTGGCAAGTACGCGCAGGGCAAGAGCTGCCTCTACATCAACAAGCTGGCCGACGTGGACCTGCAGGTGCTCGAAGAGCTGGTGCAGCTCAACTGGGATGCGATGAACAAGGTCTATCCGCCAACAGGGTAACCTGCCGCGTGATCAGATTCCCGCATACCACTGGTAACCAGAGCGGTCTTCCCAGTAGCCGCCTTTCCCATCGCCAATCCCTTCGAGTGACGCGACCGCTTCAATCCGCGTCAGGTACTTGGCATGCTTGTATCCCAGCTGGCGTTCGAGCCGCAGCCGGAGCGGAGCGCCGTTGCGGACGGGCAGGGCCTCTCCGTTGAGCTGGTGCGCGATGATGGTCTGCGGGTGCATGGCATCATCCATGTCGCAGCTTTCGTAGTAGTCCCGGCCTGCAAGCCTGTCGGCGCAGTGGAACACGATGAAGTTCGCTCCCTCGCTCGGTTGGGCGGCTTCGAGAATGCTGGAAAGTTGCGGTCCGGTCCATTCGCCAATCGCGCTCCAGCCTTCGACGCAATCGTGGCGGGTAACCTGTGTGCGCTGGGGCAGGGCGCGAATATCTTCCATGGAAAGCACTATCGGGTTGGCGACCAGCCCATCGACGGTCAGCTGCCAATTGGCAAAGCCTGCCGCTTCGGCAGCGGCATATTCTTCGGTCTCGACATTTTGAGATCCATTTCCGCGGAAGAACGGCGATATGGTATCACGCGAATATTCTGGCGCCATCGTGATCCGTCCACCACCCAGCGCACGGTGCAGCCCGCGATGCCAGTTCTCCGCCCCATCTACGAGCTTTTCGAACAGCGCGGTTTCACCGATCTTCGAACATCCCGCAAGGAAAGCGGAGGCACCCGCGACGAGGAAATTGCGGCGCTTCATGATGCCTCTCCTTCGTCTTCCTTGCCGCCTGTTATCATATCGCGGATGTGCTTGACCGGTCCTGCGGCAAGAACAAGCAGGATATGCACCGCGAAGAACAGCGCCAACAGCCAGGCCGCGATGAAGTGCAGTGAACGCGCGCTCTGGCGACCGCCGAAAAGGTCGGTCATCCACGGCCACGCGGCTTCCATGCCGGGGCTCATCACCATGCCCGTGACGATCATCAGCGGGATGAGGATGAGGATCACCGAGGCATACGTGATCTTTTGGAGGATATTGTACTTGCCTTCGCCGTGTTCAAAATTGAACTGCGCGTGTTCCTTGATGTCATGCCAAATGTTGGAAAGCTTCCATTCGCGCGCCCGGGCAAAGATATCGCGTTGCATATGCTTGTTGATCAATGCCGAGATTATGAACGCGAGCAAGGCGAACCCGAAAATGAGCGAAAACAGAACATGCCAGTCACGCGCGGCAGACAGGCTGTAATAATCGGGAATAGTGATCCAGCCCGGAAAGCGCGGCACTTCAAGCCACGCTTGCTCCACCGCATAACCGTCATTGCCCCAATAGAGGCGACGATGGGCGTTGGAGATATTCAACCCGCTCATGAAGAGAATGATTACGCTGACCGCATTGGTCCAGTGCCACAGTCGCGTCGACAACGCGTGGCGCTTCTTCACCTTGCTCATTGTGACCGTCCCTCCCGTTCGAGATAGATTACATCGCGCCCCTGGCTCAGCAGGTGTTGGCCGGAGTCGACGTGGATAGATTGCCCGCTCGCCAACGGTCCTTCGGCAAGAAATAGAGCTGCGTCGGCGATCTCGCCGGCACTGGTTCGGCGCCTCAGCAGGTTGAGCGTGTGCGAGCGTTCAGCCTCTTCCTCCGTCTGGTCATGACTGGCGAGGATGGCGCCCGGTGCCAAGGTGTAAACCCGGTCATCGCCGTCATGCGCCATCGCGAGCATCTGTGCGGCAATAGCGGTGGCGGCTTTGCTCATCGTGTAGCTGAAGAAATCCGGATTGAGGTTGGCCAGCTTCTGGTCGGTAAACTGGATCACACGCCGCCCGCGCGAACTGCGGGCGTGGGCGAAATAGGTCTGCGCCATAAGGGCGGGGCTGACAGCGTTTACACTCATGTTCCGCTGGTTCGTTGCCGGATTGAGAGCGGTTACTTCGTCCGACCGAAAAGTGGATGCGTTGTTGACCAGGCAACGCCAGTCATCGAGTGAATCGGCAAGCTTGCGGATCATCAAAGCGGCGGCATCGGGGTCGGAAATGTCGCATTGGATTGTCTCGGCACTCGGTAGGCTGGCCACCACTCGATCTGCATCCCCTGCGGAACTGTTGTAATGAATGACGACATGCCATCCGGCCTTGGCAAACCGTTCAGCCATCGCCTTGCCGAGGCGTTTGGCTCCGCCTGTTATCAAGACTGATTTACCGCTCATGATGCGAGCCTACAGCGCCGAGCGCACGTGGCAAGAATTCCTGGTTCTCCGGCACCTTGCTGCGCAATTCCTGCAGCCAAACATCGGCCATCGCATCGCTGGGTGCGCGCCAGTCTCCGCGCGGAGACAGGGCCCCTCCCGCGCTGACTTTCGGACCATTCGGCAGCGCGCTGCGTTTGAACTGACTGAACGCGAAGAAGCGCTTGAGGAATTTCTCCAGCCAGCTGCGGATCGTTGCGAGGTCGTATTCGTTTTTGCCCGCTTCGGGAAAGGCGTGCGGCCACAGTCCGGCATCTGCCCGCTTCCATGCGTGCCAGCACAAAAACGCGACATGGCTGGGCGTTTGGCCCCAGCGGATGATGTGGTGAAGAAAGAAATCGTTGAGCTCGTAAGGCCCGATAATGCTTTCGGTAGACTGGATCGAACCATCTTCTGCGGCGGGTACGAGTTCCGGCGAAATCTCGGTGCTAAGGACCTCTTCGAGTACGGCATCACATTGTTGGTCGAACTGGTTGGTGCGCGTGCACCAGCGGATCAGGTACTGGATCAGCGTTTTGGGAACGCCAGAATTGACTGCATAATGGCTCATCTGGTCGCCAACGCCATAGGTGCACCAACCAAGCGCCAGTTCCGACAGATCGCCAGTGCCGATCACGAAGCCGTTGTGATGGTTGGCCAGACGAAAGAGGTAGTCGGTGCGCAGGCCCGCCTGCACGTTTTCGAAAGTCACGTCATGTACCGGTTCGCCATCGGCGAAGGGGTGCCCCATGTCTTCGAGCATCTGGAGGGCAGCGGGCCTGATGTCGATTTCCTCTGCCGTGGTTCCAAAGGCTTCCATCAGCTTCCATGCATTATTCTTTGTGGTATCCGAAGTCGCAAAACCCGGCATGGTGTAGGCGCGGATAGTGGGGCGCGGGAGTCCGAGCAGGTCGCAAGCCTTCGCGGCGACGATCAGCGCATGGGTGGAGTCGAGGCCGCCGGAAATACCGATGATAAGCGACTGTGGATTGGTGGCCTTCATCCGGCGAGCAAGCGCATCGACCTGGATGTTGAAAGCCTCATAGCAATCATCGTCCAGCTTCTCCTGTCGGTTAGGGACAAAGGGAAAGCGACGGATCGCGCGCTCAAGGCCGATGTCGCCGGCCTCGAACGAGTGGTGAAACGCTATAGTGCGGAAGAAATCCTCCGGCCGCCCGGCATCCTCTGCTGCGTCATTGAATGTGCCCATGCGCATGCGTTCATTGCGAATGCGGCGCGTGTCGATGTCGGTGACGCATAGCTCGGGCTCGATCTCGAAGCGCACGCTTTCGATCATCAGATCGCCCAGCTCATACACCATACCTTGGCCGTCCCAGCTGAGATCGGTCGTACTCTCGCCAAATCCGCTAGCGGAATAGGCGTAAGCGCAGACGGCACGGCTTGACGAGGAGCGACAGAGCATGTGTCGCTCGTCCGATTTGCCGATCGTGATGTTGGAGGCCGAGAGATTCAGGAGGATATTCGCCCCTGCCAGTGCGGCGCGAGTCCCCGGAGGGTTGGGGCTCCAGAAATCCTCACAAATCTCGATACCGAACGTAAAGCCGGGCAAATTGGTGGCGGCAAAAATCAAATCCGTACCAAAGGGGACCTCTACGCCGCTTACTTCGATCCACAAATCATGGCAGTTATTGCCCCGCGCGAACCAGCGCTTTTCGTAGAACTCGCGATAGTTCGGCAGGTAACTTTTGGGAACCGCGCCCAGGACTTCACCATTCGCAATAACGACGGCGCAATTGTAGATGCGGCCTTTGCGGCGGAGCGGAGCGCCGATAACCAGCACCGGGGTGAGCGCCTCGCTGGCGGCACGAATTATCTCGATGTGCGTATCGACGGCATCCAGCAACGCTGCCTGGATATGCAGGTCATCGATGGCGTATGAAGAAAGGCACAGCTCGGGATAGAGCAGCAAGTCGACATTCCGGTCATGCGCTTCTTTCGCCTGTTCGATAATGCCTGCCGCATTGTGAGCGACATCGGCGGTACGCGACTTCGGTGTGCCCGTGGCCACCCGGACAAAACCGTGCGCATGCATATCGAAGAAATCGAAGAGAGCTGTGCTCATTTCGGTCTCGCTTTCAGGCCGGTCGTCGGCAGGTTCGAGGAAATCGGCGGGCTGACAAATGCCCAATTCGGCAAGGCGTTTCTGGGTGGCCTTTCGCGGTACCTTGCCTTTTGCTTCCCAACCATAAACCGTGCGGCTGGGCCACGCGCTTGGAGCGCCAAATCGCGCGCCGAATTCCTCGGCACTCAGCGGCGGGTCATGCGCTTCTCGCCACTGGCGAATTTTCTGTCCGGCAAGGTGCATGATCACCAAGTATCCGAAAAGGATACTTGGTGCAAGGACGAGACTTTCAAGCAAAGAAAACGCCGCCACTCCGAGGGGGAAGAGTGGCGGCGTCACTTGGGGGCGATCATGTATTCGCTTGTGCGTTTCGGGCGGTTACATCATCTCCTCACATTATCGGATGTTTAGCGGCAGCGTGCCTCACCACGGTCGATTTCACGGCCCAGCAGGCCACCGATGGCAGCACCCAGAATAGTGCCCACGGTACGATCACGACCGCCATCGATTTCGCGACCAATGATTGCACCACCGGCTGCACCGATGATCAGGCCGGTCGTACCATTGTCACGTTCGCAATAGTAACGTCCGTCACGGCCACGCCAGATCCGGTCGCCGCGGCGTACGCGGCGGGGTTCGTAATAGCGGCCGCGGTCATCGTAGATGCGGTGGCGGCGTTGGTCACGATAACGGCGCTGATCCCGGTAGTCCCGGCGATCGTAGCGATCATAACCGCGGTCGTTGTCGCGATATCCGTGTGCGGGTGCCCAGGGCGGCGGTCCGCCCTGCGCCATGGCGGGCGCGGCGGGGATGGCCAAAGTAGTGGCGGCAGCGATAGCAAGCAGTGTCTTGTTCATGGCGTTTTACCTTTCGACTCAATCAACGTGTGCTGACGTAACTCTGGATATCGTTCAGGTTTCCCCAACCTCACATGAACAGATTGTTGGATGCCGAGATTCGGGATGAGCTGTTTTAGAGCTGCGATCAGGCGCATCGTTTTGCGGTTATCGCGATCCAGTTGCGGACCGTGCCATCTGCGCCTTCACCTTCCCAAATGTGTTCATCCTCGGTCATGAAGCCTGCTGCAGTATACGTCGTTCTGATCCATTCAGGATCGGGGAAGTTATGAAGTCGGCCCAACAGGCACCGTCCTTCGGCATCGCCCAATTTGTAGCTGGCATAGTGCCTTCCACCCGGATTAAGCGCGCGGTGGATGCGTGCAAGTATATCAGGCAGATCCGCGCGGGCTACGTGCAACAGGCAGGCATGCGCCCAGATCGCGTCATATGCCTCCGTTGCTTCCAACTCTTCAAAGAACATCTGCCTAGCGTTGACATTGAAACGTTCGTTGGCCTTGCGCACCATCGCTGCAACACCGTCGGTGGCATCAAGATCAAAACCCCGCTCCAGGATACGCGCCGCATCACGTCCGCCACCGCAACCCAGTTCAAGAATACTCGCGCCGGGTGTCAGGCGGTCAAGAAACTTGTCCAAGTCCCGGCTCGGCGCTTGCCCGAAGCTGTGGGTGTAGCGTGGCGCTGATTTCTCGTAGAAGTCGATAGTGGCCGGATCGTTCATCTTCCCATTAATGCGGCGATGGGCTTTGCAAGGCAAGAAAAGCCGCGTATCAATGTTGGCCGGGGGGAAAGCATATGACATCGCATTCTGCAGGACTCGCGCCTGTCACATCGGGCGAACGGATCGGGGAGCTGGACGTGCTGCGCGGCTTTGCGCTGCTCGGCGTACTCGTTGCCAACCTGGTCTGGTTCACTGCAACCTATTGGTCTGCACCTGTCGATCGTATGGAAGCGATCTTCGCTGATCCATCATCAACGTCGTTACTGACGACGGTCGATTGGCTGGTTTCGGACAAGGCGAACACGATGTTCGCCACGCTGTTCGGCATGGGCTTCTGGGTCCAGATGAAGCGGATCGAGCAACGCGGCGGCCCATTCGCGGCGGTGTATTTAAGGCGGCTGTTTATTCTGATGGCGATGGGCCTGCTAAACCTGATGCTGATCTGGCCGTGGGATATCCTGTTCATCTATTCCTGCGCCGGGCTGATGCTTTTCATGCTGCGCAAGCTGCCGTTTAAGGCCATGCTTGGTCTTGGCATCGTCCTGATCTTTGCTCGCCCGGTGTTGTCCTATTTCACCGAGATGGGCGGGTTCGAAGCAATCGGCGACCAGATGTTTACCGAGGCTGCAGCGGCAGAGCGCAATGCCGTGTTTGTCGGCGGATCCTATGCTGAGTGGGTGGAGCAGGCGGGAAGGCTGTTTTGGACCGGCGGGATGGAAAACCTCGCCATACCCGTCTGGTGGATGTACGCGCTCGGCCGTTTCCTGATCGGGGCGAGCATTGTGAGGGCCGGGCTGCTTGAGAATATCTCTGAGAAGCTATCGCTGTTCCGCAAGGCATTCTGGGTGCTTTTCCTGTGCGGGCTGGTTGGCGAGGCGGTGAATGCCTTTGAACTGATCGAAATGGACCTGGTCAGGTCTTTGATCCACGCAGCAAGCTCCTATGCGCTTTCCATGTCCTATGGTTGTGCGCTGGTGCTGTTTTTCAACTCACCTGCGCTGCGCAGCCTTGCGATGCCTTTTGCGCCCGTAGGCCGCATGGCGCTCACCAATTATCTGGTGCAAGGCGTGTTTATCGGTTTCATCCTCTATGGCTTCCACGGCGGTATGGCGCTGGCAGGCACGATTGAACCGCAGACCGCGTTGATGGCAGCTTTGCTGTTTTACATCGCGCAAGTTGCCTTCAGCCATTTTTGGCTGGCGCGGTATAGCTACGGACCGATGGAATGGCTTTGGCGCGTGCTGACTTATGGCAAGCTGTCACCGATGCGACGGGAGCCGGTGCCGGCCTAGCTGGCAGCCGCCTCGGCTTCTACTGCTTCACGGTCGATTTGCGCGCGGCTCTTCTTTTCTGCGGCGGTTTTTAGCTGGCCGCATGCTGCGTCGATATCGCGGCCACGCGGGGTGCGCACGGGTGCGCTGATGCCACCTTCGAATACGATGTTGGAGAAGGCCTTGATCCGCTCTGGCGTGGAGCATTCATAGATTGCGCCCGGCCACGGGTTGAACGGGATGAGGTTTACCTTTGCCGGCAGCTTGTATTGCTTGAGTAGGCGGACAAGTTCGCGTGCGTGTTCGTCGCTGTCGTTCTTGTCTTTAAGCATGACGTATTCAAAGGTGATGCGACGGGCATTGCTGGCGCCTGGATAATCGGCGCAGGCCTGCAACAATTCCTCGATACCGTATTTCTTGTTGATCGGCACGATTTCGTCACGGATTTCCTTGGTCACCGCGTGGAGCGAGACGGCGAGATTCACGCCGATTTCCTCGCCGCAGCGTTCCATCGCCGGGACAACGCCGCTGGTCGAAAGCGTAATGCGGCGCTTGGACAGGGCGAGGCCGTCGCCATCCATCACCAGTTGCAGAGCGCCCCTCACATTGTCGAAATTGTACAGCGGCTCGCCCATCCCCATCATCACGATGTTCGTGAGCAACCTGCCATCGGCTGTGTAGGCGGCTTCGCTTTCGTCCTCGAGCGCATCCATCCGGCCCTTCGGCCATTCGCCCAACGCGTCGCGCGCGAGCATAACCTGCCCGACTATTTCCCCCGGCGTAAGATTACGCACAAGACGCATCGTGCCGGTGTGGCAGAAGCGGCAATTGAGCGTGCAGCCGACCTGGCTGGAAACGCACAGGGTTCCGCGATCTGCATCGGGAATGAAGACCATCTCGAATTCGTGCCCATCAGCGGTTTTCAGCAGCCACTTGCGTGTTCCGTCCATGGAATGTTGCGCCTCGACCACTTCCGGGCGTCCGATCACGAAGCGCTCTGCCAGCCACGGACGCATGGTCTTGGCGATATCGGTCATCGCCTCGAAATCGGTAACGCCGCGATGATAGAGCCAATGGAAAACCTGCTTGGCGCGGAGCTTGGCCTGTCGCGCATCCAGCCCGGCGCCTTCGAAAAGTGCCTGGATGTCTTTCTTGGGCAGGCCGATCAGGTCCACGCGCCCATCCTCGCGCGGCGTAATATCACGCGCAACGGGAACGGGATCGACTTGTCCCGGAATGCTCATCAAATTCGTATCGGCCATGAGAAGCGCGCATATAGGCGAGGCTCGCGGCTTTTGCCAGTGGGTGCGTTTATGCCGTTTTGCGCGGGTTTGAGGTCAAATCCTGTCCGAACATCACGCGGTGCCCGTCAGGCGTGCGTACGGCGAATTCACGCATGTTCCATTCCTCGCTGCGCGGTTCCTTGATGATCTCGACATTGTCGCTGTCGATCTCGGCGAAATAGGCATCGACATCGTCAAACTCGATATAGCCGAAATATTGATGATCTCCGAGGTCTGGAACAGGGTATGCATCTGGGCAGGAGCCCAGCATGATCATGCAGGGTCCGCGTTTGACGAACACCCAGCCACCCAGATCGCGCAGTGCGTCAAACTTCATTACGTCGACCCACCATCGAGCCGTCGTCATTGCATCGGGAACGGCCACTACGAAGTTGAGGGCGGTGATTTGACTGCGCGTCACACGATTCTCCGTTCACTGGACCGGATAATGCGACGGATTGTTCGGAACGGCAAATTTCGCGGTAGGCCGGGCGTGAATTGCGCCAACCGGTCGGCGCGGCGCACGCGGACGCTTTTCGCGCAATCCTGTTCCAACGGATTAGCGTTCCAATCGGTCCGTTGGTCGCACGAATAACGGACTGTTTTACACAGTTAAACCTGTTGTCTCCCGTTCATGAAACTCAGTTGCCATTCACTGCATTTGGGAAATCCACGCGCGGGCAATTTGACCTGCGCGAGATATCAGAATTGGAGTGACCATGAAAAAGAACATCATACTCATCCTCGCATCGGCTTCCGTGGCCGCAATTGCAGTTCCTGCTGCGGCGCAGGATAATTCACCCTTTACCGGTCCCCGCATCGAAGGCACCGTGGGCTATGACATCAGCAAGGCTGGTAGCGATGTCGACAATGACCTCAACGATGAAGACGACCAATCGATCGATGGCCTGATTTACGGTGTCGCTGCAGGATATGATTTCGCTGTGGGCGATCGTGTAACGCTCGGCCTTGAAGCAGAATTAACCGATTCCAGCGCATCGACCGAAGTCAATGACGGTGATCTCGAAGATCTCGGCTTTGGTGCCAACCTTGAAACCGGCCGAGATATCTATCTTGGCGCGCGAGTGGGCTATGTCGCCAATAACAACCTGCTTCTATACGCCAAGGGCGGTTATACGAATGCCCGTTATGATCTACTCGCCGATGACGGCACCACCGAAATTGAGACGGACCTCGATCTTGATGGCTGGCGCGCGGGTGCCGGTGTTGAATACGCACTTTCCAACAACCTGTTCGTCCGCACAGAGTATCGCTACTCGAACTACTCGGAAGGCGAATTTGATTTCGAAGACAATGACTTCTTCAATGATGACACCGGCGAGAGCGGGCGTTTCGATGCTGATCTCGACCGTCACCAGGTGATGGTCGGCGTTGGTGTACGCTTCTAAACCGCGTAACGCATGAAACAAAAGGCCGGGGGAGCGCTCCTCCGGCCTTTTTGCCGTCTCAATTACGAGAATTACATCCCACGCTGGCCGCATCGATCGCGGTGGCTGCACCGTCGAGGCTGTACCGGTCGGTGAAGCGGTTGCCGCGCGCATCGGTGGCGCTGATGCTCATGCGGCTGGCAGCGCGCATGGCGGAAACGATATCGCGGTCGGCGCGAATGTCGGTCGCCCATGCATCACCTTCGCCAGCGGTCAGGGTGAAGCGCTGTCTGCCAACCGCCAGTGAAACACGCGGACTCGATGAAAGCTCGCGGCTGAGGCGGAAATGGACTTGTCCTCGAACATTGCGTTCCGGCCATGTACCTACGCTGGCGAATGGCACGAAGTCGAGGCCAGCGCCCCCCTCGGCTGCCGCAATCGCATAACAGCGAGGCACATCGGCATCGCGGAAAGCACCCCATTGGCCGAATACTCCCAAGCTATCACGCGCCAGCGCGGGCGCGGAAATCACCAGAATGGCGAACGAAATAATCAGCCGAAGCATAGCTCTTGTATAGCCGAATTTCACTGACCTTGTGAATCCCGAAAATCGTAGGTGTTTCGTCCGGTTTTTCTGGAAATTTCGGGCGATTCATCCTATATCATTTTTACGGAGGGGGTTTCCGACAAAACCCGGTTTTGAGAGGGACGCCCGTGGCTTACCTGCCATGCGGCGACAAAAAGATGAGCTTGTTTGCAGATTACAACCTGCCCTTTGCGATTGCGCTGGGGGTCATGCTGTTGCTTGGCCTGCTGCAATTCATCGGGCTCGGCGATTTCGAATTCGGCGGTGACGTCGAAATCGATCTCGATGCCGATTTCGATGTGGATGCGGATGGCGTGGTCGGGGACCCGACAAGCGCGGGGCTGGGCGGTGCGCTGGTCACGCTGCTGGGGCTGGGCAAGGTCCCGTTCTTCGTGTGGCTGATGGTGCTACTCGCGAGCTTCGGGATGATCGGGCTCGGGGTGCAGGCCTTTGCCGCCGACCTGACCGGATCGCCGCTTTATCCGTGGCTCGCGGCGCTTGTCGCGGGCGGGGCCAGCATTCCCGCAACCTCGGTATTGGTCCGCCCGATCGGCGCGATCATGCCGCAGGACGAGACATCTGTCGTCACGCTCAACAGCCTTGTGGGCAAGCGCGGCCAGATCACCGACGGGAAAGCCGCGAAGGGCTCCCCGGCACGCGCCAAGGTGCGCGATCGCCACGGCCATGCGCATTATGTCATGGTCGAGCCACATGAAGATGCCAGCGTGATACCCGCCGGTGACGATGTTTTGCTGGTGCGCAGGGAAGGCCAGACCTTCTTCGGCGTGCCCCTGGCCGAGCGCAAGCTTGCTCCGATGGAGTGAGCCTGCGCAGCCCGATAGACGAATTAACAGTAAGGAGAAGAAATGGAAAATTTGCTCGACTTTGGCCTGATCGGCTTCGGCGTCGTCGCGGTATTGATCATCGCGTTCCTGACGTTCCTTGTGAAACTCTACCGCAGGGCATCGAAGGAAATCGCCTTCGTGCGGACGGGTGTGGGCGGCGAAAAGGTTGTAATGAACGGTGGCGCATTGGTGCTGCCGGTCTTCCACGAAACCATGCCCGTCAACATGAACACGCTGGTGCTTTCGGTTGTCCGCCGTGATGGAGAAGCACTGATCACGCTCGACCGCTTGCGGATCGACGTGAAGGCGGAATTCTACGTTCGCGTGAAGCCCGATAGCGAAGCCATCGCGATGGCCGCACAGACGCTCGGCCACCGCACGATGCAGCCTGAAATGCTGAAGGACCTTGTCGAAGGCAAGTTCGTCGACGCGCTGCGCTCCGTCGCCGCGGGCATGACCATGAACGAGCTGCACGAACAGCGTGCCGACTTCGTGCAGAAGGTGCAGCAGGTCTCCTCGAACGACCTCGCCATGAACGGCCTGGAGCTGGAGTCGGTCTCGCTGACCGGACTCGACCAGACCAGCATCGAGCACTTCAATGCCAACAACGCCTTCGACGCCGAAGGTCTCACCAAGCTGACCGAGCAGATCGAGGCGCGCAAGAAACTGCGCAACGATATCGAGCAGGACACGCGCGTGC
>CAYRBB010000038.1:0-26473 GCA_964422435.1 uncultured Sphingomonadaceae bacterium
CGAGTCCTCTTCTGGCACCAGTAGCTTCTTCGTGAAATATCGCGATGAAGTGGAAATCACTGAAAAACATCGAGAAAATCTGGCGCTGTCTTCGCGCTTGATCGCCGGGGGGTGTGTGAACCCGCACATCGCGGGTGGGGTAGCCTAGGGATAGCTCACCACCAGATAACACACTGCGTCCGCGCTGCTGGCGTTGGCGATACGGTGCTTGCGATCTGCAGGGTAATGGGCAGTATCGCCTGTCTTCAGTAGCACAGGGCCTTCTGCGCCGACCGATAATTGAACCTCGCCGCTCGTCACAGTCAGGATTTCGCGCGTGCCGGAGAAATGCGCGTCGCTATCCAGTTCGCCATCTGGTGCGAAGGTTAGATCGTAGAACTCAATATTCTTTTCCATATGCAGCGGAGTGAGTGTGCGCAGGCGGCAGCCATTCTTTTCGCTGAAGATTGCCCCTTCATCGGCTGCGTCGACCACTTCGATCAGCGAAGGCCGGATGTCTTCCTCGATCAGGTGGATGAGTGACAGGCCGAATGCATCGGCAATTCGTGACGCGACGACTAGCGTTGGATTCGCCTTGCCTCGCTCGATCTGCGAGAGCATCGAACGACTGACACCTGAACGCTCGGCCAACTGGTCGAGCGTTATCTTGTGCGTGCGCCGCATCACCGCAACGCGGTTGCCAAATTCGCGGCTGATGGCATTTTCCGACATAGTAGACGAACTCTTGTATAATGTGCGTGTAGCAGTATAACGCCGCCATTCTTGTATACTGAAGGAATACCCCGATGAAGGCACTGGTCAAGGCGAAAGCGGAAAAGGGTCTCTGGCTGCATGACGTTCCAGAGCCCGAAACCGGCGTTAATGATGTGAAGGTGCAGATCCTCCGCACCGCGATCTGCGGGACGGACATGCATATCTGGAACTGGGATGAGTGGGCACAGCGCACCATTCCCGTGCCGATGACGGTTGGGCATGAATTTGTCGGGCGGATCGTCGAGATCGGCAGCAATGTCTCGGGCTTCGAGGAAGGCCAGATCGTCTCGGGCGAGGGCCATGTCGTGTGCGGCCGCTGCCGCAATTGCATGGCCGGGCGTCGGCATATGTGCGCCTACACGCAGGGCATCGGCGTGAATCGCGAAGGGGCTTTTGCCGAATATCTTGTACTGCCTGCTGCAAACCTCTGGGTGCATGACGACCATATTGATCTCGATATCGCCAGCATCTTCGATCCCTATGGCAATGCTGTGCACACGGCCTTGCAGTTCGATGTGCTGGGCGAGGACGTGCTGGTTGTTGGCGCCGGCCCGATCGGCATCATGGCCGCCGCCGTCTGTCGCCATGCGGGCGCTCGCCATGTGGTGGTGAGCGATCTCAATGACGAGCGCCTCGCGCTCGCCAAGAAAATGGGCGCGACTGCCACGATAAACCCGACCAAGGGCAGCATCGAGGACGTGCAAAAGGAACTGGGCATGACCGAAGGCTTCGACGTGGGCCTGGAAATGTCGGGTTCCCAGCCTGGCCTCACGTCGCTGATTGCCAACATGGCGCATGGCGGCAAGATCGCAATCCTTGGCCTTCCGGCAAACCCGCCACAGGTGGACATGGACAAGATCATCTTTTCCATGCTGACGCTGAAAGGTGTCTATGGCCGGGAGATTTTCGAGACCTGGTACAAGATGTCTGCCTTCATCCAGTCGGGTCTGGACCTTTCGCCAATCATCACGCATCGCTTGCCTGTCGACCGTTTCGAGGAAGGCTTTGCTGCCATGTCCTCGGGTGAGGCGGTCAAGGTCGTGCTGAACTGGGAAGATTGAGAGCAGAGCAATGAGCCAGCGTTTCTACGAACATCTCGCAGCCGAACTCGATTCCATAGAGGAGCAGGGGCTGACCAAGTCCGAACAGCAGATCACCTCCGCGCAAAGCGGCACGGTGTCGCTGGGCGATCGCAGTGTCGTGAACCTGTGCGCAAACAATTACCTCGGTCTCGCCGATCACCCGGAGATCATCGCAGCCAGCCGCGCCGCGCTTGATGAGTACGGCTTCGGCATGGCTTCGGTCCGCTTCATCTGCGGCACGCAAGACCAGCATAAGGCGCTTGAAGCGAGCATTTCGGATTTTGTCGGGTTCGAGGACACGATCCTCTATCCGAGTTGTTTCGATGCCAATGGGGGTTTGTTCGAAACGCTGTTGGGGCCCGAAGATGCGGTGATCTCCGATGCGCTCAACCACGCCTCGATCATTGACGGGGTGCGGCTGTGCAAGGCCAAGCGCTATCGTTACGCCAACAACGACATGGGCGAACTGGAAGAGCGGCTGAAGGAAGCCGACGCCGCTGGCGCACGCTTCAAGCTTATCACCACCGATGGCGTGTTCTCGATGGACGGCTTTATCGCGCGGCTCGACGAGATCTGCGACCTTGCCGAGAAATACGATGCGGTTGTCCATTTCGACGATTGCCATGCCACTGGCTTCCTCGGAGCGAATGGCAAAGGCACGCATGAATATCGCGGCTGCATGGACCGGGTGGACATCACCACGGGCACGCTCGGCAAGGCGCTTGGCGGTGCGAGCGGCGGCTATACCAGCGCGCGGCCTGAAATCGTGAACATGCTGCGCCAGCGGTCGCGGCCCTACCTGTTCTCCAACTCGGTCGCCCCGCCGGTGGTCGCGGGATCGCTGAAAGCGCTCGAGCTCGCGCGCCGCGGCGATGTTCGCGAAAAGCTGTGGGACAACACCGCCTATTTCCGCGGCCAGCTGGAAGAGGCCGGGTTCGATATCCTGCCCGGCGAGCATCCGATCATCCCGATCATGCTCTACGACGCCAAGAAAGCTGCGGACTTCGCAACCGGTGCGCGCGAAGCAGGTATCTATGTGACGGCGTTTAGCTTCCCCGTCGTGCCCAAGGGCCAGGCACGTATCCGTACGCAGATGTCCTCCGCGCTCTCACGCGAGGAGATCGACCGCGCGGTTGATGTGTTCAAAAGCGTCAGCAGTTAAGCGAAGGCTTCAAGCGCGGCGAAAACAGGCTCAGCATGTTCTTTGCGGCAGATTAGCAGATCGGGCATGTAAGTGTCCGCCTGATTGTAGACCAGCGGTGAGCCGTCAATCCGGCTGATATGCAAGCCATGCGCGGCAGCGACGGCTGCTGGGGCGCAGCTATCCCATTCGAATTGGCCACCCGAGTGCAGGTAGATGTCCGCCTCGCCGCGGATGATCGACATGGCCTTTGCACCTGCGCTTCCCATCGGCACCAGCTCTGCGCCGATCGCTTCCGACACGGCGACAGCCTCCGCTGCAGGGCGCGTTCTGCTAACGACCATGCGCAGCTTTGCAGGAGCTTCGGGCATTGCCACGGGCGCATCTGAACGCAGTACTGTGTCGAGGCCGGGGAGAGCCACTGAGCCGATCTCCGGCACGCCGTTTATGGCCAGCGCCACATGCACCGCCCAGTCCGTCCGCGCTTCGCCATATTCGCGCGTTCCATCGACCGGATCGACGATCCACACCCGCTCTTTATGCAGCCTGTCCTCGGTGTCCTTGCTTTCCTCGCTCAGCAGTCCGTCATCGGGGCGCTGAGCGCGGATGGCGTGGCACAGGAACTGATTTGCAGTCTGGTCACCGGCCCTCCCCAGTTCCTTGCCCGCGAACATGCCCGAAGAGCGCACGTCAAGCAGGATCTTGCCGGCATATTCGGCGAGATGGGCAGCAAGTTCGGCATCAGTCATGCGGGTCATGTCTCTACAGCTCACTTCAGCGGGAGAATCTGGTCGATAATGTAATCGGCTGCTTCTTCCGGCGTCATCTCCACAGTATTTACCGTGATCTCCGGCTCTTCCGGTGCTTCATAGGGACTGTCGATCCCGGTGAAGTTCTTCAGCTGTCCCGAGCGG
This sequence comes from uncultured Sphingomonadaceae bacterium, assembly GCA_964422435.1. Taxonomy (GTDB): domain Bacteria; phylum Pseudomonadota; class Alphaproteobacteria; order Sphingomonadales; family Sphingomonadaceae; genus Alteraurantiacibacter. The sequence goes on from CAYRBB010000038.1 coordinate 3,891, forward strand.
GCTTTTTTGTAGAGACCTTTCACGTCGCGCTCTTCGGCCACTTCCAGAGGGGTGTCTACAAAGATCTCGATGAATTCGTGATCCTTTAGCATGTCACGCACCATTTGCCGTTCGGCGCGGAAGGGCGAGATGAAGGCGGTCAGCACGATCAGCCCGGCATCGGTCATCAGCTTGGCAACTTCGCCGATGCGACGGATATTCTCGATCCGGTCGGCCTCGGTAAAGCCGAGATCCTTATTCAGTCCGTGGCGGACATTATCACCATCGAGCAGGAAGGTATGACGGTTCATAAGCGCCAGCTTCTTCTCGACCTCATTGGCAATGGTCGACTTGCCCGAGCCGCTAAGGCCGGTGAACCACAGCACGCGCGGCGTCTGGTTCTTCATACTCGCGTGGTGTTCGCGTGTGATGTCGGTCGCCTGCCAATGCACGTTCTGGCTGCGGCGCAGCGAGAAGTTGAGCATCCCTGCACCGACGGTCGCATTGGTGATCTTGTCGATCAGGATGAACCCGCCCAGGGTACGGTTCGCAGCATAAGGTTCGAACACCAGCGGCTTTTCGGCGAAGATTTCGGCCACTCCGATATCATTCAGCGAGAGCGACTTTGCCGCCAGCTTGTCCATCGTGTTGACGTCCACACGATACTTTGGCTGCTGCACGGTGGCAGAGACGGTTTGCGTGCCGAGCTTGAGCCAGTAACTGCGCCCGACATGCAGATCTTCATCGTTGAGCCACACAAGCGTTGCCTCGAACTGGTCGGCGGTTTCGGGCGGATTGTCTGCCACGCACAGCACATCGCCGCGTGAGCAATCGATCTCGTCCTCAAGTGTAATGGTGACAGACTGGCCGGCAATCGCATCGTCCAGCTCACCATCGAAAGTCACGATGCTCTTTACCGTGCTCGTCTTGCCCGAAGGCAGCGCGCGTACGGGATCGCCGGGCTTTACCGAGCCGGTGGCGATCAAACCGGAGAAACCACGGAAATCGAGGTTGGGTCGATTCACCCATTGCACCGGCATCCGGAACGGTTTTTCTGCCGCAACTTCGGACAGCACCTCGACACTTTCGAGATGCTCGACAAGACTCGGTCCGTTGTACCATGACATGTTGTCGCCCGGCGCATTTGTGATGTGGTCGCCCTTGAAGCCGCTGATCGGGAGGGCGGTGAAGTTCTCGATCCCGATCTCTCCGGCAAACGCCGCGTAATCAGCGACGATCTTTTCGAACGTTTCCTGATCGTAATCGACCAAGTCCATCTTGTTCACCGCCAGCACGATATTCTTGATGCCGATCAGATGGCAAAGATAGGAGTGACGCCGCGTCTGCACGAGCACACCCTTGCGCGCGTCGACCAGGATAACGGCAAGGTCGGCAGTCGATGCGCCGGTGACCATATTGCGCGTATATTGTTCGTGCCCCGGGCAATCGGCGACGATGAACTTGCGCTTTTCGGTATTGAAGAAACGATAAGCGACATCGATGGTGATGCCCTGTTCGCGTTCCGCCGCAAGCCCGTCGACAAGCAATGCGAAGTCGATCTCCTGCCCCTGCGTGCCGACCTTCCTGGAATCGTTGCTTAGCGCTTCGAGTTGGTCCTCGAAGATCATCTTGCTGTCATACAGGAGCCGCCCGATCAGCGTCGACTTGCCGTCATCCACGCTACCGCAGGTGATGAAGCGCAGCATCGTTTTGTGCTGGTGAGTTTCGAGATAGCTATCGATATCCTCTGCAATGAGGGCATCGGTCTGATAGACGGAGTCCTGAGCCATCAGAAATACCCCTCCTGCTTCTTTTTCTCCATGCCGGCACCCCCTGCATCCTTGTCGATCACGCGCCCTTGCCGTTCACTGGTAGTGGTGAGCAGGGTTTCCTGAATCACTTCACTCAAGGTCGCGGCTTCGCTTTCCACTGCGCCCGTCAACGGAAAGCAGCCCAGCGTGCGGAAGCGGACGGAGCGTTCGGTAATTTCGGGGCGTTTGCCCATCACCTTTTCCAGTCGCTCGATATCGTCGGCCATGAAGAGTCCGCCTTCCCAGATGAATGTCGGGCGCTTGGCGGCGAAATAGAGCGGGACGATCTCGATATTTTCGAGCTGGATGTATTGCCAAACGTCGAGCTCGGTCCAGTTGGAGATCGGGAAGACGCGGATGCTTTCACCCCTGTTTTTCTTCGCGTTGTAGAGATTCCATAATTCAGGGCGCTGGTTCTTCGGGTCCCAGCCATGGCTTGCCGTGCGGAAGGAGAAGACGCGCTCTTTCGCCCGGCTCTTTTCTTCGTCGCGACGCGCGCCGCCAAAGGCTGCGTCGAAACCGTGCTTGGTCAAGGCCTGTTTCAGCCCCTCGGTCTTCCACATATCGGTGTGAAGTGGTCCGTGATCGAAAGGGTTGATGCCGCGTTCCTGCGCTTCAGGGTTCTGGTGCACGATCAGCTCCATTCCGGCCTCTTCGGCAGAGCGCTCGCGCAGAGCGTACATATCCTTGAACTTCCAGGTCGTATCGACGTGAAGCAACGGGAAGGGCGGGGGCGAAGGGTAGAAGGCCTTCTTCGCCAAGTGCAGCATGACGGCGGAATCCTTGCCGATCGAATACATCATGACGGGATTTTCCGCCTCTGCCGCGACCTCGCGGATGATGTGGATGGCCTCGGCTTCGAGGCGCTGAAGATGGGTGAGGGGGGCAGTCACCAAATCACTCTCCGACAAAAGATGTTGCGGTGCGGCATAAGAAGGCATTGCCGTGGCTGGACCTCCCATATGGGAGGTAGTATGCGCTTTGCATGCGTATTCCCAATCTTGGTGAGACGGAACTGCTCGTGCCGCTGCATGACGGCATGTTTGAACAGCCGATGTGGCAGACCTTCCTGTCCCGTCTTCGACGGTTGGCCAATGCGGAGGGTGCTGCCATCCTTTTGCAATCGGGCGATGAGATTGTGCGACTTTCCGCAGGAGACATCGATATGCAATCCGTCGTCCCACGGTCTCTCCGCACCGGCAGGGTCTACGCAGGCGAAGAGCTGAAATTGCCGGAAATGCAGGCCATTCGTATCGAAGGTGAAGCGGGGCTTTCTGCAGCCCTTCTTATTTCGGGTAGTGATGCGGGCTCCCGACTTTCTGCCACGCTGGCCGCGCTTGCACCGCATTTTGCAACGGCACTACGGGTGCTTGCCGGGTTGGAGCGGGAGCGCGCGCGCTCGGCCATGAGCGAGCAAGCCTTCGCCCGGCTCGACTTTGGCTGGATCAGCCTTAGTTCCAGAGGGACGATCGTGGATAGCGACAGTCACGCAGACCGCTTGCTGCGCGAATCCGGCCTGCTGCTGCGCGGCGCTTATGACCGGCTGGTGCCGAGTGATCCTGCGATCGATCGCCAACTTACGACGCTGCTCAAGGATTTTGCCGCCAATCCGCGCGCCCGCCCGCGCGCCATCAATCTCAGCCATGATCCGTGGATCGATATTCTGGTCGCGCCGTTGCGCCTCGATGCGCTGGCGGGCGGTAAGGATGCCGTGGCCGTGGTGTATTTACGCGGAGATCGCTCATCCTTGGAAACGCGCGCGGAACAGCTTGTCGACCTGTTCGACCTCACGCCAAGCGAAGCGCGCATGGCTTGGTCGATGGTCCAGGGCTTATCCATCGCCGAAGCTGCAAAGGAACACGGCCTGACCATTGAAACGGCGCGAAACTACTCGAAAAAGATTTACGCCAAGACCGGCGCACGCGGGCAGGTCGACCTTGTCCGCCATGTGCTGACAGGCGTGCTTGCGCTTGCATAGTTTCATCTGAAATGACAGGTGCGTGGTCAAGGAGATAGACTCATGAAAATCGCATTTATCGGCCTTGGCAACATGGGCGGCGGGATGGCCGCGAACCTTGCAAAAGCGGGGCACGATGTGCGCGCGTTTGACCTTAGCGAAGTGGCTTTGGAGACTGCCAAAGCCAATGGGTGCGAAACCTTCGCTTGGGCGAACGAGGCTTGCGAGGGCGTGGATGCGGTCGTCTCCATGCTTCCAAACGGCGACATCGTAGGATCGGTATATTCCGACAGCGTCATTGGCCATGCGCCGGAGGGCGCGGTGCTGATCGATTGTTCTACGATTGATGTTCAATCTGCGCGTGACTTGGCTGAGGCTGCTGCCCTGACCGGTTACTATATGGTCGATGCACCGGTTTCGGGAGGCATCGCGGCGGCGGAAGGCGGCACTCTCACTTTCATGGTCGGCGGCAGCGAAGAAGCCTTCGCCAAGGCGAAGCCGGTGCTCGAAGCGATGGGCAAGGCGGTTATCCACGCAGGTGATGCGGGTAACGGGCAGGCCGCGAAGATCTGCAACAACATGCTGCTCGCTGTGCAAATGATCGGCACGGCAGAGGCGTTCGCGATGGCGCAGAAGCTCGGCCTTGACCCGCAGACTTTCTACGATATTTCCAGCGTCAGCTCTGGCCAGTGCTGGTCGATGACCAGCTATTGCCCGGTGCCGGGCGTTGGGCCCAAGTCACCTTCGGACAATGATTATCAAGGCGGCTTTGCCACCGGTCTGATGCTCAAGGACCTGAAGCTGGCGATGGAAGCTGCCGAAACCGCAGGCATGGACACGCGAATCGGTGCCAAGGCGAAGGAGCTTTACGAAGCTTTCGACGCCGCCGGAAACGGTACACGAGATTTTTCGGCAATCATTACAGATTACGAATAACCGGCCTTAGCGACGCACAGCAATCGTTCCGTCACCGACAACTGCAAACGCCGCCCAGTAGAACGGGTGCGATGCTTCGGCATCGTCCATCAGGCCGAGCTGCGCGCGGCGGAGCGCTTCAGTCGTTTCTTCACCAGGTCCGGCAGAGAAAAGCCCGGAGACCAATCGCTGCGTCGCATTATAGTCATCTGGCACGGGCCAATGGCTGGCGACCACCGTGCGCCCTCCCGCGCCAACAAAGGCGCGAACGAGGCCATCCAGCGCGAAATCGCCGGCCCCGCTGATCCCTGCTTCCTGGCTGGCGACCAGCCCTCCTTCGCTGGCGGTATTGCAGGCCGACAGGATAACCAAATCGGCATCGATAGAAAGCTCGAAAATTTCCGCAAAGCTCAGCAAGCCATCGGAATTCCCGTCACCAAAGCTGGTCAGCAGCGCGGGGCGCGGGGGGCATTGCGGTTCGGGTGCAGTCACAAGGCCATGCGTTGCGAAATGCAGGATGCGATACTCGTCGAGTTGTTGCATTCCGAGCAGGGCGGTGTCGGTAAACGCCGTATCGGTCAGCAATTGCGCACTGCCCCCCCCTGATTGCAGGGCAGCCTGCGCGGCGCGCAGCTCGCTCGCGGCTATGGGGTTGTTCCACGCCGAGGCCCCCCACAGGCAACGCTCGCTCACATTCCCGTTCGCGCCCTGCGCAATGGCTGGAAGCGATGAGGAACCGAGCGGCGCATTTTGGCCGAGGCCGAGATAATCGAGCTGCGCATCCGACGCGCGGGTGGCGCGCACATCGCGAAAGCTGGTGGGTGAAACCGATGTTGTCACCCGCAGATCGCGCCCCAGCCATGCGGTGCCGCGATAGTCATATTCGTCATCGCCGGCAGCTACGCGTGCCGCATGGCGCTGCACACTCGCATCGTCGCGCACCAGCAAGTTGACCGGAAGGCGCAGCATCGCACCGTCAGGCTCGAAAATGAGATGCTCAACGCCTTGCATAATTGGTTCGACCGGCTCGAACATTTGCGCGTAGAGATCGCGTGCGGTCGACATCTCAAAAGGGTAGGTGATGGTCTGTCCGGCCAGCTCTACCGCGATGGAATCGCGCAGCGTGTTGACCATCGCCTCGATGGTGCTGGAATTGGCATTGAGTGCGAAGGCCTGCAGCGCATCGGGCGTCACCAGCATCGCATAGGTCGCGTCATCCAGCATCACCAGTTTATAATAGGCCTCGCCCGGCTGCAACGTAGCCTGCAGCGTAGCGAGGTCCATGCGGCCATCATCGACCACACGGTATCGCGGATATTCGGCAAGCTGTTGCTGTAGTTCCAGTTGGCGGATTTCCAGCGTCCGCAGTCGCGTGCGCATCTCTTCCACTTCCGGTCCGCTTGCATCTCCCGTGACGTCTGCATCGAGGTCGGCCTGCGCGATCTGGACTCGAAGCTGCTCGATCCCGCGCCCGACATTGAGCGTCTGGCGGAAGAGCTGCGCTGCCTCATCGCTGCCGCCCGAAAGTTCTCGTGCCATAACCGCCTGCGTCTGGGCAAGTCCCGGGCGCAGCATCAACTGGCTGGCATCGAAGAACTCGTGCGCCATCCCCGCTGGCTCGCGTTCAATCAGTAAGGCGAAATACGGCGCGAGAAGGCGGCGCAAGCTGGCAGAGGGCTTGGCCTCGGCGTTGCCTACCAGATCGCGATAAAGCGCCAGCGCCTCGTCCTCCCTGCCATTGCGACCGAGGAATCCAGCATATTGCGCCTGCGCGCTCGCGAGTGAAGGCGATGATGGATAGAATGCTTCCAGCAAGGCGACCGCTTCGCCGTGATACCTCTCAGCCGAACCGAGATTGCCCGCACGCTCATCGATCTCTGCGATTTCGGACAGGATTTGCGCACGCAGCCACAGCATCGTGACAACGCGTCCGTCACGAACCGCAAGAATGTCTTCACGCGAGGCGACCAGCGCAGCCCTTGCTTCCGCCGGGCGTCCCTCCGCCCGCAACGCGGCTGCGCGTACATAGAGGGATTGTGCATCGAGCAGTTGCGCGTGTTCGAGCACGGTCAGCTCGCCGGTCGCACCGCTGATAGCATTGCCGTTCTCCGCGGCGAGACGATCCGCGAGCGGCGCGGACACTTCCATGCGGCGTAGCGCGTCGAGGCTAGTCCCGCTGCCGGGAAGGGGCATGTCGAGCGTCATGATCGCTTCCGCCGGGCGCTCGCGATTGAGCGCGTCGAGCGCTTCGTAATTGCGCGCCATGCGGGTAAGGACGGGGTCTTCCCCGATCAGCTCGCGAATATCGATGAACAACAGCGCGGCTTCGAGATAATTGCCAAGGTTGCTTTGCTGCAGGGCTGAATTGAGCAGTGCTTCCGTCGCGTCTTTGCCTTCCAGCGCGTCAGCCGACGCGGTGAAGAACTCCGCCGCATCGGCATAGTCGCCTGCATTCGCGCGGCGGTATGCCTCGATCAGAGCGCTGCGGGCACCGATGGCTTCGGCCTGTGCGCGGGCGAATGCGCTGGCATCGGATGCCAGCGTCAGGGGTACTTCGACTGTGCCCTCCACTGGCCTGTCGGCGGCAAGCGTCGCCATGCCCAGCGTCAGTGCATCGGCATAGACGGCGATACCTTCCGCGGTATAGGTCCGTCCCTTACCGGTACCAACAAATACCAGCCGGTTGAGACTTGTGTTGTCGTCCCGGCAGGCGAGAGCGCGCAGATTGTCGATTCCGGCCGGTCTTTCGCCCAGCTGCGTTTCGCGGCAGGTCAGCCCGTCTTGCGCAAGATCACCCAGAACGTCATCGATGCCTCGTCCGGAGAAAACCGCAAGGCTGCCAATCGCAATCGAGGCATCCTGGCAGATGACAGCATATTCGCGGTCGAACAGTCCGGCTTGCGTTTCGGGTGTCTGGATTTGCGCTTCGCATAAGCCATTGGAGCCGATCGGCACGCTGTCTTGCAGCGCAATGGGGACGTCCTGCGCACCGGCAGGCACCTGTGCCAAGAGACTGATTACAGCCGCGAGCATTCCGCTCCGCCGCAGCATTGAGATGAAGGGCATCATTCCTCCTCCTCCTCGTCATCTTCCTGTTCCCGGATCGCCGCAGTGCCTACCAGTGCACCAACCGCACTATCGATGCCGCTCGTCACCGGATCGCGAATGACCTCATCCTCGCTGATCAGTGGGGCATCGAGCAGGCTGGGGAAGTCAAAACCAAACTGGCTGTCGGTCATCGCGCCTTCTTCGATATTCTGCTTGGGCCGCACCGGCTGTTCGACAAGAATCTGGTTGGTTATTGGGACGTCGATATCAGGGCCTTCCGGTTCGACCGGTGTCGTCGGGCAGGTTTGCGTTACGATAATGCAATTGTTGAAAGTGGCATCGGCGAGATAAGACGCCGCGAGATCTGCAGCGAATTCGACCACAAAGAAAAAGTCGTCATTGGTGAGCCGGCCGGTACCATCATCGCGCAGACCGAAAGCGATGACGTTCATCGGATCGGGCGAGTCCTGCGCCTGCGTGATCAGCAATCCTCCTGCGCCTACGGTGATACCGCCATATACGCCATTTGCCCCGGTGTTCTGGCCGAAGATATACGCGATGCCTGTCATCTCCACACGGTCCGCAGAAATGTAGGTCGAACCCGTCGTTGCGCCGCCATCATCGAGCAATGCATCGGCAATCGTCATATCCAGCGGATCGGCAGCTATGATCGCCAGCAGCGCCGGATCCGCTGCAGCAAAGCTCGTCCCACTGATCAGCAGGTCGCCGGCAATGCCGGAACTGCCATCATCGAGCGTGATGCTGCCCGTCGGCAAAGCGAGCTGGATCGCCTGCTCGACGGCGATGTTGAGTGTATCGCCGGAAAGCAGCGAAGTGAAATTCACGGCACCGACGATATCGAGCGAGCCTTCGACGAACAGATTGATCGTGTTGAAACGCTGGCTGCCCGAACCCAGGAAGGTCACGTCATCGAGCAGGGCATCGACAGGCGTGCCGACGATGTCAGGCAGGATGATCGTTAGGGTGGTTCCGTCAATCGCGGCAGCTTCATCCGCCAGCAGCGAATAACCACCGCTCGGTGTCGCCCCGCCGATCACGGCCTGTTCGCCGGTATTCGTAGAGGTAAGGACGATATCGGTACCTCCAAAACGCGCATCCGTGCCCACGGTGATGAAATCCGATGTCAGGTTGAGGCCGAGCGCGGCGATGCTGCGATCGGCTGTACTGTCTCCATCCACCGTAATGCCGCCCTGAATCGCGGTGATATCGAAGCTCGCGGTCAAATTGGTGGGCGCGGTGCCGCCAAGCATCGCCCCGCCATTGGCATAGCTGAGCAGGATATCGCCGAAGCTGGAGAAGGTGAGGAAGTCGGCAATTCTCACCGTCCCCCCGTCGGCGGTGATTTGCGAGAGGTTGGCATTGGCAACATTCCCGCCATTGCCGATTAGCAAGTCGATGAACTCGATGTCGCCATTGCCGCCATTGACCTGGATCACCCCCGCCGTGTTGGTTGCACCACCCAGCGCATCGTTGAAGAATTCGGCATTGCCGAAGGTCGCGATAGATGGCGATCCGCCATCCAGCGTTTCGACGATGATCGTTCCCGAATTGCTGCTCGCATCGGCGCCAATGGCATCGGCATAGGCTTCCAGATAGGTCTCGCCGAAAGTGGCGATCGAGCCGTCCGACAGGCGGATGATTGCGCTGCCGCCCGTGCCCACCGCATTGTCGGGCCGGGTCACGACCGCACCGAAGATGGTGAGACGGGTCGTATCGAATGTCGAACCGGTTATCTGCAACAGGTTGCTGCCGCCTGTAGCATTGCCCCCGGTAGCGCCGTTATTGCCGGTTACAGTGGTCTCGTAGGTCAGCCGGGTTACAGTGACATCGCTGCCCCCAGAGACCAGTAACCGGTTGTCCCCGCCAATCCCTTCGCCGCCATCGCCCCCGACAGAGCCTCCCGACACGGCGAGGGCGAACAGGCCGAAGTCGAGACCGAGGTCGACGGTCGAACCATTGGTGATATCGACCAGCGTTGTGCCGCCGGTTGCCGACCCGCCCGTGCCCGCGCCGGCAGATCCGCCAGCAATGGCATCGGCATCCAGCGCGCCTGATGCCGCTGTGAAGACGGAATTGTCGATCAGCAGACCGACAGAACCGCCCTGGGCAAATCCGCCAGCACCAATCCCGGTGGGATCGAAGCCACTACCTGCGTCCGCCTGCAGCGTGACATCGGCGCCGATTGTCGCAGTGCTGCCCGTTATCGCGATTGAGGCCGTGCCACCCGTCGCATCGCCGCCTTGCGGTCCACTCCCGCCGAGCGCGCTGGTAATGCCATCCAACTGCCCACCAACATCGAGACTGCCGCTGCCGGATATGGCGACGCTGATCCCGCCGCCATTCGCTGCACCACCTTCGATACCGGCTGCTGTGGTGTCTCCGCCATCTGCGCGCGTGGTCAGGTTTATGTTATCCGAGGTGGTCAGGCCACTTCCAACACCGTCGACCGTGATGTCGATAGTGCCTCCCAGTGCATTGCCGCCAGAGGATCCATCGAAACCGTTACCGCCAACCGCGCTGCTGTCAGCGCCAAGCAAGCCGAGCGAGGCGGTACCGCCGGTCTGTACGGAAATGGTGATCGCGCCGCCGGTCGCCGCGCCGCCATCGCCGGCACCTGTTGCGTTGCCACTACTCCCTGAAGCCACGAGCGCTGTTGTCCCGCCGACGGAAACCGCGCCATTGTTCGTTTGCAAGCTGGCATCGCCACCAAGGGCATCCCCGCCTGCCCCTCCGTCACCGCCTTGCCCGCTCGCCTCGAGGCTGAGCGACCCGACAATCGCAATATCGCCATCGGTCGCAGAGACGCCCGCCGACCCGCCACTGGCCGAGCCTGTGCTCCCGCCGCCCGTTACCTCGGCAATAGCGGCAATTGCGGAGCCCGAAACATCGCCGCCAAAATCAAGCTGCCCGGCATCGATCACGCTGAAATTAACGGACCCGCCAATAGCGACTGGGCCTGTGCCTGTCGCAAAATCCTGTGTCAGCACGTCTGCATTGGCGCTTGCAGTGACATTTCCCGCGACTGACACGTCGCCGCCATTGGTGCCGACACCGACCACCACGTTGCCGCCGTTCACATTACCCGCGAGGGCAGCGTCGGCGGCGCTGAAGCTCGGAGCTTCAGCTTCGGCATCGATATCAAGCGTGCCGGGCGTGCCAAGGCTGCCGCCTCCCGTCGCGAGAAACTGTACCTGTCCACCCTGCATTGCCCCATAACCGCTCGGCGGCAATGATTGTGGAAGGTAGCGGGCATAGGATTCCATCCGGACATTGCCCAGCAAGTTGATCGTTCCGGCCTCGGCGAGGATCTGCGCCTGGCCGCCAGTTGCCGAACCGGCGGTGTTGGTGATAAAATCGAAGCCGGCAATTGCACTGGCCGCGACCATGGTTTCGCCGGTGACCTCAATCAGGGCGCTGGTGCCGGAACGAACAGACGCGAAGCCGCCGGCCGCGTCCACTCCGGTGATCGATTGCGTGATCAGCCCAAAATTGCGCGCCGATACAAACAGGTCGCCGCCCACCGAAACGAAGCCACCATTATCGGCATCAATAATCGCCTGCTGTCGACCGACCAGCGACAGGTCAGAGGCGAAAGTAGAGGCCGATTCGTTTGCATCCAGGACGACATTGTCGCTCGCTATGGCCAAGAAATTGCTTGTTGCATCGATATTGAACAGTAAGATTTCGCCTGGCACGCCCGGAACCTGGTTGCGCCCATCGAAGAAGGAATCTGCTCCCTGGCGGTTGTCACTGCCATCCACGTTCCTGCCAAAAACACTGTAATTGGCCGACAGGATTATGTCGCCATTCACCACCGTCGCACCGGCAGCGGGCTGGAAGCCCAGGTTGCCGCTGAACAGCATGGATACGCCCGCGCCGCCAATCGCGCCTTGTGTGACGCCGTAGATGACGTGTTCATCGCCCGCACCGGTGCTCGATGGCCCACCAGAGCTGCCGGTGTGGGTAATCACCTGGCCACCGCCCGCGCCGCCGGTGATGATGATATCGAACAGGCCGGAGGAATGACTCATCAAGACCGAGGTCGAGGCTACATAGGCGATTGAGCCATTGTAGAACGCATCGCCCGCCATATTGATCTGCGGCGAGGCAACTACGAAGAAACTGTCTTCAGGTGCACCTACGAAAGTCGATCCCCCCTGGAGATCGATGCTGCCGGTATTGCCGGTGAGGAAAATCTGCCCGCCGAGATTGCCGGTTACGAAATTGTTGATCGTGGCGATATCGACTGCCTGTGTCGTCAACATCAATTGCGGGACCTCAAAGCGCCCGGTCGGTCCTACAATAATGCCAGAAGGGGAGTAGAAGGCGACGAATCCGCCGGGTGCCTGGTTGCCGAGCGCATCGAAAAGGAATGATTGCACCAGTCCCTCAAACAGTGCCGGATTGTTCGCTGCGTCGGGAATAATCCGGTTCAATACTGCGAAATTGGTGTTGTTGGTGCCGTTTTGGAAAATCGCGATATTGCCTTGCGGCAGATAAGTCAGCGCATCACCATTATTGTCGAGGAAGGGTCGCCAGTCGATCACCGTATCTTGCGTATCGATTGTTACGCGGGTCGTACCCGGCACCATATTGTCGAACTGCGCCGATCCCTGTTCGACCGCAGGGGTCGCATTGATACCCTGTGCTGCCGCCTCCATCGCGCCGAATGTAAGTGATGCAAGCAAGGCCGCGCCTGCGCAGCTTCGCATGAGCGTGGACTTGCGGACGGGAAGATTGGTCATGATGACCTCCAGGGCAACAGGCGGGCAGTGATCGAAAAGAGGATACGGACACCGGGTCGCTCACCGGTGGAATCGAGCCGGCGGAGCGGCACCGCGACGCTGACATCGCCCTGTATGTTCGCACCGCGGACGAAGCGGATACCGCCACCGGCAGACCAGAGACGGTCGGTCGGATCAAACAGGCCCGCATCATCATTATCTGTCCAGGCGAGGTCGGTGAAGACATATGGCTGCCACACCAGCGACTCTGCGCTGGAAGGCACCAGCGTGCCATAGCGCAGCTCTAGGCTCGTTCCCACGCCGCTATCGCCCAGAATGGAGCTCGGGTCATAACCACGGCCGATGCCATAATTGCCCGCGCCATACTCCTCGAACGCAGGGAGCGGACTGCCACTCAACTGGCCTTCAAGATCGAAGGCAATCGCCAGCAGCGGGATAGGGCGATATTCTGCACTTGCAGCCGCGCGGCCATAAAAAGGCGTCGGATCTTGCCCGATGCGGGCAGGGCCGATGCCACCATTGATCAGGCAGGCGGCAGGATTGTCACGGCAGTCATCCGATGCACCGAATATATCGAGACCCTGTCGAAGCTCGCCCGTGGCAGCAAAACGGAACCTCGGTTGGAACGGTGAATAGCCCCCACGGCGGGCGACACTATCTGCGTCGATATGTACATAGGTGCCGCGCAAATACGCTGCTCGCACACGGTCCCGCGTAAAGGCGCTGCCATTGATGGTGACATCCTGATCGACGAGATCGAAGCCTACTGCTCCCCACAGGCTATCGGTCTGCGTGCGCAGGAAGGGGTAGCTCGCTTCCAGTGTGGCGAAGACGGTCTCGGATTCGATATCGAAGCCGGGCAGGGCATCGGGATGGGTCCAGCCGAGCGTCACTTGGCCGGACAGGACGAAGCCGTCACTTCCCAAACGCATATCGTGGCTGACCTGCAGCGTCTGCTGTTCTTCGAACTCCAGCGTCGAGAATGCCGAAATCGCGGTGCTGTCACCCAAGCCCGTGAGATTGTAGACTTCCGCGCGCAGCAGACCACCATAGCGGCCCAGCGCCTTGCTGCCCCAATTCTGCACATTGGCATCGACCACGCCCCATTGGCGGAGCACTGCGACTTCGCCAATCAGATCACCCGGAACGCCGTTTTCCGCAGGTCGCAATGAAAGCCGGATTTCCATTCCCGGGACATCATTGGCGAGCAACAAAGATCGCTCGGCCTCGCTGACGCGGAATACATCCTGTCCTACAAGGCGCTCGAGATAGCCGGAAATCAGCTGCTCGGCGCCCTGCGTATCACCGCGTGCGCGCACCGCAACCAACCGGCCGAGCACCACGCCCATCTCTGCGCGGCCATCGCCAAGTGATTGCGCCGGGATCTCGACCGCGGCCAGATAACCTGCATCTTCCAGCAAGGACGCTGCGCGGTCGCGAATATCGCAAAGCGCGCGGATCGGCAGATCGCGATTGAGATAGCCGCGATGCGCCTCTGCCAGTGCGACATCGGCGGCGCGTTCGGCCCCGGTGTAATCGACGCCGGTCAGCGTAACGGTCAGTTCGTCATATTCGGGATTGTCGAGAGCGCAGGCACGCCGTTCCATCTGGCCATCGACAGTCAGAGTGACGCGCTGCCGTTCATTAGGCTGGGCTTGCGGCGGGGCAAGCTCGCCGCGATTGGGTGCGCCCGTATCCTGCGCATGGAGCAATATCGGCGTGCCAAGACCTGCCAATGCTGTGGCAGTGGCAAGTCCGGCCTTTGCGAAGGCACGAAAACACCCCGCATTGCAGGACTCCGGACGCAGAAACTCGACTGCTTTCATTCGGTCGCCTCCCCTTCGCCCCCTCACGGGACGACCCATCTTGCCATCACAATGCCCTGCTTTTGGAGCAGAGTCGAATCCCCGTATTGGTCATTTGCGACGATTCACTCCACGCCGAGCGTGGCGGCCATTCCTTCAATCTGCGCACGCGCATCGGGGTGTGCCGCAATCGCAGCGTCGCGGGTGCGCCGCGCTTCCCCTGTTCGGCCGAGCTGGTCATAGCTGCGCATCAACATGATCCATTCCGCGACGCTGCCACCTTCGGCCTCGATCCGTGTAGCAAGTCGGGCCACCATGCCTTCGGCCATGCTCTGTTGTTCGCCGGGCGCGATGGAAGATGCGGCAGCCATCTGCTCGGGCGTCGGGCCTGCCAGGCCATTGGTCATATCGGGTGGGAGCAAATCGCGTGTACCCGCCGCGCTGGCGATTCGCTCCTCGACCGCGATATTGTTGATCCGGCCCACCTGCTGGATGGTGCGGACCAGATCGGTCTCCCAAGGCGCACCCGGCGGCGTATCGGCCAGCAAGGCCAGCCAATCGCCGATGGCTCCTTCATGGTCGCCGGTCAGGTCGCGGGCAACGGCAAGGAAATAGCGCGCGCGCGGGTCGGTCGGGTCGAGCTCAAGCGCCCGGCGAAAAGCGCGTTCTGCCAGATCGGGCATCGGATCGCTCGCGCTTCCCATCACTCTGGCTTCGCCCAGCGAGGACCACAGCACCGCGCTCTCGCTGTCAGCCTCAATCGCGTTTTCATAGGCGTCCGCAGCTTCGGAAAAGCGGCCGGAATTAAACAAAGCCAACGCATATTCCTGCCACAACAGTGCATTGTCAGGATCAGCTTCAGCCCGTGCGGCCATTTGCTCCAGCGAAGGTGGCAGCGACATGCCGCTGGCATCGGTTTGGGCTTCATCGGCGGCGCTATCACCGCCGAAAACGCGCCAACCAACGATACTGGCCAGCAATGCCAGCGCCAAACTTACTGCAATCGCGCCTTTACCCATTCTCGCCATGAATCCGGCCACCCTTCCCCGCTCGGTCAGCAGCCTAGCGATGCCGTGCACAGGTGCAAGCGCAAGGACACCCTTTCCCTTGGCGGGCCTTTTGTGCTTAAGAGTCGTGAGGGGGAAATATGGAAACAGAACCGGATCAGGATCAGGTTCAGGTAGCCATCGTCGGATCGGGACCGGCCGGGCTTTCCGCTGCCGCCCACGCTGCTGCGCTGGGCATGTCCCACGTGCTGATCGAAAAGACCGACCACCTCTCCGATACAATTTTCAAATACCAGAAGGGCAAGCACGTCATGGCGACGCCCAGCAATCTGGTGCTGCGCAGCGACCTGGATTTCGAAGCAGGCAAGCGCGAGACGATCCTCGATATCTGGGACCGCCAGATTGAGGAAGGAAAGGTCAACGTCTTCTACAACGCCGAGGTGACCGAAATTACCGGCGAAAGCGGTGATTTCACCCTGCGGACCAAGGGCGGGAAGGCGGTGAATGCGCAGGCGGTGGTTCTTGCCATCGGCACGCAGGGCAATCCAAACCTGCTACGCATTCCGGGCGCTGACCTGCCGCACATTCAGTACCAGCTGGACGATCCGGGCGAATATTTCGACGAGCACATCACCGTGGTCGGCTCTGGCGATGCCGGGATCGAGAATGCACTTGGCCTTGCCGCCGACCCGGCGCAGGCGAACCGCGTGACGATTCTGAACCGGCGGGACAGCTTTGCTCGCGCGAAAGGCGCGAACGTCAAGCTGCTGGAGGAAGCCGAGGCCGACGGTCGCATCGATGTGCGCCGCGAGACATCGCCCACCGAAGTTCGCCCCGGTGAACTGGTGCTCGAAACGCGCGACGGGGAAGTTACCATTCCATGCGACCGCATCATTGCGCGCACAGGCTCGAAACCGCCGCGCGGCTTTGTCGAGGCGATTGGGGTCGAATTCACCAGCGAGGAGCGCGATGCCTATCCTGCGCTGACCCCGACATTCGAAACGACCAAGAATGGTGTGCATGTCATCGGCGCGCTGGCGGGCTATCCGTTGATCAAACACTGCATGAACCAGGGCTATGACGTGATCGAGTTCCTGAACGGGAATACCGATCTCAAGCCTGCGGACCAGCCGATCCTGGAAGAACAGTTTGCGCAACTTCCGGGCCGCCGCTCGGTCGAAGAGTGGCTCGAGATCATCGGTAAGAACGTCGTGATCTTCGAAGAGCTTTCACCGCTGCAACTGCGCGAACTGATGCTCGATTCCACCTTGCGTTACTTCCAGCCCGGCGAAGTGGTGTTCACCAAGAACGAGCCGGGCTCCTCCATGTTTGCTATCGCCGAAGGATCGGTGGCGGTTCAGGTCCGCGAGGATAACCCCTCCATTACCGTACCCATCGAACAGGGCTCAATTTTCGGCGAAGTCGGGCTAATTTCGGGGCGCCGCCGTGGTGCGACCATCCGGGCGACGGAACCGTTGGTAACGGTCGAACTTTCGCGCAATGCCGCATTGAAGCTTATCGCCACCGTGCCGAGCGCGGGCCGCGCGGTGAACCGCATCAGCATCGAACGACAGTTTCTGCAAATGTTTGGCTCCGGCCTGACGCGCGAGGAGGTCGCCGATATTATCGATGCGGGCGAAGTGATGGACATTCGGGCCGGGCAGACAGTCGTCGAGGAGGGGGCGGAGGACAAGGACATCTTCATCATCCGCCGCGGATCGATGATCGTCGAGAAAAATATCGGTGGGCACCCGGTCTTCCTCTCCTATCTCCCGGCGGGATCGTACTTCGGAGAAATGGCAGTAATTGATGGGTCGAAACGCACCGCTACGGTAAAGGCCGCGATCAAGAGCGAGGTTGTGCGCTTTCCCGGCGAAAAATTCCTGGCTCTGTTGGATGCGAAGCCCGATCTGAAGGGCCGCGCGCTTGAAGACATGAAGGGGCGGCGCGAGGTCAATGCCTTTGTGGAGGCGCGCAAGGACAGCTTTGGCTCAGCAGCGGACATGTATTCCGAAACTGCACAATTCCTGGTCGACAACGGCATTGGCGAAGCGACTGACGTGCTGCTTATAGATGAGAAACTGTGCGTCGGTTGCGACAATTGCGAGAAGGCCTGTGCGGACAGTCACGATGGCCTGTCACGTCTCGATCGCGAAGCCGGGCGCAGCTACGCGCACCTTCATGTGCCGACCTCCTGCCGCCATTGCGAACACCCGCATTGCATGGCCGATTGCCCGCCCAATGCCATCCAGCGCGGGCCGGATGGCGAGGTCTTTATAAATGAGACCTGCATTGGCTGCGGCAATTGCCAGAGAAACTGCCCCTACGGTGTGATTCGCATGGATGCCGTGCCGCCCAAAAAGCCTTCGCTGTTTACTTGGCTGCTGTTCGGCGCCGGGCCGGGGCCGGGCGAGGCGAGCTATGGCTGGCGCAAGCAGCGCACCGATCCCGACAAGCCCAAGCAGGCGATCAAATGCGATATGTGCGCCGGGATCGACGGTGGTCCAGCCTGCGTTCGCGCCTGCCCTACCGGAGCGGCGATCCGCGTTTCGCCCGACAAATTCCTCACCGTCACAAAGCTGACCGAGGATGTCGACGATGGCTAGCGCGCCCGAGACCAAATTTACGCTCGACGAGAAACGCCGGGACAGCGATCATGTCAGTTTTCTCAAGCATCGCCGTTGGCGTTGGGCCAAGCTGGCGATTCTTATCAGCCTCCTGGCGATCATCAGCTATCTGCTGGTGGATGTTCAGCCGCGCCACAATGGCGGCAGCTGGTACGGTTACACGCTAGGCACGATCGGCGCGGGGCTCATTATCTGGCTGAGCCTGCTCGGCGTGCGCAAGCGCAATATGAGCGCAGGGCGCTGGAGCCTGAAGGCCTGGACCAGCGCGCATGTCTATCTCGGACTAGCACTCATCGTGATCGCGACGCTTCACACCGGGTTCCAGCTCGGCTGGAATGTCCACACGCTCGCCTGGGTCCTGATGATGGTGGTCGTCCTTTCGGGGCTCTACGGCATCTTCGCCTACGCAACGCTGCCTGCGGAGATCAACGCTAACCGGCGTCAGATGACGAAGGGTGAAATGCTCGATGCGCTCGCCGCGATTGATCGCCAGCTGGAGAACGCAGCACAGCCATTGGGCCGTGAGGATGCCGATCTTGTTATCGCTGCGCTGGAGCAGGATCCGTTCGACTTCGGCCTCGGCGCACGCCTTTCCGGCAACTATCGCAATTGCCGCACGCTGGCGGCGCTCTACCATTTCGGTGTGTCCGGTCACGATGAAGCGCTCGGCAAAGTCGTCTCGCTGCTACGCAAGCGGCGCGCGCAGCTCGACCAGATCCGTCGCCAGATGCGCCTTCGTGCGATGCTCGATATCTGGCTCTACATACATGTACCTGTCACCATCGCGTTGCTTGCGGCGCTGACGGCGCACATCGTCTCCGTGTTCTATTACTGGTGAGGGGGGCTGTGATGGATATCCGCATACGCAGTATCGACTTCACCGCCAGCGGCCGCGAGATCGTGCGTACCCGCGATGTGAGCGTGGATGCGATTACTGTGGGCCGCGCGAGCACAAACACGATCCACCTGCCCGATCTCGCTATCGAGCAGCACCATATCACCCTCGATCGCACTCCCAGCGGAATGCTGGAAGCGAAAGCGGCGGGCACTCTCGGCTTCACGCATGATGGCATTTCTGTCGAGGAGGCCACAATTGACCCGACCAAGGGCGGAGAATTGGGCGTCGGCTCCTATCTGCTGGAATTCGGCAGCGATTCCGACGGCCAGCTGACCATCACCCAGCGCAAGGCGGAAAGCGACCCGGGCGAAGCAAAGGACCGGCTGGCGGGTTTCGGCCTTTCTGGTGCGCTTCCCGGCAAGCGCGCTATGGCATGGACCGGGCTGGTGGCGATTATCGTCGCCTTCCTCGCTGTTCCGATTGTCACCCACCTTTCCCGCCCCGATGCCGCGCCAGACATCGAGGGCGAAGGCGCGGTGCTGATGGATGCGAGCTGGTCGACCGGTGCACTGTCCAGCGTCCACCACGGGCTGGAGGACAATTGCGAGGCTTGCCATACGCAGCCTTTCGTCGCGGTGACGGACAATGCCTGTCTGACCTGCCACGAAGGGCTGGGCGACCATGCCGAGGGGGATCGGCTGGTGGCAGGAATGCCCGGATTCTCGGGCGGTGAAGCGCTGCTGTGGTCAGTCGCACACGCCTTCAACAAGCCTGGCCCGGGCGCCTGCACCGATTGCCATACCGAGCATGAAGGCGCTGGCCGTATGGAGCCGACATCACAGCAATTCTGCGCCGATTGCCACGATACGCTCGACACGCGCCTGACCGACACATCGCTCGGCAGTGCGCATGATTTCGGCACCGGCCACCCACAATTTCAGGCGCTGGTCTTGCCTGCACGTGGCGGTGAGGAAGCGCGGGTGGAGCTTTCGAGCGACAGGCGCGATTTCAACGGCCTGAAATTCCCGCACGATATGCACCTCTCCACCACCAATGGAGTCGCGCGCATGGCGGGGCGACTCGGCGAATGGGACATGAGCGAAGATGGTGCGCTCGAATGCAGCGCCTGCCACGCGCCGAGCGCCGATGGCGTACGCTTCCTCCCGGTCGAGATGGAGCAAAGCTGCGAGAGCTGCCACAGCCTCGTCTATGATCAGGTAGGTAGCACTTTCCGCTCGCTGACCCATGGCGACATCGAGGAAATGCAGGCCGACCTGCTGGCTGCAGACCGCGCGCCGCGTCGCCCAGTCAGCACCGGTCGCCAGCGCCCCGGCCCTTATGCAGAGGGTGGCATTTATTACGGCAATTTCAGTCGTGTGATGGTTCCGACGCTGGGCAATGCGTTTTCCGATCAGGGGCTGTGCGGGGAATGCCACTACCGCGATACCAACCCGTCAGGCGGGCTGGCCGTGCATCCGGTGGTGCAGCGGGCGCGCTTCTTCCAGAACGGCTGGTTCGATCATGAGCCTCACCGGCAGGAAACCTGTGTCAGTTGCCATGCAGCCGACACATCGAAGGATGCGACCGATCTTTTGTTGCCCGATCTCGAAAGCTGTCGCGATTGCCATCTGGGCGAAACCGCTGTCGAAGCCGAAGTGCCCTCAAGCTGCGCGATGTGCCATTCCTATCACCCGCGCGATCGCACCGGTGCCGCCGCGCCGCCGCGCATCGCCAGGCGAGAGAGGTAGCCATGCTGATCGCGCAGATAACCGATGTGCATATCGGCTTTGATCCCGATGCGAAGCCCGAAGAACTGAACCGCACGCGCTTCCGTGCAACGCTCGATCGCCTGTTTGCGCAGCCCAATCCCGTCGACATGCTGCTGGTGACGGGGGACATTACCGATCGCGGCGACCGCGAGAGTTTCACCCGCACGGCAGAAATGCTTTCCGAATGCCCGTTCCCTGTGAAAGCCCTGGTGGGCAATCACGATACGCGCGAGGAATTGCTGCACGCGTTTCCCGACACGGCGATTGACGGGCATGGTTTTGTCCAATCCGCCTTTGTTCAGGAAGGGCTGCTCGTGGTCATGCTCGATACGGTCGAGCCGGGGCGCCATGGCGGCGCTTTTTGCGCGAAACGGCGCGATTGGCTCATCGCGACGCTCGATGCGCATGAAGGCACACCTGCCGTTATCTTCATGCACCATCCGCCGGTGGTATCAGGCATCGAGTGGATGGACCCGGACCCGAGGGAACAATGGATCGCCAATCTTGCCGCAGCGCTGGAAGGCCGCTCAGAGCAGGTGCTTGCGATCCATTGTGGCCATTTGCATCGACAGTTGTCGGCACGTTTCTGCGGTATCCCGCTATCGGTCACTCCGTCGGTCGCGCCGCTTGTATCGATGGATCTGCGCCCGATTAGCGCCGACAAGGCCGACAGCCGCGCGCTGATCACGACCGAGCCGCCGACCTATGCGCTGCATCTTTGGGACGGGAACTCGCTGGCGAGCCATTACGAGCGTGTCGGCGACTGGGAGGTGATCGCCAATTATGGACCGCATCTCCAGCCAATGATCCGCGAAATGGAGCGCGAGAAAGGGACGGGTTAGCGGTCTTCGCGCTGGGCGAGTTTCACGCGTTCTGACTTGCGTTTCAACATCACGGGGCGCGCGAAGCCGTGCCAGATAGCGTTGAACCCGGCGGACCCCCAGAAAAAGATTATCTGTTCGTCGATCCGCGGTATGTCGGGCAGTGTGATGAAACGTGCATAGACTGCACAACTGATCGCAAAGAAAACGCCAAGCACAATAGTAATCGGACGTTCCCAGCGTTCCTCGAAATCCAGTACGCTATCGACCAGCTTGCTCATTCTCCCGGTCTCCGCCGGCCTGCGACCGGACCAGCGCCCGGAACCCAAGCGCCCATATCGGCCTCGTCGCTCACGCGCCACGGGATGCCTGCACGGGTGAGGAACAGGTTTTCCATTTCGGCGCGGTTGAAGGGACGCGAGCCAAGCCTGCCGAACACCGCCATCTGGCCACCTGTCTCGTCCACCGCGCGATCCCGGTCTAGGCCCTTGCTGAGCGATATCGCGGGGCTGGGCGTGCGGCGGAAGGCGATCAGTTCGGGCACCGGCGCGGGGCTGAAGCCGTAGAAATTGGGCTGGCTGGAGGGGCTGGTGAGCTGCACCACTTTCATGCCGTTCACCCCGTCCGCGACATAGGCGAAGAGCGAGGCGTTGGTCGAACCGACAATCACATCCTCGACATCGTTCATTGTCCCGCCGAAAGTCTCGCGGCAATAGATCTCGGGCGCGAGCGGGCGCGTCACATCCGCAATCACAAGACCTTCGCTCTTGCCGGCGATGTAGAGATACGTGCGCGCAATATACATGCGCTGCGCATTGGCGAGCGGGATCGTTCCCTCGGGCCGCGCGACCGGATTGCGCAGGTCCGTCACATCGAAGAGCTTTACGCCCTCTGCATCCGAGACCCAAAGGTAGCGAAACTGGATCGCAGAGGCGCGCGCATCAGTAAGCGGCCTGACGGCGGCAAGCTGCGGATTGGCCGGATCAGCAAGGTCGACGACCACGAGGCCCGCATCCGCGGTGATATAGGCGATTGCGCCCGCGAGGTGGATATGCCGTGCGCCATCGAGCACGCCATTGGGGTTCCACGCATCCGATCCGTCGCCATAGGTCAGGCGGTCGAGGTGGTTGTTGCGCAGTTCGCCATCGGCAAGCGTATCGACATTGACGAGGATCAAGCCTTCTTCGGCATCGGTCACCACTGCGTAGGAATAGATCGGCAGGAAGGCCTGCTCCTGGTT
>CAYRBB010000039.1:0-5724 GCA_964422435.1 uncultured Sphingomonadaceae bacterium
GTTCCATGAAACGCTCGCCTTCGGAATTGGTCAGGTAGCCGCCCTCGCCGCGCGCGCCTTCGGTAATAAGCACGCCCGCTCCGTAAATGCCGGTCGGGTGGAACTGCACGAATTCCATGTCCTGCAGCGGCAGGCCGGCGCGCAGCACCATGCCGCCGCCATCACCCGTGCAGGTATGCGCGGAGGTCGCAGTGAAGTAGCAGCGGCCATAGCCGCCGGTCGCCAGCACCACGCCGTGCGAACGGAAGCGGTGGATCGTGCCATCGTCCAGGCAAATAGCGATCACGCCGACACAGCGGCGATTATCGCCCTCGCCCGCCATGATCAGATCGATGGCGAAATATTCGATATAGAAATCAGCACTGTATTTCAGGCTCTGTTGGTAGAGCGCATGGAGCATCGCGTGCCCCGTGCGGTCTGCCGCGGCGCAGGTGCGCTGGACTGGCGGGCCTTCACCCATGTTCTGCATGTGGCCGCCGAACGGGCGCTGATAGATCGTACCGTCCTCGTTGCGGCTGAAAGGCACGCCGGCGTGCTCCAGCTCGTAAACAGCCTGCGGAGCTTCGCGCGCGAGATATTCGATCGCATCCTGGTCGCCCAGCCAGTCGGCACCCTTCACGGTGTCATACATGTGCCAAGACCAGTGATCGGGCGTATTGTTGCCAAGCGATGCCGCAATGCCACCCTGCGCTGCCACAGTGTGCGAGCGCGTGGGGAACACCTTGGAGATGTTCGCCGTCTTCAGACCAGCCTCTGCCGCGCCCATCGTAGCGCGCAGGCCGGAGCCGCCGGCGCCAACCACCACCACATCATAGGTGTGGTCGGTAATCGGATAGGCACGTCCGTTGATTTCATAAGTCGAAGTGGCGGCCATCAGGCTACTCCTGCGCCAAATGTGAGGCGCGCAATGCAGAACAGGCCGAAACCTGCGCCTGCGAAGGTCATAAGGTTGAGGATCACGAGCGCGCCGAACTTGCTGCCGGCTTCGTAGACATAGTCCTCGATCAGCACCTGCAGGCCGAGCCGTGCGTGCCAGAATGTGGTGATGACCAGCAGCGCCATCATGAAAGCGGGGATCGGCTCGGCGATCCAGCCGCTGACCGTGGCATGGTCGAGGTTCGGCAGCATGACGAGCGAAATGCCGAGAAACAGCACGGTGACGAGATTGCCGACCGCCGTGAAACGCTGGACGAGCCAGTGATGCGGCCCTTCGTGGGCCGAGCCGAGACCGCGCACGCGGCCGATGGAAGTTCCGTTACCCATAACGAGTTCCTAGCGCAGCAGGATGAAGGCCCAGACACCGGCGGTCAGCACGACCGGCAGCAGCATCGAGACGTAAGAGAAAATACGGTTGGCGTTCAGCTCATACCCGGCGCCGGTATCCAGCACGAAGTGGCGGACACCCGAACTCGCATGGTTGAAGAACGCCCAGGTGAGGCCGATCAGGATGACGTAGCCAATGGGTGATCCCATCCACTCGGCGAAGGTGGCGTAATATTCCGGCCCGCTCGCCAACGCGCCCAGCCACCAAAGCAGCATGAACAGCCCGACAATGGCCATGCCATCGCCCGTAACGCGGTGGAGTATGGATACCGCCATATGCGGCCCCCATTTCCAGATCGAAAGATGCGGTGAAAGCGGACGGTCAGCCATGATTTGTCCCGTTGGATGCGAACATGGCCCCCACTTAGCGGATAGAGCGCGGGAGACAAGCGCACCTTCTGAGGTATTTGCCACTTTTCGCGGCTTTCCCCCCGCCCCGGCGCAGGCTATGGATCTGTTTCATGATCAATATTCTTGTCACAGGCACCAGCCGCGGCATTGGGCAAGCCATTGCAGACCAGCTGACCGAGCGCGGCTGCAACGTCATCGGCCACGCCACCCGCGCGGTGGACGATCGCACCATTCCTGCCGATTTCGCCGATCCCCCCGCCCCGCAAATGCTGTGGCAGGATGCGCTCGATCGGCTCGACGGACGGATCGACGTGCTCGTCAACAATGCCGGCCTGTTCGAACAGAACCCGATGCATGCAAGCGATATCGAATGGCTCGACCGGTGGGAGGACACACTGAGGATCAACCTGACTGCCGCCGCGCAGCTCAGCCGGTTCGCCGTGCGTCACTGGCAGGAACGCAGTTCGAGCGGGCGCATCGTGCACATCGCCAGCCGTGCCGCCTATCGCGGGGATTCGCCTGCGCATTGGCACTATGCAGCGGCGAAAGGCGGCATGGTAGCGATGCACAAGACTATCGCGCGCGCCTATGCCAGCGAGAATATCCTCAGCTACTGCATCACGCCGGGCTTCACCGATACCAGCATGGCGGGTGATTATCTGGAAAGCCGCGGAGGCGAAGGTCTGTTGGCCGACATTCCGCTGGGCCGCG
Source organism: uncultured Sphingomonadaceae bacterium (assembly GCA_964422435.1). Lineage (GTDB taxonomy): Bacteria > Pseudomonadota > Alphaproteobacteria > Sphingomonadales > Sphingomonadaceae > Alteraurantiacibacter. Next base: position 2,386 of record CAYRBB010000039.1, read on the forward strand.
TGGCCGAGCCGGAGGAGATCGCCGATATTGCCGTGTTCTGCGCGATGGACGCCCCGCCCAGCATGACCGGCGCTGTAATTGATGCCAATGGAGCAAGCTATGTACGGTAAACTTTCATTTGTCGTGCCCTTATGCCTTACCGCATGTACTACCGCGCAGCTTCCCCGACAAAGCGCAGAACGGGTCTGGAATGAAGAGATCTCCTATGCCGAGGATTGCGCGGAATGGGACGATTGGGACAAGCCCGCCGATCCGTTCCGCATCTTCGGCAACACCTATTATGTCGGCACATGCGGTATTGCTGCGATACTGATAACAGATGACGAGGGCCATATCCTGCTCGATAGCGGGACAGAGGCTGGTGCCCGCATCGTGGAGCGCAATATCGCCCGCGTCGGAGCAGATATCAGCGATATCGAACTGCTGGGCTACAGTCACGAACACTTCGATCATGTTGGCGGCATGGCCTATCTGCAGAGTCTTACCGGAGCTTCGCTGGTTTCTCTGAGCAGAGGCGCCGAGGTCATGCGTACCGGCGAGAACGACAGAGCTGATCCACAACATGGCATGCACGATCCTTTCACCCCCGTACGTGTCGATTTTATCCATCAAAGCGGCGATGCGATGATCGTCGGATCAACAGCTCTGCGCTCCTTCGCGACGCCGGGACACACCCCAGGCGCAACCACCTGGCAGTGGCAAAGTTGCGAAGGGGACCTGTGCCGTACCATCGTCTATGCAGACAGTCTTTCCGCGGTCAGCGCCGATGATTACCGCTTCTCCGATAACCCCGAATATGTGCAGGCCTATCGCGATGGCATTGGGCTTATCGCCGAACTTGATTGCGATATCCTGATAACGCCCCATCCCTCGGCAAGCGGGATGCGCGCAAAGCTGATGGCGGACGACCTGACGAGCGGGATGAACTGCGTCGCCTATGCCGCCGACCGGCTCGAACGGCTCGAGGCACGCCTCGCACGGGAAGCAGGTGAGTGACCCCACTTTTGGTCATTCCCGCGAAGCGGGAATCCAGCTTCCCTGCTGAGATGCGCGGGGGCTGGGTCGACATTATGACAAACCGATATCGCTGGTCGATCTATATTGGCGTGACCACGAACCTCGTTCAGCGGGGCACGCAGCATCACGAGGGAACAGGTGGCCGGGTCAGCAAGGAATACGGTCGCACAATGCTCGTCTACTCTGAGCAATATGAAAGTATCGAGGAGGCAATCGCCCGTGAAAAGGCATTGAAGACGTGGAGACGCAACTGGAAGATTCGCTTGATCGAAAACCACAATCCCGATTGGGAGGACCGATATGCCGATCTTGTCATCCTCCTGTAGGAAGCTGGATCCCCGCCTTCGCTGGGATGGCGGAGGTTTGGGATGAGCTGGAAGCTATCCGTCTCTGCACCGAAGGCGCTTATAGAGGCTGCGCTAGATCGACGTGATGAAGACCCGTTCTGGCAGGAACATGTCGTCCTTGCAGCGTTCGAGACCGATCCAGACACACCGGATCTATGGCAGCTTGATGCCTATCTGGAAGACGGCCCTTCCGATTCGGAGAGAAGCGCGGTGCTTGCGCTGTTTCCGGAGCACATTGTTGAGTTGAAAGAGGAAAAGCTGCCCGACGCCGACTGGGTCACCGAAAGCCAGCGCGGGGTCGAGCCGATCCTCGCAGGGTGCTTCTACGTCCACACGCCCAACCATCCGCCGAGCAATCAGCCGGGGACACGCAATTTCTGCATCCCGGCCGCGCAGGCCTTCGGAACGGGGCATCACGGCACAACGTGGGGCTGTCTCGTCATGCTCGATGCGATGAAACAGCAAGGGTTGGCGCCCTCCACGCTCGCCGATATCGGCACGGGCACCGGCTTGCTGGCCTTCGCGGGCCTGCATCTATGGCCACAAGCCAAAGCAACTGCATCGGATATCGATCCGGTGTGCGAACCTGCGGTGATCGACAATGCCGCGCGCAACGGTATTGGCATGGGCCAAGGCGCAGGCAAGCTCATCATGCTGATTGCCGACGGCATGAACGATCGGCGCCTGCAAGATGCCGCGCCTTTCGACCTGCTGATCGCCAATATCCTGGCCGCCCCGCTAATCGAAATGGCCCCGGATTTCACGCGCGCGGTCGGGCCGGGCGGGGACATATTGCTTTCTGGTCTGTTGACCACGCAGGAAGAGGCGGTACGCACTGCCTATGCGGAGGCAGGCTTCGGCATGCATCAGAGACTGACGGCAGGGGACTGGTCGATCCTATGGCTGAAACAAGGTTCAACGGACTGACACGGGAAATCCTGCGCTGGGCACTGGCGCTGCTTGCCATGCTGGCGATGGTCCTGATCGGCTATCCGGTCGCGGCTTGGGTCGGCAGCTCTATCCCGCAGAACAGCGAATGGAGCCAGCCGGAAGACGGGGTCGACATCATGGTTGAGACCAACGGCACACACACTTCGATCATCGTTCCAATCGTCACAAATGCCAAGGACTGGCGCGAGACGTTTCCCAGCGCCTCCCTTTCCACGCCATATGGTCCGCCCACGCATCTCGCTATCGGCTATGGCGAGCGCGAAGTTTTCCTCAACGTGCCGACCTGGGGTGATCTGGAGCCGGCAACCGCGCTACGCATTGCCACGGTCGGCGGTGATGCGCTGGTCCGTGTGAGCCATTACGTGCGCCCTGCGCCGAGTGAAAATCATCGCCCCCTGCGCATCTCGCATGACCAATATGCGCGGCTTGTTGCCGCCATCGAAGCACATTTGCCACCCTCGCCAGCGAGCGAGCGCGCAATCCTGCGCGGCACCTATGCCGACGATGCCTATTACGAGGCGCTGGGCGATTACACGATGGGCACCACCTGCAACACATGGGTGGGCGCGCGGCTGGCCGAGGCAGGCATTCCGATGGGATTATGGACCCCCATGGCAGGCGGCGTGATGAAATGGATTCCGGAGCCTTCCTCGGCCAACGAAAGCTGACCGCCCTCTTGTGCTTGCCCTGACGCGGCATACTTTGCTGATATGGACTTTCTGGCCGTCCTTGTCGTCCTGCTGGGTGCGGTTGCCACCATGCCGCGATGGATGGGCCGTATGCGCTCAGCAAAGCGCAAGCCTGGCGGGGGTTTCTTTATGGGCATCGGGATGATGTTGATGTCGGTCTTCGATCCTCCTGCTCGCGATGCGATGGAACAGATCGACGACAAGCGCCAACACGGGGAAAACGCTTCGGAGGAAAGCGGCGCGCCACCTTTCGAATAATTCGGAACCCAAAAGCGGGCCACCCGCTTGATGGGAAACCGCTCCGAAAGGCAAAACCATGACAAAGACCCTGCTCA
>CAYRBB010000039.1:5824-26338 GCA_964422435.1 uncultured Sphingomonadaceae bacterium
CCACCGGCATCGGCGCCGCCACTGCCAAAGTTGCGGCAAACGCAGGCTGGAATGTTGCCCTTCTCGCCCGTTCCCGAGACAAGCTGAATGCGCTCGCTGCGGAGATCGGCGACAAGGCGCTTGCCCTTCCCTGCGATGTGACCAAACCGGATGAACTGACCGAGGCAGTCGATAAAGCTGTCGGCCAATTCGGCGCGCTGGACGGCGTCTTCGCCAATGCGGGCAAAGGCGTCCAGAAACCCGGTGTCGAAAATGGAGATCCCGAGGAATGGCACGCCATGATCCATCTCAATATCCTCGCCGTGCTCTACACCGCGCATGCCACGCTGTCGCACCTCAGAAAGACCAAGGGTCACTTCATCGTGACCGGCTCCAAGGCAGGCCGCGAACATTTCAAAGGATCAATCTATTCGGCGACAAAATGGTTCGTGCACGGCTTTGCCGGCAATCTCGCCGAAGAAATGCGTGAGTGGAACGGCCGCTGCACGGTGATCTCGCCCGGCATGGTCGATACCCCTTTCTTCGATGAGGCCAAGCCGACCAAGATCCAGCCCCAAGATGTGGCCGAGGCGGTTGTCTTCGCGCTTTGCCAGCCGGAGACGGCAGCGGTGCGCGAAATCCACATCATGCCCAACGACTGACGTCAGCGATCAGGACGGTAACAGGCGCTCAAGCCAGCTTTCGAGGAACAGCCGTTCCGGCCTTGCGGGGTCTGTTTTCAACGCCTTGCGCAGTTCGCTGGCAGCAGGTTGAGGCTGCCTGGCATTCTCCAGCAGCTTTGCGCGTGCCACGTGCAAGGGCCGGTGGTTTGCAAGCCGTTCGCAATCAATCCCTTCCAGCGCCTCCAGCCCGGCAGGTGCGCCCTCGCATTCCGCCAGCGCAAGCGCGCGATTGATCGACGTGATGGGTCCCGGCCGCACGGTGAGCAGCGCGTCATAGAACTTGAGAATTGCTCCCCAGTCCACTTCGCCTCCGTCGATGCGGCGCGCATGAGCAAGCTGGATCGCCGCGAGGAGCTGATAGGGTCCGGGTGACTGCAGCTCCGCCGCAGCGTCTAACTGCGACCTGCCCTGCTCGATCATCCAGCGGCTCCAGCGGCGCGTGTCCTGCCGTGACAGCGGAACCATTGCTCCATCCCGATCGAGCCGCGAGGAAAGCCGGGAGCCGACCAGATAAACCAATGCAAGAAATGACCTGGCCTCGGCATCCTGTGGCAGTATCTCGACCAGTATCTGCGCAAGATGGAGAACGTCAGCCGGCAGATCGTCCTTGCTGTCACCACTATCCTCGCCAAAGCTGAGCAGCAGGCCAACTTCGAGCGCACCCAGAACCGAGGCGACCCGCTCGGGCCGGAGGCTGCGATGGGGCAATTCGAAGGGAATGCTGGCATTGCGCACTTTCGCCTTGGCGCGGGTTATACGCTGGAACATCGTAGCCGGAGTGACCGCGAAGGCCCGGGCGATCATCTCTACCGGCACGCCGCAAACGATACGCAAGGCGAGCGCGACACGCGATTCGGGAGCTAGCGCCGGATGGCAGCAGATAAACAGCAGTCGCAGTCGCTCATCCGGGATCGGATCGGGCATTTTCAGGATGTCGCTGTCGGATGCCAGCATCGCCGCTGCCTCCACTGCCCGTTCTTCCCGCACGGCTTTGCGTTTACCGTCGAGCGCCTTGCGCCGGGCGGCCTGATAGAGCCAGCCCGGCACGTTTCGCACCTCGTCAGCAGTGTATGAAAGCAGCGCCTCGCTCGCGGCGGCAAAGCTCTCCTCGGCGATGTCGAGATCACGAAATTGGGCGGCCAGTGCCGCCACCACGCGGGGCCGTGCCTGCGCAATGGCGTCACCGTACCGCAGCTGGCTCATCCCATTTCGAACACGGGTCGCACTTCCACCGCGCCCTTCCCCGGCACCGGAATCCGCTTTGCCCAGTCGACCGCCGCATCAAGATCGGCAACATCGATGATGTAATAGCCGCCAAGCTCTTCATGCGTTTCTGCAAAGGCTCCGTCGTGCAGCGCGTGCTCGCCATTGTTCCAGCGAATGGTCGTCGCGCTGTCGGCGGGGTGGAGGCGGTTGCCCGAAAAGGTAACGCCAGCCTTGGTGAGGTCTTCGGCAAGCTGCATATGCTTGGCAATGGTCTCGCCCATCAGTGCCTCGCCATTCTCGCCTTCGTAAAAGCTATTATCCTCGTGGATCATCAGCATGTACTGCATTGTTGCTCTCCATTTACGACCGCGCCGTTATGGCGAGGTTCTGTAAGGGAGACGCCGATGGCAAGCCGGATTCGACAGGACCGAAAATTTTATTCGTCTGCGGGCTCGTCGTCCTTCTTGGCCTGGCGCTTCTGGCGCTCACCGAAGGCCGCACCGAAAATCAGCCCGAATACGATGCCCAGCGCCAGATTGTCGAAGATGATCCCGCCTACGATGCCGAAGACGAGGCCGAGCGCGATGGGATTGTTGCGCGACTTCTCCATCATTTCGCCGCCTCCACGATCGCGGCCCAGCCAGCCTCGTCGATTACCTCAATACCCAAGTCCTGCGCCTTTTTCAGCTTACTGCCTGCCCCGGGGCCGGCAACGAGCAGGTCGGTTTTCGCGCTGACCGAGCCTGAGGCTTTCGCCCCCAACCGTTCGGCCTGCGCCTTTGCCTCGTCGCGGCTCATGGTTTCGAGCTTGCCGGTGAATACGACCGTCTTGCCCGCCACCGGGCTTTCGACAGTCTCGACCTCGTAACGCAGCGGGGACACTTCGGAGAGCAGGTCATCCCAAACCGCGCGGTTGTGCTCTTCGTGGAAGAAGTCGCCCAATGCCTCGACCACGGCAGAGCCGATGCCATCGATAGCGGTCAATTCGCCGGCCGAATCTTCATCGCCAGCCTTCGCTTTTTGGGCCATGTCGCGCAGCACCGGAAGTTCTTGGAAATGCTTCATCAAGTCGCGCGCCGTCACTGCGCCGACGTGCCGGATGCCAAGCCCGAACAGCAGCCGCGCCGCGTCCGGTTCGCGTTTGGCTTCGATACTTGCGAGAAGGTTTTCGACCGACTTCTCCTTCCAGCCCTCAAGCGCGAGAATGTCCGCTTGCCGGTCCTTCAGGCGGAAAATGTCGGCGGGGCCGTTATCCAGCCAACCGTGCCCAATGAATTCGGCGATGGTTTTCTCGCCCAGCCCTTCGATATCGAGCGCGCCGCGGCTGACGAAGTGCTTGAGCCGCTCGAACTGCTGCGCCTTGCAGATGAGTCCGCCGGTGCAGCGGACATCGACCTCGCCCTCCTCGGCAACGGCCTCACTTCCGCACACGGGGCATTCGGCAGGGAAATCGAAGACGGGACGATCCACGTCACGGGTCAGGTTGCTGACCACCTGCGGGATCACGTCCCCTGCCCGCTGGATCACGACGCGGTCACCCGGACGCACGCCCAGCCGAGCGATCTCGTCGCGGTTGTGAAGCGTAACATTAGTCACAGTGACCCCGCCCACCAGAACAGGCGCGAGCCTGCCAACCGGCGTCAGCTTGCCCGTTCTGCCAACCTGGATATCGATGCTTTCGAGCGTGGTTTCAGCCTGTTCCGCGGGGAACTTGCGCGCAATTGCCCAGCGCGGCGCCTTGGCCACGAAGCCTAGCCGCTGCTGGTAATCGAGCCGGTCCACCTTGTAGACCACGCCGTCGATTTCATAAGGCAGATCGGGCCGCGCCCTGGCAATCGCCTCGTAATGGCCGAGCAGGCCTTCGAGCGTTTCAAAGCGCTTGAACAACGGACTGACAGGCACGCCCCAGCTCTCGATTGTGCGCACAACCTCGGTCTGCGTTTCGCCCGGAATGTCAGCCGCCGCACCCCAGCCATGCGCCCAGAACCTGAGCGGACGTTTCGCGGTAATGCTGGCATCCTTCTGCCGCAGCGACCCGGCGGCGGCATTGCGCGGATTGGCGAACAGCTTGCCCCCCGCCTCTTCCTGCGCGGCATTGAGCGCGGCAAAATCGGCGCGGCTCATATAGACCTCGCCGCGCACCTCGAACACCTCGGGCACACCATCGCCAGCAAGCCGCTGCGGGATATCGGCAATATGCGCGACGTTGGCGGTAACGTTCTCTCCAACCGAGCCATCACCGCGCGTCGCCGCGAGCACCAGTTCGCCCTTTTCGTAGCGCAAAGAACAGGAAAGCCCGTCGATCTTGTCCTCGGCGGTGAAGGCCACTGCCTCTTCTTCGCCCAGCGAGAGGAACCGCTTCACGCGCTGGACGAACTCGCCCAGTTCCTCATCCGAAAAGGCATTGTCGAGGCTGAGCATCCGCACTTCATGCGTCACCTTGGACAGCGGCGATGCGGCGACCTCATGCCCCACGACTTTCGATGGCGAATCCTCGCGCACAAGGTGCGGGAATTGCGCCTCCAGCTCGGCATTGCGGCGGACAAGCGCGTCGAACTCCGCGTCCGAAATCTCGGGATCGTCCTCCGCATGATAGAGCTTGTTGTGGCGCGCGATGGCCTTCGCCAGGCGCATCAGCTCATTCGCGGCTTCGGCTTCGGTCAGGTTGGACGAGTCGCTGGTCATGCCAATGCCAATATCGTGACAAACATGTTGCGGCGAGGCTCAAAGCCCAGAGACTTGTAGAGACCGATCGCTGCATCATTGCTTGCGTAGGAATGGAGATAGGGCGTGAGACCACGTTCCCGCTGGCTTGCCATCACGCGCTTGATCAGCCGCCGCGCGAGCCCCCGTCCGCGATACTCGGGATAGGTGCAAACGCCACTCACTTCCGAGAATTCCGGCGATGGTTGCATCCGCTCCCCTGCCATCGCCGACAGTTTGCCATCGATCCTGATGCCGTAAAATTGTCCATAGAGATGCGTCCGACTCTCCCACGGCCCCGGTTCGGTCGCGTGAGCGAGCGTCATCATTTCAGGCGCGTCTCCATCCCCAAGCGGGATGATGTCGGCATCCGTTACAGACTCCGATGCTCCCTGATTTTCGGCAACCAGCTGCAATAGCTCAGCCGAGCGAACTACCTTTGTTCCTTGCGGCGCAGGCCAGATTTCCGGCTCGACCAGCCATAGCTGATCGTCTTGTCCGGTTAGCAAATCGCGCAGAGCACCTTGGTCGCGATCCCCGGCAGATCGTGCCGCCGCAAAAGGCCCGTACGCCGGATCAATCCGCTTGGCGTGCTCGGTCCCAACGGCAAGATGCGCGAACTCGCCATGCAACATATTCCAGACCTGCCGGTCGAGTACCGACACGTCGCTCACACGCCCTCCAAAAGCCGATCCGCCTGTGCCCTCGCCTCGGGCGTCACCTCTGCCCCGCTGAGCATCCGTGCGATTTCTTCCTGCCGCCCGCCAGCATCGAGCCTTGCTACCGAAGTCTTAGTCACTGTCCCGCTGGAGGATTTTGCGATCAGATAATGCGTTGCGCCCCGCGCCGCGACCTGCGGCGAGTGGGTCACCGCCAGCAATTGTCCGTCACTCGCCAGCCGCGCGAGGCGTTCACCGATTGCGCTAGCCACCGCGCCACCCACGCCTCGGTCGATTTCGTCGAATATCACCGTCGCTGCGCCGCCCTGTTCAGCCAGGGCAACCTTCAACGCGAGGATGAAACGCGAGAGTTCGCCGCCCGATGCAATCTTGCCCAGCGGGGCGAAGTCCGCGCCCGGGTTCGTGGCGATGAGGAATTCGACCGCGTCCATCCCGCTCGCGCCCCAGCGCTCTTCGGGCAGCTGCGTGACCGACGTCTGGAACCGCGCCGCGTCCAGCTTCAAAGGCGCCAGTTCTGCCGCCACGGCCTTGTCCAGCTTCGCGCCTGCAGTCACGCGTACTTCACGCAGGGTCTCGGCAGCCTTGCGATACGCATCTCCCGCTGATTTCTCAGCCTTCTCCAGATCGGCCAGATCGGCGTCGCCTTTTTCGATAGCATCGAGCTTGCCGCGAAGGCCGCGCATTACTTCGGGCAAATCGTCGACCTGGCAATCGTGCTTGCGGGCCAGCGCGCGCAGTTCGAACAGGCGCGTTTCGATGCGGTCGAGTTCCATCGGATCGTGCGTCAACGCCTCAGCCGCCGCTTCCAGCTTTTCCTCGGCTTCCCCGGCCTCGATCACCGCACGGTCGAGTGCGGCGAGTGCCTCCGCCAGCAGCGCATGCTCGGGGGCGATCCGGTCCAGCTTTCGCGCCGCGGAACGCAGCCGGGCAAGCGGCGCATCCGAACCATCCCAGACGAGCCGCAGCTCCTCCAGGTCACCCTGCAATTTCTCGCCCTTTTGCATGTCCGAACGTGAACCGGCGAGCACGGCCTCTTCACCGGCTTCGGGCTCGATTGAGGTGAGCTCTGCTAGGTGCGCGAGAAGCAGGTCCTGATCGGCCTTGGCCTGTTCGATCCCAGCCCTAGCCTCCGCCAGAACATCACGCGCTTGCCGCCACGCATCCCACGCCGCAGACACTCTGGCGACATCGGCATTGGCAAAACGATCAAGCAGTATGCGGTGGCCGCGCGGGTTCACCAGTCCGCGATCATCGTGCTGCCCGTGCAGTTCCACCAGCGCACCTGCCAGTTGCCGCAGCAAGGCGACACCCACGGGCTGGTCGTTCACCCATGCCTTGCTGCCACCATCGGCTTTCAGGCGGCGGCGGATGATAAGCGGCTCGCCCGGTTCAAGCTCGACCTCGGCTTCATCCAGCGCCTCTGCAATCGCAGGCGGCATGGCAGAAAATTCGAATGTTGCGGTGACGCTCGCCTGCTCTTCGCCTGCTCTAACCAGAGCGCTGTCCGCGCGCGCCCCCAGCACCAACCCCAGCGCATCGAGCAGGATCGATTTCCCGGCGCCCGTCTCTCCGGTCAGGACGCCAAGGCCGCGCCCGAATTCCAGGTCGAGCGCATCGATCAGCACGATGTTGCGAATAGAAAGCGTGGTCAGCATGGTTTCGCTTCGATCATTACGATGCGGCCCCTGTCCGTGCAACGCAAGCCGTGAACTATCACCGATTCGACTCGAATCGATTCGCCCGTTAATCTGTGGATAACTCCAAACCTCACCACGAGTCGGGACCGGTCGCAATGAACACAATGCTCGCACGGGCGCATCGCCGATATGCGCTCCACCTGCCAGTCGAACTTCGCAGCGATACGGCCAGCAAGAACAGTGGCCTGTTAATCGAAATCTCGCAGGAACATGCGCGCATCAGCCAGCTTGAACGCGATGCCTACCAGCCCGGTGACCCGGTTACCGTGCGGACGCCCTGCGGCATGAAGCGGCACGGCCATATCCGCTGGACACGCGCCAATATTGCCGGCGTCCGTTTCGAGGAGGCGCTGCGACTTAACGAGTTGGCGGACTGGCTTTCCACACGTCACCAAGATCACGATGGCTCCGATGTGCAATATGCGAACTGACCCTTCCGGCGTGATGCTCTGCGCCGCTTAAGGATTCTTAACCATTCTATGGCCCAATGCTGCCCACATTAAGGGGGAGTTGCGCCATGTCCGTCCTGAAAATCAGATCGCATAGTCGCTACGCCGTGCGCAGCGAAGCGATACTGGATAACGATGACCGGAAAGCTCTGGCCTGTTTGCTGATCGAGCTGTCGCAGGATGGCGCGCGGATCAGCGGTCTGGGTGCCCAGTCATTGCGCGAAGGCGAAGAGGTCACCCTGACAACCGATCATGCGGTCCCGATCAAGGCAATAGTGCGCTGGAGCGATAATGGCCGCGCCGGGCTACGCCTGACGCAACCGTTGCATGTGACGGAACTTTCCGATTTTGTGGCCGCTGCACGCAAGGCAGTGACTGCGGCCGTGCAGGTCGCCTAGCCGCCTGCGGCAACACGCGTCGGCTGGTGTTCTTCCATCAGCTCGTAAGCGCGCTCATACCACTCATTGCCCGGATAGTTGGCGCCAAGGACGGCGGCATAACGTTGCGCCTCTTCGGGCACGCCAATGGCCAGATTGGATTCGACCAGGCGATACAGCGCTTCGGGCGCGTGGCTGGTGGTCTGGTATCCTTCGACGACATTCTGGAAGCGCAGCGTTGCCGCGAGCCATTGGCCGGTGCGCTGGTAAAAGCGGCCGATTTCCATTTCCTTGCCTGCAAGGTGATCGTTCACCAGGTCGATCTTCGCGCGTGCATCGGCTGCATATGCGCTTTCCGGATAGCGGCGGACGATCTCGGTAAGCGCGCGCAGGGCCTGCTGGGTAATCGCCTGATCGCGTTCCACATCGCTGATCTGCTCGTAATAGCTGAGCGCAATCAGATAATAGGCGTACGGTGCATCGCGGTTACCCGGGTGGATTTGCAGGAAACGCGTGGAAGAACGGATCGCAGAATTGTAATCGCGCGCGGCGTAATAGCTGAAGGCACTCATCAGCTGCGCCCGGCGCGCCCATGGCGAATAGGGGTGCTGGCGCTCTACCTCATCGAACAGTGCTGCGGCCAACTCCAGCTCTCCATTGTCGAGGCGTTGCTTGGCGGCATTGTAGAGCGATTCCACATCACGCGCGACAAAAGCGAGATCGTTATTATTTGCCCCACCGCCCCCACTGCAACCGGCCAGGATGAGGGAAGACATTGCAGCGGCAAGCGCGGCGCGGATCGGTTTGGAAACTGTCATGCGCCGCCTATAGCTAGAGCCGGGCTGAACGCCAAGTGAAGGTAGCGCACGAATTGAAATTTCCCCGGACGGTTATGCAAAACGCTCCGCAAACGCCCTACTGATTACAATTGTAATCATCTCGACCTTTGTCGGCCTGCGTTGGCGGATGATCGGGCGATGCGGCTCTTTATCGGAATTGCGCAGAACCCCGTCGAACTATGCAATCATTTCACTAATCGCTTGGCTATCCAGTCATCCATCGCTCTTGGCCACCCCCCAGAAACACAGGGCCTTTGGCGACATGGAGGTGACGATGAAAACTGTACTGAGAAGCAGTCTGGCCGCCGCGATGGTAGCCGGATTTCTGACCGCAACGCCGGCGATCGCGCAGGATGCGGAAATGACCGTGTCCTCGACTATCGAATATAACGATCTCGATCTCTCGACCCAAGAAGGTCAGGAGACGCTGCATGCCCGGCTGCGCCTCGCCGCCCGCTATGTATGCGGCATGGATATCGAGGTGCCGGGCAGCCGCCTGCCGAGCACTCAGGCGCGGGTTTGCTACAGAGAAAAGCTCGAGAGCTTTGAGCGCCAGATCGCGGCAGCTGCATCAGAACAAGACACCGCTTTTGGCGGCTAAACTGTCAAGCAAAGCCCTTTCGCGGCATCCCCCAGGGTAAGGCGGGTTTGTCCACTGCCGCCATTCCAAGTTAGGGTTTTGTATTGGGCCCTTCGTTGGTTATCCGTTCACGGATGGCTGGCGGAGGGTCCATATTTTTGCACGCCGGAAGCCCGACAGGGTGGCATTGGCGGTGCAGCCTTCCTATAGCTCGCCGCATGGCAAAGGCGCTTTTCGAGCTCAATCCCGATCTGGACCGTGCGGCGCTGGCTGCGGAGTTTGCACAGGCAAAACGGCTGCAGGTGCCCGATGTGCTGACGGACGACACTGCACGCGAACTGCGCATGATTATGCAGCATCACACCGAATGGGGAATTGCGCTGCAAGCAGGCGCCAAGGGAGAAGCGCGCAGTTTCAGCCCGCGCGATCTGAAGGTTCCTGAAACACAGCGGCTCGCGATGGAAATCGGCAAGCAGACCGATCAGGCTGCTGCCAAAGGCGACTACGCCTATCGCGCATTGCGATATTCACTGGTGGAGGGCCTACAAAAAGGATGGGACCCGGACGGACCCTACGCGATCCTGCTTGAACACCTCAATGCGGAGCCGTTTCTCGGTTTCATGCGCGACATCACCGGGATGCAGGAGCTGGTGAAGGCCGATGCCCATGCCAGCTGCTTTGCCGCCCAGCACTTCCTCGGCCGCCACAATGACAGCCACGTGGCCGAAGGATGGCGCATTGCCTACGTCCTCAATCTCACCATCGATGATTGGCATCCGGACTGGGGCGGCTACTTGGTGTTCTACGACGATGATGGCAACGTGGAGACCGGCTTCAAGCCGGAGTTCAACACGCTCAACCTGTTCACCGTGCCACAGGATCATGCGGTGACCTACGTGCCGCCATTCGCGCCCAAGGGCCGCTATGCCATCAGCGGCTGGCTCCGCGATCGGTGAAGGAGTCTGCCGACCAATACCGGGCGCGTGCACAGTCGCTTGCGCAACAGGGCGACATGCAAGGCGCGCTCAAGGTGGTCGAGGAAGGCATAGCACAGCACCCTGATCATGCGCAGCTGCGCAACAGTGCAGGTGATTTCGCCATGCGCTCCGGCGATCCGGCCAAGGCCGAAACGCACTTTCGACACGCTGCAGAGTTTCTTCCGGATCATATTGATTTCGCTATCAACCTTGCGATCGCGCTCGGCGCGCAAGAATGCCATGCAGAGGCCATTGCGGTTCTCGAAAAGCATCGCGCCAATGGCGAACACGAACCGCGCTATTGCTCGGCCAGAGCGAATTCTGCGCGCGCGCTGCACGATCTCGATGAAGCGCAGCGTTGGTATGACCGCTCCCTCGCCCTCTCGCCAAATCAGGCACGAGCATTGCACGGTCGAGCACGTGTTGCGATCGAGCGCGGAGACACAGATGCCGTTCCGCGGTTTGAAGCCGCCGTCGCCGCCAATAGCCGAGATCCGCACGCATGGCTGGGCCTTGCCGAGGCTTTGAATGCTGCGGGCGACACGGCGCGTTCGAGAGAGCTGGCGGAGAAGTTCGTTGACCAGGCTCCGCAGTGGGTCGATGCGCTCAGGCTTCTCGCACAGCTGCGACTGGCGGCAGGGGATGAGGATTTTGCCGGTCACTTTGCTGAAGCAGCACGCAAACGTCCCGATGATACGTCCATCCCGCGCGCGCACATTACTGTGCTTGAGGGGCATGATCGCTTTGCAGAAGCACTGGAAGTGGCGCGAAAGGCCCAGCAATGCTTCCCGGGCAACCCCCATTTCCCACTCATGGTTGCGACGCTTGCCGGATATCTTGCGGATACGCAATTGGCAAACAATGTCTATCGATCGCTTGATGATGAAAGCCAGAACCGCTGCCTGATGGAAGCACGGTTTCGCCTGCAGGTCGGTCAATTTGAGCGGGCCGAGCACTTGCTGGACAAGCTGCAGGAAAATCACCCTTGGGACATTACAGGCTGGGCAACTCGCGATCTCTTGTGGCGGTTGCAGGGTGATGACCGCGCCAACTGGCTCCACGGACAAGAAGGTCTGGTGCAACTCGTAGAGCTACCGGATGCGGCACGCGTTCTGGGCAAGGCCATCCCGCTGCTGCACCGCCTGCACGACCAATCGGCTTTCCCCATAGGGCAAAGCCTGCGCGGCGGTACGCAGACGCGCGGTGTACTTTTCAACCGGCACGAAGAAGAACTTTCGGTGCTCTGCCGGGCTCTGAAGCAGGCATTGGAAAAGTACCGGTCCGGCCTGCCCGCAGCCGATCCTACCCATCCCCTGCTGCGGCATAGCGAAACGGCCTGGGACATAACGAGTTCCTGGTCCGTCAGACTTCGCGGTGGCGGCGATCATCACACGCCCCATCTTCACCCGGAAGGCATTGTATCTTCTGCCCTGTATTGCGAGCTGCCCGAAGAATTCGGGACAGCGCAAGGCGAGGACAGCGCTGGCTGGATCGAGCTGGGCCGTCCGCCTCCCAAGATGCATATCGATCTGGAACCGATATACGCGCTGGAACCGGCCACAGGATATCTGGCGTTGTTTCCCAGCACGCTTTATCACGGCACGCGGCCGTTCCCTGCCGGGCACCGGATGACGGTTGCCTTCGACATTACCCCCACCGGGAATTCTGCATGACCGAAGCGAGCGTTCACGATGCATGGAACACATTCTGGAAGCGTGAAGCGGGCAAACCATCCGGCAAACAGCAGGCCTCGATGTCGAGGCAATGGAATGGCATGGTCGAGAAGCAAAGGCGTGTGTGGCAAAGCTTTGCGCGCCCCCTGCCCCGGCGCGCGCGTGTACTGGACCTGGCCACTGGTGAGGGATCGGTCTTGCGCCATATCCGCGAGAAACGGACTGATCTCGAACTGGTCGGGGTCGACCGTGCCCCCGTTTTACCGGCCGCGCCCGATGGGATCGTCGTTCACCCCAACGTCCCGATGGAAAAGCTCCCGATACGCGAGGCTGCGTTCGATGCGGTGACCAGTCAGTTCGGCTTTGAATACGGCAACGTTGAAAAGACCGCCGTAGAAATCGGCCGTGTCCTGAAGCGTGGCGGCAGGCTGGGTATGATAACACACCGGATCAATGGCTCGATTGTGGCCCATAACCGCAAGAGGCGCCAACAAATCGGCTGGGCCATTACGGAGCAAAGGCTGCCGGAGATAGCGAAAGAAAGCCTGCGCTTGCGTGCAGCCGGGCGCGATACAATTCCTCAGGCGATCGAGGATGCGCCTGCAACGGGCGTGGAGGTTCACGGAAAACTGTCTGCGGCGTGGGAAATCGCTGAAGCGATTCGCCAGACGCTCGAAATGGGGCGCAACGACGATCCGGAAAAGGTCGAGGCCGTCATCGAGAAGATTGAAGAACAGGCCGAAAATGAGCTCGGCAGGATTGCATCGCTCGAACAGGCTGCATCAATAGCCAGCGATGCCGATCATATTATCTGCGTGCTGGAGAGCGCCGGGATGCAATTTGTCGACGAAGCCATGCTGACCGATGGCAAGTCTTCCACGGCCTTTGCCGATTACCGGACGTTCCGCCGTTCCGGTTGACGGCCAATGCCGCACTTGCGGCGCGTGCCCACCAGGTTTCCGGAGGCCTTCTCTATCGTCCGGACATTCCATTGCGATCGCCCAGCAAAACGATGGCAACAAAAAAGGGCGGGAAACCCGAAGGTTCCCCGCCCCATTTTTCCAAACTTCAGTTCAGTCGGGTTCGCTTAGAAGCGCACAACGACCGATGCGAAGAAGTCGCGACCCAGCACGTCGTAGGTCGACGGGTAGGTGTTGGACTGCTCAGCGTTGTTGAAGTCACCCAGCAGCAGCGAGTTGGTGGTGTTGGTCACTTCACCCGTTGCGTTGAAGACCGGGCTTGACGGCAGCGTATCGAACACGTTGTTCACGCCGACCGTGAAGGTTACCATCTCGTTGAAGTCGTAAGAGGCGGTCAGATCGATCAGATCGTAAGCCGAGATACGCTCAACGTGATAGTCGGTGCCTGGATCGTCATCATCAACAGCCGACAGGTGACGCCAGCGGGTCGAGAAGGTCAGCGGACCATCGACATAGCTGGTACGCGCTGTCCACTTGAACGATGCCTGCGGTTCACCGCACTCAAGGCCGAATTCACCGGCACAGGTTACGATGTCCGTCGGATCATCCTGGTTCGGAGCGAAATCGTTCGATTCCGTCCAGGTGCCGAGGAACGACAGGTTCAGATCCGAAGCGCCATTGCCAAGCAGCGAGAAGCCCAGATCGATACCATAGTTGACCTGGAGGTCGATGCCAGAGGTCGACAGCGCGGCGATGTTTTCGCCACCCAAGACCGGGGCGTTGGTACGGTCGAACGAACCACCGCCATCACGCGTGTTCTGGAACTTCGAGCAGAAGTCGCCGTCCAGGCTCTGAAGACGGTTATAGCACAGCTCGAGCTGCGTCTGCAGGCTCGGAGTGATAATCGCGTCATCGATCGTGATGTCGAAATAGTCGGCAGTGATCGTCAGGCCGGGGATGAACTGCGGCTGCAGCACAACACCGACAGACCAGCTGTCCGAGGTTTCTTCCGCCAGGTTCGGGTTACCACCGAAGAACGCAGCGATCTGCGGGTCCGGCTGGATCAGCTCGGAAGCAGCGTCGATACGCGCTTGGTCGCCCGAAGCCAGCTCGTCGAGCAGGGCTGCCGGAACACCGTTATTGGAGCACAGCGTACGCAGTGTGCCCGCACCGGCCGCAGCCGTGGCACAGGGGTCGTTGGCACCCGGGAAGCCGATAGCGTTACCCTGGAACAGTTCACCCACGTTCGGTGCACGCACCGCACGCTGGTACTGGCCACGGAAAGTGATATCCGGAACCGGCGTAAATTCTGCACCGGCTGCGTAGGTCCACACGCCGCCCACACGCTCAAGCGAGTAATCGGAGTAACGGGCTGCACCCGTCAGCTCGAAGCGCATGCCGCTTTCGGTTTCGAACGGAAGGCTGACTTCGGCGAACACCTCGTTCACGTTGTAACCGCCTTCGGTCGGCTGGCCGGCGTTGAAGCCCTGCACGTCGCCCGAAGCGAGGAATTCATCAGGCAGGAAGCGCGAGTTCACTTCGCGATATTCTGCGCCGACTGCGAAACCAACAGGCTCTGCCGCACCAAGGGCGAAATCGCCAAAGGTACCGGAAAGCACTGCCGATGCGACCTGCACGTCAGAGATGTCGCCGTTCTGCGCCTGGATGCGGAAAACGTCGACCATGTCCGGCGTGAGGGTGTCACGACCGAAGATGTTGATCTGCGTGTCGCCCGTGCCGTTGATCGCAGCAGTGAAGCGCGAAGTCGACGCGTTACCCTGCTGGATGTTGGCGTTACGGGTACGTGCATACATATAGTATGTGTCGTATTGCAGGTACTCGGTGATATCACCACGTGCACCGGCGAGGATGCGGAATGCATTACGCTCGTCGAGGTTGCGGCGACCGCCGGCTTCCTGAAGACGACGACGGACCTGTACAGGAACGAGGCCATCGTTGTTGGCAGCACCGGTTTCCGATGCGTCCAGTGCAGCGAACTGGTCGAAAGTGGTCTGGTTAATGAAACCGTCGGCCAGAAGCTGGTTGTAATCCAGCGTGGTGTTCACGAGGATCGGCGTCGGAGCGAGCTCGGCATCGACACGGTTGTTGACGTAAGTCACTTCACCGTAGAGTTCGAGCGCACTTGCCACTTCGTAGCTGCCGTAACCGCCAACCAGATAACGCTCCTGCGGGAGCTGCAGGTAGTTGACCGGTGCGAAGTTGTAGAGGTCACCCGGGGTGACATACTCACGCAGGTCGCCCGGCGTGCCGAAGATTGCGAGGCCGTTTGCATCGAAAGCGGTGCCGGTGGTGTCACCGTCGCCACGATAGGTCAGGCGCGTTTCCGGCGGAAGCGAAGAACCCAGCTGCTGCAGCGGTGAACCGCCCAAAGCGAAGTTGGAGAAATCGCGGTCGCCCTGGAAGATCTCGTCACGGTTGTAGTATTCACCGAAGACGGTCACGTTGCCGCGGCCACCGGCGAAATCGCTACCGATTGCGCCGTGGACCTGCCAGCGGTCGCCATCGCCACGCTCGGTGATCGAGTACTGACCACCAACTTCGACGCCGTCGAGTTCACGCAGGCGGAAGTTGACAACGCCGGAGAGAGCGTCCGAACCGTAAACGGCCGAAGCACCACCGGTCACAACGTCAACGCTGTCCAGCAGGAACTGCGGGATGGTGTTGAGGTCGGTGATCTGGTTGGTATCATAGAACATCCAGCGGCGGCCGTTGACCAGCAGCATCGTGCGGGTGGCGCCGAGGCCACGCAGGTTCAGCGAGGCGGTACCGTTACCCGGGTTGTTCGAGAAGGACGTCACGCCCGGAACAACCTGCGGCAGGGTGTTCACGACGTTTTCGACGTTGACTGCGCCGGCGAGAGCGAATTCTTCGCTGTCGACGACGGCTACGGGAGCAGCGGTTTCAACGTTACGACGTTGAATACGCGTGCCGGTGACGATGATACGCTCATCGGTCGATGCTTCCTCTTCGGAAACATCCTGGGCAATCGCGGGCGTTGCGATCAGCGATCCGAAGATCACCGAGCTCGCAAGGAGCGATGCCTTGGTTTTACGATTAAACATTCAAGTACTCCTGGTAAGTGGGAGAAACTGCATGGAAGAAGGCACCGGACACGTGGGTTTTCCCATCGCAAGGCGTCTGGCTACCTGAATCCTCCTTCCTGATATGCGCCAAAGCACTTCGGCGGCGCACAAACAATCTCAGACACGTCCGGTTTCACACGGAACGAAATCGTGTGACATTTTTGAAACATTTGCCGGAGGGGCCATTTGCGCCATAGCGATGCACCCGCCAGCAGGCATTTCGCCGTTTACAATCAGGGTTTTACGCCATTCCAATTCAAACGCCGCGCAATAATATTACGAAATTCCCGCGCGTTGAATCGTGAAAATTATCCGATGTGATGCGGATTTCACGCAGTCCCGCGTGCCACCGGCCCGGCCCCCTGTCAGCAGGCCTTCCGCGTTGCCGGCGGCGCCTTCCGCGTTGCATCAGGCCGAACGACGCGGACACGGATCAGGTCGGGCCATCCAGCGGGTCTTTCCTACAGCGCCGCCGCGCAGCCACAGTCGGGCGTTTCCCCGCACCGGAGCCTCCCGCATGTCCTCGTCCAACTCCTCCTCCAAGCCCAAAGCCACCCTCCCCGCTTTCACCCCCGTCCCGCGGCAGAAAGACCGTTCGAACGGGTGGAAGCCCGAAGTCCAGCTCGCCTTTATCGAAGCGCTGGCAGAGACCGGCAGCGTAGAGGCCGCCGCGCGCCGCGTCGGGCGCAGTTCCAACGGTGCCTACCTCCTGCGCCGCCATCCGGAGGCGAAGAGCTTCCGCAAGGCGTGGCAGGCCGCGCTCGATATCGGCATGCAGCGGGTGGAGGATGTCGCCATGGATCGCGCGCTCAATGGCGTGGACGTGCCCGTCTATTCCTATGGCAAGCTGGTGGGCAAACGCACCGTCTACAATGATCGCCTGCTCATGTTCATGCTGAGGAACCGCGCCCCCAAACGCTTCGCTGCCGATGGAGCGAGAGGCCTGAGCGGGCTCGACAAGCACCGCCTCGCGCAGGAGAAAAAGCGCTGGCGCCAGGAATGGGACCGCGAACGCCTTGCCGCGAGGAAGAAGGACAAAGGCGAAACCCTCGCCCGCCTATCCGCCAAGATCGACAAGATGCGCGAGCGCCAAGAAGCCCTGATGAGCCCCGAAACCCGGCGCCTGCGCGAAGCCTACGAAGCCAGTCTCTCCCGCGACCACGCCAAACCCTATGCGTGGATGGACGCAGAGGACGCGCCACCCGGCGCGGAGGATGCGGAAGACCCCGACATGGGCGTGACCGGCCCGAGCGAGGAGATGAAAAAGCACCTGCCGGGCTGGCGGGATGAGTGAGCGAAGGCGCCTAGCGCAGGCGATTGCGAAGCAATTGCCAAGATAGAAGCCGGTGCGCGCAGCGCATCGCGAACCTCGGCCGACGGGTCCGCGCAGCGGAACCCGTTCGACGTCACGTGGCGCATGGAGCGGTCGCGTAGTGAACGCGGAACGGCGCGTGGCGGCGCTGGCGCAACATCTACGGCAATGCCTTACAAATTACGCTTGCCCAAGCTACGGCTATGCCGTATACGCACTTCTGTCATGCAGACCGTCATCGAAACCGAAAGCTACCTCCGCGCCGCCAAAGACGCGAGGATGAGCGAGGACGAGATGAAAGCTGCCACTGACCTTGTCGCCACTGATCCGGAGGCAGGCGATGTGATGCAGGGCACGGGCGGCGTCCGCAAAGGGCGACTGGCAGGTCGCGGCAAGGGCAAGTCCGGCGGCTATCGCATCGTCTGGTATTTCGGTGGCGGCGACATTCCGGTGTTCTTGCTGACCGTATTCGGCAAGGGCGAGAAAGCAAACCTGTCTCAAGGCGAGCGCAATGCGCTTCGCTCGCTTACAGGGACTTTGAGAGACAGTTTGAGCGCAAAATAAGGGCCTGTCGTTTGAGGACAGGCCGATGGTCACGGAGGACCTAAAATGACCAAAGCATTCGACAAGATCGCAGGCGGACTGGCCGATGCCATTGCCTATGCCGAAGGCGATACCAGCAAGGGCCGCGTTGCCGCAGGCCCCGACGTCAAGGCCATCCGCGCCAAGACCAAACTCAGCCAGGTGAAATTCGCCGCCAAGCTGCGCGTGCCAGTAGCCACACTGCGCGATTGGGAGCAGCACCGGCGGTCGCCGGATGCGCCGGCGCGAACATTATTGGGGATGGTGGATGCTGACCCGAAGGCGGCGTTGGCTTTGATTGAGCGCGCGTCAAACTGATTTTCATTGAGGGAAAGATGGATGGCGAGAAACTACTCATTGTTCACGATGAGGTTTATTCCGCCCGGGCTACGTTGGGAATCTATCATTGGCTCATTTGGCTTCCTAGCCAATCCAAAAACTAGACTTTCAAACTCATCCTCTGGGATATCAAGATCACGAGCAATGTCTGCTTTCGTCACCCGGTCGTTCCAAAGCTCTTGGAAAACGGTCTTCCAAATGTGCGAAGATTCAAATGGCATAGGATCTGGTTCGTTTTTACGGGTGCCATCCTTATTCATTTGGATGAAGTAATTTCGCGCCTGCCATTCAGTCAGTACGCCAAGCTTAGAAAGCTGATAGGTGAGAGCAGCTAGCGATACGCCCCAACGCTTCTTGTAGCGTTGTATTTGCTTGAGGGAGTCAACTCTCTTGATCCGCGCGTGAACATCGCTCGGCGGCATCAGAAGTGTCCCCGCGAAAGCGTTGGCCTCTGGCTCTGCCGACTTATGACCCGAGCCACCATGTTGATGATAGCAAAGATGTCCCAATTCGTGTGCGGCATCAAAACGGCTGTGCTCAGACGACTTGAGTGTGTTCAAGAATACGTAGGGAACACCTCCACGCCAGCAAGAAAACGCGTCCACACGAACGGTTTGTTCAGTGAGCGAGTAAACGCGCACGCCCTTAGCTTCCAACAAATCGATCATGTTACCGATCGGACGATCGCCCAATCCCCAATAACCTCTCAATGTTGTAGCAGCTGCCTCCGGTGACCGTTCATGGCTTAAGTTCGGAATATCGGGGTCAGGCAAACCAAATTGTTCGTCAATCCGGTCTGCGATTTCAAAAGCCAAAGATGCAGCAGCCAAGGCGCGATCACGTTCCTTGGCTGACATAGCCTTAAGACTCCGGAAGCTAGCATCAGCGCGATCAACTTCATCGAGTTCATCACGAAAAAAGAACCCGACCGGATACTCGAGCGCTTTGGCTAGCGCCTCCACCGTCTCTTGTTCAGGCTGATTGTTCTTGTTCTCAAGACGAGACAATGTGACCGGGCTAATGTCGGCCGCGGCGGCTAAGGCCTGACTCGTCATCAAGCGACGGTTCCGAGCAAGTCGGAGCCGCTGACTGTTAAATAGCTTTGTCATTACCGTTTAGAGATTTGAGGCGTAATCTCGAAAAGATCGTCGTCATCCGGGCTGTCTTGCTTACCGTCGAAAGACGGGTCGAAATCCCCATACCCGAAAACCTTGATACGCTCGTAAAACCCGTCAAACTTCTCATCGCTTACAGCTTCTGCATGGGAAAGCTCGCAGCAAACCATTCCGGCGTCATCAATCGACATCATGACATACCAGCACTCCGCTTGATCAAGCGCAGCTTCCGCTGCTTCGCGCTTACGATCATCCTCATCCATCTCAGGAAAGAGACGTGGAGATCGAGAGTCTGCGATAAAGCGCTCCTTACCCAATCCGATGCGTGATTTCGGTTGAGGGTCGTGAATTCCGCAGGCCTGATCAACAGTTTGGAACATAATTTTACGACCGTTTTTGATGTCCAGAACACCTTCAATATTACTCTTGGAAAAGACCTCATATGTGACAAGGTCGGTCGCGAGCGCCGTCACGCGCAACCCTTCGACGCCAAAAATGTACTTCAATTGTCCTTCCGCAGTCTTCGGTTGTAATGCAGTCGAGAGACTACGGCCATGCAATGCTCCCTCACAAATCCGCCTTACATCCTCGCGATTGAACCCAAAATCGTTCAAACGCGAATCCACTTCAAGCTTGTCCGAAATGACAACACGTTCGGGAAGTTGAGGCACGGACAGGCTCCTTGTTAAAATTTGACCCCTCATTTGTGGCGGCAAATTTTAACAAGGTCAAGCGATTTCTCGGAATGAGCCAATGATTGAGCGTGGCTTCACTCCTCCCCCATCCGCAGCGCGGCAATAAACGCCTCCTGCGGGATGCTCACATTCCCCCCGGCCTCCGCCGGGGCAGGCCGCCCTGCGGGCACTCCCGCATCCTCAGAATGAGAGACTCACTCTTCTCCCATGCGTAAAGCTGCGATGAAAGCTTCCTGTGGGATGGAGACATTGCCGTATTCTCTCATCCGCGCCTTCCCCTTCTTCTGTTTTTCCAACAGCTTCTTTTTGCGCGAGATATCGCCGCCGTAGCATTTTGCGGTCACGTCCTTGCGCAGGGCGGCGATCGTTTCGCGGGCGATGATCTTGCCGCCGATCGCGGCCTGGATCGGGATCTTGAAGAGGTGGCGGGGGATGAGGTCTTTCAGCCTTTCGCACATGCCGCGGCCGCGTTCCTCGGCGACGGAGCGGTGGACGATCAGCGATAGCGCGTCGACCGGTTCGGCGTTCACCAGGATGTTCATCTTCACAAGGTCGCCTTCGCGCAGGCCGATCTGCTCGTAATCGAAGCTGGCATAGCCGCGGC
>CAYRBB010000040.1:0-24614 GCA_964422435.1 uncultured Sphingomonadaceae bacterium
GATCGACGACATGGTCGCAGCCGCACTCAAGTGGAACGGCAAGTTTGTCTGGGCCTGCAAGAATTACGATGGTGACGTCCAGTCGGACATCGTGGCACAGGGCTTCGGATCGCTCGGCCTGATGACATCGGTTCTGATGACGCCGGACGGCAAGACCGTGGAAGCGGAAGCCGCGCACGGCACCGTCACCCGTCACTATCGCCAACACCAGCAGGGCAAGGCGACTTCGACCAATCCCATCGCTTCCATCTTCGCATGGACGCGCGGCCTGATCTATCGCGGACGTTTCGACAACACGCCCGAAGTCGTGGCATTCGCCGAGACGCTTGAGCGCGTCTGCATCAAGTGCGTGGAAGACGGCAAGATGACCAAGGACCTCGCGCTCCTCATCGGCCCGAGCCAGAGCTGGATGACGACCGAGCAGTTCTTCGAAGCCATCGTGGAAGGCCTCGAAGCCGAAATGTCGGCACAGGGCCTCGGCTAAACCAAAGAATTCCGGGAAACTGGAAACGAAACCCCCGATGCGCCATTAGTCTGGCGTAACGGGGGTTTGTCTTGTCTATGACCAAAGCACGTCTCGAAGTCCGTCAGGCCGAAACCGGCGACATTCGCCGCATCGCCGCGCTGGCCAAGCGCGTGTATGAGGATTTCGCGCCCTACACGCAGGGCGAAATCCGCGGGCAGCTGAACAATTACCCCGAAGGCTGCTTTGTCGCGATCCTTGATGACAAGCTTGTCGGCTATTGCGCAACCATGCGCATCGGCGGGGACAAGGCGCTGCGCCCGCATACGTGGGACGAGATTACCGGCAACGGATACGGCAGCCGCCACGATCCCAACGGTGATTGGCTGTATGGCTACGAGATGGTCGTCGATCCCAAAGTGCGCGGCACGCGGCTTGGGCGTCGCCTGTACGAGGAGCGCCGCTTCCTTGCCGAACAGCTCGAACTGAAGGGGATCGTCTTCGGCGGACGTATGCCCAACTTCCTGCGTTCGCGCCGACGGGTGAAGACGCCGGAAGAATATCTCGAACAGGTGATCGCGGGGAAAATTCATGATCCGGTCCTGCGCTTCCAGCTCGCCAACGGGTTTGAACCGCTGGGCGTGCTCAAGGGCTATCTGCCGGAAGACAAGAAAAGCCGCGGAAATGCCGTTCACATGCTCTGGCGAAACCCGTGGGTCGATCAGGAAGCAAGCCCGCAGGCCCGCGTCCCGCGCGGGGTAGAGAACGTCCGCGTCGCCACCTGCCAGCTGCAGGCACGCGCAGTGAGCGACTTCGACGAATTCATGCGCCAAGTGCGATATTTCGTCGATGTTGCAAGTGATTATGAAGCAGACTTCATCCTTTTTCCCGAACTCTTCACGCTGATGTTGCTGAGCGCGGAAGAGGAAGAGCTCTCCCCGCTGGAAAGCATCGAGCTGCTATCCGATTACACCCCGCGCATCCGCGAGGCGTTGTCCGAAATGGCGCTCAAATTCAACATCAACATCATCGGCGGATCGCACCCGACGCGAATGGAGGATGGCGACATCCACAATGTCGCGATGGTGTGCCTGCGCGATGGCTCGATCCATGAGCAGGAAAAGATTCACCCCACGCCCAACGAAGCATACTGGTGGAACATCCGCGGCGGCGATGCGGTGGACGTGATCCAGACCGATTGCGGCCCCATCGGCGTGCTGATCTGCTACGATTCCGAATTCCCCGAACTCGCCCGCCGCCTTGCCGATGAAGGTGCGCGGATCATCTTCGTGCCGTTCTGCACTGATAGCCGCCAGGGCTATATGCGGGTGCGCTATTGCTCGGCCGCGCGGGCGATCGAGAACCAGGTCTACGTCGTGATGAGCGGCAATGTCGGCAATCTGCCCAACGTCGCCAACATGGACATCCAATACGCACAAAGCTGCATCCTGACGCCATGCGACTTCCCCTTCGCCCGAGACGGGATCGCGGCTGAAGCCACCGAGAATGTCGAAACGTTGACGATCAGCGATGTGAACCTTGCAGACCTCGCCTGGGCGCGTGCCGAGGGCACGGTGCGCAATCTGGCCGATCGCCGTTTCGACCTATATCGCATCGAGTGGGATTACCGCGAAGGTGCAACCCAGAACGAACCCAGCGGCCCACCGCCGATGCACCAGCATGGGCCGGGCGGGGGTTAAAGAACTCAATATCTGGTGTTGATTACCGCATCCGAAATGCATTCGGCGTCTGGCTGATCAAGGCTAAATGAAACGATGCCCCAAGGCCGCTCGGATTTAGTGTGCCAACATCCGCCATGACTGCATCCTTGCTCTGGCTCTCCGGTTTCAAAATGTGCCCGAGCTGCAGCGATACGGACACACGATCCTGACCAATCCTCCAGAACAAGAACTAGCCCTTCTTCGTTTGAGCGAAAGTTCCCGCTTTCAAACTGCCATCTCCCAAGGGCCTCGCCTTCGAGGAAACAAGCGTCTTCAAGGCATTCCGGCGGAAGATTGAGAGACGCAACCACTTGCTGTGGCAGCGGTTCGCCCTCGGAAATTGCATTGTCCAAAGCGGAGAATAGCTCGCGCTCATCAGCAGTTAAGCCGTCTCCGGAGCTGCATGCTGACAACAAGAGGCTTGATGTCAGCACAACTCCCGAGACTTTAAACTTCATGTCCAACACGCCCAACTTCTCAATCACGCGGCTTGCGTTATTGGGTCAGCACCATCCCGCGCAGTCGCCAAGCTCACCAGCCAGATCGCCAACCAAGCGGCGATGAAGCCCGGGATAATCTCGTAGACACCCTCGCCACCGAGGAATTCTCCGTTCCAGCCCAGCGCGATCCACGCCATGACCGTGCCTGCGCCGACGACCAGTCCGGCCACCGCGCCTGCACCCGTCATGCGCTTCCATGTCAGTGACAGAATAATCAGCGGTCCAAACGCCGCGCCGAAGCCTGCCCAGGCATTTGCCACCAGCGCCAGCACGCCGCTTTCCGGATCGCTCGCGATCACGATGGCAGCAATCGCCACCAGCGCGGTGCTGATGCGGCCAACGGTTACGGCTTCCTTCTCGGTCGCGTCCTTCTTCAGGAACAGGCGATAGAAATCCTCGGTCAGCGAGCTGGAGCTCACCAAAAGCTGGCTCGAAATCGTGCTCATGATTGCCGCCAGCAGTGCAGCCAGCAGGAAGCCGGTCACAAACGGGTGGAACAGCGTGTTGGCGAGCAGGATGAAGATCGTTTCCGCATTTTCGATCGTCAGGTCGGGATTGCGCTCGACAAGCGCGCGGCCCGATAGGCCGATGCCGATGGCGCCGATGAGCGCCACGCCCATCCAGCTTAGGCCGATATTGCGCGCCGTCTTCACGCTGCCTTCGCGGATAGCCATAAAGCGCACGATAATGTGCGGCTGTCCGAAATAGCCCAAGCCCCACGATACCGCGCTGAGGAAGCCGATCAGCGTCAATCCGCCAAACCAGCTGAGGAAGGTTGGGTCGAGCTCGTTTAGCGTTGTCGTCATCTGGCCGATGCCGCCCCCGCCTTGCCCGTACAACACCACTAGCGGCATCACGATCAACGCCACCACCATGATGCAGCCCTGCACGAAGTCGGTAAGGCTCACCGCAAGGAAGCCGCCCACCATCGTGTAGGCGAGCACGACCAGCGCCGTCAGCAAAACACCTGCGAGATAGGGGGACATGCCCAGAATCTCGCCGTCGAAGAATGTGCTTTCAAACAGCAGTCCGCCGCCGACCAGTCCGGCAGCCGAATAGACCGCAAAGAACACGACGATCACGATGGCCGATACCACGCGCAGCGCCGTGGCCGTATCGGGGAAGCGGTTGGCAAGGAATTGCGGAATGGTCAGGGCGTTGCCGTACTCGACGGTCTGCTCGCGAAGGCGCGGGGCAACGATGAACCAGTTCACCACCGCACCCACGAACAGGCCGATGCCGATCCATGCCTCGACCAAACCGCTGAGATAGAGCGCACCCGGCAAGCCGAGCAACAGCCAGCCCGACATATCGGATGCCCCGGCAGAAAGCGCGGCCACCGCCGGATGGAGGTTCCGACCGCCCAGCAGATAGCCCTCGCTATCGTCGGTCGACTTCTTCCAGGCGAAGAGGCCGATGGCGATCATCAGGATGAAATAGGCGGCGAGTGCGATAATCGTGGCTGTTTGCATGGGCGCATGCATAACGATCCCTCGCGCGGTGTCACGGGGGCTGTGGAAATAAGCAAGAACCATGCGGAAGATGGCCTGTCAGGCAATTATTGCTCTTCTAGGTGGCTTCATGCGCAAAGTCCTTTCCCACAGTTTGGCAAGAATGCTCGGGTCGCACTATGAAAACTGTCTCTTTTGCCAAGGAATATTTCCTCCCCAAGACACTGTCACACCTGTCACACCTTTGCTCAGTCACCCACGTAATCACCGTTGCAGCCATGCCCACCCCTCTGTCATAGAAGCCCGATGCATCACGCCGAAATCTCACCCATGATGTCCAACGCCCTGGTCATCCTTGGCGCCACAGGGATTGTGATCCCGCTGTTTGCCCGTTTTCGGGTGACGCCAATTATCGGTTTCATCCTTGTGGGGTTGCTCGTCGGTCCGTTCGGCCTCGGCAAATTGGTCGATGAATTCGAATGGCTTTCTCACGTCACCATATCAGACCCGGACAGCCTGGCGCTGTTTGCAGAATTCGGCATCATCCTGCTGCTCTTCACCATCGGGCTGGAACTCAGCTTCAACCGGCTTTGGCAGTTGCGAAAGCTGGTTTTTGGGCTGGGCGCGCTTGAGATCCTCGTGATCGGTGCATTGCTCGCTGGCGTGCTATTCTGGATGGGGCAGCCATGGACTGGCGCACTCGCGCTCGGCCTGGCCCTTGCCTTCTCCTCGACCGCGCTGGTACTGCCGATATCAGGCACCAACACGCCGGTTGGCCGTGCCTCGCTTTCGATGCTGCTGTTCGAGGACATCATGATCGTGCCGATCATCTTCCTCCTCGGCGCACTCGCGCCCAATGCGACGGGCGACGGGTGGAGCGGATTGCTCGACACGCTGTGGAAAGGCGGCCTGGTGGTCGCCGTGATGATGATTGCCGGGCGCTTCCTGCTCCCACACCTCTTCGCGCAGGCAGCCAGAACCAAGAGCCCCGAACTGTTCCTTGCCGCCAGTATGCTGGTGGTTATCGGCGCGAGCCTCGCGACTGCCCTTGTTGGCCTGTCCCCCATCGTGGGTGCGCTGATTGCGGGCCTGCTGATCGCGGAAACCGAGTATCACACCGAAGTCGAGGGCATCATGAACCCGTTCAAGGGGCTGGCGCTCGGCGTATTCCTGATCACCGTCGGCATGGGCATCGACATCATGATGATCTGGGACAACCTGTGGGCCATCGCGGCCGCCGTTGTCGGGGTGCTGACGCTGAAGGCTGTGGTGACGGGCGTCCTGTTGCGCCTGATGGGCGCTCGCAAGGCAACCGCGATCGAGACCGGCATCCTGATGGCGAGCCCTTCCGAAACCACGCTGATCGTGATGGCAGCTGCGACAAGCGCCTTGCTCGTTTCGCAGGAAACCGCGCAATTCTGGCAGATCGTGACTGCCATCGGCCTAACCATCACGCCTCTGCTCGCATCGCTCGGCAAGGTTGTAGCCCGGCGGGCAGAGCCTGCACCGACGCTGGACGAGCTTGACGATGCCGATACCGATGTGCCGCGCGTTGTGATTGTCGGCCTCGGCCGCGTTGGCAGGCTGGTTGCGCAGATGCTCAAGCGCCACGACGTGCCCTATGTCGCGATCGATTCCGACCCCGACCTGATCGAGCGCGCACGGCGGGATGGCTATTACGCAGTTTTCGGCAATGCGCTGCGGGAGGACGCTCTGGACAGTCTTGCCATAGACACGGCGCCCGCGGTGATCATGACGATGGACGAGCACATCCTCGCGCAACGTATGGTGCGCAAACTGCGCGCTGCATACCCCGACCTGCCGATTATTGCGCGCGCGCGCGACAGCTTCCACGCGGCAGAGCTCTATCGCAGCGGCGCCAGTACAGCCGTGCCGGAAACGCTCGAAAGCTCGCTCCAGCTATCTGAGGCAGCCCTCGTAGATATCGGCGTGCCGATGGGCCCGGTGATCGCCAGTATCCATGAAAAGAGAGACGAATTCCGAGAACGGATTCAGGAGGATGGTGCGCTGGAAAGCAAGCCGAAGCTGCGCACAAGTACAAGCGAAAGCTGATGTTTTCGGATAACCATTGGGTTTCGGTCGTTGATTGTGGGAAGGAAAAACGCCAATGACTGACAAGTAATTCAGGTCCGAGAACGTAGCGGACGATGACAAGCGTGGCTGTGCGGAACGCAACATGCACACCGTCCCCTGTGCGGCAGCGAGCCTGATAGGCGCCGCTATGCCTACAATCGCAGCAGCGATCAGGGCTAGGCGCCAGCCTTCGCGAGCATATCCCGAATAGCGGCAATGGCATCATCCGCCTTGTCGCCATCCGGACCGCCACCCTGGGCCATGTCCGGCCGGCCGCCGCCGCCTTTACCACCCACAGCTTCGACACCAGCGCGCACAAGATCGACTGCGCTCAACTGTCCGATCAGATCCTCCGTTACTCCAACGGCGACTGCGGCCTTCCCATCATTGACCGCAATAATCGCCGCAACGCCACTGCTCATACGGCTCTTCGCTTCATCCAAAAGGCCGCGCAACTCCTTGGGGTTCATACCGTGAAGTACCTGGCCACTGAAGGAAACACCGCCAACGTCTTCGTCAGCCGCCACAACGGTGCCGCCACCGCCGCCAAGCGCAAGCTGCTTCTTGGCTTCCGCCAATTCGCGTTCCAGCTTCTTGCGCTCATCCACAAGTGCGGCAACGCGTTCTTCCACCTCGTCCGGTGCTGTCTTGAGTGTAGAGGCGACCGCTTTCAGTGCTTCTTCACGAGTCACGACCCATTGCCGCGCGGCTTCGCCTGTCAGCGCCTCGATGCGACGTACGCCCGAGGAGACCGCACTTTCGCTGATAATCCGGAAAAGGCCGATATCGCCGGTGGCGCGAACATGGGTGCCACCGCAAAGCTCAACCGAATAGGTTCTGCCACCACCGCTCCCACTGCCCGAACCTATGGACAAAACACGTACTTCTTCGCCGTACTTCTCCCCGAAAAGAGCGAGCGCGCCCGCCTCAACAGCATCGTCCGGGCTCATGAGGCGCGTAACCACCTCGTCATTCGAACGGATCTCTGCGTTCACCTCGACCTCTATCGCAGCAAGCTCCGAAGCCGAGACTGGTTTTGGATGGGAGAAGTCGAACCGCAGGCGGTCTTCGGCTACCAGTGAGCCTTTCTGCGTCACGTGATCGCCAAGATGGTTGCGCAGGGCAGCGTGCAAGAGGTGCGTAGCCGAGTGATTAGCGCGTACAGCATCGCGCCGCACCCCGTCGATCTTCAAATGCACCGTATCGCCAATGGCCACCCCGCCACCAATGATCTTCCCATGATGGGCATGCAGTCGACCAAGCGGCTTTGCAGTATCGTTAACCGCGATTTCGAGACGATGATCACCAGTAATCGTACCCGTGTCGCCCATCTGGCCGCCGCTTTCGCCATAGAATGGGGTCTGGTTGGTCAACAAGGTGACCTCTTGCCCGCTATCAGCGGATTGTACTTCCTTACCGTCGATAACGAGCGCGACCACACGACCGTCGCCTTCGGTGGAGTTGTAGCCGGTAAATTCTGTTGCACCCTCGCGCTCCGCGATATCGAACCAGAGCTCGTCATCTGCGGCAGCGCCCGAACCCTTCCATGCAGCGCGGGCGGCAGCTTTTTGCTGTTCCATTGCGGCATCGAATCCAGCCTTGTCGACAGTGATGCCACGATCGCGCAGGGCATCTTCGGTCAGGTCGTAGGGGAAACCATAGGTGTCATAGAGCTTGAAGGCAGTTTCGCCAGGCAGGCTGTCGCCCTCGCCGAGGCCTCCGCTCTCGTCTTCGAGCAGGCGCAGCCCCTTTTCGAGCGTCTGCCGGAAACGCGTTTCCTCGCGCTCCAGAACCTCGGTGATCAGCGGCTGTGCGCGCCCCAGATCCGGATAAGCCTGGCCCATCTCGGCCACCAATGTCGGGACGAGACGATGCATAAGCGGTTTTCCCGCACCCAGTAAATGCGCGTGACGCATCGCGCGGCGCATAATGCGGCGGAGCACATAGCCACGACCCTCATTGGATGGCAGGACGCCATCGGCGATCAAGAAGCTGGTCGAGCGCAGGTGATCCGCAATTACACGGTGGCTGGCTATCGTGTCTTCGGTGGCACTTGCCTTCAGCAAATCCTCACCCGCCTCAACGATCGCACGGAAAGTGTCTGTTTCAAAGACGTTGTGCACGCCCTGAAGGACCGTAGCAATGCGCTCCAGCCCCATGCCCGTATCGATGCTAGGACGAGGCAGATCGCCGATTATTTGGTCAGCCTCCTGCATGTGCTGCATGAAGACGAGGTTCCATATCTCGACGAAGCGGTCACCGTCTTCGTCAGGCGACCCTGGAGGACCTCCGGCGACATCGGGGCCATGATCCCAGAATATCTCTGAACAGGGGCCACAGGGGCCATCCGCGCCCATGGCCCAGAAGTTATCCTTTGTGGGGATGCGGATAATGCGATCCTCGGGGAGACCCGCGATTTTCTGCCACAGGCCAAATGCCTCGTCATCCGTGTGATAGACTGTCACGGTCAGCCGATCCTTGGCG
Source organism: uncultured Sphingomonadaceae bacterium (assembly GCA_964422435.1). GTDB lineage: Bacteria > Pseudomonadota > Alphaproteobacteria > Sphingomonadales > Sphingomonadaceae > Alteraurantiacibacter. Next base: position 8,714 of record CAYRBB010000040.1, read on the forward strand.
AGGCCCAGCTCTTTTGTGACCAAGCCCCAGGCAAGCTCGATGGCACGTTCCTTGAAATAGTCCCCAAAGCTGAAATTGCCGAGCATTTCGAAGAAGGTGAGGTGCCGGGCGGTATAGCCGACATTGTCGAGATCATTGTGCTTGCCGCCGGCGCGAACGCACTTCTGGCTGCTTGTCACGCGCGATACGGGGCGCGTCTCAACACCAGTGAATACATTTTTGAACGGCACCATGCCTGCATTTACGAACATAAGGCTCGGGTCGTTGTACGGGACGAGCGGCGCAGAAGGCACAATCTGGTGGTCCTGACCAGCAAAGTAGTCGAGAAACATGCGGCGAATATCGTTGGTCGAATGCATGGAATGCGAGTTAGGGGCTGATAGCCGCTGCGACAAGCGGATTGCGCCGCTTACTGTGCGCAGGTTTGCCGACGAAGGCCTGGTTTGGGCGAACGGGCATACGTTATGCCTTTCGTGCGGTCACGATCCAAGTAGATGCTGGCAACGCAACTAGGCCCCGGTTATTGTACCGATCCGCCATCCTGCGAATACGGTCGAAAAAACGATCCCGGACGGATAGTTCCATCTGACGTGCAGCTTTGGCGGCTGGGCCAATCTTCTTGAAGTAGGAAACCGCATCCTCTACTGCATCCTTTCCCGCACCGGCGACCATGGCGAAATCGAACCGGCTGAACGCGATTGTCTGCCATCCGGCTGCTGACAGCACAGACCGCACGTAGTCCTGTTCCGCGAAGGCGAACGGGCCAGGAGCGTAGGGACCGCGGGGTTCGGCGGACTCCGGCATTAGACGGGTCACCTCGGTGAAGAACGGATTGTCCTGGCGCGACCGGAAGCACGAGAAAAGCAGGTCGGCGCCATCCTCGGCCTGGGTAGCGAGATGCCTGAACGCAGCTCTCGGATTATCGAAGAACATGACACCGTGACGGGAGATCAGGAGGTCAGGAGCATCGGATGCATCCCAACCGGATGCGTCGGCAATTGCAAAACTACAGTTCACGAGTCCAGATGCGCGGCGTCCTGCCGCTTGAATTAGAGCAGGCGAAACATCGATACCGGTGACTCCTGCATTGGGACGCGCGTGCGCTACAGCAAGAGCCAGTTCTCCTGCACCGCAACCGATGTCGAGTACCTGCCGACCGTCGAACTGCTGTATTTCGGTCAGGAGCTGTTCGGTAAGTGCTGTGAAACTGCGGTCGGTGCGGCGGTATTCGGCGGCCCAGCTTTCGCCAACGCAACCTTGCCATTCACTCATTTCAGCCATTCGCGCCCCCAGGTTCCTGTTTGACACGGCCGCTATCAGGCTTTGCGTTGCTACGACAGTAGAAGCGAAGAAGCCGACATTGGCGGATGAGATCCGCCTTTGCCGGCTCCGGTTTCGCAAGGTGTGACAGCTGTTACACTGTCCTGGAGAGAACTACGCTCTCCCTCACCCTCTTGAGGATCAGTCTTCGGATTCCGCGTCCGGACCCGTCATCATCTCCTCGGCGACCTCGTCGGTTTTACCGCGAATGGCGGCTTCCAACTTGGCGCACATCTCTGGATTCTCTTTCAGGAAGGTTTTCGCATTTTCCCGACCCTGGCCGATGCGGACGCTGTCATAGCTGAACCATGAACCCGACTTCTCGACCAAGTCGGCTTTCACACCGAGATCGAGAATTTCGCCGATCTTGGAAATACCTTCTCCATACATGATATCGAATTCGACCTGCTTGAACGGCGGGGCAACCTTATTCTTTACTACCTTTACGCGTGTGGAGTTACCGATAACTTCGTCCCGATCCTTGATCTGGCCGGTGCGGCGAATGTCCAGGCGGACAGAAGCATAGAACTTCAACGCGTTACCGCCGGTAGTCGTTTCAGGATTGCCGTACATCACGCCGATCTTCATGCGCAGCTGGTTGATGAAGATCACCATACACTTTGAACGGTTGATCGATCCGGTGAGCTTGCGCAAGGATTGCGACATGAGGCGCGCCTGCAGACCAACATGGCTATCACCCATTTCGCCTTCGATCTCGGCGCGCGGCACCAAAGCAGCGACCGAGTCCACCACCAGCACGTCGACAGCGTTCGAGCGCACCAGCGTATCGGTGATCTCGAGCGCCTGCTCACCAGTATCGGGCTGCGACACAACCAGTTCGTCAATATCCACGCCCAGCTTCCTGGCGTAAACCGGGTCGAGCGCATGCTCTGCATCGACGAAGGCTGCGGTACCGCCAGCCTTCTGCGCCTCTGCAATCACATGCAGCGCCAGCGTCGTTTTACCCGAGCTTTCCGGCCCGTAGACCTCTATTACGCGCCCTTTAGGCAGGCCACCAATGCCGAGTGCGATATCGAGCCCAAGGGAACCGGTCGAAATCGCCTCCACATTCATGGCTTCCCTGCTGCCCAGCTTCATGGCCGAGCCTTTCCCGAATGCGCGATCAATCTGCGCGAGGGCTGCATCGAGCGCCTTCTGACGGTCCACTCTGGATTCCTTTTCAACGAGTTTCAGGTTCGCACTTGCCATGACACGGCCTCCGTCAGTTCACCAGAGGCAGTTACAGTCTTTTCAACTGCCTCTTTCTGTGATGTTGGAAACCGGTGTACCCACTTTGTTCCATAAGAACAAGAGTGGAACATAATTTTTTCCAAATAGGCCGGAAGGCGCAGAATTCCGCGGCTTTCCTACTTTTCCTCGTCGTCAGCCTGTGGAACGCGGGTCTCCCAGCGCAGCGTCTGCGTCCCATTCGCAGGAACATTCAGCTCGACGATTCGCTGGCCATCGCGAATGCGTGTTTGCACACCGCGCACTTCCCATTGCAGCGGCGCGCCCAATTCTGCGGTCACCGTGATGGGATGATCATTGGCATTGGTAAGTTCCAGCGTCATGCCGCTCCAGCGCGTCTGCCATCCGTCCACCGACCGATCGGCGCCGCCTGTGCAAGTGGCGAAGACCTGGTTGCTTTCCCCCAGCGGCATTTCGACGTCCTGCCCGCGGGCATAGTCGCGGAGATTCATGTCGCGGATCCAGAATTCACCCAAGGACGATTGTTCGAACACGCTGACCGTTCCCGAAGGCAGCGCGACGCCCAGTCCGCTATCCTCGTCATTGACTGTTTCGATCAATATGTTCGCCGGTCGCGGGTCCGGCCGTGCGACCCACGGGAAGCACATCGTCTCATAAGCAATTTCGCCCTCGATATCCTCTTCCCGCAGGAACAATACCTGCTTCAGTCCCTGCGCGTTCACATCCATACGTACGGGAATACGGTAGAGTTTGAGGTCGCCGAGATTCTCTTCACCAGCCACAACCGGCGGAGGAGGCGGTGCCGGGGCTGCCAACTCCATCAAAGCGGTGTCGGCCATGCGAGAGCCGGTCACGACGATCAGATCATCGGATGGCTCTCCTTCCGCATATTCGTAACTCGGCACAGGCGAACCCGCCGCCGTACTGCCTTGCGGCCAACAGCTGAGACGCAAAGGCTCGGCCCGCGGCGGATTGGCCAGCTGCTGGAAATTGCTGACCACATTGAGCCGCCCGGCCACCGCCATCAGCTCCGCATTGGCAAAGCTTTGCCCGTTATCGTTAAGGATCGTCAGCCAGCTGGTCAGGTCGAAGCGCATATCATCCGTGTCACCACCGTCCTGCACGCTGGCTACGTAATTCGCTTGCCAGTCAAAACCCCAGGACAGGTAGGAAAGCGTCACAGTGTATGTGCCACCGCTCTCGCTCGCCGTGTCGATGGTGAAAACCGGATTGGCGGAAAGCCCGTCGGGCAAGCCATCGAAGCTTAGCCGCTCGGGCAGACCCGAACAGCGCACCGCCTCGTATCCATCCTCGGTTTGCAACACGAGCCCGCCATCGGCGCGGGTGCGAACAATCGCATCCTCGCTCACCGGCTCTCCCGTCGCGGGATTGGTGCGGGTGATAGTGACGCGGTTGCCCAGCGTGCCGTCCACCAGCGCAGCGGGGCTCAGCAAGTCGGCATTGCGGTTCTTCTCGATCGTTCCCCCGGGAAGTCCGGTGACGATGGCGGACACGGCAACCATGCCTTCCGACACGCCATCGAACCGGATAGTCGATTCACCGGGCGGCAGGGTAACGGTGCGTGTTTCGCTGATCATCGCAAAGCCGCGCGGATTGTTGCGGTTGAGCTGTTGCCACGGCGCGCGATTGGGATCGCGATACACAGTCACGGCAAGGTCTTGCGGGGCGGATGCTTCAACTACCGCGCGGTCCTGCGCTTGGGCGGGGTTTAACATCATCATCGTCATTGCCGCGCAGGCGAGAATCCAGCATGGCTTGGCAACATGCTTCACTGGATCCCCACCTTCGCGGGGATGACGAAAGTAGTTGAAAAGGCGCACCGCCCTTCCCCTTACCAACGGCTCTCATAAGTGACGCGCACCACGCGCTCGCCATTGGCGGGCACGGTGACGCGATAGAGGCGGTTGCCGAAATTGATCTGTTCGCCTTCGACGTCCTCAGACGTCACGCGGAAATCGCGGCCCCACCAGCCTCGGTCGAGACCGCCCTGCGTCATCTCCACCGTCACCGGCTCATCCTTTGCATTAGTGAAGGTGTAACGCATGGTGGTGCGGTAGTAGTCCACCGAGTAATCGACCTGCACTTCGCGGGTCAACTCGCCATTTTCGAACACGCGGTAGCGGCGGCTGCGCTCATATTCCTGGCCGGAAATGACCTGCCGGTTTTCGACCTCGGCCTGCATGAAAACATCGAAAGCATCGCCTGTGCGCAAGCTGAGCGCGCTGCCCATCGGCGTGTGACCGATACCATTTTCGCCGATGAATTGCGGGTTGCCCTGGCTGTCGCGCTGATAGAAACGCACGGTACCCGCCGGAAGCGCGTCACCAAGACCACCCTCAGCGGTCGAACTGAAGCTGATGGCAGAGCTCGCCGGGCGGAAGTCGTTGTCGCTCTGCAGCCAGTTCGTAGTGATGGAATAGACGCGGCGCGCAGGCACGCCCTGCACATCGAGGAAGCTCACCTGCTTGGTCTGCGCATTGGCAATCGTGGTACGGCCTTCGATCGGATAGAGATAGAAATCGCCGAGCCGCTCGCGGTCCGCCGTTTCGGTACCGGGGCGCACGATGTCGCGACGCGGTCGACCGCTCTGGTTATATCCACCATTACCGGGCGTACCCGCCACCAGCAGCGTATTGGCATTTTGGAAGGTCGTGCCGGTATTATTGGTAAGCGTGACCCAGCCCTGCATATCGACCGTGCCATCCGCCTCATCATACAGCGCCACATAATCCGAATTCCAGCCAAGGCCCGGCGTAAGATAGCGAATCTGCGCCGGACGGCGGCCGCCTTGCGAGCTTTGCAGCGTGACCGACAGAGTGGGTCGCGCGCGCAGGTTTGACGGAACGCCATCGAAGACAACGCGCACAGGCAGTCCGTCATCGCGCAGCACCTCGACCCGGTCCCCTATGCGCACGACGACACCGCCAACGACGGAGAGCACTTCGGCCCTTTCGCGCACTTCCGCGCCGGTGGCAGGATTGGTGCGGACAAGGGTCACCGTAGAGCCGACCGCCTTTTCCATCAGCTTTTGCGGGGTCAGCAGATCGAAATCGAAATTCTGCTCGACGATGGAAGTGCCATCAGCACTGAAGCTTAGCGTTTCCGGACGGATCATCGCGGAGACATCGGGAAATTCGATCCGGCTGGTACCGCGGCGTATGTCAAGATTGCGGATATCCTGCACCAGCGCCTGATTGTTTTGGTAGATGGTGACGGAAACATCCCCCTGCGCAGTTTCCTCGCCGCCCGGATCCTGCGCAATGGCAGGGCCGTTGGCAGGCAGTGCGATGGCGGCCGATGCAAGCAGTGTACCGGCCAGAAAACGCGTGATCATGACGGATGTCCCTCCCCTCTCAAACAGATGCAAGGATATAAGGTATCCTGACCTGTATTTCGGCTGAATAAAGAAATTAATCTGCTGTTTCAGCCAGTTGATGGCACTATTTGCGGGTGTTCTTTCGCAACACACCACCTACTTTCTCGCCGATCTGGCTGACGCTAAACGGCTTGGCGATGAAGTGCATATTCTCGATGTCGATCTCGCCGCGCAGCTGTTCCTCGGCATAGCCCGACATGAACAGGATCGGTAGCCGCGGGCGGCGTTTCCGTATCTCTTTGGCCATCGCCGGGCCGTCCATGCTGGGCATTACGACATCGGTAAGGACAAGATCGAATTTGGCTTCATCTGCCATGAATTTTTCTAGCCCTTCATCACCATCGCTGGCGGTAATAATGGTGTAGCCTTGCCGCGCCAGTGCCCGTTCGGCGACTGCGCGGACCATGTCTTCATCCTCGACGAGCAGAATCGTCCCTCCGCCGGACCAATCCCGCGCCTCCACTTCGACTTCGACCTTGCGCAGATCTTCCTCGCTCGCGTGGTGCACCGGCAGGTATATCGTGAAGCGTGCACCCTTAATGCTACCATCGGGCGCCTTGGCATTGCTGGCGAAGATAAAGCCGCCCGATTGCTTGACGATACCGTAGACGGTGGAGAGACCGAGGCCGGTGCCTTTACCCTGCTCCTTGGTCGTGAAGAAGGGTTCGAACAGCTTACCGATAATTTCTTGCGGGATGCCACCGCCCGTGTCTTCTGCGATCAGCACGGTATAGTCCCCGGCAGGGATGATTTCACTGCCCATGCGGCGAATATCCGTCGCTTCCACGCGGCGCGTTGCAAAAGCGAGTGTGCCCGCTGCCCCTTCACCGCCGCCATGGGCCTGAATGGCATCGCGGGCATTTACCGCCAGATTGATAATTACCTGCTCCAGCTGTCGCGGATCGGCGCGAACATGGCCCAGATTACGGTCATGCCGGACCTTGAGCGTGATCTTCGCGCCAAGCAGACGTTTAAGCAGCTGGCTCACCTCGGAAATGATGTCAGGCAGCTGGATGATTTCCGGTTGTAGGGTCTGCTGGCGGCTGAATGCCAGCAATTGCCGTGTCAGGCTGGCGGCACGGTTGGAATTGGCCTTGATCTGCTGGATATCATCGTAGTCGCTGTCCCCGGGCGTGTGGCGCAGCAGCATGAGGTCGCAATAGCCAATAATCGCGGTTAGCACATTATTGAAATCATGCGCCACGCCGCCCGCAAGCTGGCCCACCGCCTGCATTTTGGTCGCCTGCGCTACTTGCCGCTTGAGCCGCACTTCATCCGTCGTATCGGCCAGGCTGAGCAGCACCGCAGCCTCCCCTAACCCACGTATCCCGGCAAGCCCCATGCTGACCGGTTCTTCCGGCTCATGCCCCAGACGAATCGCGATATCTCCGCTCGACGCCGGCCCCTGTCCATGCCGACGCACCGCGTCGGACATGGCAGTCTTGTCGCGTGGCACGACCATATCGCTCGGATAGGGCGGCAGATCGCCATCGCCGAGGCCCGCTGCCCGGCGGAACGCCGGGTTGGCAAAGAGAAAATGTCCGTCCCGATCGGTCGTCGCAAGACCCAGCGGCAATTGTTCGAGCAGGGCCTGCAATTGCGCGGCCAGGCTGCCCTTCACCTCTCCGCCCGAGCCACCAATGCCAATGCCGGCATCGATCAACAGCATCAACGAAGGTGACTCCGCTACTGCTCTGCCTGGCACCTTCTCGCTCGCGGCCATTTCGGGATCGGCGAGCGGCACCTGCACCAGCGTCTGCGGCGAGCCTTTCTTGCCTTCGCGGGCGAAATAAATCCGCTCACGCTCGTCTGATCGCAGGAGCTGAACAAATTCCTGCCCGGCCATCCGCGCATTCTCGTCTCCGAACGCACGCCGCGCCAATGCGGGGTTGCCCGCACGCATGATCCCGTCCGGTGAAACAAGCGCAACCGAAATGCCGGCCGCGCCGAGCACGCGACCGAAAAGGCCGGTGATGTGCTTGCCAATGGCAGCGATGGGTTCGGTTCGCACGACCGGTGCGAAGCGCCAGATCAGGTAATCATCGCTACGCCCAGCGCGGGTGGCGGTTGCTGTCCAGCTGTTGGTTTCGTCTGCCACGGTCACCACTTCGGCCTTGCCATCGCGCCATGCGGCACGTGCCATTTTGTTGAGCTGATCCGCGCTGGTGCCGTCTACAGGAATGCTCGGCGGGCCGTTGTTCGATCCGAACCACAACTCAAACGCGGAATTGGCGCAGACCAGCCGGTTGGCCCGGTCGGTGATCGCGATAGCAAGGTCAGGCTGCTCAACCGCTGCCACGGTAACGGACCAGTCGATCCCCTCTCCACCATGGACAGCCGGCCGCTGCGCCTGCACGCGACCGCCGACAAAGGCGACAAGACCCAGCACGACAAGGCCGCCCGCATAAGCGAGCGTTGCAGTCAGACTATCGGTTGCGAACTGCACCAGCGTCACGCTGGCAAGCACGGCAGCTGCCACGGCAAGACCGTCCACCAAGCGCCGGGACTGCTGTATTTCCGCGAGATTCATGGTTGTGGGTTTAAGGGCGCACGCGCTCTCCCGCAACGCCGCTTATCGCGGTTTCAGACCTTTACTGCGTGTTTGCCGAGCGCTTGTGCAGGAATTTGCGCTTGGCGGGGCGCCGTGTCCACTTGCGCGCAACGACGAAGCGCCAGAAGAAGCTGGCGAACAGATAACCGAGCGCGGCAGTCACGACCGACAGGACCACGAAGCCAAATGCGGTAACGCCGGCAGTCTGCAGCCACCAGCCGAATTCGACCCACCAGCCCTGCTCCAGCGCTTCCTTCGCGGTCGTCATAGTGGCCGGATCAACCTTGAGCGTGAAATTGCCGACCTTGTTCGCCACGACCAGCCAGAACGGCACGGTGAACGGATTCGTGACGAAAGTGATCACAGCTGCGACAGGCACATTGGCACGTGCCGGGAGCGCCAAGAAGGCGGCGAGGAAGATCTGGCCAACCGGGATAATGAACGCGGCAAACAGGCCGAGTGCGGCACCGCGCGGCACCGAACGCCTTGTAAACCGCCACAATTCGGAGCGGAGGAAGCGATGGGCAATAGGCGCAAGATATTTGTTGCGGGCCATCTCGTCCCGCTGGGGCATTTTCGGCATGCGCGCCGAAAGCCAGCTGATCGCCTTTTTAACCATGTTTCCTGCGAGCGCCTCTACACCTTTCGCGCCTCTACGTAAGGTGGTGATAGACGAGCAGTTAACAACCGTCGCTTAACGGCACGCAGATTTTTTCAACTTTGCCCTTCAACGCGGCGCCAGCCAGTTGCGCGGGTCATGAATTTTCTTTCATGATGCGCGCCTTGTCCCGTTTCCAGTCGCGATCCTTCATGGTCTGGCGCTTGTCATGTGCCTGCTTCCCCTTGGCCAGAGCCAGCTCTACCTTCGCGCGACCGCGCCCGTTGAAATAGATCGACAGAGGCACAAGCGTCATCCCCTTGCGCTCGACCGCGCCGAACATCTTGTCCACTTCGCGCCGGTGCAGCAGCAGTTTGCGCGGCCGCTTGGGCTCGTGGTTGTGACGGTTGCCGTGGCTGAATTCGGGAATGTTGGCATTGACCAAGAAGACCTCGCCGTCGCGCACTTCGGCATAGCTTTCGGCAATGGAGCCTTCACCGCCGCGCAAGCTCTTTACCTCGGTGCCCTGCAAAGCGAGACCCGCCTCGAACGTCTCTTCAATATGGTAGTTGAACCGCGCCTTGCGGTTTTCAGCGACGATTTTCTGCTTGTCGAAAGTTGCGGGTTTGGGGCGTGCCATGGGCTGGGCATGTAGGCGCTCGAATGGCGAAGGCAAACCCTTACCGAACAACGATGGAGCCGGTCATACCGCGCAGCGAATGGCCGAAATGGGTGCATTCGAGATCATAGCCGCCCTGTGTGGGTATGAGGCGGAGTTCCACGCTGTCTCCCGGGGCAACCTCAACCTTGCCGTCCGTGATGACCGAGGCATCGTAATCAGCGATGCGCGCCGCAGCAAAAAAGCCGGGCGCGGCGAAATCGTGCCTGCCGCTGGAAACATTCGTTAGCACCAGCACAACCGGACGGTTCGCTGCAAGGCTGATCGTCTGCGGTGAGTAGCTGAAGCTGTCCAGGCTTACTTCGACCCGCTGGGCATTGGCGAAATCGGTCGAGGCGGGAGCGATGCGCGGCGTGATGGTTTGCGGGATGGCGCAGGCGGACAGGGCAAGTGCGCTTGCAAGCAACAGGAATGCGGCATTCATCACATCAAATCCTCTGGCAGGGTCGGCGTATTGAGAATGCCGATAAAGCGCTCCCACCGGGTCGCGATGTCGGCATCGCCTGCCTCGACATGGTTGCCGACAATTTCCGAACCAAGGCCGTAATTGATCACATAGCTGCGATAGGTGTCCATGAAACGCAGGTTCTGCTCGGCCCGCTCACGGCTCAACAGGCGGTAGCGCATATTGGCCTCGATCGCCTCTTCGCGCGTCATCGTGCCGTCGAGATAGCCTGCTGCGATGGTGTAATAGGCACCGGACAGGTCTTCGGTCGCTTCACGCAGAGCATAGTATTCGTCGAGATCGCTCGTATCGATACCCGCCATCGGCGCGAGGACGTCGCGCTCGTAATCGAGCTGCGTGTCACCCGGGAAGGCGAGATTGGTGCCGTAGGTGGCGCTGCCTTCCGAAATGATTGCGCGCGGCGAATAGAGCGGCAACAGCGTGTATTCGATCTGCCCCATCGCATTTACCCGGTCCCGCTCGATCAGCGTCGAATAGACATGGTGACCGGGGTAGGCCTCGTGGCAACCGATATCGACTGCGCGATCCAGCCGCATCGGCAGATCGGTATTGATCTCGATCACAGACTGGTAATCGCCCTGGTAGTAATTGAACCCGCTCCATGGCTTGTCATTGACGAGGCTGAGCGTGAAGCCCTCGCCCTCCGGCATGGGGATATGCGGCAGCGTACGCGCCCGACACTCGGCGACAGCCGTGTCGATCACCGCGCGCATGCGATCTTCGGGGATGATGAAACGGTCGCGGAAGGCGTTCACCCGCTCGTGAAGTGGGCCATCGCTTGCATCGCCGGGCACCAGTTCCTCGATCCGTGCGAGCACCGGTTCGAGCGTGGCGAGGTCTATCAGTGCGGGCCGCACGCCGAACAGCCCCTCGGCTTCGTCCTGGAACGGGATCGCTTCGCCGCGCAGCATGCGCAGGCGAACCTTGGCGGAATTGAGCATGGCGCGCAGGTACCGCACCCGCTCGGCCTCAACCCCGCCCGGCTCGGTACGTATCAGGCCCAGCGTCGCATCGAGCGCCGTGACGCGCGCCTGCAACATCGGCAGCGTGGTCTCGTCATCATTGGCAGAGGCGGCCGTCGCGAGTTCTTCGGGCCCGTAATAGGCATCGACATAGCCGGGATCCTTCTCGCCAATCGCCAGCTGCACCGCGAGATACTGCCGCGCGAGCTCGTCCAGCGTGGGCTGCGCAACATTGGGCATCGTTGAGCAGGAGGCGAGCGCGAGAAAGCTCGCAGCGCTGAGAACTTTCAACTTCATCATACTGTAACTCCTGCGCTTTCCATCGCCTCGTCCACCGCTTTTTTCGCCACATCCGAACACGGCGCAATCGGCAGCCGAACATCGGGCGCGAACCAGTCGAACAGCTTGCTCAGCGCGTATTTTGCCGGGGCGGGTGAGGCATCGGCAAACATTGCGGCGTGGAGCGGGTAGAGTTTTACGTTGAGCGCTCGCGCGGTTGCGAAGTCTCCGATTGCCGCCGCAGAGTGGAAATCGGCGCACAGCTTGGGCGCGACGTTCGCGGTCACCGAAATGCAGCCGACTTGCCCCATCGCGTATCCCGCCAGCACGAGCGGATCGTCGCCCGACAGCTGGCAGAAGTCCGGCCCCGCCCCCATGCGATGGGTGACGACACGCGAGAGGTCTCCGCTGGCATCCTTGAGCGCCACGATCTTCTCGGGGAAGCGACGGTGCAGCTCGACCACCGTTTCGGGCTTGATATCGGTCACGGTGCGGCCCGGCACGTTGTACAGCACGATGGGCAGGTCGGTGCGCTCGGCGAGATAGCTGAAATGCGCGAGCAGCCCTTCCTGGCTCGGGCGGTTATAATATGGCGCGACCAGCAGCAGCGCGTCTGCGCCCGCGATTTGCGCTTCCTTGCAGTGCCACAATGCAGTCTGCGTATCGTTGCTGCCCGCGCCCGCGATTACGGGCACGCGGCCCGCCGACTGTTCGGCGCAAACAGCAATCACCTTGTGATGCTCGTCATTGTCCAGTGTTGCACTCTCGCCTGTCGTGCCGCAGGGAACCAAACCACTGGTTCCATTGTCTATTTGCCAGTCGATAAATAGCCGATAGGCGTCTTCATCGAATGCGCCGTCCTTGAACGGGGTGGCCAGCGCAGGTATCGATCCCGAGAACATAAATTCGCCGCTCCTCACGTGGTTAGAGCACTTCATTCATGGCCTGATAAGGAGAGGCCACGCACAATGTCCAGCATGCTTCGCAAAACACTCCTCTCCATGACCGCCGTGGCCGCCCTCGCCACCCCCGCCACGCTGAATGCTCAGGACGCCGCCGAATGGGATCGCAACCGCGCGAATCTCGTGGCGGAAGGGCCCGGACCAATGGCTCCGCAGATCCAGCGGTGGGAGCTTTTGTGGGAAGACCGGCAGGCACAACTCCCGTTTACGACCTACGCGAACTTCCTCATCGAGAACCCGGGCTTTCCGGACGAAACCACCTTGCGCGCCCGCGCCGAGCGCCGTTTGCGTGAAGAGTTCGTCGATCCGCAATTGCTGCTCGATTTCTTCGCTGCCAATGATCCGGTGACCAATTATGCCAAGGCGCATTACGCTCTGGCAATGATGGGTCGCGACCGCGGCATTGCACAGCGCTGGGCGCTGGAAGCGTGGCGTGGCGGCGAAATGAGCCCGACCGCCGAAGCCTCCATCTTCGCCAATTTCGGCAACCAATTCTCGCAAGAAGACAACGATGCGCGCATGAACGCCCTGCTGTGGCAACGCGAGCCCGATGCCGCAGCGCGCCAGCTCGGTCGCACTTCCGCCGCCAAGCGTCCGCTGTTCGCGACCCGGCTGGAAATCCTGCAGGGCGGGGATGGTGCGACCTCAATCGCCGGTGCTACAAGCGATCCCGGCTATCTCTACAATCGCAGCCGCGAGCTGCGGCTGGAAGGCAGCCCAGGTGCTGCGGTCCGGCTGATCGTCGACAGCCCGCCGCTTGCCGAATTGCCCTTCGACCGCACGCTGTGGATCACCGAACTGCTCGCCGTGGGCCGTGCTGCCAGCCGCCCCGATACGCCGCGTGTTGCTGCGCGGGCATTGGAAGCTTTCGCCGAGGGCGAAGACATTTCCGGCATGGAATACCGGCTGCGTGACGATTACACCTCGCTTATGTGGGCAGGCGGAACGAATGCACTGTGGCATCTCGGCGATGGCCGCTCTGCCGCGCCGCTGTTCTACCAGTATGGCGCCGCCGCGCGCACCAGCCAGACCCGCTCCAAGGGCTTCTTCTGGGCGGGTGAGGCGTACCGCCAGGCCGGCATGACTGCTGAAGCGAACCGCCATTATGAAATGGCCGCCCAGTATCATGACCGGTACTATGGCTTGCTCGCCCTGCAGCGCCTTGGCCGCGACATTCCCCCCTATGCGGAAGCGCCGCAGGGCGCGCCGACCAATGAGGAACGCCGCGCCTTTCTCTCTTCGCCGATTGCTCAAGCCACCGCCGAAGTTGCGCGCGATGCACCATGGTCGACCGGTATCCGCTTCTATCGCAGCATTGCCGACCAGGCCGAAACGATGAGCGAGCACATTCTCGTTGCCGAACTGGCGCGCGACATCGGTCGCCGTGATCTCGCGGTGAACCTCGCCGATGCCGCCGCGGCGGACGGTCACGAGGGTTTCACGCGGACTGGTTTCCCGACGCTGCAGACCCCGTCCGGCGCCAATTGGACGCTCATCCACGCCATCGCACGGCAGGAAAGCCAGTTTGCCGAAAACGCCATCAGCCACGCCGGCGCGCGCGGAATCATGCAGTTCATGCCAGCCACCGCGCAGGAAGAGGCTCGCCGGGCAGGCGTGCAATATTCGGCCAGCGCGCTGATCAACGATCCGCAATATGCGATGCGCTTGGGCTCGAACCACATCGAGCGGCTGATCGCTTATTATGATGGCAGTTACCCTCTCGCCATTGCCGCCTACAATGCCGGCCCCGGCAATGTGAACCGGTGGCTGCGGGAAAACGGTGACCCGCGCCAGACCGGCGACTGGCTTCGCTGGATCGAGGAAATCGGGTTCTTTGAAACGAAGAACTACGTGCAACGTGTGATCGAGAACGCTGTCGTTTACGAACAGCTCTATCCCGACCGCGCGAGCATGGGCCGGAGCCGTATGGTGAATGATTTTCTGCGGTGAGTATGCGGGGGGCGTTGCTCGCGAGCCTTGCGATTGCCCTCTCGGCCTGTGTGCCGGGCGGTCCGCAAGAACCGGACATGCAAACGCGCCATATCATCTATCTGCACGGTCAGATTGTCGAGGATCAGGGGCTACCGGCGGTTAGCGAACGCTACGGCGAATATCGTTTTGACAAGATTGTGCGGGCGTTCGAAGAAGCCGGTTTCGAAGTTGATGCGCCGCTTCGCGAAGCCGGAGCCGATCCCGACGCATCTGCATCGGACGTGATCGAACTGATCTCCGAAATTCTCGACCGAGGCGTCCCGCCGGAAAACATCACCATCGTAGGCGCGTCAAAGGGTGCATATATAGCCAGCCTCGTATCCAACCAGATGACCGGTCCGCGGATGCGCTACGTGCTGCTGGCGGGTTGTTCCGATGGTGTGGTGGAGACCATGCTCGCCGGTGAAGCGCAATTTCATGGCGATGTGCTAGCCATTCGGGACAGCAGTGACACACAAATCGCCGGATCATGCGACGGTGTCGCCGAAGGGTCGCCAAGCCTGCACTCGTACAAAGAAATCGTGACTGAAACCGGCCTTGAACACGGGCTGATCTACGGGCCCCATCCTGCCTGGCTGCAGCCAGCATTGGCCTTCGCAAGGGGCGAGTGATGCCGGACAGGACCAATCCCATCACCCCCGCAGGCCTTGCTGCGCTGAAGGCGCGGTACGATCATCTGCTCGGCACCGAACGGCCCGAGATCGTCGAGATCGTCAGCTGGGCCGCGGGCAATGGCGACCGCAGCGAGAATGGCGATTACATCTACGGTCGCAAGCGCATGCGCGAGATCGACCGCGAGCTGAGCTTCCTCGCCAAAGTGATGAAGCATTCCAAGGTTGTCGAGCCGAGCCAGCAACCCGACAAAGCCCGTGTCTTCTTCGGCGCGACCGTGACCATCGCGGACGAGGATGATGAGGAGCGCACAGTCACGCTGGTAGGCGACCATGAGCAGGATGCGGGCAAAGGCCAACTTGGCTGGTCCAGTCCTATGGCCCGGGCGCTCAAAGGCGCGGAGGTGGGGGATTTGCGCGTGGTAAG
Source organism: uncultured Sphingomonadaceae bacterium (assembly GCA_964422435.1). Classification (GTDB taxonomy): domain Bacteria; phylum Pseudomonadota; class Alphaproteobacteria; order Sphingomonadales; family Sphingomonadaceae; genus Alteraurantiacibacter. The sequence continues at coordinate 24,167 of CAYRBB010000040.1, forward strand.
CCTTCCCGGCGGCAGCAAAGAATGGGAAGTAGTTTCAATAACCTACCCGGAATAGAAAAAGCCCCCGGCGCGAACCGGAGGCTTTCCTGTCGGTGGTGAGCGTTGATTACTCGGCCGCTTCTGCGCCTTTGTCACTTTCCTCTTCCGGAGTGAAGAGCGTCGGTCCGTCTGCCACATCGGTGAGGTCGGCAATCGGATCGCCATTGCTCTTGGTTGCGCCTTCGACCAGCGCGCCGAGCGAGCTGCCATCAAGACCCAGTTCCTTCATCAGCCCGTCGAGAACCGGAGCCTGTGCACGGTAGGACAGCGCCGCTGCCACCGCATCATTGGCGAGGTTTCCCGAGCCGCCACCGGCACTCGTGGCACCTGGAGCGCCCGACTTCTGCGTAAGCCCGTCCACCTGCACGATCTTGATCGAGTCGATGGCTTCCATCGGCTTGGCGCTTTC